>JAKPQD010000114.1 GCA_029572965.1 Bacteroidota bacterium | reverse complement strand
AGCAGGCGAAGCCACCAAATGGTTTATACATGTTGGCAACTGGAGCAAATACGATAAGCAGGTAAAAACCAGTAACCCTTCGTTCTTAAATCTGGTCAACAAGCTGTCGACACGCTATCCAATTGGTATACACCCATCATACAGAACCTTTCTGAGCGATACAATTTTCCGACAGGAACTGTCGAAACTAGTAGATATTCTAGGACAAGCTGTATCGGCATCGAGGTTTCATTATCTACGACAAAGTATACCTTACTCATACTACCCCCTAATGCGAGCAGGAATCACCCAGGAGTACTCAATGGGGTATGCCGATAAGCCAGGATTTAGGGCAGGAACCTGTACCCCCTACCCTTTTTTCGACCTATTTGATAACACAACCCAGAATCTAAAAATCTTCCCCTTTGCCATAATGGATAAATCGCTGCTTAACATTGTCCGCTACGACCCGAATCAAGCCTTTGAGCTAGTTAAGCGCTTGGTACAGGTTGTTAAAAATGTAAACGGGAACTTTGTTAGCGTATGGCACATCGATTACTTAGCTCAGAATCACTCGGATTTTTCGCTCATGGAAATTCTGAAAAAAACCATTGAAATGTGCAGGAATGAAGGAAAAGCTTAAAATAGATTTTTTATTCCGTGAAGAGATAGACGATAAACGCTGGAACACCAGTATCGATAATGCCATTAACGGCAACATATACGCATACTCTTGGTATCTCGACGTGGTCTCACCGGGCTGGGGGGCTTTAGCTACACCGGATTACAACTACCTGTTCCCACTTCCCATAAAACGAAAGTATGGCATACACTACATTATACAACCTTTATTCTGCCAGCAACTTGGACTTTTCACATCCCAACAAATTACACCTGGCATTGTGGACAGGTTTATTGAAAGTATTCCGCAAACATATAAATACATCGACATAAACCTAAACATACATAATAAAACTAATGATTTAATCAAAGATTCTGAAAAAAGAAAAACATACTTGCTCGATTTACTGGACTACAACGAACATTTATTTAAAAAATACAACCAAAACACTAAAAGAAACATCCTAAAAGCCATTGCCAATGAATTAATTGTAACCGATAAGCTACCCTTGCATGAGTTTGTGAATATATACCGGGAACATGGGTTTACCGTAAGGGGAGACAAAGACATTAAGTTAATTGAAAGGATAGCTGAAACACTTATAACCCAAAACAGAGCAACCATTTGGGGCGTAGCCAATAGATTATACCAACTTGGCAGTGTGGCCTTGTTTGCCGAAAGCCATAACACATTATACTACCTGTTTGGAGCATCCAAGCATGAATTTAGGAAAAATGGGGCAATGTTTTTAATTATTGATGGGGTTATCCACAAGAATTCAGGCATGGACAAAGTATTAGATTTTGAAGGTTCCGAATTACGGGGCGTTGCACGTTTTTTTGAAGGCTTTGGTGCAAAACCTTGCACCTTTCATAACTACAAAAAAAACGTTTTACCAGCAGGTGAGCTATTGGTAAGATTAAAACAAAAACTTAAGTTCATATAGGCATATGCTTTCGATATCAAAAATCTCGCTGAGGGAGCTAAAGCTTTTTAATAGCGATACGGGTTTAAGCGAAAAAGATTTTTTGCCAATAAGCAAAGTTAGAGTAATGTCATTAATGGCAAACCCGCGAGCAAACTCAAACGATAATGTGCTCTACCAAGCCCACTGGAACGAAAGGCTCGTAGCATACCTATCGGTATTGCCCGACATAGGTTATGCTAACAACCAATCGATACCTTTTGCTTGGATTAGTGGGGCATGGGTTCATCCCAATTTCCGAAGGCAAGGAATAGCCACAAAACTAATTGACGCAGTGGTATTGGACTGGAAGGGAATGTTAATGGCAACTAACTTCTCAAAAATAACCGAAGCTGTATTTGAAAAGACCAAAACATTTAAAACTGTCAAAAAGAT
>JAKPQD010000091.1 GCA_029572965.1 Bacteroidota bacterium | reverse complement strand
CCCCGTTACACTCAGGAGAACGCACAAAGGCTTTGGACATCTTCAATCCCAAAAATTTCATTTCATTCATGAAATCAGCAGAATCATATTGTGACCCATGGTCACTTCTTAATTGTAGCTTCATTCCTTGACAAACATCTTTATATACCGAACCAAAGGTCTTTCGTACAGCAGCCCTAACTGATTCCATGGCTGCAAAACGATTGCCTTTTTTTGCAATATGCCATGAAATAACCTCATCGTTAAAGTGATCAATCACACCAAAGAACCAGTGCCACCCTGATCCATCAATCCAGAACTTCTTCCCATCTGTGGCCCACATAAGATTGGGTGCCTCTGTGATGATGGTACCATCATGCTCGCGTTTATTCGTCTTCCGGGGTCTCCTGTTGGGGCTAAGCAAGTTGTTTTCCCGCATGAGGCGGTTAACACGTGCCTTACCGGCAACCAGTGCGTTTATCTTCCTTTTCTCCATACGCTTTTTTACTTTTATATAGCCTTCTGCATTGAATTTACTCTCCTTAATTTCCACTTTAATCTCCTGTAATACCTCTTCATCACTGTGTTTGGGTTTTCTGCCACGCTTGCCTGTTTTGGGAGTAGGGTTTTCATACCAGGTACTGCTGCTGTAACCGACAACTTTAAAAATCAAACGTTTCGGATATGGCTTCCCTGTTAGTGGATAACGTTCATTTATCAAAATAGAAATCATCTCCTTTTTAGTTTTGCTGCCAATTCGTTCTTTTTTTTTGTCAGTTCAAGCTCCATCTGCAATTGCCCGATCTTACGCTCGGCAGCAATGAGCTTTGAATCGTCGGGTTTACGCTTAAACCCGTCTGTTCCACTCTCGATAAATTGATCCCGCCAAAGATTGATGTCGGCAAGGGTGACTCCGTATTCACGGCTAACTAACTCAGGATCCTCTCCACGTAACAAGGATAAAACTATTTCAACCTTGATTTTCGATGTAATATTCTTTCTCTTTTCCATAGCAGTTGTAAAAATAACTTCTATTTTTTACTGCTCGGTTTTTTTGAGGGCTAATATACTCGTTATCACCTTCTTTATGCTCAACAAAACAGATTACGGTTTTTCTTTCATCAATTTTAATTGTAGTGATTTTATTATTATCATTAAGTTCAGCTTCTATATAGAGGGCAAAAGGTAAATCTGTCAATTTTGTTTCCTCCCCGTTGTATTTAACAGTCATGTTTTTGTCTATCTGAACCGGCATGCAAGCCTGTGTTCCCAAAACACATATTACAATTCCGTCGTCACCTAATTTTTCACCACCGACTGTTCCTACTACTTTTTCGGTTTCTTGTGCATAAATATTTGCAATTGATAAACTAATAATCAGGAATGTTGCTTTGATTACATTTAATATCTTGTTCATTTTGCTTTTTTTATAAATTTTAAATTATTGTATGCGAATTTTTTGTTTGATTTCGCTTTTCTGAAAGCGGGCAGGTTGCCTTGCCAGCCTTCAAAAAAGCATTCAAATCTGTTACAATCCTTTGCTATTCAGAAAGGAGTTGATTTTATATGAACCACTTGATTGATTATATGCGTGTAGTGCTGAATTTGAAGTAAACAACAATTCCATTTCAGAATAAAGTGGGTCGTCAGCAGGAATAACATCCTTAAGATTGCTAAATGTCAGGCTTTTAATTTCCCCACTTCCGGCTTTGCTGAAATAGTATTTTGTTGCCTTTTTTGTGCCCCTCTTAGGCGAGACGGTTTCTATAACTTCTTTCGTATAAATCCATAAACCGCTTTTATCTGCTAAAGTCAGGCGGTCATTATCCAGAAAACGGAAGAACTCCCCATTACAAAGTTGATAACCAAATATTTCGTTTTTCTTCAAATCAGTTTTCTCACCATTTTTAATTACTGTTACGTAATCTTTTTTGAAAAAATTGTTTGGTTTTATTTTTCCGTCTTTTGTTGCACAGTTAATTGAAACTTCCATTTTGCCATTTGTGTAATCTTCATAGGTTTTGTAAACCCCACATTTTTGTGCGCTTACATTTAGACCTATTACAGCAAAAATTGCTGCTATTATTATTTTAAAATTATTTGTTTTCATAATGATAATATTTAATTGAAACCTAAATTGTTATTATAATATTTTGCTTTTTGGAGGAATTAAATATTATCTCAACACAAGAACACCTGTAGTTGTGCCCTGCTTAAAGCAAACTTAGGTGTTGAAAATAAATTTAAAGGGTTATTAATTTTTTTGCCATTTTTACCTTGTTTGAAGTATTGAATTTCACATGTAAAAAATGGGCATTTTACGAATGGCTTGGTATTGTTACTAACTTTTTTTGAAGTGTTGAAAAAAGTATCGGTTATTTTAAATGTTACAACCCGAATATGGCAATCGGAACAAGGATTATCACAACATTTATTTGAGGTTTTATCAAAATAAATTGAAAGTAGTTTGCTGTTACAAAAGTTCTCCTGTATGGTCACCCCTGTGATAGTTAAGGTGAAAAACACGGCAAATGTAATTCTACTTTAACAGATTTGGATTTTGCCTAAGATAGGCGTTATTTATGTCTCTTTGTCGTCGAATATGCCTGTGAATGATTTTTTGATACATCTGTTCGTCAGTCATTTGCTTATATAATTGAAAAATTACGAGTTCTTTTACATCTTTGGCACTCAACAGTGGGATTTCCTCCTTATTCAGGAGTTTTTCTTTCAGTATAAAGGATGAAACCAAGAAGTTCAGGGCAACCTGGTGCAGCCATGCATTCCACTTGCGGGTCTGGAACTGGTCCAATCCAAGGATTTGCTTCGATTCTTTGATGCTGTGTTCTACGAAAAATCGTTCGGCTTGCATGTAGGCCAACTCCTGCGGCGTGAAGCGCTCCAAATCGGCATTGGTGAATGAGTATTTTATCTCCTCTTCCCCCTTTGGTGTTAGGGTCTTGCGGATAACCAACAGTCTGGGTTCAATTCGGTCAATGGCTTTGTTCCAAATCCACACATTGGTGAAATGATATAAACCCGAAAGAACACCCTTGGACGTATTACGTACCGTGAGCTTCTGCCATTGCTCTTGTGGCAATGTTTGCAGATACTCCTGCACCGTCATGGATGGTGTTGTCGCCTTCAGTTTTTCCGGTGCCCGTCCTTTGGCGCTTTTGCGGGGAGGAACATGTAATTCGGGACGGGAAAGATAAATGGTCTGGTCGCTATGTATGTCAAGCATGTACAGGTGCCCCGATTCATCAATCCGGCGGGCTAGTTCGGCGTCATTCCCGTAAAAACCGTCTGCGCTGACAAAGTCAAAAGCAACCTGCCCGGACTGGTGTTCTATGATCTCCCAGGCCAATTGGGCTTTGGTTCTGAAAACCCGTTCGTCCTCTGGGATGCCGGCTTCATCACAACGGTCGGGGTTATTGCACCAATCCTCGGGAAGGTACAGCCGGGCGTCGATCAGGGAACTGTAGTCGCCGTTACTCAACGAAGCAAATACGGCGACCTGGCAATTGCCCACTTTTCCCTGGTTGCCACAATATTGCCTGCCCACTCCGACGCTCTTATCCCCTTTCTTACTCCAGCCGCTTTCATCTATGATCAGGGCGGTGAGCTTCGTTTTGGGGAGGGCATCGCTTACGTCACGGGCAACCTGGTCCATCAACTGGCGGGCGCTCCAGTTGGATTCGGTGATGAAATGCTGCATCTGGTGGTAATTGATGTTCATTGTCTCGCTGATTTTTTCCAGGTTGCGCTCCTCTTCAAAGAGTAACCCGTGGACATACACTTCTGCTTTGGCAAAGAATGACTTGGTCTTATTCTTGAATATGTATTGATATTCAGACAGATGCCTGCCCAGCCGGCTTGCCAGGCAGGCCAGTGTTTCTCCATATCTGTTGTTTGTTAGAGGGTCTGTTAAAAACTCGAGCGGTCGGTAAGCATGTTTCTCATACTACCTGAAAATCGAGTTTTCAACAGGGGGATTATTATTAATTCATTCATTTGATCGTCGCTTTAATTATGCATCTAAATTACTAAATATAAATAGAATATGAAAATTATTACACCGATATTTTTCAACAAAATTCGAGAAAAGTTACATCGAAAAACAATCTGTTAAAGTAGAAGTAATATGAATCATTTTTTTTAACATGCGAAAATTCATTATATTAAAATTTCATTTCTCCGATTCATTCTATGTAAATAATGCTTAGCGTCACCTGCTTCTCCAAAAGCAACTTTGCCATTTGCCAGGTTTATTCTGGCTACCGTACAACTTTGACATTCAACCGGGCTTTCGGCAATACAGGGTTTATTATCATATAAATTGTAATTTTTCCGGTATGATTGCGGGGTTATATTTGGCATAAAAACATTTGCCGCTACCTGAATAGCTTTTTCCCTGCCCAATTTATCTATCGATTGCAGTGCTGTTGAAGCGGCAATGTTTATGTCTTTCATCATAATCCTTATTATTGCCAACACTTTTAAAGTTAGCTCAAATCGGGCATTTAAAGGCATTAGTGTACTACGTTGTTCAAAGAGTGGTGTTTCTTTGTGCTCGATATAGGGGCCAATACCACACATATCGATATCCAAAGCTTTCATAAACAGAATATCATCTGCAATATGGCTTAAGGTTTGCCCGGGTAGCCCAACCATAACCCCGGTACCAACCTGGTAACCTATATTTTTTAATACCCGGAGAGATTTTATTCGTTTCTGAAAACTATGTAAAGAATTATTTGGATGAATCTGTTTATACAGCTCTTTATTCGAGGTTTCAATCCTGAGAAGATATCGGTTTGCGCCACTTTCGAACCATCTTGAATAGGTTGATTCATTTTGTTCTCCACAGGACAAAGTAATTCCAAAATTTTCTCCGGTAAGTTTACGAATTCGTTGTATCAACCCATCAATCCTGGTAATAAACTCCTTTGATTTAAGCTCACCCGACTGCAATACAATTGAACCATAATTCTCGTCAAAAGCAAATTTCGCTGCCTGAATAATTTCATCATCTGACAAAAAATACCTTTCAACGTTTTTATTACTTTTTCTTATCCCACAATAAAAACAATCTTTTACACACAAATTTGAGAATTCTATCAAACCTCTTAAAAACACTTTATCTCCTACTTGACATGATTTTACTTCTTTCGCCTTTTGATATAATAATTTTGCTTCCGATTGATTTGTATATAATAGTTCAATTATATCATCTTTAGAGAAATCATTGTTTTGTAATATGTTTTTTATGGAAGTGTTCATCTTTAATAGCTTGATATCAATTGAAAGTATGCTTATCCGTTTAATTTTCAGCTAATTTCTCATTACTCTCATGGCATTAAAAACAGCAATCAAAGCTACGCCCATATCGCCAAAAACCGCTTCCCACATGGTGGCAATCCCAAAAATTCCCAAGGCTATAAAGGCTGCTTTAACCGCCAGGGCAAAAATGATATTCTGCCAGACAATGTTTCGTGTTCTTTTTGCAACATCAATAGCTACTGCAACTTTCGCAGGTGAATCGGTCATTAAGACCACATCGGCGGTCTCGATAGCCGCATCGGAACCAAGCGCACCCATTGCAATACCTACATCGGCACGGGCAAGCACAGGGGCATCATTTATGCCATCGCCCACAAAAGCTACTTTGCTGTTCTTGTTCAGCATTTTTTCAATATGCTCAACTTTGTTTTCAGGAAGCAATTCGGCATAATATTCTTTAATGCCCAGCTTTCGGGCGAAAATACCCGCGGCATACTTGCTGTCGCCCGTGAGCATTACCGTTTTAATACTTTTTTTGTTTAAACGTCCGATGGCTTCAATGGAATCCTCTTTCAAACTATCCGATATAACAATATAGCCAGCGTACTTCCTGTCAACCACAACATGCACAACCGTACCTTCAATTTCACATTTGTCATGCGCTATGTTTTCTTTATGAAGAAGCTTGTCATTTCCAACAAAAATTTCTTTGTTATCTATGTACGCTTTAACCCCATGCCCGGATATCTCTTCCACTTTCCCGATTCTCGAATTGTCAATATCCAACTTATGTGATTCGAGTATAGATTTTGCAATCGGGTGATTGGAATTATATTCGGCATACGCCGCGTATTCTGATATTTCTTCCTTTGAAAAGCCATTCGAGGTAACTATTTCTGTTACCTTGAACTCTCCTTTTGTAAGTGTGCCTGTTTTATCAAACACCACAGTTTTAACCTGGGTAAGTGCATCTAAAAAGTTGGAACCCTTCACTAAAATGCCCTTGCGGGAAGCCCCGCCTATTCCTCCGAAGTAGCCAAGCGGAATGCTGATTACCAGTGCGCAGGGACAGGAAATAACCAGAACTACCAATGCCCGGTAAATCCAATCGCTAAAAGTTGCGCCGCTTAGTAAAAGCGGAGGTACAACGGCAATCAAAAGGGCTCCAAAAACCACTACGGGCGTATAATATTTGGCAAACGTGGTGATGAATTTTTCGGTCTCAGTTTTTTTGGATGTGGCATTTTCAACCATCTCAAGAATTTTTGAAATAGAAGAATCCTCAAAAAGCCTGGAGACTTTAACCGTAATTAAACCGGATTGATTTATCATGCCCGCTAATACTTCATCGTTTGGATTTATTTTACGCGGTACACTTTCCCCTGTAAGCGCTGAGGTATCCACAAAGGAATTCCCGTCAATTACCAGTCCGTCCAACGGAACTTTTTCACCAGCCCTAACTATTATTTCGTCTCCAAGATTCACATCTTCCGGTGAAACTTTTATTATATCCCCGCCATCTTTCAGATTGGCATAATCGGGTTTAATTTCAAGAAGCGATTTTATTGACCCGCGGGAACGGTTTACAGCGATATCCTGGAACAGTTCGCCAACTACGTAAAATAACATAACAGCAATTGCTTCGGGCATTTCATGTATTGCGAAGGCGCCCAGGGTTGCAACCGACATTAAAAAATGCTCGTTAAAAACCTGTCCCCGGTTGATGTTTTTAACAGCCGATGCAAGAACATTCCAGCCCACGATAAGGTAGCCCGTCACGAATACCGCATATTCGGCGATGTGAAAAGGCGTATTATGGAACTCCTCTTCAAAAATCAGTCCTGCTGCCAGGAGAAGGATGCCTGAAATTGCTTTAATAATTGTCCATTTGTTTTCAGCAAGTTCACTTGACGAAACAATTGTTTTTTGATTATTATTATCTTCAATTTCAACTTCCGGTTCAATCTCTTTAATTGTGCTTTTTACCTTTTCAAGGTCATCGGTATCTATTGTCATTGAAGCAGTGGCGAAATTAACGCTCACAAATTTTACTTCCTGGAGTTTACCGACGCCGTCTTCAATCTTTGCCGCACAGGAGGCGCAGTCCAGGTTTTTTAATTTATATTTTTTCATACCATTGTTTTTAAAAGTTTTCCCAGAAGAACGATAAGTTGTAAAATAGCAGGTCACTATTCATTTCATAGCAACCTGCCTTTCACCCGGCGGTTATTCTTCGCCGTTTTCCAGTCCCGTTTTTACCCGGTAAGCTTTTTCAACATTGGAAACATAAATAATCCCGTCACCGGGGTTTAATGTTTTTCCATATTCTGAAATGATACTTACCACCGTATTAACTTTTGCTTTCTCAATAACCATCACAATTTTGGCCATTGGACTATCGGTAACAGAAAATTTCTGCGAAACAAATGCGTTTTCATCTTGCAGTTTTCCCGTACCTTCTGCCGAAGAAAGCGTAATGTTCTCAAAATCATTGTCGATTAAATGGTGAACAATTTCATTCACTTTATTTGGTCTTACAAATGCTTTTATTTCTTTCATAATTTTATTGTTTTAATCATCATCTCCGGTTTCTTCTTTCTTCATATCAGCCAATAAATAGTAGGCTTTATTCAAAACTACCTGTGTGTTATCAGGCAACGAATTTATCAAATGTATTTCCGTATATCCATCGTCTTTCAGTCCGGGAATAACTTCGACCATTCGGAAGGCCATACTATTTTCTTCCGCATTATCTTCATTGTCGGCATGGATTTCTTCATTTGCAGGTTCGTCCTTTTCTCGTTCTTCAAGAGCCTGATTGTCCAGTATAAAAATGAAGGATTTTGTCCCCTCCGTAACAATAGCATCATTGGGCAGAGCACGGGTATATTTTTCATCGGTATGCAAATGGCCAGAAATATACATTCCCGGGATAAGCCCCGAAACTTTTTCATTAATTTTTGCATGGATATGAACTGCCCTCGAATTGGCCTCAAACTCTTTTCCAATTGCAAAAACGGTTGCTGTTAATTCTTCATCGGGGCGGTTCGAAACCGTAAAATGAACTTTCTGGCCTTCTTTTACCAAATGCACATCTTTTTCATAAACCATAAAATCGGCATGAATTGCGGTGTTGTCAGTTATTTCAAGCAGTATGTCTTTTGCATCAACATAAGAGCCTACTTTTATATTAACTTCATTTACAAAACCGTTTATTGGTGAATTAATGTTTATGGTATTTGAAATATTGCCCTGCATAATTTTATCGGGCGAAAGATTCAGCAATTGCAGGCGTGATTTTAATCCTTCGTATTTTGCTTTTGCCGTATTGTATTCCGCTTTTGCCTGTTGGAAGTCTCGGCCTGCACCAACATTGTTTTCAAACAATTCTTTTTGGCGTTCAAATTCCTGTTCCAGAAATTCAAGCCTGTTGGCAACTTCGGCAAAACTTTCCTGTAAGGCAATGTAATCCGGATGTTCAAGTACTGCCAATAATTGACCCTTGCTTACCCGGTCGCCATGGAATACTTTTATCTCTTTTACATTCCCGCCAATAACGGCTGTAATATCGGCGCTGTTTGCAGGAGGTACTTCGAGTTGCCCGTTTGTCTTTACTACCGTGGTTAGGTTGCGCATTTGAAAAGACCCCAATTTTAATTTCAGGGCTTCCCGTTGGTTTTTATTTAATATCACAATGCCTTCGGGGCTATGTTCTTCGTGTTCTTCGCCTTCTCCGGCTGTTTTGTTTTTTGTGTTGCACGATATTAATGTGGCGATTGCCATCAATGCTATAATTATTTTTGTATTCATCGTTACTATATTTTGTTGATTATTTACCTGTTATGAATTTTAATTGGGCAGACAATTCGAAGTATTCTGCCTGTTGCATTAAAAAGTCTTGTTTTGTCCGTATGGCTGCTTCTGTGTTCTGAATAAACTGGACATAGTCGATACTGCCTAAACGGTACGCCAGGTTGGAAGCCTGAATTTGTTCGTCGGCCAGAGGCAATGCTTCTTTTTGATAATAGTTGATAACCTGTTGCAAAGTAAGGTAACGGCTGATTTGCTGGTTGTACACGGCTTTCAGTTCCAGTTCCTTTTGCTCGTACTGTTGGTTTGCAATTTGGAAGTCAATTTTTGAAGCTTTGGTTTTGCCCGATTGTGAAAAGAAAGCCAGCGGGACAGAAATACCTACTTCCCATCCATAAAATCCTGAATTGCCGTCAACCGATTGCCATTTATAACCCAAGTCTAACTTTGGAAGGAAATTGGCCTTTTCAGCTTTCCACGCCGATTCTGCTACATCAATTCCGGTTGAATAGTAATCAAGTAAAGGGCTTGCACCCAAAGAATCAGTTCCTGAAACAAGTTCAAAAACATATTGTCCTAAATCCTGAGTATTCACATCAACAGCCCCCGGATATAGCAGGTATTGGTTAAGGATTTGCAAGCTTGCCAAATAGTTACTTTCGGCTTTCCTTAAATTCACCTGCAATTCTTTGTATTTGGCCGATGCCGAAAGATATTCGATTTTTGAAGTTGCCTGTGTATTGTAACGCAACTCCGCAGCTTTCTGAAAATCGGTGTACAAGGTGTCAAGGTCTTTAAATAGCTGCCATTGCTGTTTGGCATGTACAGCATTGTACCATGCGATACTAACATCACGGATTAACGAATATTCGGTAAGGTACTGCCCCGAAATAGCTTGTTGGGTACGTGCATTTGCTAACTTGCTTTTTGCCGGAATACCAAAAACATCGATATCCGACTGACCAATCCCAATTCTGTTTTGAATACCCGGTGCGTTGTTGCCTACTTCTTCTTTCCCGGTATAAATCGAAGTCGTTCCCAGTTCGTATGCCGTAGCTTTTAATGCTTCCTGTTTGTCAACTTCCAATTTGGCTGCCTTAATTGCCGGATAGTTTTCTTTTGCCCTTTCAATGGCTTGTGGCAATGTTATCGTAGAATCCTGCGCATTGGCATTTCCTGAAATTCCCAAACCTGCAATCACAACAAGAACGGTAAACATCCCTAAAGCTGTTTTTGGCATTTTTATTTTTTTAACGCCACTTTCAACAAATTTATAGAGAATAGGTAGCACAATAAGCGTCAACAAGGTTGATGTCAACATTCCTCCAATCACCACAGTAGCCAAAGGGCGTTGAACTTCTGCTCCTGCCGACGTGGAAACCGCCATAGGCAGAAAGCCCAGAATATCGGTTGAAGCTGTTAATAAAATTGGACGGATACGCCGGATTGAACCTTTTTTAATAATGTCGTTTATATGGAGTTTGCCTTCTTCTTTCAATTCATTAAAACCGCTAATCAACACTAAACCGTTAAGTACCGCAACGCCAAACAGGACGATAAAACCTACGCCAGCCGAAATACTAAAAGGCATATCACGCAAATAGAGCGAAAATATACCCCCAACAGCGGCAAACGGCACAGCCACATAAATCATTAGCGTTTGTTTAAACGACTTTACAGCGAAGAAAACCAACATGAAAATTAATGCCAAAGCAAGCGGAACAACCAGCGACAAGCGTTTTGATGCCCGTTCGAGGTTTTCGAAAGCGCCGCCGTAGCGGATATAATAGCCCGTAGGTAAATCCAGCTTTTCATCTAAGGTGGTTTGAATTTCTTCCACAAGTGATTTTACATCCCTACCCGAAACATTAATCCCTACATAAGTTCGCCGGTTGGTATTGTCGCGGCTGATTTGCATTGGCCCCGGCTGATAACTTATTTCTGCCACTTCTTTTAAAGGGATTTGATTACCGTCGGGCAGGTTGACAAAAAGGTTTCGGATGTCGTCAATGCTCTGTCGATGTTCCTCGTCCAGACGCACAACCAAGTCGAACATCCGCTCGCCTTCGTATATGCTTCCGGCAACGCCACCACTGAAAGCCGATTCAACTATGGTATTTAGTTCTTTAATTTTCAGGTTATACCTTCCAAGTTTGTTACGGTCGTAATGAACGGTTATCTGCGGCAATCCGCGTGTGGCTTCAGCTTTTACACCTGCCACGCCTTCAATTCCCGAAACCAGCCCGGCAATTTCTTCGGATTTGGCTGCCAGAATTTCTAAATCGTCGCCATAAAGTTTAACCGCAACATCTTCACGTATTCCGGTCAGCAATTCATTGAATTTCATTTCAATAGGCTGCGTAAATTCAAAATTTATACCCGGCAAAACACTTACTTTTTCCCTTACTTTTTCAATTAATTCGGCTTTCGATTCGGCTTGTGTCCACTGGTCTTTTGGTGTCAATATCACAAATATATCTGCAATGTCCAAAGGCATTGGGTCCGTGGGTAAATCTGCCACACCAATCCTGCTTTGAATACTTTCTACTTCATCAGGAAAGTTTTCCAAGACAATTTGTTCCAGTCGGGTGGAAGTTTTTGTTACTTCGGTTAATGAAGTTCCCGGCTTTAAAAATGCCTGAAAAGCAAAATCGCCTTCATCGAGTTGTGGGATAAATTCGGCTCCCATTCTGGTAAACAGAAAACCACCGGAAATTAACAGCACGAATGCGATGGTAATTACAATCCAACTCCTTTTAAGCGACCATCCGATTACAGGAGTATAAGTATTTTCGAGTTTTCCAATTATTTTATCGCCCCAGGTTTTTTTGTCTGTTTTTGGTGGTTGGAGGAATAAGGCTGCCATCATCGGAATGTACGTGAGGCACAAGATAACTACGCCCAAAACAGCAAAACCAAAGGTCATAGCCATCGGGATAAACATTTTGCCTTCGACACCCTGTAAGGCCAAAACGGGTATAAATACAATCAAAATAATCAGTTGTCCAAAAAATGCCGAGTTCATCATTTTGCTTGACGAATTATAGGCAATTTCGTTTCGTTTCGCCTGGTCAAGTTTTGTTCCGATAAGGTTTTTACGATGGAGGTAAAATATCATGGATTCAACAATAATTACTGCACCATCTACCAATATCCCGAAATCGAGTGCCCCCAAACTCATCAGGTTAGCCCACACCCCAAACAGGTTCATCATGATAAATGCAAATAGCAAGGCCAGCGGAATGGTTGATGCCACAATTAAACCGCCCCTTAAATTCCCGAGGAAGATAACCAGCACAAAAATAACAATCAGCGCACCCAACGACAGGTTTTCGGCAACGGTAGATGTGGTACTTTTAATGAGCTTGCTGCGGTCGAGAAAAGGTTTAATTTCAACACCATCAGGCAGTGATTTTTGAATTAAAGCCATTCGCTCTTTTACATCCTTAATCACATCGTTTGAGTTTTCGCCTTTCAGCATCATCACGATTCCGCCAACGGCCTCTCCCTTTCCATCTTTGGTAAAAGCACCATAACGGACAAAACTTCCGAATTTCACTTCTGCCACATCCCTGATGAAAATGGGTTGCCCGTCAATGTTTGCGACCAAAGTGTTTTTAATATCATCCAACGAACGCATCAACCCTTCGCCACGGATAAAGTTGGCCTGAAAATTTTTCTCAATATAAGCCCCTCCGGTATTCTGATTATTATCTTCCAAAGCCTCGAAAATGTCGGCAATGGTCAGGTTCATGCTGCGTAGCTTATCGGGGTTTATGGAGATTTCGTATTGTTTGCCACGTCCGCCAAAGGAGTTTACCTCAACTACTCCCGGAACCATTGCCATCTGGCGTTTTACAATCCATTCCTGCATGGTGCGCAGTTCCATGTCGTTATACACAGTGTCGTAACCGGGCTGAACTTCAAGCGTGTACTGGTAAATTTCACCCAATCCGGTACTGATTGGCGCCATAAACGGCTCGGCAAATCCTTCCGGGATTTTTTCCTTAATTTCTGCCAGCGCTTCGCTTACAAATTGCCGGGGAAGGTAGGTTCCCATATTGTCCTCGAAAACTATTGTTACCACTGACAGCCCAAACCGGGAAACCGAACGAATTTCGATAACCCCCGGCAGGTTGGCCACCGATAGTTCCACCTGGTAGGTTACAAACTGCTCAATGTCTTCGGTGCCCAGGTTGGGCGCGGTGGTAATCACCTGCACCTGGTTGTTGGTAATGTCGGGCACGGCATCCAATGGCACTTTGGTCATTGACCAGATACCTCCGATGATAAGCCCTATGGTCATTAAACCAATGAGGGCTTTATTTTTTATTGAAAAAGCTATGATTTTGTTTATCATTTGATTTCTTTTAATTATTAATGTGAATCCTGTACAGCATTTTTTTCTATGCGTTCAAATTTAATACGTTCGCAGTATCATGGCAATGCAAGGATGTCTAAGTCAACTGCTCAATATTTAAGAAAGAAAAATGAATTATATTTTGGGTGGTTGCCAGATAGATGCAACGGGACTTGAAATTGCAGGTTCTTTCAATTTAAAATCTATAGTAATTTCAACTAAATTGATAAAGGAAATACTAAAAAATGAAGGAAATGAAAGTGTTTGGCAACAATGACAAAAACAAAACGGGGAACATAAATCAACATCGTTTGTCTGATTTGGACTTTGTTCTGATAATTCAAGAGAAACAGAATTTGTATTGGCAGCATGTACATCATTGCAAGGTATGGCTGTTAAAACCATTACATACACTGATAATATTACTGCTATATATATCATCTGCAAATTCTTATTTCTAATAATTACAACTACAAAAATACTATATAGTTGATGCAACCGGGTTGCAAAGTTATTTTTTGCAATTTGAACAAATACCTTTGACAACAAAGTTTGCACTGGAAAATTCAAATCCATTGGGTAAGTCTGGCTGGGGAACAGGTAAATCTTTCATACAATACGTTTTTCCGCATTTGTTGCATAAAAAATGAACATGTAAATGTTCTGGTTCGCAAGTGCAAAAATCTTCGCAAAGTGCGTATCTTAAAGAGCCAGAGCCATCTTCAATTGAATGAATGAGTTGATGTTCCTGGAAAGTTTTTAAAGTTCTATATAACGTTGCTTTATCAGCTTTTTCAAATTTTTGTTCTAATTCAGGCAAACTAATAGCCGTTTTTTGTTCTGTTAGAACTTGCAAAACCAATTGTCGCATTGCAGTTGGTTTGATGTTTTTTAAGTTGAGTTTGTTGTCTATTTCCTTTTTCATTTTGTCGGTTCATTTCTTAATAGCTCAAAAGTAACAATTCAGCACGAGTGTGTAGGCAAAATTGCAGCTCTTTTACAAGCCTTTGGTTTGGGCGTTGGCTTGTGGGGGCTTGGAAATGTGCTGCAATGTGGGTCAGGGTTTCCCTTCTTCTTTTTGCGGGGGGAGAAAAAACAAAATAAATTCCTCCAAGTTTGCACCGAACTTTTATAATTGCATGTCTTTTTTCGCCTTGTTGCTAACGGAACCGGTATTGCCGAAGGACGGGCTACTTTTAACCAATAGTGAAAAGGAAAACCGCCCTGAGCAAAAAACTTTTACCGCTTACTAAATTACAAAAAATAAGGAAGCGGAAAAATTTTTTGCGGATATTGCTAACCGAATGTTCAAAGAATGAATTCAACCCCGTCTTTTGGCAATACCATGTTATGTGCCGTATCTTTTTATTTTGTTAATCTTTAAAAGTATTTTTCAGTTCACGATTTATTTTTTGCAAATGTTCTTTAAATGCAGGTTCAATTTTCTGCATACTTGCAATAATAAAATGCATCATTTTTTCCCAATCTTCTTTTTCATAAAGACTAACGTCATTAATTTCCTGTTTAATTCTGCTCGCTTTTTTTGTGTCTAATCTTTCCCAAACTAGAGGGCCTGTTTTTTCTTCTATTGCATCTTTTTGCTGAAATAATTTATCAAAAATAAATTTGTTTTCTTCAGTGCTACTTCTTGACATATAAACTTCCGTTCTTGCATAACTTTTTCCAACAACAAAGTTAAATCCAACACCACTTATTCCTGAACCCGCACTTATCCAATTGTCTTTTGAAGGACTAATATTAGAAAATAATTGACTTCTTGAATTAAATTTGTTAAGCAACTCTCGCCAAAACTCCATTCGAAATTTGTATCGTCCTTTAAGTTCGTCTTGAGTTAACTGTTCTTCCTGTGCTTTTTCAGCCATTCTAATTGTGTATTCTTCCACTTCCTTTACAGGAATAATCTGTTCAATATTTAGAAATACTTGGTCATTAAAAGAGTAAGGAATCGCTTTGAAACATTGAATTTTCAAGTTGTATTTTGTTAATAACCATAATACTGTGGAAGTGACTTCTTTTCTATAATTTCTTGAAACTAAAATTATTCTTTGTGATTGGTTTAATTGTATTTCTCCAAAATCTTCTGTTTCCAAAAATTCTGAAATATTGGTTTCACTATCTTCGTTAGAGCCAATTTTATTTAGATATGACTGATAAATATCCTTTATTTGTTGTTTTGAAAGGCTTGAGCAATAAGAAGCATATTTTAAAACTTGCCATGTAACATCTCTACCACTATCATCAAGTTTATTTTCGATTACAACAATATTTCCTTGTTTGTCAAGTGCTAATAAATCAAGTCTTTCCCTTGTGTCGTCAAAACCGTCAAATTCTTTTTGAATAAAAAGTAATTCTTCTCCAAATGCTTCTGGATTATTTTCTAACCAAACTTGTAAATTTTCTCTTTCTCTAATTCCTAAATCTGAGAAATTTTTTGATTTGATTTTTATAATTCTATTTTTTTCTTTGTCTAATACAAACATTTAACGGTCTTTTTTAGTGATATGGCACATAACGGTCGGCGGTATGAAATCGTTGGGGATTGCGGGCTACAAACCTGTCCAGTTACACCGAACTTGATGCGGGGAAGAACGCTAGAATAACCACTTAAACCCCAATGTTTTATACCGCTTGTTATGCACTGGCGGTTCTT
>JAKPQD010000086.1 GCA_029572965.1 Bacteroidota bacterium | reverse complement strand
TTGCAATACTTCTTTGTTCGGAACCAACGCCATTTGAATCAGTTTCTTAACTTCGGGGTCTGTCATTCTAACCTTTGCCCATTGGTTAAAAATCCCCTCCAGTTGAGTGCTTAACTGGTTGGTAATGCCCATTAATTTATGCGCTTCTTCCAGCCTTTCCTTTGCGTTGGCGGTATGCCTGATTTTAAAAGCGTTGGTATGATTGCGAAGAGCTGCATTTAAAGTATTGTTGCAAACTATCCTTATCGGAGTAAAGGCTGCGGTAATGCTTCCAAAACCATCATGCGAGGTGGTTAAAAACAGATACTGTTCAATCAAATCGTTATTACCTACTTTGATATAGTCCGGCAATTTTGCAGTAATGAAAATTCTTTCACCCTTACCCAATGCGCCTGCTGTCTCATACTGGATGCCATCGCCGCCAACAATAGAATCAAAAAAACTGAATGCATCAACATTTTGAACCACTTCATAATCCCTGCCAACTACTCCTAAAATATTTTCGTTGTCAGTTCTCACCGTTGCAAAATAGTTGGGTACTTCTATTTCAGGGATTTTTATTTCGGTGTCCTCGTTTGCTGTTTGATTTTCATTGTCGAACGTAAACAGTTTTCTTTTTTCTACGGTATAATCCAAACCAGCAAATTTTAAAGCCTCTGCACTGTTAGGATAACCTTCTACAATTTGCCCTAGTCCATGCCATGCTTTTTCCTTTACTGAAAAGAAACTGTGTTTTCCTGTTTGCTCATTGAAATTTAAATTGTGTGCCATGATAATTGATTTTTAATTTTTGAAAATGTTGTTGTGAGAAAATTTAAAATGGGAGATCATCCGCTGCCGGTTCTTTTGTTGGTTCCGGTGTTGTTGCGGGTGTTTCGTTTTTAGTGCTGCTACTTCCGTGTAGTTTGATTGTGTTTACATGAAAGGTCAGATTGGCTTTTGCTTCGCCATCTTTACCCGTGTAAGCATTTACGCCAATACGGCCTTGCAACTCAACCAAACTGCCTTTGATGAGATATTGCGCAATGCCGGGATTTACCCAATAATCGCACTGCACATAGGTTACAATTTTGGTAGTCTCATTGCTACCTTTTGCTTTGTAGCTATCATTAATAGCTACATTAAAATTCACTACCTGCTTTTCGCTTTTCAGGGTGCTAATTTTTGCATCCCCTGTTAATCTTGCTGTCATTTCCATGATTGATAGATTTATGATTAAAAAATAAGTTTCAGATTCTTGTCAATGGCTGCGGTCGTTCGCTGTTCCGGTGTATGTTTTTTTACCAGATAGTAAACCATGATGTCAGCCTGCTGATAAATTACCCATGCTGAAACAAGGGATTTTGAACGGCTTGTTTTTTTGGTGTGCTGAATTTTCCATGAAAGCCGCATGAGTGCTGAAAGTTGTTGTGTTTGCATACGATTTATTTTGAGATGATTTTCGTAACTCGGCATACGCCTCGTTCGTTCTAATCGTAGCAACCCGGCCTTGAAACAGGGTTTGGCAAAAGCAAGGTTTTTGTAAAAAGAATACTACCCCACAGACATATCTCCGAAGGAGGCCAAACCGGGGTGGAGATTGTTTTTACAAAACCGTGGCCAGCCGCAATGCAATGGAGGCGCAGACCTTGCTTTTGTCAAAGCCTGTCAAGAAATTTGCGACAGATAAGGATGAATGAGTTTTAAATAATAGTACTTGGTGAATCTGCTTTGTAAATTCTCAGGAGCAATACTTCAATAATCTTATTGGAAAAATCTTTGGAGTTTTTAAAATCTGGAATTGTGGTTGGTGAGGAACGAGCCAATCTCAATGACCAATGATCATTGTCCGGCATAGTTCGCCTGGCTTATTTGCCGAAGGCGGTATAAAAATAAGACAGGTGTACTATGACGGGTCTTCGCAATTTGTTGCCACGGCTTTATCATCATTCTTGCAGCGGATGACTGACGGCAGATTTTGCTGTAATGAGCTTTGGGAACGCAGGCCGTGTCAAGGTTGGCGTTTTGGGTATTGTGGCGTGGCAAAAGCTTGCCGGGCGGCTGTGCTGTTGCTGGGCGGATGGAGGCAATAGGTCTGCGAGGAAGGAGGATCGGAGAAATAGTAAAAATTAACTTGGCGATATTCACGGGTAAATTGTCTTTCCCAAATACACTGTATCTTAGTTGCATTGACGCATATTGCTAGCATTGAATTGCTCCGGTAAGTAGTTGGGCACAGATGCCATTCGACAATCAAAAAACTTAATTATTATGGCAGACGGATTAACAGTACTTGAAGATCTTCACGAAAAGACAGTTAACATTTTACAAGAGTTTAATGAACTGCCCGATAAAGATATACGGAAAAGTCATTTGGAGATTATTTCAAGCCAGGTTGCAGTAGCATTAGTAAACTTAAAGATTAATATGAGGTTTGCGGAAACCTCAAAGGATGAGTTCGAAGAATTCTTTAATTCCGACCAAGAACAGATAGGCAATTATATTCACAATTTTACTCAGATGCTTAATGAAAGCATTATTGAGACTGCACTATTTCAAACGGAATTAGTATTCCGATTTTATTATGCACAATTGAATGGAACAACGCTTTCAGAGAAGGAAAGTATTCCAAGAATGGCTGCAGTACTATTTCAGGACACCGAAAATAATTGGACAAAGGATGAAGCGGCCTTAATTCCATTATTTTGGACGCTTAGAAATACAATACATACAGGGGGGATTTATTTTGATAAAACCGCTGGCAGAAGTATAACCTACAAAGGAAATTTATACAAATTTGAGTATGGTAAAGCTCCTGAATTTTTGAAGGAGGGCCATTCTATTACTATGGTTTCCGACTTGCTAGATTCTATTAGATATTTGTTTAAAAGCGATCTAATAAGGAATTTGGGCACTTTTGAACATCCATCCTACAATGCGTTAGGGTATTAAATATTTATTGGCAAAATTGAAATCTATTATGACACAAATTTGCAAACTTTGTGAGTTACAAAGACAATTAAGAAGGTCACATATTCTTCCCGAGTTTATGTATCAAAATCTTTATGATGAAAACCCTAGACGCTTTCATTCCTTGAATGTTGACCTTGATGATATTTCCAAATCATCAAATAAAATTGAGCAAAAGGGTATACGAGAGTTTTTATTATGTGACCAATGCGAAGGACTTATAAGTAAGTATGAGAAATACGCAGCGGAAACGATTTATGCAAAAAACAATGGAAACAAAGCATACATTGTAAATGCTAGTAAAACCGACAAAGGACAATATACTCTTTATGACTACGCAGGGTTTTCATACAAAGATTTCAAATTATTTCTTTTGTCAATTCTTTGGAGGATGTTGATTTCAGAAAAATTTACCGAAATCAAAGGGGAAGAAGAAATATTGGAGAGATTAAGGGTTGCTATATTAAATGAAGATCCTTTATTGTATGATGATTTCGGATGCTTACTTCAAGTTATTCGGTATAATGAACAGCAGCTTGCTTCAAAATTCATTCTCTCACCGTATTTGACTAAAGATGCTGATAGTTTGGTAATAAATCAACTTGTTGATGGGTTCATGTATAGCTTTTATTTCAATTCTAAACAATTGCCAATTGGAAAAAAGGATTTCTTCCTGAAAGAAGATGGAACGATGAAAATTGTGGGGCGAATTATTTTTAATGACCCATTTTTGTTAGAAAGCGTAATGAAAACGTATCAGTATTATGATAGCCTGAAGAAATAGATAACCTTTTAAACAAAAAGGCTCACGATCATTAACATCGCCATTGGCATTCCACAGTCCGCTAGTAAGTTTGACTTTGACGGATGCCGATTTCGCAAGTAGGCATAAATTCTATATTATTCCCGTTAGGGATTGAAACGAAAATCCTTCCGCCAGGAAGATTGCAGTGTAAAGCCCGCCCGTAAGGGAACGGCCTGTTAAAAATGTTGGCGGCCTCATTAAAAGTTAGATGTCAAAAACGGCTGCATGAATCTGTTTTTCAAACTCCCATACGCAAATCATTTGTGATTCATTCAGAGGTTTTATGATGGGCTGACTTCCTTTACCCAACGTTAACACCTTGCCGTTGGTGGCTGTAATTGTAACCACGCCATCTTTCACCCACGCATAAACGGGCTGGTCTTTTACTGTTTCTATAGTGCAGCCTTTTCCTTCGCCAACTTCTTTTTCTGGTAGGCCCGGTTGGGCAGCATATACCTTGCCTTCTCTTCTCCAAACGGTTTGAACAGCACCTTTATCATCAATAGCGATGCCGCCGCCATCCATCGGGCATCCGTTCAATTTCCAGTTTCCATTACCTAATTTTTCAGCCTTAGCAAAGCTGTTGCCACCATCGTTTGATTGTATCAGGTACATGTTCCTGTTGCCACCTAACCAGTTGCGGAACATCACATACACATTGTTTCCTTTAACCACCACAGAGGGTTTGCAGCATTGGCAAACAGTAGTGTCTGGTGATTCATAAATCAATTTATTGGTTGACCATGTTTTACCGCCATCATCTGTTCTTGCTCCGTAAATTTTATTTTGTTTATTGCCTCTAAGGTCAAGCCAAACGGCATAATCATATTTGCCGCCCCCTCCCAGGCTCATCAGGTTTTCTTTTGCAACGGTATCAACATCGTTAACTCTTGCTGTGCTGATCCATTTGGCTTCACCAGCACTATGATAGGAGAATATATCTCCGTTAGCATTGCAAGCTG
Organism: Bacteroidota bacterium; assembly: GCA_029572965.1. GTDB lineage: Bacteria > Bacteroidota > Bacteroidia > Bacteroidales > DTGW01 > JAKPQD01. The sequence goes on along the minus strand of JAKPQD010000086.1, from coordinate 39,106 downwards.
TAACTGTTAAGCCATTGTCTGAACAGGCAATCTGCGGACCTCTTGTATGAGAGGCCGCCAAATCAGGGAGTACGCTTATTAAGATGGGTTGCTTAAAACCAGTGTCTGTAGCGGACATATAAGTGTACATGATACTGTCACCCGTACCGTACACCACATGCAGGCCATTTTGCCTGTCTTTGGCAAGGCTGGGCATCTGGCCGTTGGCTATTACAAAATCATTTTTTGTATGGCTTTTCTTTTCACTGCATGATGCCAGAATCAAAATGGTGAAACAAAAGATTAGTGTATTTCTCATGGCTTATTTTTAATGAATGCTGTATTTAAAAATGGGTTAGTAAGTTACTGTAATTCCTGCACCCAGTCCCATATCACTATCGTAGTGAGAAGAAATAGAAATATACTTTGTGGCGATATACCGTAGTCCTGCCATATACTCTTTGTCGGTGTTTATCATCATACTAAAACGAAGGCGTTTTGTTACCGGTACATCTTCCCGCCCGAACTGAAAACGAAACTTTCCATCACCGTCGATCCTGGCATCTGCAATAAATAACAGTGGCAGCGTGTAAGCGATACCTGCTACTACGGTTTTGCGGTTATTCTTATTGCTCTTTTGGCCAAACCAGTTTTTTTCTTCATCGCCGAAAATATTCTTTGGGCCACCTTCTACTTTGTAATGATAATCGAAACCAATATACGGATACCACCATTGCATCCTGCCCAAATAACGTCCGATCATGGTTTCACTTTCATAACCATGCATATCGTGATAGCCCAGGTGCCATAAGGTGCTTGCCTTCCAACGTGTTTGCGACAACATCATTTCTCCATCGCTACCGTTGCTTTCAATACCAATTCTGCCCATCAGGTGAAACCCATTATCATCAGCATTGAGTCCACGTCTTGCTGCTTTAGGATCGGGTAGTTCGGGATTTGCCGGCGAGTTTTCATAACTAAACACCCTGCCCATCCCGCTCATCATGTGGTATAAAATATGGCAGTGAAAAAACCAGTCGCCGCCAGGTTCTGTTGCAGCAAATTCCAATGTATCTCTCTCCATTGGCATAATGTCGATGATATTTTTCATCGGGGCATATTCACCTTGCCCGTTCAGAAGCCTGAAGTCGTGCCCGTGAAGGTGCATGGGGTGCCGCATCATGCTGTTATTGTATAATATGATTCTTACATTTTCCCCTTTCTTAATCATTATTTTATCAGACTCTGACACTACTTTATTGTCCATGCTCCAAACATAACGGTTCATGTTTCCCGTCAAATCAAATTTCAGCACTTTTACCGGAGCATCTTTTGGCAGCGTAGTTTTTTCCGGGGATCTAAGCATAGTATAATTCAAAGAGATAATATCTGCCGTTACTGCTTCCATGTCCATGCCTTGCATTGTGTTGTTGCCCGGCATCTGCATCTTGTGCATATCGCCTGTTTGTTGTTTAGCTTTTTTAGGGGCATCTTTTGCTGGCTCATCACCTGTAATTTCAGGATACATTACTGTGTTCATATCCATGATTTGATTTTCCATTTTCATGCCTTCCATTTCAATCATATTTCCCTTCATGTCCATCATGTCGTTCATCATCTTCATACCAGCAAAATATTTGGGCCTTTTCAATTTTGTAGCAGCAATTTTTTCACCTTTACCGAGCCATAGGGAAGCATGTTTCGTTCGGTCTTCCGGTGTTACAAGAAACTCGTAACTTTTATTGTCTGGTATGGTTACTATCACATCATAGGTTTCTGAAACGGCTATGATCAGCCGGTCCACTTCCACCGGTTCTACATCATTTCCATCTGTTGCAACGACAGTTATTTTGCCACCTGCATAAGAAAGCCAGAAATAATCCGAAGCCCCGCCATTGGAAATCCTCAATCTTACTTTGTCACCGGCTTTAAACTGTGGTTGTTCATTCTGATTTTTCCCGTTCAATAAAAAGTTGTCATAAAACACGTCGGTTAAATCCATTGCGTTCATGCGTTTCCACTCATTGATAACTTTAGTTTTAAAGTGCCCTGATTTGATTGCTTCACTGTAACTCTGTGTAGCTCCTTTCTGTACGGCAAACCAATCCGTTGCTGCCTTTAAACTACGGTGTACTTCTTCAGGCTTCATATCAATCCATTCGCTTATAATGACCGGCACCGTTGGAATATCCCATTCTTTTCTTTTGTTCATAATAAATGAACCGTACATGCCAATTTGCTCCTGCAATTTGCTATGGCTGTGATACCAATGTGTGCCGTGCTGCACAATGGGAAATTTATACAGGTAGGTACTGTGCGGCTTTATCGGCATTTGTGTTAGATAAGGAACGCCGTCCATTTTGTTAGGCAAAAACAGGCCATGCCAATGCAGTGATGTTTCTTCGTTTAACTCATTGTGTACATATATTTCTGCCGTATCTCCTTCGGTAAATGAAAGCGTAGGCATGGGTATCTGTCCGTTTACTGCGATGGCTCTTTTGGATTTTTTACCGAACGTAACCAGCGTGTCAGTAATATAGAGATCGTAACGGACAGTGTGCGGCGGCTCATTATTTGTAATTGTTTTTATCAGCCCAAGATTAGCCTTTGCTTTTTGCATATCTGTCATTTCATCAGCCTGCCCTGCATTGTGATCTTCCATTTTCATATTGTTCATATTCAAGGGCTGCTGGGTTGCCGTATCTTTCGACATATCCATTGAAGATGGTTCCTGTTTGGTATGATCATGCTTTTCATTTGCCTGCTCCTTAATAAGCTTCATGCCGCATTTCGGGCAGTTGCCCGGCTTTAACGAATGGATATCAGGATGCATAGGACAGGTATATGTCACTTCTTTTGTACTGTCTTTTTTTGTCGGTTCAGCAATAGTTTTATTAGTTTTTGGAGTTGCCAGAGCTTTTGGTTTTTCCTTTATTAATTTCATGCCGCACTTAGGACAGTTACCCGGTTTGGTAGCATGTATTTCAGGATGCATGGGGCAGGTATAAGTTACGGCCTGCTGCTTCGTTTCCTTTTTCATACCCATACCTTTCATATCCTGCGCTTGAGACAAATTGCAAATTGCAAGGATATATATTATTATGCTTACTCTTTTCATCTTTTTCTAGTTACTTTTAAAAGTTGTGACTGACTATGTCTATTTTTTTACCGCCAGCATACTGGCATTGATGGCAACAACTATTGTTGAAACAGTCATTAAAACTGCACCGGCTGCGGGACTTAATAAAATACCCTGCTTATACAACACACCGGCAGCTAAGGGTAGCGCCACCACATTATAACCGGTGGCCCAAATCAGGTTTTGTATCATTTTACGGTAAGTGGCTTTGCCAAACAAAACGAGGTTTACAATATCCTTTGGGTTGCTGTTCACTAAAATAATACCTGCGGTTTCTGCGGCTATATCACTACCACTTCCAACTGCAATTCCCACGTTTGCCTGGGCCAGGGCCGGTGCGTCATTTACGCCATCACCTGTCATTGCCACAAATTCTCCTTTGCTTTGGAGATCTTTTATTTTTTCCAGTTTTTGGTGTGGCAGTACCTCCGCAATAAAGCTGTCCATTCCTAATTTTTCACTCACCGCTTTTGCTACCTTGTTATTGTCTCCGGTAAGCAAGATGGATTTTATGTTGTTCTGTTTCAGCGTTTCAATGGCACCCGCTGACTCTGGCCTGATTTCGTCTGACAATGCGATATATCCTGCCAGTTCATTGTTTACAATGAGGAACACCACTGTTTCAATTTCGTTGGCTGCAAAGTCTGCCGGGATAGTAAGGTTTTTCTCCTTCAGATAACCGGGACTTACCACCATTATCTTCTTTGTATCAACTGTTGCTTCTACACCTTTACCGGTGATTGCATTAAATTCCGTTATTGCCGGGATTGCGATAGAAAGGTCTTTGGCCTTTTGAAGAATACCTGTTGCAATGGGATGTTCTGAATTTTGTTCGAGTGCAGCTGATAATTTTATAATTTCATTTTCTGTAAATTCCGGTTTAACTGAAACAATCTTCGACACTTCAAATTTTCCCACTGTAAGTGTGCCTGTTTTGTCAAATACGATAGTTGTTATTTTCCTGGAATTTTCGAAAGCTGTTCTGTTCTTAATCAGCAGTCCGTTTTTTGCAGACAAGGCCGTTGATTTTGCTACCACCAATGGCACTGCCAATCCCAATGCATGTGGACAGCAGATAACAATTACCGTTACCATTCTCTCCATTGCAAAAGCAAGTGGCTGACCTGTGAGATACCAATAAAGAAAGGTAGCGATGCCTGATATTAATGCAATAATTGTAAGCCATCTTGCTGCTCTGTCTGCAAGCAATTGTGTTTTTGATTTGGACTTCTGTGCATCGTCCACCAGTTTAACTACCTGTGATAAATATGAATCTTTGGCAGCATGGGTAACGGTTACCTTGATGGAACCATTGCCATTGATAGCACCGGCAATTACCTTGTCGCCTTTTGACTTTTGTACCGGTTTCGATTCCCCTGTCAGCATGGATTCATTCAGGTAACTTTCGCCTTCAAGTATTACCCCGTCTGCCGCTACTTTCTCTCCCGGCTTTACCAATATAATATCATTGGCTTTAAGCGTATCCGTTTTTACATCGTGTACCATATCCGGCATTACCATATGGGCGTCTGCTGGCATTAACTGCACTAATAGTTCCAATTCCTTTGATGCGCCTGCCACTGACTTCATTTCTATCCAGTGGCCTAAAAGCATGATTAAAATTAAGGTTGCCAGTTCCCAAAAGAAATCCATACCCTGCAAACCAAATACAATTGCAACGCTATAGATATATGCTACGATTATAGCAAAACCAATGAGGAACATCATACCCGGGTTCTTAGCTTTTGCCTCATCTACCATACCCTTTAAAAATGGCCAGCCACCGTAAAGAAAAACAACCGTTGACAGTGCGAACAAAATGTATTGAGAGCCTGTGAATTGCCAGTTAACGCCCATAAAGTGCTGTATCATGGTCGACAGCAGCATAATTGGGACAGTGAGAACCAGCACCACGTAAAAGCGTTTCCTGAAATCCTCAATCATTTTGCCGTGATCGTGCCCTTCGTGCCCCATAGCAGGGTTAGCACCATGATGATGGTGCATATCATTATCGTGTTTGGCGCTGGTGTTTGCCAACACAAGTGTCATACCGCAAATAGGACAATTGCCGGGTTTATCCTGCATTATCTGCGGATGCATTGGGCAGGTATATTTGGCCGTATCGTGTTGATGTTCCATAAATGATTTATTTGCAGCAATCTTTTTTTCTAATAAAGATTGCTTTGATGATTGAAAGGAGTATGCGCTTTATTTTTTCCACTTGCTCATTATTTATTTTGAAGACTGTCGGCTGTGGCGGTAAGCCATCCGGTTAACAATGTTATTTCCTGGTGCGACAATCTTGCTTTGCTATGCATTAACTTATAAGATGAAAGCGGCATTTCATCATCTTTCAATTGGTTAACCATTTCTTTCAGCTTGCTAATTTGTTTCCTTTGGGAATTGCTGCCAAAAAAGCTGAAATTCAGTTTAGCCTTACCATTATTAATGTGCCTTGCCATCATCCAGTCAATAGGCTGAACAGAGGAATACCAAGGATAATTTGTGTTGTTGCTGTGACAATCGTAACAGGCATGTTGGAAAATTGACTGAATAGCACCTGGCACTGGAAAAACTTTTGCAAAGTCAGCAGGCTGTTCATTACTGCCCTTATTGCGGGCAGGATGTATAAACTGAATCGCAATGAATGCCAACAAAAAAACCAGCAGTATTTTCTTTATTCTGCTCATGTTTATTTAATGGTTTCTTTTACAGAGCCGCAATCAGGCATTTTGCTCCCCAAATAAGGGTTCTTAATTTCTTTTACTTCACTGATCCATATTGCGCCCTTGCCCTCATTTGCCATTGGGCAAAAATCCTTATACAATGTTTGTCCGCCATTGCCAAAGTTTTTTACAAGGTCAGCTATGTCTTTGCTAAGCATGATGAAATGTTCTCTTTGGTGTACTATCTTTCCGGCGTTTGCGCCAATGTGCTCTGCGTGTTCTTTCATGTCGTCAGCAATATCCATATAGCTTTTCATTTGTACGTCCGATAAACTTTTCATATCGACCTTTGCCAACGTGGCAACCATTGAAGCACCTGCTGCTGCTGCATCTTTGCCATTGTCTTTAGCCAGTGCGTTTTTCATTTGGATATAACCTGCCAGTATTTCTTTTGCAGGAATTGTTGAAGCAGTTGTTCCGGCAATTGTAGAAGCAGGAACTGTGTCTGGTGTGGCTTTTGAAATTTTTGCAGCGGAAGTATCTGTTTGTTTAACATCTGCTTTATTATTATCTGCATTGTTACAAGCTGTTAAAATAGCTGCGGTTATCGCAACGCCGATGATTAAATTTTTCATTTTCTTTAATTTTAAAATCATGCCGTTACCCTTTCATGTTCTGAAAGGGTACAGTCCGGTGAAAAGATTATAATGTAGTTTTTACACTGCCACAGGTAAGCATAGCACTGCCATAATAAGGGTTTTTAATTGCCTTATCGGTGCTTAGCCATGACGCTTTTTTCATTGGGCAGTACTGCTGGTAAACAGGTTCAGTTGATAGTTTTACCGATTTTGCCAGCTCAAACATGTTGTTTGATAAAGTGGAAAATTTTTCACGCTGAATTTTAATGTCGCCGGTTTGAGCAATTGCACTGGCATCTTTTAACAGGCTTATCCTGACATCATCTTTCAGGATTTCCTTATCAGCATCGTTAATTGACTGCACAAGCACATTTGCACTTGCTGCCGTGGCTGCTGGGTTGCTCTTTACCAAATTGTCCTTTAACTGGTAGTAAGCGGTTAATAGCTGCGGGGATGTGACTTTCGTGTTGTCTTGTGCAAAGCTTTGTTGCACAAATGCGGTTGCAATAATTGCAACTAAAAAAAGTATGCGTTTCATTTTAAATTGAATTAATGTATAAATAAAATAATTACAGGCACGGCAAAGCCATGCATCATTTAATCTTATACATTAAATCATATCTGGAAACTCTGAATGGCTATGCGAATGTCGGGGATGGGAGGATGGTGCCCCCGTACAAAATATTTTATGGGTTCAACAACCTGTGACTTGTAAAATATGTCTGTGTAATAAAAAGTTGCAATAAAGGCGGTAGCAACAACAGGATTTGTAATAGTGGTGGCAGCGGGGATGGCTTTTTCGGTTTGGGCCAGTTTCACAACTCCGTCTGTGCAGCAACCACCTTCTTCATCGTGATGCTTTTTGTCAGCATGTTTGTGCTTTCCGGTTTCAGCTCCGTGTACATGCTTTTTTCCATCTGCATGTTCATGAATTTTTGAAACACCCTTTTTGTTTTCCTGTTCATGCGAATTAAAACCCATATTAACCCCTAAACCGCAGGCAAAGCCAACGACTATATTAAAGGCAAATACCAGCAGCAAAAAGGCAGCTTTAATTTGTATGGATCTGTTTTGCTTCATCTGTTACCCAAATTTATGAAGTTTTCGTCTCATGTCGTGTTTTACACTGTAAAGGTAAGCAGGAAGTGTGCCGGTTCCTTACACAATTCTGGTTCTTTTTTGTATTTAAACGGTTAGAAATTATGGCTTTCTACACGGATTTGGCGATTTTTTCCATAATATGATGACTGTCTCCAAACCGGCACAAGGCGTCGCAGTTGCTACGGAGTTCCGAAAAAAGAATATACCTGATGGCGACATTATTTTGTTTTATCGCAGGACGGCATAATTGAAGGCACACATCTTTTTCTCTTTTATCGGGCACTATCAGGTAGAAAACTTCATCACCATCGGCAATGCTATAGCTTAAGTCTGTTAGCCTTAAAATGCCCGAATAGATACTTGTACTTTTTTCCACCTCAAAAGCGGCAATCACGTTGTTCGTTCCCTTTTGAAACCACAATACATCGATTAGCTTTACGGTATTTAATGTCTCGGTATCAAGGTTGATTTCAGGGAATTTCTGTAGGCTTATAAATGAAAAGCTATTGCCACTATGAGACCTTGACCTGTCGTTGGAAGCGGCAATAACATCGTAACCCAAAGCATTTCCAATTTTCAATAAATGGTATTGCATTTCTGTGTGCAGGTTTTCTTCTTCCTTTTCCTGCTGAACTCCTTCCTGACGTTTCTCAATTAATTTTTCCAGTTTTTTTCGCTCCGGTTCTGACAGGTAAACGTCGCTGCCTAAAACCAACTTTTGTGTTCCTATTTCAAACAATAAACCTGCAATGGCACCCAAGTCAGATGATAACTGTGAGCGCTGCTGGTTATTGGTATCAATCATTACTTCTCTAAGCTTTAAATATTCACTCCAGCTTCCCAGTTTCTTTTTGTCCTTAAATAAAAAATTGAACCCGTTAATGATAGCGGTATTAAAAGGAGGAGTAATCGTTGGATGCAGGAAATATAGAATGCTTGCCACAGCAGGGCCAAGACCTTTGATCTTTAAACCATCGAGTTTAATAATCTCTTTGATTAGTTGTTCTTCATTTTTTGCGTTTAAACAATTTTCTAAAAATTGCCCAAAGGCCTGTTTGTTGGCTTCATTTTCATAAATGTCGGGGATACGTAATTTCGGTTTCCAGTAAAAAGGATGAGACGCACCTTCAAACACCTGCTTTTGTTCCGTTATGCAGGTTAGCACAAATTCAAGCGATGACCCCTTAAAATCATTGGGGAACCTTTTGGATTTTATATCGTCAACAACTTGCATTACGCCACGGCGAATAGATCGAAAGGCTTTTAAGCGTTCTTCGTTATTTATGAACCAGGTGTTATAAACGGATTGTTTGTCGTCTTTGTATTGGCCAATTAGCTGGACTATATTATTCGTCATACATTGCTAAAATATTAAATTACAATTGGTAGAATTTTTCTATTAATAAAAAAGTGACAATTACATTTTCATTCCTTCCATTGGGTTTGCACCCTTTTTAAAAATGTATTCACTTTGAATTAGGTAAGCACCAGAAATAACTACCACATCACCTGCTGATAAGCCAGATATTATTTCAATCCTGTTGTCACTTTCCAAACCCAATTCTACCATCCTGCTTTTAAAGGAACCATTGGCTGATCTTACCCAAACAGTGGCACCCTTTCCATCTCTTAATACCGCATCAATCGGCAATGTAAGCGTTTTCTTCTGCGGACTTTTGATCACAACATAAGCAGGCATCCCTGGCTTTAACTGATTACCGGGATTTGCAATAGAAACACGAATAAGATTGATTCTTGTATCTGGATTGATTTCAGGGTTTACAAATTCAATCCTGCCTTTAATTTCCTTTCCGTTAAAATCAGGTAGCTGCACCGTTGCAAGACTTCTATTATCAATGTCAGCTAACTGCGATGTATATACCTGGGCTTCCGCCCAAAGGCTGGACAAATCGGCCAACTTAATTATAGTGCCGCCTTCCATTACATAATCACCTTCACGAATATCTAACTGTGTAATGTATCCTGATGAGGTGCTGAAAAAAGTTGTGATTGAATTAAACGATTTATCTTTTTCCAAAGATTGTATCTGTTCATCAGACAAACCCCATAACAGTAATTTATTTTTTGCGGCATGCAGAAGCTGGTCGAAATCTATGGTGGTCTCGTTTGAAAATGTTTTCTTCTTTTCCAATACCAGAAGGTATTCCTGTTTTGCATTATTAAGCTCTTCGCTGTACAGATCGTAAAGTGCGGCGCCTTTCTTCACATAGTCACCTGAATTCTTAAAATACAATCTTTCTACCCGGCCCATCACTCTTGAACTGACGGAAGATGATTTCATTTGATCGAAATTCAACGTGCCTGTCAATATCAATTGGTCACCAATTGATCCAGTTCTTATTGTGTCCGTTTTTACGTTACCCAGCTCAATTTGTTGCTCACTCAAAAGCAACTCATCTTTATCAGCAGCCTCATTTATTTTCACTTCCGTAAGTTGCATGTGGCAAATAGGGCATTTGCCTGGCTTATTTTCAATTACCTGTGGGTCCATCGAACAGGTGTAGTAAGTACTTGCTTCTTTAAGAGGTGCCTTTTTACTTTTGCACGAAGCTAAAACTGCGAAGCTGATCGCTATAAGGAGAACATACCGCATAACTAGTTTTTTATTTTGATAAAACTCTCACTGTCCATTAAATACTGTGCATTAAGTGCTACTGAGTCCGTTGCACTTATACCGCTTAATACCTGAATATTATTCTGATAAATAATTCCGGTAGCTATTTTATGTGCCTTAAATCCTCCATCGGACTTTTTAAAAACTACTTTATCCAAACCCAGCGAAACCACGGCATCTTTGGGTAACCAATCTGCATCCCTGGAATTCCCGAATATAGTTGCTTTAACCTGGCTGCCTATTGGAATTTTAAGCGTACTGTTATCGAAATAAACCCTCGCCGTTAATGTCTTGTTTTCTTTTCGATAGAAAGGTTCTATGAAATCAATTGACGCCCTAAAGATCTTTTCGGGTGCTGTCTCTGGTGTAATATTTACAGGATTCCCTTTTTTTATCAGAGCCTGGTTTTCTCCGTAGATATCCAGCACAACCCATGAATGGTTTGGATTATATACAGTAAAAATGGATTGCCCCTTCTGCACATACATACCCTCCTTTAGAGAGAGTTCTTCCGTGATCAGCGATATATCCTTCATTTCCCTTGTTTCCGCATTCATTTTGCCAACATTTGCAGACTCGTGAATATGCCCGCTATAATTACTGTAAACCGCTATCGTTAGTGACGGCTGGCCATTTTTAATTACTTGTTGTAATTGCTGGCTGCTCATACCAATTAGTAGTAGCCTCTCTTTCGCCGCCTGGATGAAAGCTATATTGTTTGGATCATTTTTTAGGAGAAATAGAAGATTTTGTTGGGCAGTCATTAATTCAGGGCTGTAAATGTCGAGTATGCGCTGTCCATTAGTGATTTTTTGATAACGAAACCTTACATACAATTTTTCAATCCTTCCTGCTACTCTTGATGAAATGCTGCCCACTTCCCTTGTATCATATGCAATGTTACCTAATGCTTCAATTTCAATTTGCTCTTCTCTTTTTTGAATAGTTGTCACGGGAATTTTGGAGATTACAAATTCATTGGTTGGCTTCAGCAATGATTCCAATTCTACTCCGTTTAACCTTTTATTGCTCATTTCTTTTTTCACCAATGTCATTCCGCAAATTGGGCAATTGCCCGGCTTATCTTTCATTACTTCAGGATGCATTGAGCAGGTATACATTGTTTGAGCAGTTTCGGATGTATGTTGCAAATGATTACTATCCTGTTCATTCGTATTTTGACAGCCCACTAAAGTAATTGCAAGAACCTGGAAGGCTATAATGATTGTCTTTTTCATTTTGACTCAATTAAACGGTCTATAGCAACCTGTATTTTAAGCACCTGGTTTAACAATTCGGTATATTCCAACTGAGCCATATAAAGTGTTTCCCATGCATCATAAAGCATGAACAGTTCCTCTGTATTTTGTTCGTAACCGAGCTGCATAGATTTATAATTATTTCTTAATGCTGGAATTATGTTATCATCATACAGCGTCAACTGTTTTTTCTTTAATCCAAGCTCATTCCGCATACTATAGGCCATACCGCTGTATTCATTTACCATCATTTCTTTTTGAGATTGCATTGCATTAGCCTTCCATTTCAGGCTTTCAATATTGGCTTTGTTCATTTTTGAAGACCATTTGGTTAACGGTAATTTCATCATGCCCATTAATGAATATTGCATTGGCAATCCGCCGAAGCCAAACATGTGTTCATAACGAATTCCAAATTGAGGTTTCAGGCTTTGCCGTTCCGTTTCTTGTTTTAACCAGGTAATATTGATGTCTTTGTCAATTGCCTTTAAGTCACTTCGGTTACTATAAAAAAGCGTAGTGTCAAATACTAATGTTGTGTAGTCCTTCACCTTGTAAACAGTATCAATTTCAAAAGGAGTCATGGCATTTCTTCCCATTAATGTATTTATTCTGATGCGTTTTTCATTGATATCACTTTCAAACATCAGCCGCATATTTTGCACGTTACCCAGTGCTGCTTTTGCCTTGTAATATGCACTGATCTTTTCAAGACCGTTTTTGTATCTTATTTCCGCATTCTTAATCATGAAATCCAGTAACTTTTCATTCTGATCAAGAATGGAAAGTTTTTTCTTGAGTATAAGCCATTCGTAATAGTATTGTTTAGCGTCACTGATTAAGTCATTAAGCGAGGCATTCTTCTTTTCTTTCTCAACCGATGACATTGCCTCCATATAAGAAGCGTCAGCCTGCTGCTTTTTTTTATTAGGAAGCATTTGCTGCCCGCCAATCATATACTGTCCCATACCCGTTTCGCCCATATCACCTTTTTTCCATAGACCAATATTGTAGGGAACCATCCACAACCCGGTTGTGAATTCAGGCGGCATCCAGCTTTTAGCTCCTTTGGCAGCTTCATCCATAGAGCGTATTTCGTTGTCGTACATTTTGACAACCGGATGAGAGCCATTGATGCTATCAATAATAGCGTTAATGCTTAAAGTTTGCGCTTTGCTTTCAACTGCGAACGCAAAAATCATCAGCGTAGTAAATAGTTTATTCTTTAACATCGATTAAATCAATTTTTCCTTTTCGTTTAAGTTCTCGTTCTTTTACTATTTCAAAAACCACAGGGGTAATAAGCAACACGTATATTGTTGAAGTGATGGTGCCTCCGATTAACGGGATAGTGATTGGGCGCATGATATCGCTGCCAACGCCCGCCGCCCATAAGATCGGAATCAATCCAAAAAGACCAACTGACACCGTCATTAATTTTGGCCTTAACCTTTTAGCAGCACCCTCAATTACAAACTCTCTTATAATTGCAGGTGTCAGTGTGTCTTTGGAATTTCCGTATTTTGCCACCATATTTTGCATGGCTTCATTTAAATAGATGGTCATGAGCATTGCTGTTTCAATGGCCATCCCGAATAATGCAATAAAACCTACAGCTACAGCAACCGATAAATTAACTCCGTAGAAATACACCATAAACACCCCACCAATAAGTGCAAATGGAACAGTAATCATGGTTATGATTGATTCTTTGATAGAATGATAGGTGAAATAGAGCACCATGAAGATGATGATAAATACAACCGGCATTATTGTAGTCAACGTTCTGTTTGCCCGGATCTGGTTTTCCCACTGACCACTCCATTCCAGAAAGTATCCTTTGGGCAACTTTGTTACCATTTGATTTAATTTCTGCTGAGCCTCCTGCACCGTACTGCCCAAATCCCTTTCCCGTACATTGAACAACACGGTGCCACGCAGCATAGCATTTTCAGAATTGATCATTGGCGGTCCATCACTAAGTTGTATATCTGCAACAGCCTGTAATGGTATTGGGCCAAAGCTCATTGTTTGTACCTGGAGTCTTTTCAATTGCTGAAGGTTATTACGAAAATCCTGTCCATATCTGGCATTCACCGAAAACCGCTGGCGGCCTTCAATGGTAGTAGTGAGTTTCATGCCGCCAAGAGCGCTTTCAACAACTGTATTTACATCATCCACACTTAAACCATACCTGCCAATTTCATCCCGTTTAATTGTTATGTCAATATATTTTCCGCCAGTTATAGGTTCCACGTACAAGTCTTTAACACCATCAATTCCTTCAAGTTGCTTTTTTAGAATTTGTGCAAAAGCATAAATGCTGTCGAGATTTTGCCCGTAAACTTTTAACCCAACATCAGTACGTATGCCGGTCGACAGCATATTGATGCGATTAATGATTGGTTGGGTCCAACCGTTGGTAACACCTGGAATTTGCAGCTTTGAATTGAGGTCATTAATGATTCCGTCTTTGGTCATTCCCTTGCGCCACTCATTTCTTGGTTTCAAAAGAATAATGGTTTCGATCATACTTACAGGGGAGTTATCAGTTGCGGTGTTAGCCCTGCCAGCTTTTCCTAACACATGAGATACTTCAGGTACTGTGCTGATGATTTTATCCTGCACCTGTAACAGTCTCTTCGCTTCTGAATTGGAAACGTCGGGCAAAGTAACAGGCATAAATAAAAGTGATCCCTCATCTAATGGTGGCATAAATTCAGATCCAAGACGTGTCATCATAACGATACCAATTATTAAGGCAATTATATTGATACCGATTGTTGTCTTCCTCCAACGAAGGCATGATTTCAAAATGGGCGTGTAAATCTTTTCAAGTGTTTTAGTAATTGGATTTGCACTTTCTGGTTTTAATCTTCCCTTCAAAAAAAGAGATATTAATACCGGCGTAAGTGTGATTGCTAAAAATGCATCGATCAGCAGAATAAATGTTTTCGTCCACGCCAGGGGATGAAATAGTTTGCCTTCCATACCCGTAAGAAGAAACACAGGCAGAAATGATGTAACCACAATGATTGTTGAATAAAATACCCCAGGCCCAACCTGTTTAGATGACTTCTCGATAATTTGCATCCACTCATCTGGTGTCAAAGGATCTTTATTGCGTTTAAACCAATTTGCCATTTTATGATTTATTAGTTGAGCTGATTTTTTCTGATTGTGCTACGCTGATATGCCTGTAAGCATTTTCAACCATTACTATTCCATCATCCACCACCACACCAATGGCCAATGCGATACCGGTTAAGGACATGATGTTGGATGAAATTCCGAACATCTCCAAGAAAATAAATCCGGCTGCGACAGAGATAGGTAGCTGAATTAAAATGATAACTGCACTTCTCCAATGAAACAAAAACAATAAGACTACAATAGAAACTGCAATCATTTCTTCTGTAAGTGTACCCTTTACTGATTCAATTGCTTCCTGTATGAGGGTACTCCTGTCATAAGAGGTTTTGAAGGTTACACCCTCAGGTAAACCCTTTTCTACTTCTTTCATTTTTAGCTTAATCGCCTCAATTACTTTATTCGCATTCTCACCATATCGCATCACCACAATGCCACCGACTACTTCACCTTTGCCATCCATGTCAAAAATTCCAAGCCGTAAATCTCCTCCCATTTGTACAGAACCAATATCCTTGACCCGTACCGGAATACCGTTGTAATTGGTTAAAGCAATATTTTCAACGTCCTCTTTATTTTTAATGTAACCCAAACCACGAATGATGTAGGCCATGTCTGCCATCTCAAACTTTCTACCGCCTACATCATTGTTGTTCGCTTTTACTTTATTCATTACGTCCATTAATGAAATATTGTAGTATTGCAATTTTACCGGGTCTACAATCAATTGGTATTGTTTTTCGAAACCGCCGAATGATGCCACCTCTGCAACTCCCGGAACAGTTTGCAATGCAAACTTTACATACCAATCCTGTAATGCACGCTGTTCACCAAGATCCATTTTGGGTGCGTCAAGATGATACCAGAATATGTGACCTACTCCTGTTCCGTCTGGTCCTAATGTTGGCGTAATTCCCTGTGGTAGTAAACGCTGGGCGTAGTTCAGGCGTTCCAGAACTCTTGTCCTTGCCCAATAGATATCTACATTATCTTCAAAGATTACGTATACGAAACTCATCCCAAACATTGAGGTGCCCCGGATGTTCCTGATTTTCTGAATTCCCTGAAGATTGCTGACTAAGGGATATGTTACCTGGCCTTCCATTACCTGCGGGCTTCTGCCCATCCATTCCGTAAAAACTATTACCTGGTTTTCGCTTAGGTCAGGAATGGCATCAATTGGATTCTTTTTGATAGAATAAACACCATAGGCAAATAGTCCTCCGGCGATAAGGAGTACTACGAGCCTGTTGCGAAGGGCCAAACCAATTAATTTTTCAACCATAATCCTGCTTTTTTTATCCTGTTTGATGTAATGAGTGGATAACTTATTCTTTTCCTTTGGCTTTGTTTTTCACTTTGGTTAATGTCATACCACAATTGGGACATTTGCCGGGCTTGTCACTGGTAAAATCGCCATGCATAGGGCATGTATAATTATTCATAACATCAACTTTCATATTTTCTTTTCCAGAAAGTGCCAGGCTCTTACCGCATTTGCTGCACTTACCTGGTTTGTCACTCACTTCTGTAATGTGAGTGGGGCATGAATAATTTTTTGCAACCTGTGTTTTCATCGCTTCCTTCTTAGACAATTCCAACTTCATTCCGCATACTGGGCAATTACCTGGCTTTGTTGCTGCAATGCTGTCATGCATTGGACAAGTGTAGAATTGCGCATGTTTCATCGTGTCTTTTTTACCCGCCTTTGTCTGTGCTGAAACAGCAATCGAAAGAACTGTCATAAAGGCAAGTGTTAATAGAATAATCTTTTTCATTTTGTTTGTTTTAAATAGTGAATGATAGTTACTGAGTAAATAAGTGCCTGCCTGTGAAAGACAGGCACTGTTGGTTTTTTAAGATTGTTTTCTTTGATAATGGCAGCACTCAGGCAGCTTGTTATACACTGTATTATCTGCTGTGAATCTTTCTGTATCATACCCTGCGGCGGAAATATTCTTTTGAACGTTTTCAGCCACATCTTTTTTAAAGACGCTGTATTTAATGGTCAGCGTTTTAGAATCTTCATTCCAGTAAGCATAATTTACTCCGTCTACTTTAGCTGCTGCGATTTCAATACGTTTTTTACACATACTACACTCGCCATACACTTTTATGGTTTGTGTTTTTATACCAATAGTTCTTTGTGTTTTATCACTTTGAGAATAAGCAGACTGGGTTGTAATGAATGCAACGATTATTGCAAACAATATTTTAATTGTTTTCATTGAAAATAAATTTGTAGTAAATAAATGTGAGAAGCTGCGGTTTATAAAGCAGCAAAGGCCTTAACTATCAAATAGTTTTAGGCAAATAGATCAGTGGGAGTATCAAATACGATAGTCGCAGGTAAGAACATAAATAGAAACGCCATGATGCAACGGAGGAGCATGGCCTGTTGGATTTTCTTCTGTAATACAGGGAAGAACAACATGTTTAACTTCGACGAAAGAAGCCGGTAAAACTGCAGCAAGTAACTGAATCTCATTGAATGCAGACTCTGTAATTTTTTGGTCTGAAGAACTTTTAAAGAATTTGTGTTCATCCTGGCAGCAACCATGGTTAGTTTTCTTTTCCATGCCGCATTTACCGCAGGTTTTTGTTTCATCGTTACCAAAGCTCCAGTTTGCAAGTTTGCCCATGCAAAAATGCATGCTAATCATTGCGCCTGTTGAGGTGCCGAGGTAGGCTATTGCTAATATGGTTACGATGATCCTTTTCATTTTTAAAAGAATTGACCTTTAAAACAGCCAATACTTATCTTCAGTATACAAAGGGACTTAAATAAATCCAAGTAAAATATGACTTAAGTCAGAACGGGAGATGACTTTACCCGGAGATCTATAAAAGCAAGTTAAGCATTACGAGGCTCATAATAATCATCAAAAGGTCTTCAATAATTGTAACTGTGCTCATCGGGAGATTGAATACAGCCCCAAGGCATGCGCATTTTATCTTACGTTTGTTTAATACACTTTGGAGTACACCAACAATACTTACCGACATGATAATCAGAGTGGCGGCATTGGTAAACAGAGGCTTATAAGATGTAAGAAAAGCCAGGCCGAGGCCCAATTCAGCAAACGCGTAGAAGTAACCCCATGCCGGCCATTTCTGGGCAACAATATCATACATGCTGTAGGTTTCAGCAAAGGCCTTTAAGTTCAAAAATTTAAAGAAGGAAAATATAAGGAAGAATCCCGCCATAAAGTGATTCATCCAGCGCATCCAATGCATTTCACCATATTGTATTTCTACCAATAAGGTTATGCCTATTATGTATGCAAAAATCAATAGTATAGGTTTATAGGTTTCCACCCATGACTTTGTTTCTTCTTCAACCGCAGCCAGCGAGTCATGTTTATCTGGTAAGGCGTCAATCAATTGATATTTCGGATATTCACTGAGAGCCTCTTTAAGGCGTGCCGTTGAAACGTGTGAGTCCATTGTGATTTTGGCTTGTCCACTCGCCAAATCTATATTTACACTGGTTACTCCTGAAACTCCTGATAGCAGCTTTTGAACTTTTGCCTGGCAACCGCTACAGGTCATGCCGGAAATATTGTATGTATGTGTCATGATTTAATTTTATGACACAAAGTTCGATATCGATAGCTCCTGCTTTGTTACAGAATTATGGTAAATACTTGTGCTTATTTGTAAGGCACTGCATCAAGTGAATGCCGCATGTTATTACCCAATTTCTTAAAATGACTTGGAGTTAAGCCTGTAACTCTTTTAAACTGTGCTGAAAGATGTGCTACACTACTATATCCAAGCTGGTACGAAATTTCACTAAGATTAAGTTCACCATATACCAGCAACTCTTTTACCTTTTCAATTTTTTGAAGTATAAAAAATTGCTCAATAGTTATACTCTCCACTTCAGTAAACAAGCGGGACATATTGCTATAGTCTTTCCTGAGAGCCTTGCCAAGAAAATCTGTAATGCTAAAATGTTCTTCTACTTCCCCTGACTGAACTTTCTTTATCAAAAGATTTTTGATCTGTTCAATAGATTTTTGTTTTTGATCATCTAACAATTCAAAGCCTAATTCAAATAAACTTTCATTAAGCCTGTTTATGTCACGTTGAGTTGGAGTTTCGGCAAATTCAATTTCACCTAGTTTTACATGCACAGGGTGAAGTTTCAATTTTTCCATTAGTTGGTTAACAATCATTACACAACGATTACAGACCATATTTTTTATATAAAGAGTCATATCTAAGAGTATTATTTAAAATGAACGGGCGCAAGCGCTGTGCAAAACTAAAGAAACAACTGCCAAGGCGGTTTGAATTCAACAATTGGGGTATAATCGGATGGTTCCTTTGAATAACTAAAAATTGTGTCTGAAATGCCAGAAAACGGGCACAGTCGTGGCTTTATAAGACCACAATACGCTGAAAATCCGGTATAGAACTTGTTTTTCAATAACATATGATATCAGTTTAGAACTTATGAAACGGGCCGAAAACAGCGATCGAAATACCATCGTGGATATTCTCGTAAAATCTTTTGCAGACAACAAAAGTGTGAATTACATCATCAAACAAGATCATAAAAGAGATCTACGGTTGAGAAGGTTAATGGAATATTCTCATGACGTATGTAAGTTATTCGGCGATGTATTTATTAGTGATGACAAGGCAGGATGTGCTCTGATAGTAAAGCCGGATATGAAAAAGACTTCGTTAAGCTCTGTGTTGCTTGATGCAAAGTTTGTAGTTGGGTGCCTGGGTCTTTCGAATTTAAAAAAAGCAATGAGCCGGGAAGCAAAAATTAAGTCACAGCATCCTGAAGGCTATCTGTATTATTTATGGTTTATCGGTGTTGATCCGGATAAACAACATAAGGGAATCGGAAGTCAGTTATTAAATGAGGTTATTGCTGAAGGTCGAAAAGAAAGTCGAACAATTTGTTTGGAAACATCAACCCAAAAAAACATTCCGTGGTATCAATCATTCGGCTTTAAAATTTATAATGAAATGGATTTCGGATATAAACTGTTTTGTTTGAAAAAAGAATGAGTAAAATGTCAAAACGATGCTGCTGCCTGGAACACAGATGCATATTATCACCTTCCTTTTTGTGTGCATTGAGGCAGTAATACTTTGCTACCTGCTAATTTACAGGCTTGCCAGGCCTGACGATAAAACCGCTTACCTTAATATCATCCTGATTTTTTTATTGGAGGTTTACAATATCACCGGTGGCTTGTTGCCGGATAAGAATTTACCGGGGTCGTATTTTATTCAAATGGCAATAGCTTATGGCACAGGCTTTATTACGCCTTGTTATTTTCCATATTATGTTTACAAGGCTTTTGGGCTTGAAAAGATGAAGTTTCATGCATACAAAGGAGTGTTTTTTTTCCTAATTGCTCCATATGTACTGTTTGTGATTGTGTTTGGAATTACCGGGGATCTAAACCTTGCAAAAGACTTGCTGATTCTGCCTGTTGCTTATGCAGTGTGGGTTATTGCCAGTTTAGTTAAATCAATAAAGTATAAGCACCAGGGAAACTTCAAAAAAAGTGAGTCAAAGGAAGAACTAACTGTTCTGTTTTTAAGCCTGACTCCGTGGGTAGGTTTGCCCATCATAGATTTTTTAAACCTTGGACAAGGTATTGAGGCATCTATCACTAACATTGGCTTTTTATTATTATTTGCCTTGCAACTAAAACGTCATATTGCTGATTTAAAAACAGAACATGAGCGTTTGGTCAATACTGAACATCAACTCCTTAACTGGAATATTACATTACAACAAGAAGTAGCAAAACGAACGAATGACCTGGAAAAGATAAATGAACAAAGGACAAACACCTTTGTAAATCTAGCGCATGAAACAAAAACACCACTTACTCTAATAACCAATTATCTTGACGAATACCTTCACAAAAACGAAGAATCAGAAGAGTTACTTGTTGTAAAAAGAAGTATTGATAAACTAACTTCTGACATTGTGAACTTTTTCGATGTCGAAAAATTCAACAAAGGGTTGGTAGTTTATAATCACCACCTGATTGCAGATGCTAGTAGTATTGTAAGGGAAGCGATAGAATTATTCGAGCCTTATGCAAATAAAAAAAAGGTTAAACTATCTGCATCTATTGAAAATAACATTCTTGTTCAAGCTGATCCCTCTGCAATTAACCGGGTTGTAAATAACTTAATTGAGAATGCTATTAAATTTTCTGACGAAGAAGCAACCATACTGATTAAACTTTATAAAGACAACAAGCTCTTCAATTTCGTTGTGCAGGATTTTGGTGCTGGGATACCCACTGAGTATCAAAAGCAAATTTTTGAACCTTATTTTCAAATAACCAGCAAAAAAGCAAATGGGCAAGGAATGGGTTTAGGGCTTCCTATAGTAAAGAAGATTATTGATGAATTGAATGGCACTATAGCCATTAAGAGTAAGGGAAAACTGGAAAAGGGAACTGAGTTTACTGTTACCTTACCCATATACCAAAAGAAATCCAGCGAAGAAATTAGTAAACCGGATATCCCGTCTTACTTTTCCTCAACTCCCGTTGCATTAGAAATTGAATGCAAACCATACAATGACAAAGAGAAAACTATTTTGGTGGTGGAAGATAATATCAGCATGGCAAATTATCTCTCGAAAAAACTCTGCGAAAACTACAATGTATATACTGCCTTAAATGGTAATGATGCGCTAAAGCAACTAAAGGACCTGTCTGTTTTGCCCGACCTGATTATTTCTGATGTTATGATGGATAAGATGGACGGCTATGCATTTGCAAAGATTATTTCCAGCAATTCATCTTACGGTCACATTCCTTTTATTTTCATAACTGCCAAGTCTGCGCCCAATGACAAATATGAAGGACTTCGGTTAGGAGCCATCGATTACGTTCGTAAGCCTTTTATGATCCAGGAATTGTTACATAAAATTGAATCCATTCTGGCAGTAACTGCGAAACAGAAGCAGTCAATTATCAACACAGCCTTTGCTTCTCTTACCAGAAATGATATTCGAAATAGCGCTGGCGCAATGCACAGTTTTGATGAAAATTGCCAGATCTACAACCTGTCTTCGAGGGAGAAAGAAGTAGCAGAGCTGATATGCCGGGGACTGAAGTATAAAGACATCGCTGAAACCCTTTTTATCGCCGAAAGGACGGTAACCAAACACGCCCAAAACATCTTTGAAAAGGTGGAAGTCAGGAATAAGGTAGAGTTATGTAACAAGCTTGAATATGCGACAAACTAGCCTGAGAATGCCCTAGCTTAGGAGCCATAATCATTGAATCCTTCAATAATTGCCTGAAAATGAGCAAAATACTCATTTCTACGTATCAAAATAGTATGCTTTACGGATGGTCTAAAACTGGCATAGGCTTAAACTTTGTACAGTAAAATGCCTGCTTAGTTGCTAAGCTGCTAACCATGCCGTACATGACCACATTCTTAAAAAAATGGACAATCCTCATCAACGAGACGCTTTGCCCTTACCACGAAGCCCTTGGAAGGCTGTCGGAACAAGAAATCGGGGCTATCATCCATGAATCCGCAGAGGAAGTTGAAAACGTGAGAAACCTGCTGGTAGACTACCTCGTGACAAATCCAAGTATTAGCGACAAACAGCAATTTGTCAAGGTTAATCAGGCGCTCCTTATCAGGCTGCTTGATAAGCTCTATTCCTGCAGGAACGATAACGTGCCTGAAAAGGTGTTGAGCCTTTACAAAGCGCTGGGAAGCCACCTAAAAGGATCGCTGGACTTCATCGAAGATTTCTTTGGCAACTACTTCGACAAAAATGAAAAGGTGCCGGTTGTTTACCTTGACCTTACCAGGGCAGAGATTGCCAGGGGTTTAAAGAAACTAACGTTTGTTCTTAATTCAGGCTGTGTTGAACAAGTTTTGGCAAAGGCAGTTCTTCAACCCTTAAAACTATTTAGCAGCGGCAAAGTGGTAAAAACCATCTCTTATGCTAGTTTATCTTACCACAGGATATTGCTGGATGAATTGATTTCACAAAAACCAATGTCCACGCAAACCATTCGCAAGACTTTATACCAGTTAAACTTTAATGAACTGGCTTTTGTGGATTTTGAATTTGAACGCCTTCATGCCTTGATTGAGTTGGCCCAAGGCAAATCGGAAAAAATAGCTATCCTCAGATTTGAGCAAAAGACGATTGCCCAATATCCCGAAAAATTAAACACGGTATATGATCCGACTATGGCATCTTTAAGAGAACAAGTAAATGGTTGGATTGAAGCCGAAATTAAATTTTTGGAGAACGGTCAAGCTGCTGAAAAAGAACAGCCGACGATTAGTGACACAAATGAAAAAATAAATACTTCACTGTCCGTTGCAAAACTGGCTTTGATAATTCGCTTGCTGGTTGTTGACAAAATTATTATCAATAGAACAGTAGCACCAATGCTAAGGGTTATTTCCAAAATGGTCACCACTTTACAAAAAGATGAAATTTCATTTGGTAGCCTTGAAACTAAATATCATGCACCAGATAAGGCGACTATAACTGCGGTGAGGGATATGCTGTTTAAGTGGATTAATATTTTGGGGAAGTTATAATAAACAATTTGATGTCAGTTATTTTATAGTGCTTTAATAGCCGCAACTGCTGCAAATAAAAGCCCAATAGTATCTTCAAAAAGTACGTTGTTATTAAAATATATTAGTCCAGAATTATAATCGTGCAAGGATTTATTTCTAAGCATATATGCACCATAAATTAAATGAGCTTTTAAGTTATCTTCCAAAAGACTGTTAGATTTAACTGCTGTTACTAGTTGAGGATAGTAAGTGTTAAAGTTCAACTCACTATTAGTAGGATAAGATAAGAAAAGCCCGCTAGGAGGATTACTAGTTCCGATAAGCGATGAAACCCCAGCATTGATATTTACTAAATCATCATTAATAATTGGACCATACATATTCCTTGTGACTGCCGGATAATTTTTGAGATTAGCCTCACAGAGAATACAAAGAGAATTGATGAGTTCTTGACTATATATTTTGGTCATTGCCGTAAACTCAGTTTTAAGCCAATAATCGATTTGCCTAAACCTAAGGGCAGCGGAAAAATATGCAAAAATTTCTGGGGGTGGTTGGGCTTTAAGAACCTCGGAAAAATCTGGTATAAAGCTGTAGTGATTTCTTAAGCCCCCATACAATAAGCTTTCTTTTAATGAATAGCTTACGGGATTAATTACTGAACTAAATTTACCTATTGAATCGCTTATCGCAGTCGAAGCGTTAAAGACTGAACCTAAAATAAGACTTTCTTCTTTTTGAGAAAGCTCCCAATATATCATTGCATTGATTGTATCATTAAGATAAATTGAATTAAGTGAAAGCCCGAAATACAGATGGCTTTTGTTGACACGTATGGCATTGTCATCCTCATATTTTTTAATCAATCTTAATATTGCGATCCCAATTTCTCTGACAAATGAAAAGTTTTCTCTGCCAATAGTTGTCAAAACTAATAAATCAGTAAAGGGTTCAAATAACCGGTCATCAGTTCTTAAATGTGAATTTATACTCGATCTTTTCTTCAGGCGTTCTTCAAAATCAATTTCAATTCGATTTTTTATTATTTGGGCATTCGTCATAAATTCATCAATGCTATGCCGCTGAATTTTTATTTTTCTCGGTTTTCTCTTACCAATATTAATATTGAATTTTAAGAAAATTTCCTTCCAAATATCTTTCCAAGTCATGGTTGTTCTTTAATGTAGGTACTTTTCGTTAATAAACTTTAATACCATACTTCAAAAGCTTTTTAGGTAAATGATCATCCAGGTTAGATATATCACTGTCATTAAGCTCTATCAGTTTGAAATCGTATTTCTTGTAGATTTCAAGTTTTACTTTTTTTCGCTCTGCGTATTTTGGATCGTTTTCCATTCCCCAGAACTCGATGTAAACATTTTCTGTTGGGATAAAGAAATCAGAATAAAGATCTTCCTCAATAGGAAGCTTTCTTTCGTAGGCATGAGCTAATTTATAATCGTATAATGCGTTGTCGATAATAACCTCTGCTCTTGAACGCACCATGTGACCGTCTTTCGTTCTAAAAGTAGCAGGAAATTTTTCTCTGAAGTTGTCTACTATATTTTTTGAAGGTTCCTTTTCAACTTGAGTTTTTGTACGGTCAGGTGCTGTATGTACTTCCTGGAATACTGAACTAAGATTTTTATTTATTAAAATATTATCGGGCCACAAAACGTAAGTGCCTCCACTAGTTTCATGTTCAAACTGTTTGCCGCCAAGGCTTTTGCCAAGTTTAGTTAGCTGCCACCCAGCTATGTCTTTCTCAATCCATCCCAATTCTGACAATATTAAATTAAGTCGCTGAGATGAAATGTCGAAGTGCTTCCCGATTGCTGTGGCATTGAGGAGTTTAGGCTTATCTTTTTGTTGACCTCCATCGATAGTAATATTTTCTGGCCATACGATGTACTCGCCATACTTGGCACTTTGCTTCATCTGTCCACCCTTTTGCTTACCAAGTTCAGTTAGAATCCATTTGTCATTGGTTCTGGCTATCCAGCCAACATTTTTAAACTTGTCGAAAAGTTCCGTAGATTTTATATCCAGCTCATTGGCAAGTGAAGATGTTGAAATATATTCCATAGATGGTTTAATGTTTTTAAGGTTATCAAATATAAGTTGATTTGACTAAACGCTGAATCCCAGTGGTTTGAATGAACTCTCGCCAATAGGAAAATTCTAATGGAATATGGAACAAGTATTTAGCAATACTTCTATTGACTAACTATTACACGCTCATTTTTGATTTCATCTTACGCTCTTTAAGGCCAAATTTAGATAGAACTCTGCTTCTGTGGCCTTATTAGGCCACATTAATTATACCCAGTTAAGTCAACTTGCTGCCCAATCACTTATATGATTAGGCCAAGCGACAAAAACAACCTGAAAAGGCTGGGATTAAACATAAAAAAACTCCGGGAGGCTAAAGGCTTAAGCTTCCGGGAGCTGTCGTATGCCTGCGAGATTGACCATAGCAAGATATCCAAAATTGAAAAGGGTCTTATCAACATCACTTTTACCACTATTCTCCAACTAGCCAAAGCCCTGGAAACAACTCCATCCGAATTGCTTTTAACCGATTTTGATTAATTTCTAAAACTTAGTGGCTTCATTTTCAACTTCTCTAGGGAGGTTGTCCTACCCCGTTTACCCATCAACGAGCCTGTTTTGGAAAAGTATTTGCAACTAATTTACTGACGGCTTCTTTGAAGTGAAATTGATTTGTGAACAAGAAAAATTAAGAGTCATGCTTAGTTCAATTACCTGGGGGCAATATTTAAGTGGTATTGCTCTCCTTTTACTTTTCTACTACGGTTTTGTTGCCTTCCGGTATTTTAAGTGGGAAATACTTGGCGTCATAGGTATCAAAAAGATCGATGGCAGTTCAGTTGCCATACCCACAATGGCCGAATTTAAATCTTCGATGGAAGGTGAAAGCCACGAAAGCTATCTTCCCAAACCTGCAACAGATATTGATATTTCCCCGCTGGTGCACTCTTTCACAGATGAAGTTCAAGCGTATGTACAGGAAGCTGAAAGTGGCATCGACAAAAATGAATTGCTTTATTCAATAAAACAGATAGCTATGAAATATCCGGCACTCAAGGACTCAGACTGTAACGATGAAATGAGCCAGTTCATTTACCGGGAAGCAAATGACAAATATCCAAATATCATTCAGCCGCATGATGCTCTGCATCTTTGGCAATGATATGAAAAACTAATGCTTCATTGTGCGGTGTGGATGGGTTAGTAAGTGAAGATTGGCACAATGGAGCATTCTTTTAAATCTTCATAATTTAAAATAGAGCGTATGAAAAGTGTGAGAGAAAAAAACAAGACCAGGCGGCGGCTGCTGACTATGGGAGCAATTTGCTTAATGATGCTGGTGTCATTGTGTGCCGCAGCACAAGATGGAAATGCTGGTATTAATGAAGCCAACACCAAGGTGCGAAGCTATTTTGCTTCAGGAACTAATTTAATGTATGCTGTTGGTGCGATCGTCGGGCTGATTGGAGCGGTTAAGGTTTACCAGAAATGGAACAGTGGCGACCATGATACAGGCAAGGTTGCTGCTGCATGGTTTGGCAGTTGCGTTTTTTTAGTAATAGTAGCAACCGTTATCCGGTCATTCTTTGGAGTGTAAAACATTTATTATGAGCAACAGTGTCTATCAAATTAACAAGGGCATCAACAAGTCCATCGAATTTAAAGGGCTGAAAGCGCAATACATTTGGTACCTCGGCGGTGGGCTTGTTATGTTGCTCATTTTTTTTGCTATCATCTATATTATTGGCCTGAATATTTTCTTTTGTCTGGCACTCATTGTAAGCCTGGCAACTGGCCTTTTTATGTATGTATATAAACTGAGCCGAACGTATGGGGAACATGGCCTAATGAAAAAGGTAGCAAAGAAGGCAGTGCCAAACGTTATTAAAAGCTATTCTATTATTCTATTCAAAAAGCAATTGCATCGTGAAAAATCTTTTTGACATACTACCGTTGTATGGTGTAGAACATAGCTCCATCTTGTCAAAGATGGGCGACATTACTGTGGGCTTTAAAGTAGAATTGCCTGAGTTATTTACCATGAGCAATGACGAGTATGAAGCTTTTCATCATGCATGGATAAAAGCAATTAAGGTACTGCCGGTAAATGCACTACTTCATAAGCAAGATTGGTTTACTGAAACAAAATACAAGGCTGATTTTTCAAATGATGATACTAGTTTTTTAACCAGGAGCAGTGAACGTTTCTTTAATGAGAGACCTTATCTAAATCATGAATGTTTTATATTTCTGACCAAGAAACCTTTGAATAGAAAAGCTTCCTCTTCTGTCTTCTCCAGTTTATTAAGAAAGACAATCGTTCCCGAAGAAACCTTGCAACCAAAACACTTCCATGATTTTTTAAATCATGTTGGACAATTTGAAAAAATATTATCAGATAGTGGATTTATCACACTAAAAAGGCTAAATGATTCAGAATTGGTTAATGTGGTGATTCAATATCTGAACCTGCAGACTGATGGTGAAGTTATCCGGGATATTGAATTTAAACCGGAATGGATAATCGGTGAAAACCATTGCCAGTTGTACACAATGGCCGATGCAGAATTTGTGCCTGCTTTGTGTGGCTCAAGGATCAACTATGACAAGTACTCAACCGACAAGACAAAGTTTAGTGTAGGCTTTGCTTCGCCCATTGGCCAGTTACTTTCCTGCAACCATATTTATAACCAGTATGTATTTATTGAGGATGTTCAAAAGACCATGCAGAAGCTGGAAGGTAAAAGATTGAGGCTTCAATCGCTTTCTGCTTACAGCAGGGAGAATGCGATAGCGAAAGATGCAACAGATAATTTTTTGAATGAAGCAATAGCTGAACAGCGGCTTCCAGTAAAAGCACATTTTAATTTATTGGCCTGGACAGATAACAGGGAAGAATTGAAAAATATCAGGAACCTCTGTTCATCGGCGCTTACGCAAATGGACGCTACGCCAAAGCTTGAAACAGAAGGATCTGCACAAATTTATTGGGCTGGTATTCCGGGTAACGCTGCCGACTTTCCGATGAATGATACTTTTGATACCTTCTCTCCACAAGCATGTTGCTTTTTTAACCTGGAAACAAACTATCGTTCCTCGGTAAGTCCTATTGGCATACGGCTGGGTGATCGTTTGAGCGGCAGGCCAGTACATGTGGATATTTCTGACGAGCCAATGGATAAAGGAATCTGTACAAATCGCAATAAATTTATCCTCGGTCCCTCTGGCTCCGGCAAGTCCTTTTTCACCAACCATATGGTGAGGAGCTACTATGAAAAAGGCACACATATTGTGCTGGTTGATGTAGGCCATTCCTACAAAGGACTGTGCGATATGGTGAATGGTTACTATTTTACGTATTCAGAAACCAATCCCATAAAATTCAATCCGTTTTATATTGGGGAAGCCGATACACTGGATACAGAGAAAAAGGAAAGCATCAAAACCCTCTTGCTTGCCCTTTGGAAGAAAGACAATGAAACCTTTAACCGCAGCGAATATGTTGCCCTTTCAAACGCATTACAGCTATATTTCGATAAAGTAAGTGTAAACAAAGACTTGTTTCCCTGCTTTGACAGTTTTTATGAATTTTTAAAGGATGAGTTTGTCATGGTGTTGAAGGGAGATAATGTAAAGGATAAGGATTTTGATGTTTCAAATTTTCTGTATGTGCTAAGGCCATACTATAAAGGAGGCGAATTTGATTACCTGTTGAATGCAAGAGAAAATCTTGATTTGTTACAACAACGGTTTATTGTTTTTGAACTGGATAATATTAAAGATCACCCCATACTCTTCCCTGTGGTAACCATTATTATCATGGAAGTGTTTATTAGCAAAATGAGAAAGCTGAAAGGAATACGCAAAATGATTTTAATTGAAGAAGCCTGGAAAGCAATTGCAAAGGAAGGAATGGCTGAATACATCAAGTACTTATTTAAAACAGTTAGAAAGTTCTTTGGCGAAGCCATTGTTGTAACACAAGAGGTGGAAGATATAATTTCCTCACCCGTGGTAAAGCAGGCAATTATCAATAACAGTGATTGCAAGATTTTATTAGATCAAAGTAAGTATCAGAATAAGTTTGATCAGATACAGGAATTGTTAGGATTGACAGACAAGGAAAAAGCGTTGGTATTGTCTATCAATAAAGCCAATGATCCGACCAAAAAGTATAAAGAGGTATTTATTTCGCTTGGTGGCGTACTAAGTAAAGTGTACAGGACAGAAGTATCACCGCAAGAATATTTGGCTTACACAACAGAGGAAAAAGAAAAAGTGAAAGTGCAGGCTGCCGCCCAGAAGTTTGGCAGTATTGAAAAAGGAATCGCATCGTTAACAACATAAACCATAGGTTATGAAATATGCTTTTATTTGTTCCCTGATTTTATTGGTTTCCTGTAAAGGTTCGCAAAGTTCAGACGACTTAAGTGGTGTATATACTGCTTCATACGAACATGAGTTCGGGAAGACAGATGATACACTTAATGTATCCAAATCAAACAGTACTGGTAATATTTATCAGATTGAAAGGCATTCTGGCTTAATCAAGAAGATGGATGGCAAAGAATTTCCGAAAGAGATTGTAACCGAAACATGGACTTTAGAGTACAATCCCGAAAAGCAAACCTTGAACGAACTTAAAAGGGGGAAGACTCTTGTATGGAATAGTGGAACTCAAAGTTTGCAGTTGGGGGATAGGCAATATTTACGTATTGCCAGCAAATAGATTTCAGTTGTTTTATTGTGATATCGAAAATTGAGGAGTATGAAAAAGCAATTAGTTATTGCAGGAATGGTCCTGCTGATAAGTCTTGCGCCAATTGAACAAGCCAATGCGCAAATTCCAATTTTAGAAATAATTAAAGCAGCTGTAAAAAAAGTTATAAAAGCGGTTGATTTAAAAATCCAAAGGCTGCAGAATAAAACTATCTGGCTGCAGAATGCCCAAAAGACTTTGGAAAATGAAATGTCTAAGTTAAAGCTCAAAGAAATTGGGGATTGGGCAGATAAGCAAAAGCAATTGTATGCTAAATATTTTGATGAGCTGTCAAAAGTGAAAAGTGCCATTGGCACTTACCAAGCGGTGAGGGATATTATTAGTAAACAAGGTAAGCTTGTAAAGGAGTATTCGAGAGCCTTTAACCTTTCAAAGCAAGACAAGAATTTTACAACCCAGGAAATTGAATATATGGGACAGGTTTATTCCGGCATCCTCGAAGAAAGCCTGAAAAATATCGAACAAGTGCAAATGGTTGTTACTTCGTTTGCAACTCAGATGACAGACGAAAAGCGATTGGCAATTATCCATACGGCCTCGGATAACATAGATCGTAACCTGGGCGACCTACGGCAATTCAACCAGCAAAATATCAGGATAAGTTTGCAGCGTTCCAAAGAAAGAAATGATGTTGATGTAGTGAAGAAGCTCTATGGAATAGAGTAGTAATTATTTGTGTGAAAGTGAAAATGTGAAGTATGAAAAAAATAATTGCGATAGCAATGCTGCTGTCATTAACCAAACCCATGTCTGCACAAACCTTTGCAGAATGGTTCAGGCAAAAGGCAACTCAAAAGAAATACCTGATTCAGCAAATTGCTGCCTTACAGGTTTATATCGGCTATGTGTCAAAAGGCTATTCCATTGCAAAAAAAGGCCTCAACACAATCCAGGATATTAAACACGGCGATTTCAACCTTCACAAAAACTATTTTAGTTCACTAGCGTCGGTAAATCCAACCATCAAACGATATAGCAGGGTAGCTGAAATTATTTCACTCGAAATAAATATCGTCAGACAAGGTGCGTCCGTTATCCGGTATTGCAAGGAATCAAATCAATTGACGCTTTCCGAATTAACCTATCTCCAAAATGTTTTTGATCATCTATTGAGTGATTGTTCCAAATCACTCGATAAACTTTTTGCTGTTATTACGGATGGAAGCCTAACGATGAAGGATGACGAGCGAATAAGCGCTATCGATAAAATTTACGACGATATGGTTGATAAGCAAATATTCTGCAGGTCGTTTGGAAATACAACAAAAGGGCTGTGCGTTCAACGAATGAATGAACAAAATGAAATACAATTCTCAAAAAAATTAAATGACATAAAATGAAATGCTTAACTATTTCTTTACTGTTGACCCTTCAAATCTATGGGCATGGGTTATATGCCCAGTCAACAGAAATTCAACAACTCCTTCTTAACGTAGAAAAATTAGCGCAGTTAAAAAAGATTCTTAGCAACATGAAAAAGGGCTATGAGATTGTAAGCACTGGGTACAATACCATTAAGGATATTTCAAAAGGAAATTTCAATTTACATGATGCATTTTTAAATGCATTGTTGCAGGTAAGTCCGACAATAAGAAAGTATAAACGGGTTGCCGATATCATTACCTGCCAGTCTCAAATAGTTAAAGAATACCGATCTGCCTTTAATCGATTCAAATCGACTAACCTGTTTAATTCTTCCGAAATAATATACATGGAAGATGTTTATAAAAATCTCTTTAATAAAAGTCTCCAGAATCTTGATGAGTTAAGCATTGTGATTACGGCAGGTAAGCTACGAATGAGTGATGACGAGAGAATAGCAGCAATAGACCGCATATATAAAGACATTTCAGACAAATTAATTTTTTTGAGAAACTTTAATAATGAGGGGTCTGTGCTGGCAGTTCAAAGAGGAAGGGAAATGGTTGAAACTAAGTTGTCAGAAAAATTGAACGGCTTTTAGTTTTGAATTGTTTAAAAATGTGTGTATGAAAAAGTGCGTAAGAGTCTTTGCTTTATTTGCAATGGCATTAGTGCCTAAATTATTGTTTGCGCAAAATGGCGGCTTTGCTGATGAACTCAAAAGTCTGCATACGGTTTTGGAGCAACTTTATGCAGAAATGTTGCCGCTGTGCAGCAAATTAATTGGTGTTGGCCGGGGTATTGCCGGCTTTGCGGCCACCTGGTATATAGCAAGCAGGGTTTGGCGGCATATCGCTAACGCTGAACCCATTGATTTTTATCCCTTGTTCCGTCCATTTGTTTTGGGCTTTGCAGTGATTATTTTCCCGTCTGTCATTGCTATGATTAATGGCGTGATGAACCCAACTGTTACTGGTACTGCAGCGATGGTGGATGATTCTAATAAGGCCATAGCTGTGTTACTTCAGAAGAAAGAAGAAGCTATTAAGAAAACTGACGTTTGGAAAATGTATGTGGGTGAAACTGGCAGTGGGGATAGAGACAAATGGTATAAGTACACCCATCCAAATGATAGTCCCTCAGACGAAGGCTTTTTTGAAGGAATTGGCAATGACATCAAGTTTGCAATGGCTAAAGCCTCCTACAACTTTAGAAATTCCATAAAACAATGGATGAGTGAAGTATTAAGAGTATTATTTGAAGCTGCTTCCCTTTGCATAAATACCATCAGGACATTTTATCTTATTGTGCTTGCAATTCTTGGGCCCCTGGTTTTTGGCATTGCGGTATTTGATGGATTCCAACACACCTTAACGGTCTGGATTGCACGGTACATCAATATATTTCTCTGGTTGCCCGTCGCCAATATCTTCGGCAGCATCATTGGCAAAATACAGGAGAATATGCTGAAGGTTGATATTGCCCAGGTGCAAGATTACGGCGACACCTTCTTTTCTCCAACAGATACTGCTTATCTCATTTTCATGATCATTGGAATCGTTGGATACTTCACAGTACCGAGTGTGGCAAATTATATTGTTCATGCTGGTGGCGGTAATACATTGCTCTATAAAGTAACAAGTCTTACATCAAATAGCTCACGAAGCATTGTGAATTCTGCTTCGTCTGGTGCCGGAATGGTAGCGGATGCATTTGGGGATGCCAAAGCCTCCACCTCTGGTAGTATGTCTTCTAAAGGAATAACCGAAGGGTATTTTATTGAGAAATCTCCAGGCAGTAACTCTGGAGGATACATGAATAATAAATTATCTGGAAAATCTTAAGCTATGTTCAAACAAACAAAAAATATCGATGCTTCTTTCAGGCATATAAAATTTTTCACTTTCCTCTTAGTGATTGGCTGTTTTATCCTTTGCGGTTTTGTGTTGTATAAAAGTTATGAACTGTCCGCTAAGGTTCAGGACAGAATTTATATTCTTTCGGCAGATAAAGCGATGGAGGCTTTTGCATCAAAAAGGAAAGACAATATCGAAGTAGAGGCCCGAAGCCATGTCAGCATGTTTCACACTGATTTCTTTACCCTTGACCCAGACGAAAAGGTAATTGAATCTAATATCAAGAAAGCGCTTTACCTAGCTGATGGTTCTGCTAAAAGACAGTATGACAATCTTAAGGAAACCTCTTATTACTCCGGTATTATCTCCGGCAATATTAGTCAGCAAATTTCCGTCGATAGTATTTCATTAAGCATGAATGCAGAACCTTATTTGTTTCATTGTTACGCTACCATTAAGATCATTCGTCCAAACAGTGTTGTTACCCGCAATCTAATAACGCAGGGCTATTTAAGAAACGTTTCCCGTTCTGACCACAATCCTCACGGGTTCTTAATCGAAAGATGGGAGACCATTGAAAATAGAGATATAAAAACTGAAACAAGATGAAAAGCATGAATAGGCAAATAAATAAAGAAGCACTGACAGATAAAGCTGCAGACGGTATAGCAAAAGGCATTTTAAAATCTCAAAATGGTTTTGCAAACTATATGCAATCGTTATCAAAAAACTGGAAGGACAAACAGCAATGGATCTTTTTGTATTTCGTGTGCTTACTTTTTGGAGGATTAAGTATTGTGGCTATTGTCAATCCCTTTAGAGTTAAGGACAACAACAGCAGCATCATTCCAAAGTCCATTACTGTTCCAAATAGTATCCATCAACAAAGAAATGGTTTTGCAATTACAGAAACAGAGTTTCAGCAAGTGCAGGAGTATAAGGCAAAGCATCCAAACCTGCAGAAAGAACGACCGGGCCTTTTTGATAGTTTAAGCTTTATTGAAGAAGTCTATTATTCACAAAAAAAATAACACAATGGAAAACAAACATTCAGTAAAGTTTTTGAGGCAACGAAAAATGATGGTGGTATTACCCTTATTGGTGCTTCCATTTATAACAATGGCTTTTTGGGCATTGGGAGGCGGTAAAGGAACTGGCATCGATGCCGACAAAAATAAAGTGGCTGGCCTTAATCTTCAACTGCCCAATGCGAATCTTAAGTCTGATAAAAATGAAGATAAGTTGTCGTTCTATATGGAAGCAGATGCCGATTCTTTAAAACGGGCAGAGCTGCTTCGAAGTGACCCTTTCTACAATGACTCATTGCAGACAAAAGTTTCTTTGATGGACGCCACACAGCATTTAAATACCCCTTCAACATCAGGGAGGGGGTTAAACACATCAGTTTATCGATCCGGAGCCGACGCCAATGAACAAAAGATATATCAAAAGATAAATGAGATCAATAAACAAATAAACCAGCCGGAAACAACTCAACCAGGCGGGTATCTGCCTGATAATTCATCTTATCAAAACAATGAACAGTTTACAAAAGACGTAGAGAGGATGCAGGAGATGATGCAAATGATGGATGACAAACAGGAAACTGACCCCGAAATGCAGCAATTAAATGGAACGCTGGATAAAATTTTAGACATCCAGCATCCGCAAAGAGTAAAGGACAAACTGAAAGAAAAATCGTTGCAGCAAAAGGATGCGGTCTTTGCAGTTTCTAAAATCCCAACCCATGATAATATCAGTTTGTTAGACACAATAAAGCATAGATCAACATCAACAGTAGGTTTCTATGGAACAAGTGAAACTTCCAATAATTCAAATGATGAACCAGCAGTAGAAGCGGTTGTTCATGCCAATCAAACCCTGGTCAATGGTGCTATTATCAAACTTCGTTTGTCTACCGACATCTACATCAACGGCACATTAATTCCAAAAGGAAATTTTGTTTATGGATCGGCTTCACTTAATGATGAAAGACTGGAAATAGAAATCAATTCCATTCGATATGGCACGTCTCTTTTTCCAGTAAAGCTGGAAGTATACGATATGGACGGAATGCCCGGTATTCATATTCCCGGTGCCATTACCCGTGACGTTGCCAAGCAATCAGCAGACAACAGTTTACAATTGATGGAGCTTTCTTCTGTTGATCCATCATTCAAAGCACAAGCGGCTGCGGCTGGCATCAGTGCTGCCAAAGGATTGCTTAGTAGAAAAGTTAAGCAGGTAAAAGTACTGGTTAAAGAAGGCTATAGAGTACTCCTTAAAAGCAAGAGCAATCAATAATATTTTTCAACTATAAAATAACAACGTATGAAACGATTAGTGTGGTTGGCAGTGATGAGTTTGTTTTTCGTTTCTCTTAAAGCACAAACATCTCTTTGCATTTCAACCGAAAAAACAACCAGCCTGGTATTTCCTTTTTCAATATTGCATGTGGACCGAGGTACACAGGCAATACTTGCACAGCAGGTAAAAGAATCACCCACAATATTATTAGTGAAAGCAGCTGAGAAGGGCTTTCCTGAAACAAATCTTAGCGTGGTAACGGATGATGGAAGTGTCTATTCTTTTGTCGTATGTTATGACAATAATCCGGCGACTTGGGTATATCACCTGCCCACAAACAAATATGCGACATTGGCAACTTATGCCAACGGAATCTTAGACAATCCCCGGACGATGCACGGCATTAAAGATGAACAATGGGATATTAAAGCGATCGTCGCTGGTATTTACATAAAAAATGATATTATGTTTTACCAACTCAACATTGTAAATAATAGTCCCATTGATTATGATATTGATGTGCTCCGCTTTTTTATCCGGGACAAAAAGAAAGGCAAAAGAACTGCTATTCAGGAAACAGATTTAAAGCCACTTCATATTTCAGGAAACGTCAACCAGATTAAAGCCAATACTACGTCCTCTATAGTTTTCGCATTGGATAAGTTTACTATTCCTGATGCCAAATATTTAGCTGTGCAGATTATGGAAAAAAATGGCGGCAGGCATTTGTCCATGAAAGTTAGTAATAAAAAAATCATGCAGGCAATCATCTTACCCGATCTGAAATGAACAACGAACATCCCATATCTGATGAGGTACTTGAGTTAGTACAATTAGCGCTAAGTAAAGGTGAACACTGGATGGCTTATAACACCTCACTTTATTTTATCGATAAAAGCGATGTGTATTTTTTCAGTTCAAAGGGAGAAGCGAATGATTTTGTAGATAATAACATCAGTGACAGAGATCACTTCCATGTGCTTCATTTTGATTCTATCCTTGACATCTATAAAGCGATTCCTTATGGAAAAAATAGGGTTAATGATCCAGATGCCAACGGACTCTACAATCATGAAGGCAACGATTTTACAGATGCGTTAATAGATCACATAGAACAACAACAATCATTATTTAAATCACAATTAAAAACAGATGTTATGAACAATGAGAATTTTCAGTACCTGAGTGACAACCTCAAGTACATGGGTTTCGGTGAAAACCTGAAACCGGAATTGGAAAAGAATCTGAAAGAGGGCAAAGGGGAGTTCCAATTACACTACAAGGCAGAAATCAATAAAAAGCCTTTTGAAGTAACCATGAATTTCCGCAAGTCTGATACATCAGATATGTACTTCTTTAACAATTATAATGCTTCACTTGGAAAAGCCAACGGACAAAAAGAAGAACAAACGTTCTACCTCAACAAAGGGAAAGGTGTTACCGGCAAAGAAGCTTTCAATTTGCTGGATGGCAGGGCTGTTCACAAAGACCTGGTTACAAGGGAAGGCCAACCTTACAAGGCCTGGATACAACTTGACTTTGAAAACAAAGACAAGAACAACAATTCGGAAGTAAAACAATTTCATGAGAATTATGGTTTTGATTTGAAGGCTGCTGTCGAAAAGTTTCCAATAGCCGAATTAAAAGACCCGGAAAAGCAAAAGGCATTGATGCAGTCGCTGCAAAAAGGAAACATTCAATCAGTGACAATTGAGAAAGACGGAAGCAGCCACAAAATGTTTATCGAAGCTGACCCGCAATTCAAAAAAGTAAACCTCTACGATTCTAATATGAAGCTAATGGCAAAGGAATCTTTAGACCAGTATAAAACGGGAATAGACAAAGGTGCCAAAACAGTAAAGGAAGATGTGGCAGATGATAAAAAAAAAGAAGTGAAACAAGACATCAAGCCTGAAAAGGAAAAAGTAGTTAAGAAAAACGACAAAAGCCTTCTACCCAAAAAAAGGGAAGGCAATAAGAAAGGTTTAGGAGTTTCATAAACTCCTAAACCTTATTTTTTATTATTAAATGTATAATGATGGATATTCAAAATATTGCAGCACTATCCGGTAAACTTGAAGCGTTAGGATTTGAGCACTTAGGATACCTGCTGTTAAAAAAGATTTCATTCAGGCTACAGAATTTTTGGCTTGTGTCTAAGGCTAATCATCTGAATAGTGATTTGAACTTTCATTTATTTCTTCAGAGGAATAGCGTAACTAATAACTATGAGCTTTTGTATTATGATGCCATCCTTAAGGTCTGTTCGGAAGCAAATGAACAACTAATAAATGGCATTGATATAGGCGAGATCAAAACAGCTATGGCGAAGATAGATTGGAAGAATGCTTTTGATTTAACAATAGCAAAGAACTCATCAGTAAATGAAAAGTCCGAATGGAGAAAAGAAGAGGATGTAGAATTGGTAATCGAAAAATTAGAGAGGTTGGAGAAATCTGAAAATGGTAAATCGATCGCTACAAGTTTGAAGCTGGAATTTTGGGCTGGCCTGCCGTACCAGGATTTGTTTGGCAATATTGCACCTGTTAAAAATAAGTATGAAATCTCTCAGCGATTCTATTGTGCAACAGGCCAGCCTGATATTTCAGTTGATGAAGCATACAGATTTTTGCAAAACAGGTTGTTGGAAAAGCAAATATTGCTTCGAAAAAAGCAGCTGGAAAATTCTGAGGTGGCTGACGATGCAGTTGATAGCCAGCCTTCATCAGGTAGTAGTTTATTAAAGAAGAAAAGAATCAGTGGAAAACGAAATACAAAGAAACAGCATCAATAAATAAAATATAATCATGGAGCTTTTTCCGCCCTTGACTAAGTTTTACAGTACCATTGAGAAAGATGCAAGGATCAACACTACCCATATAAGTCTTTATATGGCCTTGTTGCAACAATGGAATCTTAATGGTGGTGTAAATCCATTTCAAATTGAAAGAAGTGTCATTATGAGTGCAGCAAAAATAAACGCCAGATATACTTATAATAAGTGTATAAACAATCTGAAGGACTTTGGTTATGTGAGATACAAGCCCTCCACAAACGCTATCAACTACAGCATGATATATTTAATTGAGTTGTAAAAATGTTCTCTTACACGGAGAATTATTTGTGAAGAATGATTAAAAAGTGAGGTGTAAGATGGAAAAATTAAAACCAGAAAAAGCATTAGAAATGCTTCGAAAAAAAGGTGTGGATATCTCGTTGGAACAAGCTGCTCAAGTTCTGGAATTACTTCGGAAATTTGCTAATATCATGGTTTCACAATATCTGGAACATCAAAGAAGGGGATAAAGTGAAACATTAGAAAATCCTACTAAATTTTGATCTATGAAAATAGCAGACTTATATATCCGGGTAAGCACAGATGAACAGGCCGACAAAGGGTACTCCCAACGAAGCCAGGAAGAATTTTTACGCAAGTATTGCGAAATCAATGGCATGTCTATTCGAAAAGTAATTTTTGAAGATCATTCTGCCAAAACTTTTAATAGACCAGAATGGAAAAGATATTTGGTCGAACTCCGCAAACATAAATGCCAAACGGATTTTGTTCTTTTTCTAAAATGGGATCGTTTCAGTCGTAATGCCGGGGATGCATACCAAATGAT
>JAKPQD010000225.1 GCA_029572965.1 Bacteroidota bacterium | reverse complement strand
TGCAAAAGCATCAATTTTGTTGGAAATATTGAAGGACATGACTTTTATTCCAATGAAAAAGCTGATGTTGTAGTATGCGATGGATTTGTTGGTAACGTAGTCCTCAAGGGTTCAGAAGCTTTTTATGAATTGCTGAAGAAGAGAAATATTCATGACCCGTTCTTTGAAAAATTCAACTACGAGAATTTCGGGGGAACCCCAATTCTCGGCATTGATGCTGTTGCAGTTATTGGTCATGGTATTTCAAACGATATTGCCATAAAAAATATGATTTTGCAAACTATGCATGTAGCACAGGCAGGCTTAGTGGAAAAAATTAAAGAAGCATTTAACTAATGACAAAATTCAGAGCAGCTATTACTGGTATTGGAGCAGCTTTGCCCGATTACGTCCTTACAAATGATGAATTGGCCACTATGGTGGAAACTTCTGATGAGTGGATTATGCAGCGCATCGGTATCAGGGAAAGAAGGATTTTGAAAGGGGAAGGTAAAGGTGCATCTGATTTAGGGGCAGAAGCAGTCAACCAATTGTTCCAAAAAACCGGATTAAAGCCTGAAGAAGTTGAATTAGTGGTTTGTGCCACTATTACAGGCGATCATCCATTTCCGGCTACAGCCAATATAATTTGTGATAAGGTAGGGATAAAAAATGCCTGGAGCTTTGATATTTCTGCTGCCTGCTCGGGTTTTATTTATGCTTTGGAAATAGCTGCCAAGTTTGTTGAGTCTGGCGAATATAAAAAGGTGGTTGTGGTCACCCCCGAAAAGATGTCGGCTATTACCAATTACAAAGACCGTACAACCTGTCCTTTGTTTGGCGATGCTGCCGCTGCCATATTGCTTGAGCCTGCAACTGAGGAAGTTGGAGTTATGGATTATATACTTCATGCTGATGGCGTAGGAAGACAATATTTGTATATGAAATCTGGAGGTTCGGTTAGTCCTGCTTCGCATAAATCTGTTGACAATGATGAACATTTTGTTTACCAGGAAGGCCAAACCGTGTTCAAATATGCTGTAACACGTATGGCTGATGTGGCTGCCGAAATCATGGAGAAAAACAAGCTCAACCCCGATACTACATGGTTAGTACCTCATCAGGCCAATATACGTATTATTGATGCTGTAGCCAGACGAATGAATGTTTCTTCTGAAAAAGTGATGATAAATATTCAGAAGTATGGCAATACTACTGCTGCAACTATTCCATTATGCCTGTGGGAATGGGAAAAACAACTCAAAAAAGGCGACGACCTTGTACTTGTTGCTTTTGGTGGGGGGTTTACCTGGGGCTCTATTTATCTCAAATGGGCTTACGATAGCAAATAATAACTTATCAAGATATTAAGAAAACCGGCATTGTCCGGTTTTTTTGTTTTTAGGCAAGCTTAGGCTGTCGTGCGTTTGTAACGCTTGCTTAGTCAATACTTAGGCTGGCACACGTTACAAACGCGCGACAGCCGCTTATATGTGTCTGCGCTTGTGTCTATAATTCTTGCAGTTTGTAACTGCTTTCGGGTGTTAAAACTAAGCGTCTAAGCCAAAGCCTTGACCAGGTGCAATAAAATACTTATCTTTGGTACATGGGCCAAAAGTACATGCATACTGCCCCGCACAACGGATTGCCGGCCATGCAGCCCCGTTTCGACCGTGGCTACTGTGGCCAGCTAGCGCGCGTTTGTAACGCGTGCAATGTTACAACAACGGGCAAAAGATGAATTAAGCACGAAATAAATTAAGTGTGTTATATTGTTGTTTGTTGTAAAATCCCTGCTAGCGCGTCTGTGACGCGTGCTGTAACAACAGCGGACAAAAGATGAAGTAAGCACGAGGTAAATTAAAGGCATTGTATAGTTGTTTGTAACGCGTGCTGTTGCAACAACGGGCAAAAGCTAAAGTAAGCAGTATATAAGTAAAAGCGTTGTATTGTCGTTTGTAACGACGTTGTGCAAAGTAGATAGAAAATGCACGCGTTACAAACGCGCTAGCTTTAGTAAATGTTATAAGGGTTTAAAAGTTTAATGCCTTTAATTTATAATTCTGGGATGGGTGAAATCCCTCGCCTTTAGGCGAAGCATTTTTTATTACTTTAGCAAAAAAGAAAAATGCAAACGTATAAAAGCGGTTCTCATACTCGATATGATATAAAATACCATATAGTATGGA
>JAKPQD010000069.1 GCA_029572965.1 Bacteroidota bacterium | reverse complement strand
CGTTATCATTTGTAAGGCTCTGTAATGAATAACTGCTTACATTGTCAGCTCCCAACAAGGCATTTACAACTTCAAAAAATACGCTTTTCCCATTTGCTCCAGTACCGTACAGTATTAAGGCTTTTTCCTCTTTTAGTGCATTGCTCCCGTGTTTTATAAACACATAGCCTAAATATTCAGCTAATACCCTTTGGCGTTCGGGGTCGGGTAATACCTTATTCAAATACGCTTCAAATAATGGTGCTTTTGCCTGTGGGTTGTATTCAAATGGTAGTTGGTAGGTAATGAAGTCCGAACGGTCAAACGGTCTTAATTTCGTACCCTGTGGGCTTATTTCAAAAGTTCCGTTTTGTAGGTTAATCAGAACCGTATCTTTATTGCCCGGTGGGTTGCTCAAATATTCCGTTGCAAGGAACTGTTTAAATAGTTGTTCCCTAAATTGGTAATCCTGTGCATTATCCCAACGAACGCCCATTTTTTCGGCTGCTTCGCCTAAAAACTTTTGAAATTCGTCTTTGTCAAGTTCAGCCCAAAATGTACCGTTGTACAAGTAAATAAAATCGTGGTTCTTGCATAAGCCCCAACTGTTTTTTGTTGCTGTTTTTGATACGTTTTTAATTGATAAAATACGGTAATGCTTTGTATTGACTTTGATTTTATCTAACTGTTTGCGTATATCCTTAGCTTGTTCGCTTTCGTTTGGTAATTGCTCCAGTTTTTCCCTTAGTTTTTCAATGTGTGGGAACGCCAATAATTCAAAGTCCAACGGTTCAAACTGTTCAATAAGTTGGTGTAATATTTCAGCGTGTGGGGTTGCTTCGCTTTTACCTTTTAGTTCCTCAACGTGGTTTAAGATAGTATCCGGGTTGTTGAGGTCATCAAATACGGGGTTTAGTTTCATAGCTTAACAGTATTTAAAGGTTCAACAATAGCCGGGAACAAATCGGGGTTGGTGGTGTAAAACCCTGCACGGTGTTTTGAAATTGGGCAAATTCCTTTCCGTACTATACAAATACGGTTTTCTTTTTCCCATTCAGCAACGTAACGGCAAATATTAGCCCTCAAAATGCCTGTTTCAATAGAAACCATTAACATAGTTTTGGGCTGCCTGTAAAGGGCTGCAAATACCCTTTTC
>JAKPQD010000017.1 GCA_029572965.1 Bacteroidota bacterium | reverse complement strand
CAGCAAAAAAAACACCCAAATAGCCAAAGTTGAAGCAAAGAAAGCCTGCTTTCGTTTTAGGTACAAGATTGACTTAAAGCCAATGAAAACACCTTTGGCTATTTTTTTTATTTTCCCTACTAAAGTGATTTTGCGTATCTGGTTCCTGAAAGCATATACCAAGAAAAAGCCGGCTGCAACAGCTAACCCTGCAAGTATCCAGGTATAAATTGAAAAATCAAAAAGCCACCCAAATTTTTTTCCTAACGGGATAAATACTTTTTGCGAAAAAAAACCTCCAAATTCTTTGATTTTTAACAATATCACAAGTATTGTCAGCAAAAAAAGGACAAGCACGTCAAATATCCTTTCGGCAATAACAGTCCCCAGCAACGCATCTGCAGGCCTTTTTTCGGTCCTGCCCAGCACTCCGCAACGGGTTACTTCGCCAATTCGCGGGAAAGCATAATTTGCGGTATATCCAATAATTAATGCATGGTAAGTGTTTGCAAAACGCGGCTTGTAACCAAGTGGTTCTATCATCAACTGCCAACGGTACGCCCTGGCAAGCATCCCTCCAAAACCAAAGAACAACGATAATACTACCAAATCGTAACGGGTATGCTTCAGGTTATCTACAAGCACCTGAAAATCAATGCTGCGAAATGCAAAGTAAAGTAATATTATGCCAAGGCCAAGGAAAATAGCATATTGCAAAAAGATTAATAAAAATCTCTTGGTTTTGCTCATTGTACAAGTTTGTTGGTGCGGGTATCAGGGAATATAACCGTAGGTTTAAAGCCTTTGGCTTTCTCTACCTCTATCATGCCATAAGACATCACTATCACAACATCTCCTACAACAACCTTGCGGGCTGCCGGACCATTAAGCGCTATAACACCCGTACCTCTTTCCCCTTTGATGGTATATG
Source organism: Bacteroidota bacterium (assembly GCA_029572965.1). Classification (GTDB taxonomy): domain Bacteria; phylum Bacteroidota; class Bacteroidia; order Bacteroidales; family DTGW01; genus JAKPQD01. The sequence goes on along the minus strand of JAKPQD010000017.1, from coordinate 11,029 downwards.
TTTCAAACCTTTCACCGTTATTGATGTTCACAATTTGTACCTTTTCGCCTTCAAACAGGTTGGCAGCATCCATAAGGTCTTCGTCAATGGTAATGCTCCCAACATAATACAAATTGGCTTCGGTAACAGTTACCTGGTGTATCTTCGATTTTAATACTTCAATCCACATTTTTTGAAAGAATGATTTGAATTTGGTGCAAAGTTATACCATATATTTTGGCAAAAGTAGTTTTTCACCTTATTTAAACTTCAAAACGTTGATTTTTGTTTAATAGCAGGAACGGCTCCTTAACTTTTCCCAAAAAATTTGTATCTTTTTATTTCGTAGTAGTCGATAACCTTACGGACAAGGCTTCTTTTAAAAAACCTTTGGTAAGCTTTTATAATTTGTCCGTTTAATGGAGGCGTGGTCAACTTTATCGTGTTGTTACTATCATCCAGCTTTGTTTCGAACGAACGGCTCTTTCGTACATGCGTACCTGAGCCATCTGCCCCAATATTCCTAACTTTTGAAACTGTCGGAAAAACGTTTAACTTATTAAACTTATAACTGGTATAGCAAAAACGTATAGCCCAAGAGTTATTCTGGCCTAGTTGCTGTTTTAACAACATATTTGAACAATCGGCCCCCCCCATGTTGAACGCCTCCCGTTCTTTTTTGTTTCTTATAAAAGTATCAAAGTCTTCAACTTTCCAGTCAACCAGCTGCCACCTATCTTTCCAGGTAGCCCAGCCCCATGAGTTTATTCGATAAAAAAGAAAAACATCTTCTTTGTAATCAGCAGGAATGGTAATTGGGGCACAATAACCTGAAATAGAAAATATCTGTCCGTTATGCTCATAAAAATCAAGACAGTCATTCATGTACCTCAAAAAGTTTGGACTAAATTCCAGGTCGTCTTCCAATACAATTATCCTGTTGTGAGCCCCAAAAACCTTTGAAACCCCATCAATAATCGAATTGGCAAGGCCTTTATTTACCTCTGAAAATGTATAATGGATATTTTTAAAACCTCTTGCTTCAGCAATTACGCGTTTTACTTCATCAACAGCCAAAACATCTTTTACCCCCCTGGCCCCGTCTGAAAAAATATACAATTCGCTTTCCCTGGCCAAATCATTCTTTGCCAAAGAATCCAGCGTTTTCTTCAAATGTACCGGACGGTTAAAACAAAACAAAGCTATTGGCGCTAACATAAATCGCTAATTAAAATTCTCTATTCTAAAAGTCAAAAGTGATAAAAAAACCTAATACACGTTGACAAATGTATAAGGTTTTTATCAGAAAATGAATATTGTTTTACAATCAAAGCAAAATCAAACAACCTATGTAAATATGAAAAAACATCCTACATTTGTGTTCCTAAAATATTTGGTATGCCAACAAATAATGATATGCTTTCAGGAAGCAACAAGCTTAGTATTTTTCATCCCCGGAAATATATCCTTACTAAAGTAAGAAAAGAATTACAAAAGGTTTTTGATAAAAATATTACAAAAACTGATGGAATGCTTTTGGATTATGGATGTGGCGATATGCCTTATCGAAATTATTTGTCATCAAAAGTAGAAAAATACATAGGGGCAGACATAGAAGGTAATGATAAAGCCGATATGCTCATACTTCCCAACGGGAGAACGCCATTGGCTGACAATACATCAGATTATGTTATTTCAACCTCTGTCCTTGAGCACGTTCCCGATGTAGCTCTTTATCTTAACGAGACTGCAAGGGTTTTGAAAAAAGAAGGGCTAATCATACTTACTACTCATGGGATATGGATGTACCACCCTCATCCAACTGATTTTTGGCGTTGGACATCTATGGGCTTGAAAAAAGTGTTTGAAGATAATAACTTTGAAATTGTGCATTTTCAAGGTGTTGGTTCTCGTGCCGCTATGGGATTGCTTCTTTTTCAGGATGGGTTGTATTTTAAACTTCCGGTATTCATCAGAAATATCTTTTCCATGTTGATGCAACCTTTTATTTGTCTCTTTGATAAAGTTTCTAAAAAAAATACTACGGATAAAGATGCCGGTTTTTATATTGTAGTAGCTAAACCTAAAAAATTATGAGTATCTGTATTGCATACCCCAATAAAAACCTCTCTTTTAGTGAAACTTTTATTTCCAATCATCTCAAATTTATTGAACACAAATCTGAACTCACTGGAGGATATTATCCTTACTTAACCATTGACAGGAATAGTATATTTCAATTTCCTTTAAGCATTGACCTATTAAGAGGCGGTATAAAAAACATTGCTCCAAAAGTTTATAAAAGGCTCTATACTTTAACCCTGTCAGATTATTTGCTCAAAACAAAACCAAGTGTTGTTTTGGCCGAATATGGTGTTACAGGCAGCATGATGACTGATGCATGTAAAAAAACAAGTATTCCTTTAGTAACTCATTTTCATGGATTCGATGCTCACCAATACAAAATCCTGGAACAATATAAAGATGATTATCAAAAAATGTTTGATTATGCCCGTACCATCATTGTTGTATCAGAAGACATGAAAAAAGAACTGATACAAATTGGGGCTGACGAACACAAAATAGTCAACTTGCCTTATGGTGTTGATATAAATAAATTTTCGGGGGCTAATCCAGAAAATAGTGCACCGATTTTTATATTTGTTGGACGCCTTACCCATAAAAAATCACCAATTAATCTTATCAAAGCATTTAAAATTGTTGCTGACGAAATTGATGATGCGCGGTTGGTGATTGTTGGTGATGGTGAACTTAAAAAACAAACCCTTAATGAGATTGAAACACTTAACCTTTCCGCGAAAGTTGAACTCAAAGGCGTATTAAGCCCGCTACAAGTAGCCGAAGAACTGAAAAAAGCCCGTTGTTTTGTGCAACATTCTGTGCGAGATATCACAGGAGATAGTGAAGGAACACCCAATACAATACTTGAAGCAAGTGGAAGCGGATTACCTATTATTAGTACTACCCATGCAGGAATAAAAGAAGCTGTAGTACATGGTCATACTGGGTTGCTTTGTGCCGAACATGATTATAAGGCCATGGGACAAAATATGCTTACTATTGCCAAAGACAAGCAGCTTGCCGCACAAATGGGCATAAAAGCCCGGGAACATATATCCAAAAATTATAACATTGAAACGCAGATGGAAAAGCTGCGCCAACTTTTATATTAACCTTTAATACCAGAAAACATGATTGTTCGCCTAATCAATAAAGTTATCAAACCATTAAAATTAAATATTACTTCCATATCTTCAGCAGCACCTGTCGATATTGAAAAAGATTTCCTTGAAGCTTACCAATTGGCAAAACCCTATACCATGACATCTTTTGACAGGATGTACGCTGCATACAAAGCTGCTGAATACGTGGTAAACGCCAAGATTGAAGGCGATATTGTCGAATGTGGTGTTTGGCGCGGAGGTAGTTCAATGATTATGGCATTAAAACTTACTGCTATGAAATCCTTTGACCGTGACTTATATATGTATGACACCTATGAAGGCATGAGCGAGCCAACGAAAGAAGATGTTGACTTAAGTGGCGTTCATTCTTCTGAAAGACTTAGTAAAGAAGATAAGTATAAAGGAAACAATGTATGGTGCTACGCCGGATTGGATGAGGTAAAACAAAACATGCTGAAAACCAAATATCCAATGGATAAGATTAAGTTTATTAAAGGAAAAGTAGAAGACACCATTCCCGGCACAATTCCTTCAAAAATATCTATCCTTCGATTAGATACAGACTGGTATAGCTCTACAAAACATGAGATGCAGCACCTTTTCCCTCTCCTATCCAAAAACGGAATATTGATTATCGACGATTATGGACATTGGCAAGGTTCCAGGCAAGCGGTAGATGAATATTTTAAAGAATTCGGCATTGTCCCATTTTTACATAGAGTTGATTACACTGGCCGTCTTTATGTAAAACTTTAGAAACATTCCATCATAACTTAATAAATAATGAAACTTTAGTAAGCTAAATGAAAAGAATTATTTATATTTGATATTAACATTTACATGAAAACACAATCCCTTAAACTCGCCTTTTATACGTTTTTGTTGTTAATATTTAGCATTTCTTGCCAAAAGAATGACAACTCTGAGTCTCAACCCGCAACCGGGCAAGTTCAATTTGGTTTTAAATCAGGCCAAATGAATGTAAAAAGCTCGTCTGTTAATGCTACTCAAGTCTGATAGTTTCTGTTGAAGATAAAGATGTGTTTTTGTTTGCATACTTTTGCATGCAATCTAATAAAAAACTATGGGCATAGTTGTTCGTCAAAGCATTAAAGCAACAGTTGTTTCCTATCTTGGGGCGCTGGTAGGTTATATAAACATAATGTTTATTACTCCATTGTGTTTGTCTCCAGAAATAATTGGTTTTGGAAAGGTTTTTTTAGATGCCGCGTTGATGTTTACCTTTGTAGCCCAGCTTGGTTTAAACTCCGCTCTTATACGCTTTTTCCCGTATTTTAGAGATGAAAAAAACAACCATGGCATATTTGGGATAATACTAGTTGTACCGCTTATGGGTTTAGTACTTTTATCTGCACTGGTGGGAATTTTTTACAACCCTATCATTGGCATGTTCCAAGCCAATTCGGCACTCTTTGCGGACAATTTCTATTATGTGCTCCCGCTTACATTCTTTATGATGTATTTGGTTCTGTTTGAAACCTTTTCATCATGCCTGCTTCGGATTGTTGTTCCAAAATTGATACGGGAAATTGGGCTTAGGTTATTGAACATTGCAGTTATTGTGCTATTTTATCTTAAAGTACTGGATTTTAAAGCTTACATTATTTCAATCATCGTTATATATGTTATTGCAACAGTTCTCAACCTTTACTACCTGAAGAAAATTACAAACCTATCGATAAAGCCTGATTTCTCAGGTATTCCTAAAAAAGTATTTCGTGATTTGATGTTTTACATAGCTTTCATTCTTTTTGTTGGTATTGGTTCAAATATTGTCAGCAAAATAGATGTATTCATGATTAGTTCGAGCCTAAACCTCAGTTATGCTGGCATCTTTAGCATTGCTTTTTATGTAACAACAATAATAGAGATTCCGTCAAAAGCTTTTATGCAAATTACCAATCCTATTGTAGCACAGGCCGCCAAAGACAATGACTTCAAAAAAATAGGCGATTTGTACACTAAAAGTTCAATAAACCAATATATTGTTGGAGGTTTCATTCTGTTGCTCGTATGGGCCAATGTTGACAATATATTCAAAATCATGCCCAATGGAGAGCTTTTCCAATCAGGTAAATATGTGATCCTGCTTCTTGGACTTGGCAAGATTGCTGATATGGTAACTGGCATAAACCTAATAGTAATTGCAAACTCTAGGTATTATTGGTATCAGCTTATATTTACTTCATATATCACAGCAACAACAATACTTTTAAATTATTACCTGATTCCAAGGTTTGGTATTAATGGAGCTGGCATGACTTCTTTAATCGCCATGAGCACCTATAATTTGCTTCTGCTGTTTTTCCTTAAATATAAGCTCTCGCTTTGGCCTTTCAACATAAAGACCCTTACATTAACCATCTTTTTCCTTTTACTTTTTGCAATCAATTACATCTTACCCGTTTTATCAAATCCTATTTTAGATGGTATTTATAGAAGTATTATTCTTACAGCAGGCTTTGTATTAGTTATCTACAAAGGCAATATTTCAGATGATTTTAACAACCTGATATCACAAATCAGTCTTGAAAATATTAAAAAACATATACCAACCAAAATCAAATAGTGATGAAGGTCTTGTTTTTATTAGGAGGGATGCCTCATTATATTTCAAAAATAATAAAACCAAACTTGCCGGCATGAGCGGACTATCTATCAACGAAGCTATGGCCTTTGGAAAACCCGTGGTATGTTCGGTTTGTGATGGTACTGAAAAAGTTTTGGTCCGTGATGGCAAAAATGGGTATTACTTTGAAAGTGGCAATAGCAAAAGTCTTGCAGATAAGATTATGTCCATTATTGGACATGATGAAGTGCAAACCAGCATGGGCAAAGAAAGTGAACGTATCATTAAAGAAGAAATCAATATTGACGTTGTTTGTAACAACTTTATTTCGGCCTTACGAACAATCCACTCATCGTGAAGAATCTCAAAACATCCATATTATTGGTTTTTAGTTTCCTCTTTCTTGCTACTATTAATTCAGAAAGTCAGCATCTCAATTTTCAAAACGAATACATTATAAAGTTTGTAAAACCCACCAATGTAAAAATCGAATACCTGACTACCCTCATTTCTATTGACAAAGTAAAAGGTGATAGTATTGTTGCCTACGTAAATACTAAACAACTAAAGACATTTCAAAAGCTAAACATCCCGTTTAGCCTTATTATTAAAGAAAAAGCAACATTAGCAACTACCTCTGGCAATATTTGGGATTGGAACAAATACCCTACACTCAGCGAATATATACAAATGCTGGATAGTATGCAACAAATCCATCCCGACCTTTGTAAAATAATAACATTTGGCAATAGTGCCTTAGGAAAACCTATATATTACGCTCGAATCAACAAAGATACCTCCATATACAAACCATCTGTCTTACTTTCTTCTACTATACATGGCGATGAAACAGGCGGCTCTGTGGTTTTGACCAGGCTAATTTTTTATTTGCTTGACAATTATGGCAAATCAAGTACCGTAACCAACCTCATTGACAACTTGGATATCTGGATCAACCCGGTTTTCAACCCTGACGGAAGGTTTGCCAGCACTATGAACCGTAGTAATGGCAATTATGTTGACCTCAACCGTAATTTTCCTGATATTTTTTACGGTTCTCACCCAGATAATAATGATTACCAGCCTGAAACCCGGTCTTTAATGAACTTGTACTCAACATACAATTTTGTATTATCGGCTACTTTACATGCTGGAGCCGAAGTAGCCAATTATCCTTGGGATGCATCCCCTTCATTTCATGCCGATAAGCAATGGTTTGAAAATGTATCACACGAATATGCCGATACTGCTATGAAATATGGCCCTGTCAATTACTTCCAAACGCTTTACCCTGATGGTGTTATTGATGGCTGGTACTGGTATCCGGTTTATGGTGGCCGCCAGGATTATGTCACAGGCGTTTGCCACAGCCGCGAAACAACGCTGGAGATAGATGACAACAAGTTTACTCCCGAAAATGAACTGGAAACCCTTTGGCAAGCCAATTATCGCTCACTTCTCAATTATATCAACAACGCCACCAAAGGCATTCATGGAATTGTCTATGACAAAAACACCAATACCCCGATAAAAGCTACTATTGAGGTGGTAAACTACGATGATTCATTGTCTGTCGTCTATTCGGATACTAAAACAGGCCATTTTACAAGGCTTTTACCAGTAGGAACTTATACCCTCAAGATTTATGCAAAAGGTTATGACACGTTGACTGTTGAAAATACATATTTTACAATGAATACATCAAGACAACTTACAGCATACCTTACTCCTTCTGCTAAAAATTACATTGATAATAACTTTTCAGGACAAATTAAGGTTTTCCCAAATCCTGCTATGAATACCTTGTTTATTTCAGGCATTTATGACAATGAAATAGTACTAAAATTATGTATTTATAATACTTCTGGAGTTTCTATCCCAGATCTTTCTTTAGAAAAAAACACTCACACCATTGACATTTCTCACATACCTGATGGCTTCTATTTTGTATTTATTCAAACTTCAAAAAAGGTTTTTAAATCTAAGTTCATAAAAAGAACAAATTGAAAGGTACTCAATTCTTTTGAAACAAAAAGGGCAACCTCACGATTACCCTTTCAATATTATTGTTTTACAATGACCGTTTGTTTCATCCGGCCTTTACTGTCTGTTACACGCAGATAGTATGTGCCTTGTTCAAGCATATCGCCATCAAGGGTGATAAACCTCTCGCCTTTTTCAAGTGTCATCTGCTTCGTCAACCGAACATTGCGTCCCGAAATATCTACAATTGACAGGTTGACAACTCCATTATCCGGAATGTCCATCTTGATAATTAGCTTAGCTGTGAATGGATTTGGATAAACATTAAGCCCCAGCTGATTTTCAGTAGTTTCAACTCCTACGTAACCCAATACAGTGACCTTAGCCTGACATGTTGAATAATTGCCACTATTGTCGGTAACTGTAAGCACCACATCTTTTGTACCAGTAGTGGTAAAAGTAGATACACTTAATGACTTAGACTTAATACCACAGGCATCTGTACTGCCATTATCTACCAAATCTGGTGTTATCACAGCTTTTCCGTTAGCATCAAGATGAACTTCTATGTTTTTGCATAGCGGCTCCGGAGAAACTTCATCCGACTGGCACAGGGTTGCTGTTGTCACCTTTTCGCAATGTTTACTCGAATCGCCTGTAATTGGGTCTGCATAAGTCAGACAAACCTCATATTCATCGCTGTTTTGATAGGTATGCTGAGGACTTGTTGTTGTAGAGTCTGTTTCTCCATCACCAAAATCCCATTTCAACTTGGCCTGATCGCCCAATCCTGCCCCAATAAAGTCAATGGGATAACCTCCAGCCTTCTTACTGTATGGTTTTGCCCAAAATGCAAATCGTACAAGAAATGTATCAGGCTTATTGATATTCAACAGTTTATATGTGACATTATGACTATTAGTCGCAGTATTTGTCACTTTTAGTGATACCATATAATACCCCGGAGTACTATATTTATGCGCTGGAGATGCAAGGGCAGATGTTTTTCCATCGCCAAAGTTCCATTCTAATTTATTATATGTCCCTGAAGACAAATTATAAAACCTGGTATAAGCGCTGTCTTTTGAAACCTGGTAAATAAAGTCTGCTTTATTTTCATTGCCAACAGAGCTTCCTACCTTTATTTCCTTGCAAGTGATATTAACTATATTTTGAGTATTTACTACCGTTAAACATACGTTATAATCATCCTGTACTTTATACAGGTGTGTAGGTGAAGTTTCATTTGATATAGCCGAATTGTCACCAAAGTTCCATAACCATTTTACAATATTGCCCTTCGATTTATTCTTAAATGCCACCGTTTGATTATCTGTTCCCATTAAATAAATAAAGTCTGCCTCACAGTCATTTTCAGGGCCTGATACTAAAATAATTTTCGAAACATTATCCATACATCCAGTTTCGGGATTAAAGGTTGTTAAGCTTACCTGATAGTAACCTGCCCGTTTGAAGATATGAACAGGGTTTGTTTCGGTACTAATTGTACCATCCCCAAAAATCCAATAAGCATCAGTCCCTCCGGTTTTATCCAGACTGGTAAATTCAACTTTATTGTTTACACTGTCAACATAATAGGCAAAGTTAGCATTGCAGCTGGCTTTGCCAACCTGGACACTCTTCTCGATATAATCTATACAGCTGCCATTTTTATCCAAAACAGTAAGAGAAATGTTATGTATGCCGGCTGAAACATACTTGAACGTTGGGTTTTGCATTGTCGAGTAATTACGCCCGTCGAAGAGCCAGAAATTATTGGCTATATTTCCGGTCGAAAGGTTTTTCAGAGTAACCGTATTTGTAGAAGTTTCTACCGAATAATCAAAATCTGCCTTGCATGCAATGTTTCCAATTTTTACCAATTGAGAATAAGCATCACTACAAGTTCCAACTGAATCTTTGATCATTAAACTTACCAAATAATACCCGGCATTTTTATAGGTATGCACAGGATTGGCCAATGTTGATGACATACCATCGTCAAACGTCCAATAATAAGCATTCTTACCAATTGAAGTGTTTGTAAATGTCACTTTCCCGGCATTATCGACAACATATTTGAAAGAGGCCTCATTACTGCATACAGCAGTACCTACCACTATTTTTTTTACATAGGTTGCAGATTTACCTGTGCTACTGTTATAAGCCTTTAGATATACAACATAAATGCCGGCACGGCTATAATTATGAACCGGAGATATTTCTGTTGAAAACTGTCCATCGCCAAATATCCAGTAATAATTGGTTGCTTTCTCCGAAATATTGGCAAAACTAACTTGCAACTGGTTTATAGTATAAGTATATTTTGCAGCCAGATAGCTTGTATTCAGCGAGTCTATTTTTATCAGCGCACACTTGTTGGCCATACAGTTGGTTGTCATATTGACCATCGTCATACACACTTCGTACTCTCCCGGGGCTGCATATTTGTAACTTGGACTACTGTCATTGCTAACTGACCCATCTCCATAAGTCCAGTAAAACTGAGATGCCCCTAACGAAAGGTTATTCAATTTCAAAGTTGAGTCGGTTACCGTATAGATAAAATCAGCTATACATTTACCAATAATTACCGATTGTTTGGTAACACAGCTGTTGTTGTCTTTAACTGTTACAAGGTATGTATTCGCAGCTAAATCTGAAAACAAGCTTGTACTTGAATAAGATACCCCACCGTCTATCGAATAAGAGAATGGGGCTGTCCCCTTAATTGTTGCAATCTTTATTGTACCATTGTTTTCGTTTGTAACATTTGTTGCAACAGCTTTAAACTCTACTGCCGGAAAACTGTTCACTGTAACAGTCGCTGCTACTCTGCTTGTTGAGTTACAACCATTATAGCTGGCCTCGGCATAATACGTAGTTGTAGCTGTCAGGATTGGTGTTGTAAAAATATTGTTTTGCGCTAATACAGTGCCCCCTGTTGCACTACCGTACCATGAAACTATGCCGGCACTGGTATTTGCCTTAATAATAGCATTTTGACCCATACATATAGCATCTGGACTAACTAATGTTATCATGGGCAAAGGGTTTACATTTACCAATATTGCATTGGAGGTGTCATTTGCATGCCCCGGGGCTGATACTATACATCGATAATAATTCTGACTGTTTACAACCAGGGTATCATTTGTTGCAGCCGAAGAATCTGCCCACGTAACATTATTGCTACTCACCTGCCACCTGTATGAAGCTATTTCAGGATAGTTTGTAGTTACTACCAAAGTTGCATTTGTCCCCTGACAAA
>JAKPQD010000012.1 GCA_029572965.1 Bacteroidota bacterium | reverse complement strand
AAATTTTCTAAAATTACCTTTTTAATCTTCATAATTTTCCCCTCCTTCAATTATTTTTATTTCTTCAGGAGTTAAGTTATACAATTTATAAACAAGCTGGTCTATTTCATTTTCTAAATTTTTTGTATCTGCCTGCGGGTTCTCTTTCTTTGCCGCAAGGATTTTATCCACCAGTGCTTCTATTTGCGATACAATGGGCTGATTAGAAGGCGTGATGGGGGGAAGGGGTAAGTTCTCGAGAAACGCTTTTTTATATCTATATCCTTCTTCTCCCAAGCCACCACCTGCATACCATTGCTTAAAAAAGAATGTAACAGGATTAGAATTTAGAAGTCCACAAATGTATTTAACATTCTTGCCAGTCATTAAAAATGATGTGGCCTCTACATAAAAATTCTTTATATCAAAATAAAATTGTGGCTGCCTAACAATTTCCGAATACACCACCTTCTCCTTCTCAAACTCGGGGTAGTAGGCAATTTGGTCTTGTGTTTCAAACCATTGGTTGCCTGTTTTCTTGCGTGCATCAAAACCAAGCTCAGGATATTTTTTACCAGACTGTTCTAATTGTCTAATATCAAAATTGTCTAAAAAGTACTTTTTAAGTGCAGGGTAATCTTCAATATTTAAATGCAATGCAGGAAATGTTCCTATCACCCACAGCCCTGCCCATTCGTAGTAGTATCGCTTAATGTCTCTGCCTCGCAGGATAGGTTTGATGATGGCTTCGGTACGTTTTCTTTCATCTTCATCTTTGCAATTGGCAAGTATCTCGTTACGCTTTTCGGTGGTTATGATAAAGGCTTCGTTTAAGCCGGTTAATACTCCACGATAAATATTCACATTCCAATCTTTAAGTGGCTTGCCCAGGCGTTCTATTTTTTCTTTGAGCTGCTGCTCGGCACTGCTGCCTATAAACCAGGCATCGTGTGTAAGTTTATCAAGTACAACACCACGTTCGTACAATTGCCTTTCTATTTCAATCTCACCGTGATTATCTTTTGTTAATGTAACTGCCCGTAACTGAAAATTTGTTTTCTCTCTGTCAGAACCAGGCCGGCTC
>JAKPQD010000221.1 GCA_029572965.1 Bacteroidota bacterium | reverse complement strand
ACTTTCCTATCAAGTTACAACTACTTTTGATACGAGCTGTGCCGCTCGAATACCCACTGCACCGGCAATTAACTATACCGCTTGTTACCGCCTGGTGTTCTTTGTTTTCAGTCATTTTTCTATCAATTTGCTACATCGTTTCTGTCAGCCGTGCGTTGGGGTAGGCAAGCTCTTTTGCAGGTTTTGGTCTTAGCGTTGGCTGGTGCGACTTGCAAATGTGCTTGACTACGAAGCGTGGGCTTAAAACACAATCTTCACATCTTCTTTATAGTTAAGCAAAGTTCCGTTGAGGCTGGCTGTCCAACCGTCAATAAATAATTTGCCGTTTTTAATGGCGTTTGCATACTCATCGCTTGTAACTTTCTCGCTATTTGTTATGTAATAATTATTGCCTATTCTGTAAATGCAATCTTTTACCACTTCTTCGGGAACTTGTGTTGGCTCGTCTAAACCAACGGTGAAAATCATATTGTAAATGCGACTTAAAGCGTCTGTGTTGATTTCCGGAAATTGTATTTGCCCATTGTCGTCAACATTTAGTTTTGGAGCATCTACACAGTCAAACACTTTAAAGCCAATATCTGGAACTTGTTTTTTGTTTTCCTCAAACATTCCTGCTTTACTGTTTTCACTTTCAATCTCTTTAGCAATTTTTTCACCTGCACGCCTGAGGCGTTCTATGGTTATGCTTGAAATTACTGGAGGTAAATTATTCTCTATACAAAACCTGTATGCAGGTTTATCCTCTTTGATTGGCTCATCTATTTGGCACAAAATAAATTTTCGGTTTCCACCATCTTCTGCATTAAGCTGCATTACTGCGTGTCCTGTTGTGCCTGAACCTGCAAAAAAGTCAAGAACATTTATAGAGTCATTGTCTATGGTTCTAAGAAAATATTGAATTAAACCAATAGGTTTAGGATTAGTAAAATATGTATTACCATCAAAAAGACTTGAAAAATCATCATTTCCCTGCTGATTGATTGGCTCTGTAATTAGGTTTGAAAACACTCTGCCAGTTTTTATTCGAGGTTTGCCTTCGTTATCTACTTTCTTGTAAACTTTGTATTTGATAGTATATTTTGAACCAGTACTTTTATCCGATTTTACAAATTCTAAAAATTTGTTTTCAATTCCCCATTTTACTTTATCTTTTCCCCATTTCCATATCCACCCATCATTTTTAAATTCTGAACGTCCATTAGGGAAAATTATACCGCCATCAGGTGCTTCAATACCAAAATTCATTGAGTCAGAATATTGTAAACCTCCTCTATCAAGGGTGTCTAAATAATATTTACCACGCTCTTCAACAAATTCATCCGACAGTCTATATCTCTTTTGATTTATAGAGCTTACATCACGAGCCCAAATATCTTTTTCAATTGTGTAACTTTTGTTTTTTGCATATAATAAAATACTCTCTGTCACTACTGCAATATCTTTAGCATCATTTGCTCCTGTTTTTTTCCGCCAATCAAATTTTGCAATAAAATTCTCCTCACCAAAAACATCATCACATAGCAATTTTAAATTCGCTTGTTCGTTGTCATCAATACTTATGAAAATTACCCCATCTTTACTTAATAAATCCCTTGCCAATAATAGTCGAGGATACATAAATGCCAACCAACCGTTATGGCTCTTTTTGGTTTTGAAGCTAAATTCCATCCTTTCGAAATCGCTCTCGCTTAGGTTTGCCAATCCTAATATTTCTAATTCCTCTTTATCAAACCTATCGGGGTAAACAAATTCGTCACTATCAGTATTGTATGGGGGGTCTATGTAAATACATTTGATTTTTCCGCTATAATGGTTCTTGAGGATTTTGAGGCAGTCTAAGTTATCGCCTTTTAGTACCAAATTTTCTGTGGTGTCAATATCTTTGCTTAATGATGTATTTAGGCGTAATTCCTTTTCTGTCTTTTGAGCATATTTAGCTCTGGCAAAGTTTCTGCCTAC
>JAKPQD010000364.1 GCA_029572965.1 Bacteroidota bacterium | reverse complement strand
AGTTCTGTGAAAAACTGTACCAGCATTAGCACCATCGGTTGTCCACGTAACCGCTTCTCCATCGTGGTCAAAAGTTTTTATCTTTCCAATCTCTCCATTGTTAGCTGTTTGAGAGCTATATACAGGATATTCGCCCGCATTATCTGCTAAATACTCCTTCGACATTACGCGACCACGACTCAATTCAGCTACTCCGTATTCTTTATGTGCTAAAGGTTTCCACTCCACCTCAACACCATTCAATAATTTCTCTAAATAACTCATGCTTCAATTTCTTTAATAATGTTATCAATATCAGCACGCAGTGCATTTATTTTAGCCACTGTTTTGGCTATTTCATTATTCAATTCTTCAATATCTACTTTTTCCCTAGTGTCTTTGGCTTCAACATAAGAACTTACAGAAAGATTGTAATCATTCTCAGCAATTTTGTCATTGTCAATGGAAATCGCCACGTGTGCCACATCTTCTTTCTTATCAAAGATTTGTATTATCTTATTAATGTGTTTGTCTTCCAGTACATTGTTGTTTGTGGCTTTCTTAAAGAAATCGTCACCAGTAGCATCGATAAATTGTGTTTTAGTGTCGGTTTTGTGTTTGGATAACACCAAAATATTTACTGCAATAGAAGTTCCATAGAATAAGTTTGGAGCAAGAGAGATAACGGTTTCAACAAAGTTATTATCTACCAAATATTTTCTAATTTTCTGCTCTGCACCGCCACGATAAAAAATACCAGGGAAACAAACAATTGCTGCCCTCCCTTTACTAGATAAATAACTTAAAGCATGAAGTACAAAAGCAAAATCTGCTTTTGATTTGGGTGCCAACACACCTGCAGGAGCAAAACGGTCGTCATTAATTAGTGTTGGGTCATCATTACCAATCCATTTGATAGAATAAGGAGGATTTGAAACGATAGCATCAAAAGGTTTTTCATCGCCATAATGAGGGTCAATGAGTGTATTTCCAAGTGCAATATTAAACTTGTCGTAGTTGATGTTGTGCAAAAACATATTCATACGAGCCAAGTTGTACGTGGTGGGGTTCACTTCTTGCCCATAGAAACCTTCTTCAATAATATGATTGTCGAAATGCTTCTTAGCTTGCAACAGTAAAGAACCCGAACCACAGGCAGGGTCGTAAATTTTGTTTACTTTGTCTTGCTTGTGCATCGCCAATTGTGCAATGAGTTTGGATACGTTTTGAGGTGTAAAAAACTCACCTCCTGATTTTCCTGCATTGGCTGCATAATTGGAAATCAAAAACTCATATGCATCACCAAACAAGTCAATATGATTATCTTCAAAATTTCCAAAATCAAGTTCTTCAATTCCTTTCAATACTTTAGCCAAAGTACTGTTTTTGGCTTCAACGGTGTTACCTAATCGAGTGCTTGTGGTGTCAAAGTCGGCAAACAAACCTTTAATTTCGGATTCTGAGGGATAGCCATTGGCAGAACTTTCAATTGCATCAAAAATTGCTTTTAAGTCTGTATTTAGGTTAGGGTTGGTGTTAGCTGTTTTGGCAACATTTACAAAAAGTTGGCTTGGATAAATGAAGTAGCCTTTTGTTTTAATCGCATCATCTTTTATTTCAGGTGTAATCACATCATCAGAAAGGCTTGCATAATTAATGTTTTCATCTCCACCTTTCATATAATTGGCAAAATTTTCACTGATGAAACGATAGAACAGCGTACCCAATACAAACTGTTTAAAGTCCCATCCATCTACCGAGCCTCGTACTTCGTTGGCTATTTTCCATATCTTGTTTTGTAATTCTTGTCGTTGTATTATGCTTGTCATTTTATCTTTTTCTAAAATTCTTGTGGTTTCACTCCTAATATTTTGGCAATTTCAAAAAGCACTTCAAGTCTTGGCTGTTGTCGGTTTTGCACATAGCCGTTCACCATGTTGTAGCTTTTTCCAAGTTGTTCAGCCAACTGAGTCTGTTTTACTCCTTTTTCTTCCAACACTTCTTTTATTCTGTTCATGTCATTTTGAAATGTGTCCGCAAAGATAGATTTATTATTTTGTCTATCTCGTTTTTCAATATAAAAACTGTTTGAATTATTGTCAGTCTGTTTGTCGGTGCGT
>JAKPQD010000353.1 GCA_029572965.1 Bacteroidota bacterium | reverse complement strand
TGTTTCGTCCTGTTTTATTACAAACTATTCCTGATTTTCCAGAAAGCAATAAAAATCTTCAAATATTATTTGGTATTCAAGTAGATGTAAATGATGACCGCTTGGACTGGCATGATAACTTCAAATTGACGGTCAATCAGCAAAAAACAACGACTGTTTTTAAAGATTTTTATTATAAATATTCTACCAAAGCCAATAAAATAGGCTTGCAATCATTGAATATTCATTTGGATTATGAGAAAAATGGCACAAAACAGTCCTTAGAGCAAACATTAAGTTATCTGGTGCAATAATTTTTAAAACCCTCTTTAAAGCAATGCCCTATGAAATGGACAATCGTTTTCATTATTTCCACTTTGGCCAATATTGTGCTGGCATTTTTGATGATCAATCACCAGCATAAAGCCATTGAACCTGCTGCTTTGCAATCTATTGACACAAGTTTGCAAAATGCGGCAGCAGAAGTATATCAAATTGCGGCTGATAAACGTATGGAAATACAAGACCTTTTAAATAAGAACCCAAATATTAAAGAAAAACTCACCGACACTTATTATCATACAGAAAAATACATTGATGCTTTAAGTGAAGATATTGCGCTGCTAAAAGACAGCATCAATCAACTGGCAATGTCGAATGTTGAAGCAAACATCTTTGAAAAACAACAACGTTTTTTGGCTGTTCAACAATATTTATCCCATTCGGCAACTGCGCACAACCTTGGTGCACGCATACAAACTCTTAAAGATAGCATACAAAGCATCTTTTGGCCGGGCATAAAGGATGTTGCTCAAATATATGGCACCGATTTGGCCACACAACGTTATAATGAACAATACAAAGCCTACGATTGGCCCATAAACAGCGATGATGTGCAAGACTGGACGCACACTTTGTTCAAAGGAAGGTCGCCATTGGCTTGTCAAGTAGCCCTTAACCGTTTGAACGCCAATATTGCACAATTGGAATACCAGCTTTCCCATACATACGCGGCCATGGTGCTACCGCCTCAATACGATGATGCTTTGTACATGGCCACTTATGCCCCCAAACGCAAGTTGCGCCTTGGTGAAACAATTGATGTGGACATATTTGTTGGCAAAAAGATACACTTTGACAATAATGTGGCCATGTTCGTTGATGAAAAACCTTTAAAAAGGCATGATGCTTATTCTTTCATCTATGAAACAACGCCTAAGAAGGCTGGTCAGCTTGAACTCAAGCTACGATTGGAAATAACAAACCCTTTAACGGGCAAAAAAGA
>JAKPQD010000332.1 GCA_029572965.1 Bacteroidota bacterium | reverse complement strand
AGTTTCAGAGGTTTTAGACAGTTCACCTGATTTATTGTTTCAAAGGCTTGTTGCACTTAGAAGAGAAATAGCCAAAGAGGAAAAGTTACCACCTTATATCATTTTCCATGATACCAGTTTAAAAGATATGGTTTCAAAGTTGCCAGTTGATTTGGAAGCCATGAAGAATATTTCCGGTGTTGGTCATGCTAAGTTAGAAAAGTATGGAAGCAGGTTTGTTGAAGCTATCAGGGGTTATCTTGCCGAATCGGCTTGATACCCTTTTATATAGATAATTTTGTAATGAAAGGTTGCTGATTTATGAGAGCAAGAATTACCACAACAATTGAAGAAGCATTATTGAACCATGCCAAAGACCTTGCTAAAAAGGAAGGTTTGGACGGTGCAAATGCAATTATTGAAAGAGCGTTGGAGTTGTATTTTTCCAGTTTTCAAAGCGAAGTATGGGAAAAATCGTTGTCCAGCGGTTGGATTAAAAAGCTTGTTTTTCAAGGGGATTCTATTCTGTACGAAAATATCAAATGCAGAAAAACCTTGAAAATAGCTAATCCAGAGGATTACACAGAAGAAGCATTGCAATTGAAAGGTTGGAAAAAGGTTTGATACATCATGCAATTTATAAAAAAGATTCTGTTTTTGTTCCAATTCAGAGTGTAAAGGCGGTTTGGTTTTGTCCGTTTGCCTGTAAAGCTGAAATGGCTTGTAATGAGGACTTTGTAAATATTGCTTTTATTGAAATTTGAAATTTGTTTTTATGTTGATTAATAGCTTTATCATGCAATTTGTAAAAAGGATTCTGTTGTTGTTCCAATTTAGAGAGTAAAGGCGGTTTGGTTCTGCCCGTTTGCCTGTAAAATCTGAATGGGCATGTAATGGGGACTTTATAAAGGTTGCTTTTTTGGAATTTGTTTTTGTGTCAGTCAATAGTAGTGAAGAAATTGTGTCCAAGCGGAGCAGTACAGTAATTAAAATAGGCTCGTGAAGCCATTTTCACGTAATTTGTCACATAAAAAATAGACAGGTTTACAACTCCCTTGCAGGGTCGAAAGGCTTAATGCTCATAAAGTGCGGTTGCCGATAGGTTTTGTGGAGACAGGAAAAAAGGAGAGGATATTTATTTACGAGAAAAGAAAAACAGCTTTTATAGGTGTCGATATGCACAAGGATATTCATGTTGCAGTTGTTATAGATTGTTGGACTAATATTTTGGGTGAAATCACTTTCCCCAACAGACCTTCAAAATTTGATAAATTCATGCAGGATGTCAAAAAGATTTATAAGGATTTAACCCCATGTTTCGGGCTTGAAGATACAAGAGGATTCGGAAGGAATTTTGCTTCTTACCTTTTGGGTCATAAATTTACTGTTAAACATGTAAATCCTGCTTATACCGATTCCATGCGGTCGAGTGCTCCAATGAGTAAGAAAAATGATTCGTTTGATGCGTTTTGTGTTGCCAAGGTTTTACGTGATATGGTGGACACTTTGCCGGATGAAGAACACAACGACTTACATTGGACTATTCGCCAACTTGTGAAACGCAGGAACAGCCTTGTTAAAGGGATTGTTATTGCTAAAAATCAGTTGAATTCCAATTTAACAAATGTTTACCCCAGTTACAAGAAATATTTTTGTGATGTGGACAATAAAACAGCTTTGTTATTTTGGGAGAAGTACCCACACCCACAGTATTTAAAGGGTGTAAAGCCGGAAACGCTTTTAGAGGAATTAAGGGCAATACATAAAGGAATGAAGCAGGAACAGGCAGAAATGATATTGACATTATCGGAGCAGAACAGCCCAAAGGAAAAGGACTTTCAATATGAAAGAGATTTGATCATTAAAAGCCTTGTAAGGGAAATACGGTTTAAAAAGCAGGAAAATGAGGACATTGATAATGAATTGAAACGGCTTGTTGATTTGACAGGGTATAAACTGCAAACAATGCCCGGAATTAACTTGATTACTGCGGCAAATATTATTTCCGAGATTGGCAATATTGAAAGGTTTCCGAATTCTGATAAATTAGCCCAGTTTTGCGGTGTATGTCCAGTTAATTTCAGTTCGGCAGGAAAAGGCAAAGACCAAAGGAGCAGGCAAGGAAACAGGGTTTTAAATGCTATATTTCACTTTTTGGCTATTCAGTTGGTGCAAATATCACCAAGCGGAAAGCCAAGGCATCCAGTATTTAGAGAATATTTTGAGGGTAAAATTAAAGAAGGTAAAACGAAGCCCCAAGCCCTTGTTTGTGTGTCTCGCAGGGCTGTTAGAATTATTTATGGCATGATGAAGTCAAAGACGGAATACAAGCCGTTTGAGAAGGTTCAAGAAGTAAAGGAAATACAGGAATAAAGAGTATTTCAATTGTAAAAATGATATGGTAAAATATTAAAAAAAGCCTTTATTGATAGAGTTTATATACTGTTTGTTTTTTTAAGGGAGTTAAAAGCAAACGGAGAAAACTATAGTTGCTGACTTCAATAATGCGGGAGTTGGTAAGACTTCCACTGAATATCAAAGCACCCTAAATTCCATCAGAAATAAAATGCCAAATACCAATTTAAGTAAGAGAGGCAATATGGCTTATGCTGAGGTTGATATTAATGGCTTAAAAAATGAGTACATTGCACACAGTAAAATTAATAGTTCTGTAGATAAAGGAGCTGACATTGCTGACTTTTCATATTTAAAACCTGAAAATGAAAGAATTTTCAATTCATATGTTGATGATTCT
>JAKPQD010000328.1 GCA_029572965.1 Bacteroidota bacterium | reverse complement strand
CGTTTGCCTATTGTTGATTATTTGGTTGACGAAGAAAGCCTTATTCGAAGCATTCAGCCGTTCAAAATCATAGAAACTAGTTCTGTCAGCTTTTTCAAGAGTGAGATACATTTTGAATTTTCAATACGCCACCAACCCAACCTGAACAAAAATTTTGATTTGTTGGTATCTTCTGTAAAGCAATATAAACAGGATGGCTATGAGGTGTATATCTGTAGCGACCAGCCTAAACAGCTTGTCCGTATTGAAGATATTGTAAAAAGCATTGATAAAGAGGCCGCTTTTGTTCCACTTGAACAATCGGTACACGAAGGCTTTATTGATGAAGACTTAAAAATAGCTGTTTTTACTGAACACCAAATATTTGGCAGGTATCAAAAGATCAGGTACCGCAACGATTTTGCTGCTAACCAAACTTTTACACTGAGCGAAATTACTGATCTCCATCCGGGCGACTTCATTGTACACATCGACCATGGAGTGGGACGCTTTGGTGGAATTGAAAAAGTAGAGATAAACGGTCACTGGCAGGAGGTTATCAAACTGGTGTACCGCGACAATGATGTACTTTACGTAAGTATCCACTCGTTGCACCGCATCTCAAAATACAAAGGCAAAGATGGCGAGCCGCCAAGTGTTCATAAGTTGGGCAGTGGTGCCTGGCAGAAAACAAAAGCGGTTGCAAAGAGCAAGGTGAAGGATATAGCCAAAGACCTTATTGCGTTGTATGCCAAACGAAAGGAATCGCCTGGTTTTGCTTATTCTCCCGATTCGTTTATGCAGGAAGAACTTGAAGCTTCTTTTATTTATGAGGATACTCCAGATCAGGAAAAAGCAACCATGCTTGTTAAACAAGGTATGGAACGTGATTATCCAATGGACATGCTGGTTTGTGGGGATGTTGGTTTTGGAAAAACCGAAATTGCCATTCGTGCTGCTTTTAAGGCTGTGGCCGATAATAAGCAGGTGGCCGTGCTGGTTCCTACAACAATCCTGGCGCTCCAGCATTTCAAAACCTTTTCCGAAAGGCTAAAAGGCTTTCCCTGCAAAGTAGATTTCATCAGCCGTATGCGTAAACCTAAGGATATTAGGGAGATTTTGAAGAAATTAAAAGAAGGGGATATTAATATTCTTATTGGTACACATAAACTACTTAGCAAAGATATTGAATTTAAAGACCTTGGGCTGCTCATCATTGATGAAGAACAGAAGTTTGGGGTGGCTATGAAGGAAAAGTTGAAGCAACTTAAGTTAAATATTGATACGCTGACACTTACGGCAACTCCAATACCTCGTACATTGCAGTTTTCGCTTATGGGTGCACGTGATTTGGCTATTATCAATACGCCTCCGCCCAACCGTCACCCCATTGTCACAGAAGTACATTCGTTTAACGAAACCATTATCCGTGAAGGCATTATGTATGAGCTTATGCGAGGCGGACAGGTATTTTTTCTGAATAACCGCATTGCCAATTTGTCCGATTTGCAAATGGTCATTCGAAAATTGGTGCCAGAAGCTCGTACCGTTATTGCTCATGGGCAAATGGATCCTGAAAAGCTTGAGGAAATTATCCTCGACTTTATTGACGGGCAATACGATGTGCTTATTGCTACGGCCATCATCGAGTCGGGTATAGATATTTCCAATGCCAACACGATATTTATCAATGACGCGCACCACTTCGGGTTGAGCGACTTGCACCAGCTACGGGGCAGGGTAGGACGCAGTAACAAAAAAGCTTTCTGCTACTTGCTTACTCCTCCGGTTACTACGCTTACTTCTGAAGCCCGCCGCAGGCTTAAGGCCATTGAAGACTTTTCAGAACTGGGAAGTGGCTTTAGTATAGCCATGCAAGACCTTGATATCCGAGGCGCCGGAAACCTTCTTGGAGCTGAACAAAGCGGTTTTATTGCCGAAATTGGCTACGAAACGTATCAACGTATTCTCAATGAGGCTATCCAGGAACTTAAAGAATCTGACTTCAAAGATTTGTTCTATAACGAAAAAACTGAAACGCAAATAGCTCAGCCTTCAAGCAATGTATTGAATAATGTAATGTATATTACAGATTGTCAAATTGATACAGATTTAGAAATTCTCATTCCCGAGGTTTATGTGGAGAGTATCACCGAGCGTATCAAGCTTTATCGTGAACTGGACAACCTTCAGACGGATGAGGATTTGGCAGCATTTGTTTCGAGGCTTGCTGACCGTTTTGGACCTGTGCCACAGTCCTGTACTGATCTTATAGATGTGGTACGCTTGCGTCGTATGGCTTTGCAGTTAGGATTTGAACGCATTGTCCTGAAAAACAAACAAATGGTAATTTATTTTATTGCCAATCAAAAATCGCCATACTATCAATCACCTGTTTTTATTGGAGTACTGAATGCTGTTAATAAGAATCCTAAGGTTTTCCGCATGAAAGAAAGCAAGGATAAGCTGATTATGTCGGTGGACAATATTTCAAAGGTAGGCCAGGCAATAGACGTGATAAGGAAACTAAATATGGATTAGCTCTATTAATATTTAAATTTCTTATCTTTGTATTGTTTT
>JAKPQD010000321.1 GCA_029572965.1 Bacteroidota bacterium | reverse complement strand
TCCCGATGTATTTGGCTTCTTTCAACACCTCAATCGCTTCTTTCAACTGTCCGCTATTATCGGTCATTTCGTTGCCTCCCATTGTGTTTATATTCCATTTTCGGCATTGTAAACGCAGTTACTGTGTTTATAAATTCGTTGGGCGCAATGCTAAAACAGCACCGTCTGCGAAACAAAATTTTTGAAACGCTTATTCCCATTATCAAAATAATCTCGATCAATTTCGAATCCTACAAAATCAAGACCCGCCTTTTGTGCAGCAATTCTACTGCTTTGACTTCCTAAGTGGGTATCTAAAATCAAATCGCCTTCGCTCGCATATTGGTTTAAAATCCAGTCGTAAAGTTTAACTGGCTTTTGTGTTGGGTGTATAGTTCCTTCTTTTAGTAGTTCAACTCGGTTAATTTTTACAACTCGTGTAGCCTTATCAAAACTACTAAAAGCCAGTTCTGCATCGCTCATTGTTAATCCTTCCTGCCCTTTATACCATACAATCCACCCCTTTGTTGGTTTATTAATATGTTCTACAAAGTAATTAGCCCCCCAAATAATTTGATTTTTAGATACACGCCACAATTCAGTAAAGTATTCAGGTGGTGGTATTTCATTATCCCAGCCTTTAAAATCATGGGCTTTTCTGTTTGCTTTCGGGTTTTTGTTATTAATACTTTGCTTTTGCCCATCAATCCCAATCCCATAAGGCGGGTCAACTATTGCAAGGTCAAAAATTTTGTCAGGAAACTGTTTCATTCCCTCAATGCAGTCCATTAAATAAACAGTCGATAAAGCACTGCGCCCAACACTACCTATACGCAATGCGGGGTTTTCGTTTTTTTCGATTTTTTCGTCTATGTAATTAAGTTCTCTCATATTTGAATGTTTTGTATGTTAAATCCCGCACTGCGCATAGCCTTTTCCGTTAGTGGTAACCCTAAGACAGCCACGCATTAAGTACATCTTTGATTTCTTTGTGCATTTCACGCCAACGGTAAACACACATATTGACAGCTTGGTATTCAACATTTGCAATCCTAAATTCTTCTTCAAAATTATGAGC
>JAKPQD010000215.1 GCA_029572965.1 Bacteroidota bacterium | reverse complement strand
TATTATCGGTTGTAGCTATAAACAGTTTTGGGGCTGCCCGTTTTTATGAAATTACAGGCAATGTTAGTGCTAAAGAAACTAATGAACCTGTGGTTTATGCTTTAGTGGCTCTTGGCTCGAAGTCAGACAGCAGTATTGTGATGACCACATATACAGATAGCCTTGGCAATTACCAGTTGGCTAATGTTAAAGATGGCCAATATTATATTTTGGCTCAAATGATAGGTTATGAGAAAGTAAATGAGCCTATTGTCTTAGATACTACAAAGAACAATATTCGAAAAGATTTTCAATTGTCTATAAAAGAAACCAAAGAAGTGAACGTTGTGGCCAAAAGGCCGTTTATCGAGTCAAAATCTGACCGTTTGGTAATGAATATGGACGCACAGCTTGCATCTGTTGGCGAATCGGTTTTTGAAAACCTGAAAAAAGCTCCAGGCGTTTACATTGATAAAGATGATAACATCAACCTTCGCGGTAAACAGGGCGTGTTGGTTATGGTAAACGAAAAACCCACCTATTTGTCAGGCAATCAGCTGACCAATTATTTAAAAGGTATGCAGGTGTCTGAGGTGGAGAAAATTGAAATTATCATCAACCCTCCGGCTAAGTATGATGCCTCCGGCAACTCTGGCATTATCAACATTAAGCTCAAAAAAAACAGTAAAATTGGGCTAAATGGTACCATGTGGGCAGGTGCCTGGCGTAGCGAATACACCAGTGGCAATTTTGGCGGCAACGTCAACTATCGTGCCGGGAAACTCAATGTTTTTGCCAGTGTTTATCCGGGAGAATACAAAGGTTATAATACGTTGGATATGGACAGATATGTGTATTTTAACAATGCAACCACAAAACTTTCTCAATACAGCCGTGGTGACTGGGATTATAAGGTGCTTGGATATAACGCCGGTGCCGATTACGACCTGAGCAGTCGCCAAACAATTGGTTTTATGACCCGTTTGGGGAACAACATAGGCGATGATGACCGTTGTTCAACTAATGATATTTTTAATGGAAATGCGGTTGCAGACTCAAGTTTACTGGCCTTGTCCACTAATAGGGGCACTTACAAAAATCAATCCTACAACCTGAACTATAAAATTATTTTAGATACAACAGGGCGTGAGTTTTCTACCGACCTTGATTATGCTTTCTACCGCAATACCAGCGATAACGAAATGAATACTTCTTATTTTGACCCTTCAAAAAATATCTTGCGCTCTCCATCTGCTTTGCGTGGCAATACCCCGGTAGATGTGGATATTCAGTCTATCAAAATGGATTACATCCATCCTTTCAAGGGTTATCGTATTGAGGCCGGGGCAAAGGCCAGTATGGTAAAAACAGACAATAAAATTGTATATCAAAATTATATTGCTAATGTTTGGGTTGATGATTTACGCCGCTCAAACCACTTTAAGTATTCCGAATCGGTTATTGCTGCTTATACCGCTGTTAGCAAAGATTTTGGGAAATATAGCCTGAAGGCTGGCTTACGCATGGAAAATACCTATTCAAAAGGGAATTCAATAACTTTAGGCCAAATTAACGATCGTAGCTATGTAGATTTTTTCCCATCATTTTTTATTCAACGAAAAATCAACGATAACCAGAATATTGGGTTTAACTACAATCGTCGTATCGACCGTCCTAATTACCAAAACCTCAATCCGTTTGTGTATTACATTGACGAATATACTTTCGAAATAGGAAATGCATATTTGAACCCGCAATATACCAATAGCTTTACCTTGAACCATAGTTTTCGCAATGCTATATTTACCTCGCTCTCGTATAGCCGTACCAACGATGCCCAAATAGATATGATACGACAAAACGATACTACCAAAATAGGTTACCAGGTGCGCGAAAATATTGATTATTCAGAAAATTTTAACCTGAACATCGGGTTAAACCTGCCTGTGACAAAATGGTACCGCATTAGTGCAAATATTAACGCTTATACCAACAGATTTTATAGCAAGAGGAGCAGTGACAATATCAATAACGACAGTTACACCATGAATGTATGGAGTGGCCATTACTTTACACTTCCCAAAAATTATGTTTTGGAAATAACCAGCTGGTATCAGGCTCCTCAGGCTTACGGAGTGTTTAATCTATCAGGTCAATATAACATTGGTATGGGCGTACAAAAACAAATACTGAAACAGCGAGGACAGATTAAGCTTTTTGTTCGTGACATATTTAATTCCAGCAAAGAAACTGTAAAAATGTGGTCGAATGGAAACTTGATTTTACTTAACAGAAATAAATGGGATAGCCGTCAGTTTGGATTCAACTTCTCATATCGTTTTGGAAGTGATGATGTAAAACCTTCACGTGAGCGCAAAACTGGCTTGGACGATGAACTAAACAGGGTAAAAACCGGAAAATAGTTAATTGGTTTTCTGCGGTAAATTGTTAGTTTTGAGCCTGGCAGATGTAAAAGTTTGCCAGGCTTTTTGTTGAAATATTATTTCAATTGTAATTCAATGTTGTTTAGTTAAGGCTATATTTTCGATTCTTCAATCATTACACACCCTTCGACTCTGCTCAGGGTGACTGTCACCCTGAGCAGAGTCGAAGGGTGTGTTCTTAACTAAACGACATTGATGAAAAGAAAAAAGCAAGCAGTCTATTTCCAGCTTGCTTTTTGCAATAATTCTTTTTTTTACTTTACAAACTTATCAATCATTGAATTGCCGTCTTTTGATTGCAGTTTGAAAAAATAAACCCCGTTTTTTAATGATGCAATATCAATTTTGCTTGTTGTAAAAGCATTTGAGCGGAGCTTTTTCCCTGAAATATCAATGATTTCATATTGATAAACTGAAAAGTCTGAGATACCTTCGATGGTTAGCGTGTTGTTGGCAACATAAGTTTTAACTGTGTTATTCAAAGCAATTACAGCCGAGATGTTGTTTTTCGAAATTTTATTAAAAAAATCAACCATTTTTTTGATGTTGGCATCGGTATGAGTCCCCGTATAATGCTGGCCACCTGGCACCCTTACATATTCGCTTTGTACACCATATAATTGAAGGGCATTGTAAAGCAATTCACTTTCACAGTAAGGAACAACATTGTCAGCATCGCCATGGAAAATAAGAAAAGGGCAGTCTGTTGAGTCGATATAGGTGGTTGGGCTTAGCATCACAAATTTATTTCTCAGGGCTTTTTTTGTGCCTCCAATAAGGGTTTCTTCGGGTGATTGACCTTCGGCATACATTGAGCTCCCGCGGCATGAGTCCATTTTGAGCAAATCTGTCGGGCCAAACCAATCGCAAGCAGCATGTACTTTACTGCTGAAAGTGTTATATTTTCCGACATTTCCTTCAATGTTCATGGTTGTTGAATCAACAGTAAATTTTTTAACGCCAACAGAAGTTGCAGCAAGCGCAGCCAAATGCCCGCCAGAAGAACTGCCCGATATGCCTATAAATGCAGTGTCGAGGCTATAAGTAGCAGCATTTCCCCTGACAAAGCGTATTACAGCTTTTATGTCATTTATTTGACCCGGATAAAGCGTATCGCTACTTGAGCGGTGGTTGGGGGTTACTACTGCATAACCTGCGTCTAATAAAGCTTTTCCGATGGTGTTCATATCTGCGCCTTTTGAGCTGTTGCTGTACCAGGCACTGCCGTATATGTAAACCACAACAGGATAGGAGGTTTTAACTGCTTTTGGCAGGTAAATGTCCATTAAATGGTAGTTTTTTGCATCACCAGCATAGTTGATGTCTGCCCATTTTTTTGAATACTGTTGCCCAAAGCTGTTGATAAAAAAGCTTAAGGCAATGAGAATTGCGAGTTTTTTCATCATATTTATTTTTTAATTTTTATATAGAATGATAGCTTGTCCCGTCTTTGGCGGGAGAACACCCACAATAAAATATCATCGTGTTTGCGATTTGCAGAATCATGGGTGTTTCATAATAAAATAGTTAAGTTGTGTGATTACAAAGGTATCTATTACACTTATTTATTATGTATTGGAAATGTAGTATTACTCAATTAGAATGATATCTATACCCATAATGGTTTAATTTTTTACAAAGCATTTGTTATTCTGTGTTTCAAATAATACTTTAACCCTATAATTAGAAAAACTGTCAGGGCAATGAGCAAATACGCTACACACATAAGGTAAGCCGTTTGAAACCCAAATAGTTTGGATAAAAATCCGGTACTTATCATGCCTAAGCCTACCCCGGTATCAAAAAAAGTGAGAAACGTGGCATTAGCTGTTCCACGGTCTTTGGCGGTGACCAGTTCGTTAATCATGGCTTGTGATGCCGGGAACAGCGAGCCATACCCCATGCCAATAAATATGGCCGAAAAGCAAAACAAGAATTCGTTGCCTGAAAATATCATAAGCAAAAAACCTGTGATTAACGAGGCGAACGAAAGGATGGTCAATACCTTTGGGCCATTGCGGTCGTAAGCTTTACCTGCCAGAAATCTCATCAGGGTTAGCCCAATGGCCTGTGCCAAAAAGAAAAAACCTACATTGTTGTAATGTCGGTCAGCGGCATAAAGGGTTATAAAAGACAATACGCTTCCGTAGGCCATGGTAGCAATCATGATAAACAATGATAGCGGGATAACCTTAACATTGATAACTTCGTGAAAAGTGAATTTTTTATTAGAAAAAGTATTGAAAGATTTTACTTTCAGAATTAAGCCTAAACAGCCAAATACAATGAAAAATGAAACAATAAAAAGGTTGCCATAGCTGGTAAATTTTAAAGCAAAAATACTTACTAACGGCGAGATGGCCATTGCCCCAGTCATAAATACACCGTAAAGGCCAATGCCTTCTCCTCGTCTTTCAACGGGCAAAACATCAATAACCATCACTGAAGCTGTAGAAGAAAAGGCACCCCATGCTATGCCCTGTATAAAACGTACTACAAATATGGAGACAAATGTTGCCGAAAACAAGTATAATAGAAAAGATGTGGCAAACAGAAGTATGGCAGCTCCTAATATTAATTTTTTACGGTGGTTGTCAATCAGGTATCCGGCAAAAGGCCTTATTAATAATGCCGATAAAGTAAAAGAAGACATGAGAATCCCGATTTGAGAGGAATCTATTTTGACATGCGAATTGAGGTAACCAGGCAAAAGGGCCATGATAGCATAAAAGGTAAATGCCACCAAAAAGTTGACAGAACACAATAGTGAAAAACTTTTGTTCCAGAGATTTTTTTCCATAACAGGGATGATTTTTAGATAAAAAAAAATTATCTTTACGAGTGGTGCAAAGTTAAAGGCTTATTTTTTTATTAGGCTTATAAGGGTTGTATTATTTTCAATTGTCAAATAGGCATGGATAAGGTGATATTTTTTATAGATGATGACAAGATGATACTCAACCTGATGCAATATACCTTTAGTAACAGGGACAATTGTAAGGTTTTTGCCTTTAGTAAAGGAGAAGATTGTCTTCCGTTTTTGGATAAAAACCCAAACATTGTTGTTATAGACCATAGCTTTGTGAATAACAGCATTTTTAACACTGGTTTGGAAATTATTGATAAAATCAGAGAAACGTACGCTGGGGCAAGTTTTATTGTCCTTACCGGATCAAATGATAGCGCAATACGCAAACAATATGAGCAAAGGGGTGTAACCTCATTTATCAATAAAGATTCCTTTTTTATTGATATTTTGATTGAAAAGATAGCCTGTATTTAATTTAATAAAGGTTTTCTTGTCTTTTATTATACCTTTACATCTTCATGTAAAGCTATTTTAATATGGCATTATCTGACTACGAGCAAAGACGTTTTGCCTCATACATTAGTTTCGGGAAGATTGGGTTAAAAGGTATGGTGGCTTTGAAAAGTTCAAAAATACTAATAGCAGGCCTTGGATCGGTGGGGATACCTGCTGCGCTTTATCTTTTGTCTTCCGGAATAGGGAAGCTTGGCCTTTGCGATTATCAAACCATTTCTGAAAATGATTTTTACAAACAAACTATTTTTGGGACTGGCGATTTGGGGAAACTTAAAACAATTGTATTGAAAGAAAAACTTGCCCACTTGCACCCAAACGCCCAAATTACCATTCATAATATTGAACTGACTTGCGAAAACCTTGTCAGGTTTGCTGCAGGCTATGATATTGTTCTCAATTGCACTAATATGCTTGATAATGATGCCATATTTGCTGCATTACCCGAAAACAAAATTGTGTTGAATGTTTATTGCAGAGGTTTTTCTGCTTTTGTTTGGTCCGGAATGCTTAACACTTCATTAAAAACAGAAATAAAAGATACCGAAAAAGCAGCAGGCTTTAGCTTTGTTGTTGGCCCTATGGCTGGAATTGCCGGTAGCACTTTGGCCAACATCGTGTTTAAACATTTGTCTGGAATAGAAACAATGGTAAAACACCTTCAAATAAAACTTTAATTTTACTGCACTAAATTTTTATATCATGGTTGATTTTATTTATTCTAACTTGTTTTTCTTTATTTTCGGCATTGTTATTTTAAGCGTACTGTTATTAGACCTTTTGGTCATTGGCAAAAACAAACATGAAATTTCTTTCAAAGAATCTTTGTTGTGGACAAGCGTTTGGGTTTGCCTTGCCATTGGGTTTTATTTCTTCATCAGGTTTTACGGTGACCATATTCACAATATTACAACAATGGATGAGCTGGTCAACTATATCAGGCTCTATTCGCCTCATGTAAAATTGAACACTACCGATTTTAACGAAGCCTTAAAAATATATCGTGAAAATGCGGCTACCGATTATATTGCAGGTTACTTCCTTGAATATACCTTGTCTATTGACAATGTATTTGTTATTCTTATGCTCCTTACCGGCTTTAGCGTCGAAAAAAAGAATTATAAAACGGTATTGTTTTGGGGGGTTCTTGGCGCTATTGTTTTGCGTTTCATATTCATTTTTGCAGGTTCAGCATTGATTGTCAAATTCAACTGGATACTGTACGTTTTTGGTGCATTTCTTGTTTATTCGGGTATCAAAATGTACCTCGACCGCAACAATGAAGAAACAATAGATGTTGGGGAACATAAGCTGGTGAAGTTCCTTTCAAACCATATAAGCATATATCCGCAGTACATAGGCGGTAAATTTTGGAAAAGGATAGATGGTAAGTTTTTCTTTACCCCGTTGTTCCTTGTGTTGGTGATGATAGAATTTACTGACCTTATTTTTGCGGTGGACTCTATCCCGGCCATATTCAGTATCACCCGCGACCCGTATATCGTTTTCTTTTCTAATATATTTGCCATTATTGGGTTACGCTCGTTATTCTTCTTGCTAATCAAAGTTGTTGACCTTTTTCATTTCCTCAAAGTGGGAGTTGCTTTTTTATTGGCATTTGTAGGGGTAAAACTTTTGGCTCATCATTATTTAGAAATGATTGGGTTTAAAAATGTTTATTCGTTATACATCATTCTGGCTACTTTGGCTATTAGTATTTTGGCAAGTATTATTTTCCCGAAAAAGAAGGCGGTTGAATAAACCAGTAGTAGGGTATATAGAATTCTGACAACATGATATCTGTTTAAGGCGTGGATGACGATTATAAAGCTTTTTTGAATTTACCCTTAACTCAAAAACATAAAACTGCAAAGTTGACAGCATCAAGGCTTTTAGACTTAGCATTTTTTGTGGCAATTTCATTTTTACCCTATTTCCTGGCTTTAATGAGTCTGTTTTTTATTTCTGGCAATATAGCTTTTGAAAGAGGTTAAATGATTTGTCAAAACGAAAATTGATGTACTTTTAACTTCAAAATTTAAAAAACCAATAACATGAATTCTAAATTTTTATTTCTCCGATTTTTACTTTTTGTATGCATTGGGTTGTTGTTTTCTTCATGCATGAATGTTAGTAATAACGGGCATGATATTCTTCAAAATGGCTTTGATCAAAATCATTTGCAAATTAACGAGTCTTCAAGCATTAAAAAAGTACGGGGACAAGTGTTATATCTGCCTGTGTATTCAAATATCCCTTATCAGGAAAAGAACAGGATATTTGACCTTAGCGCTTTTATAGCTATTCATAATACAGATTTTACCAAAACTGTCAAAATTACCAAGGTTTTGTATTTCAACAATGATGGAAAGTTTGTCAGAAGTTATCTTGATAAAGATTCAGTTCTTAACCCCCTTGGGGCAACTAACTTTTTTGTTCCTGAAATTGACAAAAGCGGTACAGGCGCTAATTTTATCATTGAATGGCAGGCTGATACATTAGTTAATGAGCCGCTTGTAGAGTCTGTTATGATTGGGCTGACCAGTGGACAAGGGGTGTCATTTTTAAGCAATGGCAAAGTGTTACGCGAAATACGTTGATTTTTGTAAAAAAAACTGCCAATAGTTTGCATTTGCAAAGAATTGGCAGTTTTTATCATAACCTATATGTAGTAAAGATACTATTTCAGGAATTTTTGGGCAATAACTTCATTATTTATGCTTGTACTTAGAAGATATAAGCCTTTTTGAAGATCGTTAATATCAATTTTGTTATTACCACTAACCAGCTCAACTTTTTTGAGTAAAGTTCCACTTATGCTATAAATATTTGCTTTAATGGGGCTGCCTGATGCTTTTAAAACGTTTACGTCCAATATATTTAAAGAGGGATCAACACTAACAGACAATGGCGAGTTTTGCTTTGTGTTGTTTTCAATAGCGTTAACAGCTGTCGGGTCGCCGTTAGTGTCTATAGTGGCACTGGTAAATTCAGCATTACCGCTGCTTTTGTATCCTTCTATCAACAAGTTGATGTCGTAAAGTTTCCCTAATGGCATATTCATTTCTTCCCATTTTTCAAAATGTTTAAAAATAGAAATATTGCCACTTGTGCGTTTAGTACGCCGTACACTCCAATATTGTTGAAAAGTTGCAGTACCTTTTATTGATGCCTGGTTTTCACGGGTAGTTTGATAAATATCGTATGTGCCGCCATCAACAGTAATAGTCCCTTTTGATGTAGCTCCCGGTGGTCTCCAGGTACCCCAGCTTTCGATGATATAGAACTCTACAAGCGGGGAGACAGTCCAACCATAAACCGCAAGGTACGAATTGCCTGAAGGGTTGTAATTGCATGCAAACGATGCAACAAAATTGCCAATTTGTGAAGGTGTCTGGGTTGTATCATATTTGAACCCCCTGCGTGCTAAGAAGTTTTCAGAACTTTCTTTCCATTCGCAACTAAACAAAAAACCGTCTTTAAGTGTCATACAGCTTTCTGCATCATTTTTTTGTTTCCAAAGTTCGTAGCTATACCCTCCTTCTGTGCCAATTTCATTGGCGCATACCGTTTTTTGTGCTGCAGCCGGCGGAAACAAAAGTGGTGTTAGCAATACAGCGCCTGACATAAATATTGTCAGTAAGTTTTTACCTAATCTGATTTTCATAGTTTATACTTTTTTAATTGAAGCAAAAATAGCATTTCTGTCATTGTGACACATTAATTTTTGTGTAAATCAAAAACATAGTTCTGTCAATTTTATAGGTCATTTTTGTCTTCGAATTCTGGTAAATTATTAAAAACAAGGCTTATTTGGAAAATAGTAATATCTTTGAAAGGTTACTAATTCTATAAAAACCAAATTTTAACCTAAACAATTCATTATGAAACGAGCATGATTCGTTAAACACAAACAAGGATGAAAATTCATCATGCGAGTTTTCCTTCGGAGAGCCCTTCGGGGTTCATCCGACCTTATTAAAAAAATTATTTACGGATGAAAACATTAATGATAAAACTAATGTTCTTAACGGTTTGCACATGCTTATGTTCAACTGCAATCTACTCACAGACATTGAAAGATAAGTCGATTTCGGAAGTATATTATTTATATCCCAACAATCCCTTACCTTCGTTTGTTAGCACTTTTTATATTGAAACCAGCCGATTAGGGAAGGATGAAGAATGTTTCAATACAGTAAATGACCCAAAATATGCCTGGACACGACCTATAGAAGGATATACACAGGTGTATAACGAATCGGAAGCAGATATAAAAATATCATTTGAAAGGCTTAACTATAAAATAGTTAGAAAAGAAGCTATTGATACCGTTATTGAACGTTCTGAAAAGAAAGATTATGAACGTTTTTACAGGGTCTTTTTTACTATCAGGTTTGAATTGGTTGTTAAAGGTAAAAAAATGCCCGGTGTTATTTTCAAGGAACCCATAAATATAAATAGTTTCTTTGAAACAAGATCAATAGCTGCGAAAGAAAGTCTCGAAAAACAGATATCCCAAACAGAGATTGACAATACTTTAAAAAATTACATTTCAACCAGAATATTTTCTCTTTTGCGCAATTATTGGGGCAAAGAGCAAAAAGCGTTGTTCCGAATGGATCTTTATACCGCCAAAGGGAAACATAATTATGACGACCTTGATGATGCTTTTAAACAATTCAAAACAGTAATGAAAGAAGATATAAAAGGAGGGTTAAATGAAGAGCAAAAAAAGAAAATTGAAAGCTGTGTGGCTGTTTGGGGAAAAGCATTAACTGAAAAGGACACTGTCAACCCAAAGGCTCGTATTACAAAAGAAATTTATTGTGGTTTATGTGTCAATTTGGCTGTTGCAAATGCATGGCTGGGCAATATTGAAAATGCAGAAAGCTATTATTATCAATCTTTAGGCTATAATAATGATAAAGACTTTAAAAACAATTTGAAACAAGTGCGAAAATGGCTTTTAGATTATGAAAGCAGGTACATTAAAAATCATCCCGAATACAAAATTATGCCTTTATTGGAAGGCAAATGGAGACTTATTAAATATATTTCTGATGAAAAAGTGGACTTAAACAAAGATGGAAAAGAGTCCAATGATATTTTGTCAGAGCTTGATTCATATAAAAAGCATAAAATATTTGATATATCAGCTAACCGTATATTGAACGTCATTGAAGGAGATGCCCCGGCATGTGAAGCAAAAACCACAAAATATTACTATAAAGTCTCAAAGAATAAAATCAATGAACGTAAGTATTTGATTTTTGATGATAACGAAGATATTGACGAATCTCTTGCTTCTATTTTTCAAATTACTTCTCTCAATGGAGAAAACCTTACAATCAAAGGAATGGCATACCTTACTGGCGATACCACTTCTGAAGTAGAATTTACATTTAGCAAAACGAAATAGATTATTTTACTATTTGTTAAAACTGTTGTCCGTTTAAAATATCAGGACTAAAGTGCTTCAGTAAGTTAGAATTTGTAACCCCAATTTTTAAGGCTGGGGTTAGTTAAAGCTTTGAATTAATTGGGCTTTAGCCTTACTATTATATAGGACAAAAGTGATTATTAAAAATGTTTTTATGTTCTTTTTCAAATTGTGTTTATCATTTCTTTAACTTTATTATATTATTTTTGGGCTACAATTGTAAAAATTACACTTATTAAAAACACGAGTATGAAAAAACTGGTAACTATCGCGTTGATTTTTGGCTTGTCTGTTAATGTTATCAACAGCCAGGCCAACAAAAATGTTGCTGAAATAGACGCTTCAAAAGCCAAGCAAAAAATCAGTAAATACATTTACAGCCACTTTTCTGAACACTTGGGACATTGTATTTATGAAGGGATATGGGTTGGCGAAAACTCTACCATACCTAATAAAAACGGGATCAGGACAGATGTTGTTGAAGCCCTGAAGAAAATACAGATACCTTCACTTCGTTGGCCTGGTGGTTGCTTTGCAGATGAATATCACTGGAAAGACGGTATTGGGCCGCGCAACCTTCGTCCATCTATGATTAATACCAACTGGGGCGGTGTTACCGAAGACAATAGTTTCGGGACCCATGAGTTTATGGAGCTATGTAACCAACTGGGGTGCGAACCATATATCAGTGGCAATGTTGGTAGTGGTACTATCCAGGAAATGTCGCAATGGGTAGAATACCTCAACTCTGACAACGTTAGCCCGATGACCCAGCTCCGAAAACAAAACGGCCGTGACAAATCGTGGGGCGTTAAGTTTTGGGGTGTAGGTAACGAAACCTGGGGTTGTGGCGGAAACATGAAGCCTGACTATTACTCTGATTTAGCCTTACATTTCAGTTCATTCCTCAAAAACTATGGTTCAAACAACCTTCGCAAAATCATGGTGGGCCCTTCAGATGAAGATTACAACTGGACAGAAACCGTAATGAAAGAAATAGGTACTAACATGTGGGGCTTGTCATTGCACTCATATACATGGGCTAATACCAAAAGTGCCACTGACTTTGACGAAGCCGGATGGTTTGACGTACTTAACAAGACCCTTCGCATGGAGACTTTAGTTACCAAACATTCTGAAATCATGGATAAGTACGACCCCGCTAAGTCTGTAGCCCTTGCTGTTGACGAATGGGGGACATGGTATGCTGTTGAACCTGGTACAAATCCTGGCTTTTTATATCAGCAAAATACGCTCCGCGATGCGCTCGTGGCTGGTATCAACCTCAATATTTTCAACAACCATTGCGATAGGGTAAGGCTTGCAGCTATT
Organism: Bacteroidota bacterium; assembly: GCA_029572965.1. Classification (GTDB taxonomy): domain Bacteria; phylum Bacteroidota; class Bacteroidia; order Bacteroidales; family DTGW01; genus JAKPQD01. The sequence continues at coordinate 13,863 of JAKPQD010000215.1, read as the reverse complement.
GCACAAGTGGTTAATGTTTTGCAGGCTGTTATCCTGACTGATAAAGAAAAGATGATACTTACTCCTACTTATCATGTTTTTGATATGTACAAAGTACACCAGGATGCTTTATTAGTTCCAACATCACTTCAATGCGAAGATTATACTTTTAATCAGAAAAGCGTCCCTTCGTTGAATATGTCCACCTCAATTGATAAAAATGGTGTTATGCACATCACCATTTGTAACCTTCATGCCACCAAAGAACAAGTGTTGACTTGCAACTTGAAAGGGTATGATGTCTCAAAAATCACCGGAGAAATTATTTCGGCCGACAAGCTCAATGCCCACAATACCTTTGATAAACCAAACGAAATTGGTATTAAAGCATTTACTAAATTTAAAACAACCAAAACAGGCGTTGATGTTACATTGCCGGCGCACTCTGTGGTAATGCTTACTGTTGATGGCAAACGTCAGGTCTCGGATATGACTATAAAGCCCAAAAACCCTAAAGCCGGTTTGAAATACGACCTGTATGAAGGAACTTGGACAAAATTGCCCAATTTTACTACTTTAACAGCTGTTAAGCAGGGCGTAGCTACTGAAATGGATGTAATAAAAGGTTTCCCTGAGCTTAACTTTGGCGTTGTTTACAAAGGGCTTATCAAGATTGAAAAAGATGGCATGTACGACTTTGGCCTCAGTTCTGATGACGGTTCGAGATTAATTATTAACGATGAATGCATTATCAGCAATGATGGCCTTCATGGTATGGTAGAAATGCAAGGCTCATCGTATCTGCAAAAGGGTTATCATAAGTTTGAAGTGCAGTTCTTCCAAGGTGGTGGTGGAGCCGGGTTACAGCTATTTATCCAGGGCCCGGACATGAACAAACAACTTATCCCGGCTTCAATGCTTTGGTATGAGTAAAATTTCTGCTGGCACAAAAGTATAAGAATTACTTTTTTCATTATAAAGGTAAGAGAAAAACCCGGAAGTGAAACGATAGCTCCCGGGTTTTTCCTTTTTTTTGAACTTTTTCTCTTTCCCCTTTTTTATGTATCTTTGCAATACTAAAAACCCTTTAGATTGCATTATGAACTATAGTTTTTCTGTTAGGATGAACGGTGTACCTAAGTCTTTCATCCGCGAAATATTGAAAGTTGCTTCCGATCCATCGTTTATCTCTTTTGCCGGAGGCTTGCCCAATAAAGACTTATTTCCTGTTGAAGGCCTGAGAAAGGCTACCGAAAAAGTTTTTAAAACTGACGGTAAAAATATCCTGCAATATAGTACAACTGAAGGTTATAAGCCTCTGCGCGAGTTTATTGCCAACAGGTATAAAACACATAAAGGCATAGAAGTTAACCCGGATAATATCCTTATTACTACCGGTTCGCAGCAGGGGTTAGACCTCTTGGGAAAGATATTTATCAACGAAGGGGACAATGTACTGATTGAAGAACCTGCTTATTTGGGGGCTATTCAGGCTTTGTCGGTTTACAAACCTGTATTTACAGCTATCCCGCTCAATCATGAAGGAATGGATGTACAGATACTGAAAAAAGCCTTGTTTTCTTCTCGTTTCAAACTTTTTTATGCTGTTCCTAATTTTCAAAATCCATCGGGGATAACTTATACGTCTGAAAACCGCAAGGAAGTAGCTGGCCTGATTGAAAAAGCCGGTATAGTGATGGTAGAAGACGACCCCTATGGCGAGTTGAGGTTTTTGGGCGAGCAAGAGGCTTCGTTTAAAACTCTTATCCCTGATAACGTCATGATGTTAGGGTCTTTTTCAAAGATTGTAGCCCCTTCATTCCGTTTAGGGTGGGTGGTTGCCCCGGATGAAGTGTATGAAAAGCTGGTTGTTGCCAAACAAGCTACCGACCTGCACACCAGTTATATTGCCCAACGTATAGTTTACCAGTTTCTTATTGACGATGATTTAGATAAACACATCCAAAATATCCGCGATGCTTATGGCAAACAGCGCGAAGCAATGGTAGATGCCATTAAAAAGCTAATGCCCAAAGAGGTTAAATTTACTCTGCCTGAGGGAGGTATGTTTTTGTGGTTGACACTACCCAATCACTTATCTTCTATGACCTTGTTCAACAAATGTATTGAGCGTAAAGTAGCTTTTGTCCCTGGCAACCCGTTTTATGTCAACAAAAATGATGTGTCCACCATGCGGTTGAATTTTTCCTGCTCCAATGCTGATGAAATATACGAAGGAATTGGGCGTATGGCCGAGGCGCTGAAAGAGATGATGTAGCTTTTACAAAAGCTGCCTCATCACTATCATTTGTGACTTTTCAAATCCGTATTTTTTGTAAAAATGGATGGCAACATCGTTGTTGTAATCGGTCAGCAGGGTAATCCGCAAGCAGCCTCTTTCTTTTGCAAATGCAATGGCTTTTTCCAATAGCATGCTGCCATAACCTGAAGTTCTGTGCTCTTTATCAATAATCATGTCTTCCAACACAGCTACTTTTCCGCCAAGTGCTGTGCTGATTGAATACAGGAGGCTAACCATGCCAATTACCTTGTTATTTTTTTTCAATACCAATATTTCTCCTATATTGGGGTTATCAATTATCTGGGTCAGGCCGGCAGTTTGCTTTTCATTATCGGGGACAAATTCCAGGTCTTGCGAAAAAAGCTGGTTTAGCAATTCACAACACCGAGCTACTTCGTTAAGGGAGACTTTTTCAATAATAACTTGCATTTTGGGTGTAAATTTTAGAAAATGTACTACAAAAGAAATTTTTTTATAAAAATATGCCCTTTTTTAAAGCGAATTTTTATTTTTGGAGTTAGTATTAATCTATCCAACATATTTTAAAATTTTTTGGTGGATAGGTGTTTTTTTTCATACAATTACCCCCCTTTTAAAACTTGAAGTAAATACCAATTATTAATACATTAAATCTCATACTGATGAAAATATATTTTTTATGTTTTTTGTGTTTGATAACGTTATTTTCTGTTGCAGAAGCAAAAGAAATAACGATTAAAAAATTGCCAGCCGGGAATTCTATTTTTATTGATGGCGATGATGACGATTGGCCTGCAACAGCGGTATGGCAAGCGGTGGACCAACACAAGGGGGAACCTGCCAATAAAAATAATACGGTATCCTTAAAGATGACTTATGATGATGATTTTCTTTATGTTGCAGTGAAAGTGCTGGATGGAACAATAGACACAGCTCAAAGTACTAATGCTTGGGAAAAAGATTGTATTGAAGTTTTTTTTGTACTAAACGATACTATCTCTGATGGAGCATCCTACTCTACACCAATGTATGGGGCATGGCAATTACGAAAAGTATATGGCCGTCCTATGACAGATCTACCTGGTAAAGGATTTCAAGCAGAAGAGACTGATATTGCTGGAGGATACTTGCAAGAATGGAAATTGTCTTGGGATACCTTAGCTTCACCTTCGTACGGAGCATATTGGGGAGGCAAAAAATTTCGTTTCGAGATATTAAATCAAGACAATGATGGAGCTGGCTTAAATAGTCAGTTGTTTTGGAATTCAAATGCCTATGATCAATGGAATACCATAAAAAACCAAGGTACTGTTTATTTGGATTATTCGCCCTCTGATGATTTAGTCTTATCTACATCTTCGTTTAATATTAGTGCCTTTTTTAAAATATTTAGTGTTGAAGTATATACTGCTGATGCATGGTCAGCACAATCAAATAAATCATGGCTCACTTTGGAAAATACTTCAGGAGAAGGTAACGGTACTATTAAGTTTTCGGTTTCTTCAAATAACAGTGAACTGTCACGTGAAGCTAAAATAACTGTTAGCAATGGCAAAGTGTCAAAAGTTGTAATTGTAACGCAGGCGGGAGTCTCATGCAGCTCATTATTGGCAAAAACCAAACTTGAGCTTCAGGAGGCCAGAGATAGTATCAATATGCTTTTAGATAAGGTTGCACGATATGACAGTATTACTGTTGCTGTCGTTGAAATGAAAGATTTTACTGCTATAGTTAAGCTTCCAGAGACAAATGTAAGCCTGAAATTATATCCTAATCCTACAAAAGACAAGGTTTTGGTAGAATGTGAATCCTTGATTTCCAAAATTGAAATTTTTAATATTAAAGGTCAAAAAGTATATGACAAAATTTCTTCTGCTAATACCTCATATCTTAGGTTAGAGGGCTTTAAAGCAGGTACTTACATTTTGAAAGTACATACTGATAAAGGCGTTGTTGGAGGCATATTTGTGATAAAAAGATAAACAGTAATGCTTGTAAAGTAAAGCTCTCTTGTTATAAAATGAGAGGGCTTTTTTCATTTTGCTCAAAAATCCATCCTGATAGACAAATTCATAACCACGAAAATTGTAACTTGAGGCATAATTTTGTTTTAGCGTTAAAACGTTAATTTTAAATGTTATGAATAAGCGATATTTCAATTTTAAAACAAGCATTTTCAGTATGCTTGCATTTGTTCTAATTATTTCAACTGAGACAATTGCAAATGCACAGTCTTCTGCCGGGTCAGGAGCTTATGCCACCAAAAAATACCGAAACCTTTTTGCCGAAAATGGTCATTCACCGGATTCAATCAACTTGAAACTCGAAAAAGCATTTCAGCAGCTTTTCTATGGAGATAGTGCTAAGCGCCTGTATTTTGTTTCGGGCAAAAACCAAAATGGTTTGTTGGCCAATTTCAGGGATGTTTATAGCAACGATGTACGTAGCGAGGGCATGTCTTATGCTATGATGATAGCTGTACAGATGAACAAAAAAGAGGAGTTTGATGCTTTATGGAACTGGGCAATGACTTATATGTACGTCCGCAAAGAGGGGCACCCTTCAAAAGGCTATTTTTGCTGGTCGTTGAAGCCCAATGGTACTCCCAACTTTGAGGTAGCCGCCCCTGATGGTGAAGAGTATTTTGCTATGTCTTTGTATTTTGCTGCCAACCGCTGGGGCAATGGACAGGGTATTTATAATTACAAGGCATACGCTGATACTATACTTTTAACCATGCGCCATCATCCGGTGGTAAAAGGCCGCACTATCAATGAAGAGGTGAAGGTAGGGCCCATGGTCAATGAAAAGTACAATATGATACTGTTTGCTCCCGATTCGGGCAAAAACCATTTTACTGACCCATCATATCACCTTCCTGCTTTTTATGAGCTTTGGGCAATGTGGGGCCCTGAGCCTGAAAGGACTTTTTGGAAAGCTGCTGCGGATACCAGCAGGGCTTATTTCCGCAAAGCACAGCATCTCAAAACCGGGATGTCGTCTGATTATGCCAATTTTGATGGCACTCCGCACCCAATTGCTTGGAACCCTCATTCGCACCACTTTTCATGGGATTCGTGGAGAACTATGTCAAACTGGTCAGTGGACTGGTCTTGGTGGCGTAAAGATACCATGCAGCAGGTTTTGAGCAACCGTATCCAGGCTTTCTTTGCTTCACAAGGCATTGATAAGTTTGGCAGCCAGTTTGAGCTTGATGGTAAAGTGATAAATCCTCAACACCGAAAAGGGCTGGTGGCGACTGCTGCTGTAGCAAGCTTGGCAGCTACACATCCTATTGCTAAAGACTTTGTTGAGGCTTTTTGGAATATCCCAATCCCCGAAGATCATGGTGAGCGGTATTGGGATGGTTCGTTGTACCTATTGAGTTTTTTGCATTGTAGTGGCAATTTTCGAATTTGGGAACCAAAAAAAGTGGATTAACACTGTTGTTTTAACAAGCTAGACCTTTCAGGTTTTGAAAACCTGGAAGGTCTAGCAACTCATTAAGGCATCAGAGAGGATGCCTTTTTTCGTCAAAGCATGTATATTTGCACTAACCTCTTGACCTGCACATAAAAAGTAATTTTGAAAACGACTTTTTTCTTTTTTGCTGGATAATAATGCTGAGTTATTCTTAAAGTATTTATTTGATCAATATTACGCTGAGCTGTGTAATTTATCTTTCCGTTAAGTTGGCCGGGCAGAGATTGCTGAAGATGTTGTGCTGGAAGTTTTTATCAATTTTTGGGACAAACGACTGGAAATAAGTTATGAAGGCCTTGTAAAACCTTTTTTTATCCGGTCAATTGTCCTAAAAAAGAGTCCATCTGTCATTGAAGAAATTGGGTTATTCCCCTTTTTGGCTATTTTTGTCAAAATAGTTGTTAATCATTTAATTACAGCAATAATGCGTTAATTGTTCCGTTGATATATACCTCAATTACAATTAATCATAAAAACAAAAAAATTTTTATCTCCATTGGGGGTATAAAAAAAGTTGGGTGTCATAGTACCGAAAACGGAAAAAGGAAGATTTTTGAAAATGTTCACGCAACGCTTTTGCTGGTTCATCGTCATAAATTACCTGTTTACCGACTAATATTAGTTTGACATAATGATAGAAAATATTTTTGATGCACATTTTTAAGAAACAGGATGAAAAACGAAATTTTTAAAATTAAAAACAAGACTTTGCAATTAGTTTCAATCAGTTTGATTCTTTTTTGCCCATTTTCTCTTAAAGCGGCAGAACCATCCCCTGCTCCCGGATCTGCTGCTGCTGAAGGGAAACTGAAATCTGTAAGCGGCTATATTAAAGATGCCAGTGATGGCGAGGCCTTAATTGGGGCTACTGTACTTGTCAGGGAACTGAAAAAGGGAGCTGCTGCCAATACTTATGGGTTTTATAGTGTCAGCCTTTTGCCAGGTAAGTACACGCTGGATTTTTCTTACGTTGGATACAAAACCGAAACCAAAACCATTGAACTAAAGGAAAATACAACTTTGAACATTGAGCTTTCCAATGAAACAAAGGAAATAAATGAAGTTGTAGTAAAAGCAGAAAGTACCAACGATAAGTTAAAACGTCCCGAGATGAGCGTTCAAAAGCTTGAGATGAAAACCATCAAAAAAGTGCCTGCGTTGATGGGCGAAGTGGACGTTATCAAAGTTATTCAGATGTTGCCGGGTGTTGTTTCAACCAGCGAAGGGTCATCAGGCTTTAGCGTCCGTGGGGGAGGTATCGACCAGAACCTCATTATCCTTGACGAAGCTACTGTTTACAATGCTTCACACTTGATGGGTTTCTTCTCGGTATTTAATAATGATGCTATTAGCAATGTAAAACTTTACAAAGGTGATATTCCTGCAAACTATGGAGGCCGTCTTTCATCAGTACTTGATGTACGCATGAAAGAAGGGAACATGAAAAAGTGGTCTGCAGCCGGAGGTTTGGGGTTGATAGCCAGCCGTCTGACTATCGAAGGGCCTATTGCTAAAGACAAGGCTGCCATCCTGATCTCGGGAAGGCGCACTTATGCTGACTTGTTTTTCCCGCTTGCAACAGATAAGAACCTTAAGAAGTCAAAACTTTATTTTTACGATCTTAATTTGAAAGGGAATGCCATCATCAACCAAAATAACCGTGTATTTGTTTCGGGTTATTTAGGCCGCGATATTTTTGGTCAGAAAGGAGCCGGGGATATAGGTTTTGGCAACAAGACAGCTACGGTACGCTGGAACCACCAGTATTCTGGCAAATTATTCTCAAACCTTACCGGTATTGCTTCAACTTATGATTATGACTTGTTCCAATCTCTGGACAGTACCGAATATTCATGGAAATCGAACCTGACAGACTATGGTTTAAAGCTCGATTTCAACTGGTTTGCCAATACAGATAATGAAATAAAATTTGGGGTATCTTCAACATATCATACCATTACCCCTTGTGATGCTTATAGCAAATCGAGTACTGTAATGCAATACTTCCCAAAGAAGACTTCAAATTCTTATGAGCATGGTATTTATGCTACCAATCAACAAAAAATTGGCGATAAATTGACCCTGAAATACGGAATCCGTTATTCAATTTTCCAAAATGTTGGAAAGGGCATTATTGACCGTTTTGACGATAATCATAATTATATCAAATCAGATACATTTAAAGCCGGGAAATTGATTAATACTTATACAGGATGGGAGCCTCGTTTAGGCGTAAACTTTACCATCAATGATGTTTCATCTGTCAAAGCAAGCTATTCGCGTACCTACCAGTATTTGCAACTTGCTTCAAACTCTAATGGTGGCATGCCGCTTGATTACTGGTTCCCTGCAAGCCCAAATGTGAAGCCTCAGGAATCTGACCAATACGGCTTAGGTTATTTCCATAATTTGTTTGACAATACCCTTGAAACTTCTGTTGAATTTTTCTATAAAGATATGAGAAACGTAATAGATTTCCGCGACCATGCAGACCTGTTGTTTAATGACCGTTTAGAAGGTGATGTCAGGACTGGGAAAGGATATAGTTACGGTGCCGAAGTCCTTATCCGCAAAAATGAAGGGGCCTTTACTGGTTGGATCAGTTATACTTACTCAAGGGCATTCAGAAAAGTGGCTGCTATTAATGAAGGAAAAGAATACCAAGCCCCGTATGATAAGCCTCATAATGTCAATTTGGTATTGAACTATGAATTTACGCCACGTATCAGCGCTTCTGCCAATTTTGTTTACGCTACCGGTACACCGATGACTAAGCCCTTGGGTCTTATGAAATTGATGACAATGTAGTGTTTATATACTCAGACCGCAATTCGTCCCGTATGCGTGATTACCACCGTCTCGACTTGTCATTGACCATCAAAGACAAGGGTGCACCTGACAGGTTTTGGCATGGCGAGTGGGTATTTTCGGTATACAACGTATATGGGCGCCACAATGACTGGATGATCAATTATCAAAACAAATTTGAAGGTACATCTTCTGAAGTAAAAGAGGCAACACGTACTTATCTGCCATTCCTTTTCTTTCCTGGTATAACTTATAATTTCTATTTCTAAAAGACGATGAATACGATGAAAAAAATAAAAAACAAATTGAAATTAGCCTTGTATATCATACCTGCTATTTTCATCACTGCATGTGAAGAACCAATTGAAGACAAGCTTGATTCGACTTATACCCGGTTGGTGGTTGATGGTACTATTACCACAGACACCATGGCCCATAAAGTACTTTTGAAATATTCAAATGATGCATTGAACAGAAATCCTATCCGATTTGTATCAGGTGCAGTTGTAACAATTTCTGATGGGACTAATACATTCAACCTGCACGAGAACCCTAAAGTCCCGGGAGAATATCTTACAGACAGCAATGTATATGGAGTTGCGGGGAATACATATACACTGAATATTTCTAATGTGGATGTTGATGATAACGGGGTAAAAGAAACTTATACAGCTTCCAGTTATTTGCCTTATATGTCAAGAATTGATACCATTACTGTAACTGATTATATCCATAACGATAAATTACGAGGTTGGCTTATCAATTTATATGGCCAAGACAGGGGCGGAAGAAATTATTACCTTACCAAAGCTATCAGAAATGACACATTGGTTACTGATAGCCTCAAGGAATATGGGGCGGCAGCTAATTCAGGTTTTGAAGGTGAAAAATATGAAGGTTTTGCTGTTTATTTTTTAGAAAAAGATGATACAACGGATATTGTCAGGGAGAATGACAGAATAACATTAGAACTTAACTGTATCACAAAAGATTATTATGATTTTGTGATTGGTTTTCAGAAAGAATATTTTCCTAAAAACCCTATATTTAGCGGTCCATCTGCAAATGTCACCACAAATATTTCTCCAAAAGAAAAAGCTGTAGGTTTTTTTGCGGCATACTCAGTCGTCAGGAAATCAACAATATATAAGAAAAGAAATAAAAAATACGATTAATTGGTTTGTTCGTATGTCCCGACAAAGGTCGGGATTGTTCATTGGTTTAGGTTTCGGAAAGCAGCCTTTTGAGCTGCTTTCCTTTTTTCCCTTATTAACGAACATTAATTTTATTTATGCTTTACGGCCTCCCACCTGGTCCCCCGGGGCCGCCAGATGAACTGCTTCCAATAGAAGTGACAGTGCTTGATACAGTAAAGCTTTGATATAGTGTTCCCGGAGTATATGTCCCGCCTGTGTACAATCCTCCGGACTCTGAACCTGTATCGGTTCCGCCAATATAAATTTTGTAAGTCGAACCATTTTTTAATGCAGGAGAAGAAATAATCATCGACGAATAACTGCGGGCAGGTTTAAAGGTTATAATGTCATTGCCTTCAGCATCTTCGAGGTGAAACAGGGTATTTGCTGCATTGGTAGATGTAGTGATAAGTTTCAATGAATATTGCGAAGAACTGGTACTCGGACCTTGCGTCATATTTGAACCGGGGGCAGAGACTACCAGCAATCCTCCCGATATGTTGAAAGTGCCGTTATAATCTACTCCAACTTCAGGATTTGATTGAGGCCCATGAACTAATACTGTACCTGCTGTCATTTCAATATTTCCATTGCTATCTATGCCATCTCCATTAGATACGCTCAGATAAATGATACCTCCATGAATGTACAAACGGCTTCCATCATTTGATTCGGTACCACCTGCCACTGTACCTTTTGTGGCGTTAAACCCATCATTGGTAGCAGTAATGCTGATTTTCCCGCTGTTAATTGTAATAGAAGCGCTTTCAATACCTTCGTATGACTTTGCAATTATTACTTCTCCTGTTGTCGAAACAGATATTTCGGATGCTGCATGTATGCCGTCATCTCCTGAAGAAAGATAAAGAGAGCCATTATTTATAGCAACTTTTGTGTTTGAATGTACAGCATCATCTGTTGAGGTGATATTGAATATGCCACCATTGATTTCGACCAAATTAGTACCTTTAAGCCCTTTGGCAGAAATTGAATTGGCATTGCCTGAAGTTGTAATATTAAAAGTACCATCTGTAATAACAATGTCTTTTTCGGCAGAAATACCATCAGCTACAGCATTAATGTTAAATATACCATTTGTAATATTGACAAAACCACATTGTGCATCGCTTGTATTGTCTGATTTTATTCCATCGCCACCAGACTTAATGGTGAAATTGCCATTATTTATTACCAGGTAATCTTTTCCTCTTATTCCATCATCTATGGCTGTTACTGTATAAGTGCCACTTTTGATAATTAACCCGTCTTTACTCGAAATACCATCTTTATAGTTTGCTTTAACAGTTAAAGAACCAGTTCCAAAAAGCGTCATATTGGTTTTACTGAAAAGTGCTGCATTTGGTTCATCTTCATCTGCATTTGCCAAAATATAAGAAGCTCCATCGGTAAGTATATTGTTTGTATTTTCTGACAGCATGATAAGGACTTTGCTTGCTTTCTGCACAAAAATAGGTGCACTGTTCGAGCAGGTTATGTCAGCACCATTAAGGATAATACGTACTACATCATCTTTAGTAGCACTAACAATAAGCTGTCCATCAGTTAATGAACCTGAAACCTTATAAGTACCGGCAGTAGTAATGGTAACAACGCTTCCGTTAATTGTTACACCTTTAGCGTCTGTAGTAGCAGAACTGCCATTTAAAACAATATTTAATTCACTGGCAGTATCCCGGACATAATCTGTTGAATCTTCTTGTACTCCTGTAAATGTTGTAGTTTTACTTTGATCGTCACTTTGGGTTTCGCTATCTTGGTCTTTTTCGCAAGCAGCAAATGCCATAAGCACTATCATAATTGAAATGAAAAAAGAAATGTGTTTTAAAACCTGGGTTTTCATAGTATCAATTTATTTAAAAGATAGTAATTTTAAAAACAAAATGTATATCCCAAGCCTGTAATTAAACTGGTGACAGGCGAAGTAACATTTATATCCTGATCAATTAACTCATAAAGCTCGAAGCTGTGCTGTTTTGATAATTTATAATTCAGCGTGAGCGTATAACGAAGTTTATCGAAAGTATTTCCCTCGGGATTGTTTAGTTGGTAAAAAGTTTCGAACGAAATATCTGGATTAATAGGAAAATCTGGGATATTATATGCTACTTTTATGCGGTTACGCCAGGTCCACTCGGGATTAACTTTGTAGGTATCTATTTTGCCACTTTTCTTAATACGTTCGCTTTCATCTTTTGAAGTTACTTGTATCTTCTCACGTAAGACAATGGTAAAATCTCCAAATTTTTGACGGCCTTGAACAAAAAGGCTTCCTCTGTGTCGTGGCTGAAAATCATTGTATTTAGTATCATTAAAATACATAAACTGATAAGAAGCCCCTAATTTCAATGATTTCAGAAGCTGATATTCTGTTGATAACTGTATTGACGACCGATTAAGCTCGCTTGCATTGGATTGTGCCCGTACTTCGGCAGCCGCAGCAAAATCCCATTTTTTCGTATTTTTTTCTAAGGAGATATTGCCCCAGACCCCAAAATCATTTGATTGAGAATTTAAAAAAACTGGCCAGAGTATTACCGTAAACAGAATAAATAATCCTTTTTTCATCAGACAAATCAATTAATTAGGTATCAGTTATTTTAGTATTAATACATGAATATGAAACTATACCCTAATAAAGAAAAAATGGGGGAATAGGACTTATCTCATTGACGTTCTTTAATTTATATTCTACAGTACGAAAAAAGAAATTTTTATTCAAAAAATGTGTGTAATTAAACAAATGCTATTACTTTTGCAGCACAAAATTTCAGCGATGAAATTCCTCCTTAGCTCAGTTGGTTAGAGCATCTGACTGTTAATCAGAGGGTCTCAGGTTCAAGTCCTGAAGGGGGAGCAGATAAAAGCCGGAACGCCAATATTTAAAATGGTTTCCGGCTTTCTTATTTTTCTACTGCCAGAATAACTAACATTTCTTTCATGATCTATCTAAGTCAGGAGATTGAAATCATGGGCTTTGGTTTTTTCCGAATTTGTTCCGTATTACATTTAAATTTTATTCATTGTGTTTATTGATATTATAAAAATTTGCCGCATCAGTGTACCAAAATTCACCTTTGTTATGAGCAAGAGAAGTAAAATCAAATTTTATAAGTAATACTGCAAGTGTAAGAACTCAAATTTTAGATGATATAGATATAATTTCACAACCTGGTCAACTTACGGTTCAACGAATAGAGTGGCATTGTTTTGAAGGAGTTGATGCAGATGTTGTGAATTTTGTAAAACCAGAACTCACTAAACGTGCAATACCATTAGGCTTTGTAGATGAAATTTTTACAGACAGAGACTATTATTACATTCTTGATTCGCAACAAAAGGCCATTTTTATTTTTGATAAGCAAGGCAAATTTGTTGACAATAATTCTTTGCATTTAAAAAATCGTTCACTTTTTGTTTAAAAAATGCAAGAAATAAAAAATGAAAGAAATTTAATAACGTTTTTACAAGCTTTATTTTGTTGTTGTATTCATATTTGTTTTTGTAAGGTTTAGCTTTTTTGTTACTACTTGGTAACGAAGTATAAAAAGTATTTCTGTTGGTTTATTTTGTGCAGTTGGTTGAAGGGGAGATTTTAGAGTAATAGCCCTAAAGTTGGACTTTAATATTGTTTTGCCGGAGATGAATGCCGGGAGAAACAGATGATGTTTATTTGCCCCAAACTATGAAACTGCAATTGCAAAAGCTTGTATTTGTATTACTGTTGTTTTTAAACCTGTTGGTGTTAGCAGTTCCATTTGTATATTCCTATGACTTGTTCAATGGCGTTACAAATGCCAAACAGATATGGTTTTATTTAGCGCTCTCGCTGATATTGCTCTTTATGGCAATTGGCTATTTTATTGGATATCAGGGATTATCATTTGGGTTTATTGCTGTTTTGTCTCTTTTGCCATACTGCAAGTATGGTACAGCACAAATTGTATATGCACTATTTGCTAGCAAAGCTATACTGGCAAAAAGGCGATATTGCAAAAGCATACATAAGGCTGTGGAAGAGTATGGCAAAAAAGGAAGGTAGAAAGCATGGACGAAACTAAAAGCCGAGATGAAACAATTGACAGATAATATATTAAA
>JAKPQD010000318.1 GCA_029572965.1 Bacteroidota bacterium | reverse complement strand
AGCATGACACATATAGGCAGACCAATGGGAAGATTGCCTCTATTAGAAAACCAAATGGTCAGCTAAGAACGAGCCAACAAGCTCAAAGAGCGATTAGAGGGTCTCGTTTACTTAAACTCGGAAGTTTTGCATCAAATGGTTTTATGGCGTATAATGGTGTTTCTAGTTATGCCGAGAATGGACTAACATTAAGAAATGGTTTAGATATGGTAATTGGAACATTGGGTACTATCGCCGCAGGTATAGTACTTTTCTCGAACCCTGTTGGATGGTTTGCAACTGCTTGTATTATTGTTGGCGCAGGTTCTGCTATATATGGTTCAGCAACTGTTGGGTACGATATATATGATGAAATTTCGGGTGATTAAATGACAATAATTTGTATATGAAAAATTTTTATTATTCTATTATATCGTCAAGTCTTGTTGGTGCCAAAAGCAGTGACCCAAATTCATACAAAACAACTTCTTACGTAGCTGTTTCAATTATTACTTGTTTAAATTTCTTTACGATAAATATGCTTCTAAACGCAGGCGGTATTTGCGATATTTTGAATATTGTTGAAGTTGATATTATAAGTAAAAAATCATTAATTAGTGGACAAGTTCATGGTTTATTGAATTTTGGGGTAATATCGCTCTTAATACACTATTTTATTTTCTTTTATAAAAAGAATTACGAAGCAATATTAAAGAAGTCTCCTCAAAAAAATGGCACGCTAATGATTTATTATATCGCTATCTCTTTGGTAGTAATGATAATTACTGGTGTTTTATTGAGATGGCTGAGTAATATTGGAGTGGTTGAAGACTTTACCTACATGAAACCTTTATGGGTATTGAAATTATTCTAAAAGTAGGTTTATAATTGAAATGCCTGGAAATTCAAAGTTCCGGGCTTTTTTACTTATTAATGCTCGCTGGTTTTTTCTTTCCAGATTTTAGGGTTACGGTCGGTGCTGATTACGGCTAAAACTTCAACCGTATTGTTTTCATCGTTAATGAAGAAATGCGCCATGTACGGGAATTTCTTAATAACCACACAGCGAATTTCCTTATAACGGATGGCGTAAATCTGAGGGTCTTTGTTCAGGGAGTTAATCTGCTTTATTGCTGTATTCTGGAACCGTTTACCAAGACCTGCCTGAGCTTCGTTGTACCAGTCGGTAATCTCCTGGATATCGGCAAGGGCTTCCGGTTCAATTTTTACTTTGTACTTTTTCATCAGGCTTTGAGCGTTTTTTTAGCTTCGTCCCAATCCAAAAGCCTTTCAGGTTTTTTCCTTACCTTGTTAAAGCGTTCCATTACCAGTTTTTGGTGGGCTTCCGGAATATCAATGCTTTCCTTTTCTTTCTTTAAAGCATAGTCGAGCATGTTTTTTATAGCATTAATAAGATTTACATCGTCTACCTGCTTAAACTGCTCTATAATAATCGCTTTTTGTGCTTGTACGTTCATGTTACTTGTTTTAACTGGTTAAACAGCCAAATTACTTTGAATATTGCATTTTAATAAAAATGCATCCATCAGGGCAAACAAATGCCCCTTGTCGTCCTTGCTAAGCTTCTGGTTGCTCTGGATACGGTTTACAATACCTTTCTCCAATATTAAATCAGTACTGCCTACAAGATAGTCTAAAGAAACATTTAAAGCTTCAGTAATTTTAACAGCCACTTCAATAGAAGGTTTTACATCGCTTCTCTCGTACCTTCCAATCACAGGAGCATGGACCCCGATTTTTTTAGCAAGGTCGTCCTGCGATATTTTTTTCTTCTTTCTAATCTCAGAAAGTCTGTCTCCGAACAACATAAATGTGTTTTTTAGTACTGTAAAATCAATGTATCCACAAAAATACAAAACAAATGTTGTCTAATCAAGTAATAATTTATTTGGAAGTTAAAAACAGATATTCTTTTGGAACATTTTTGTTCCCCCTTATGGCGCGAGTCTGCGACTTGTGCCTACTATTCTTGCAGTTTGCAACTGCTATATAAGAAGGCAGATGTAGTAGGGGTTAAATTTTACTATATTGTAATTGTAATATTTTGTAGACCAAATCAAAGGCTTGAATTATTTAAGGGGATAACTGAGTTTTAAACTTCAATAAAAAGGGGCACAAGTCGCAAGCTTTTGCCATAAGGCGGAGAAATATGATAAGAAAGGCTATCTTTAAGAATATCTAAGCGATTTAAGTCTGACATCGACCAAACCTGCCCAATTATCTGGGTCTTATTTTGTATTAGAATTGCTGCATCCTACTAAAAACACAATCATTAGTAGAATTAATAGATTTTTTTCTTCATTATTTTTAAAGGGTACAAAGAATAAAAAAAAGCCTGCACGTTCAAACAGCAGGCTTTTCATAAGGCTATTTGATCAAATGTTATTTGATGTTCTTCTTACATTTTTCAAGCAATTGGGCTTTCATGCCTTGAATTACTGAAAATACATTGCTGCCAGGTTCAACACTTGATTTTTTTGAGGTAAGGCCTTTGCTGAAATATGAAAGTTCATTAGTGCCTTTAATATTAGCTTCCACTGAAGCTGAAGCTGATCTTCCGTTTCCAGAAGCAGACATCTCCATTTTAATTGTGGCATCAACTTTTTGTTTAACCAAACCTACTCCCTTAGCATAATAATTTGGAGCTGTCATTTTCATAGACATAGTTATTTTATAGCTGACCCCGTTTTCTGATTCAGACATATTCACTGAAAACTCAATAACCTGATCCATCCTGAGAGCTGTAACACTTGTATCGTTAAGTTTAAAGCTCTCTTTACCAACAACAAAGATTTTGGCAGTATATTTCATGTCAGAAGCAGAAACACCCCAACTCGAAAATAATTCTGAATAATCATCTGTGGGGTTGTAAGGCCAGCTATCGCCTACTTCTAAGCTTTTCTTCAAAAAAACAGTGTTGTTTTTAAATTCAATTATACTGCCATTAGACTTCTGGCCGACACAAACAATGCCATTATCATTGATTTGGTAATAAACTTCATCTCCATTATTATAGTATGTAATCACTTCCTTAGTGCCGGATTCAAAAGTGACCTTCTCTTTCCCTTTGACATAAGCGTAAGAATATGAAGTGTCTTTTTCATTGATAGTTTCCTTCGTCCCGTTTGTTGTTTCAGTACCAGTTATAACAAGATTGGCAGAATACATATAAGAATTGTTTTTCACCAAAGGGAAATAATCATTGGCTGTGTATGCTGTCCCTTTAGCTTCGGTAAGCGTGGGGCTGTAACTATCCACATAACTCTCATCTTCATCTTTACTGCACGAAACAGTAATAACAGCCATTGCTGACAACGCAACAGCCAAACTGGTTTTCATAAAATTTTTCATTGGTTTAAATTTTGATTAATATTTGTGTTTGAAAATCTAAAAACAAGTATGTTTTATGTCAAAGTTAACCATTTCCATCAGAATTTTGGAATTTTCTGCAAATTTGAAATTGTTTTATCTCAAATTGCCATTCATCTTATATTTGTTTGTTTTTTAAAAATTCTGTATGAACCGCATTGACCGCCTTGTAGCTATCCTCACATTTATGCAGTCGCGACGACTGGTTAAGGCCAGCGATATTGCCGAAAGGTTTGACATCAGCCTGCGAACTGTTTATCGCGATGTACGCGCTCTGCAAGAGTCCGGCATACCTGTTTGTGGCGAAGCCGGATCGGGATACACTGTTGAGGCCGGGTATCATCTGCCTCCGGTCATGTTTACGAGGGAAGAAGCTGCAGCCATCTTCACCGGGGCAAAAATGATAGATAAATACACCGACCTCTCAGTAAATAAGCATTTCTGCACTGCCCTCGAAAAAGTAAAAGCGGTAATAAGGTATAGCGACAAAGAATATCTTGAAAAGATAGACAACCAGATACTTGTATTGCGTCCACCTTCTGAAGATTCTGAATTTCCCAACTGTTTCATGGTTACCGTGCAGAAAGCCATTGCAGAAAGCCATATTGTCAATATCGAATATTTTTCAGGGTACAAAAAAGAAACCACCCGACGAAAAGTCGAGCCCATAGGCGTATGCTTCTATAGTGCCCGCTGGCACCTGTTTGGCTACTGCAAACTACGCAATGAGTATCGCGATTTCAGGCTCGACCGCATCAAACAGCTCGAAATCACTGATGAAAAATACACCTCAGCACATCCCACTGTTCAGGAGCTTATCCCTAAGCTTTTTGACAACTCGGCTTACCTAAAAGTCAGCCTGCTATTCCCCTTCGACATGCAGGCCAAACTGGCTGAACAAAAGTACTATTACGGTTTCATTGAAGAAGTCCTTACCCCTGAAGGAATACTAATGCACTTTATGACCGATTCGTACGAATGGATTGAGAGATGGGTGTTATCACTTGGCAAGAACGTAACAATTGTTGGCCCTCAGGCATTCAAAGATTTGGTAAAAAGCAAAGTTAAAGCATTAACAGAGCATTATCAGGGTTGAAATATTTCATAAAATATCCTTTCAAAACCTATTCATCCAAGGTAGCGCATAGCCTAAGCTGTCAAGCAAAAAAATAAGTGTCAGAAATTTAACCCTTACAGGGCTTTTGGCGCACTAGCTGCCTTGACAAGAAGAGCTTTCCCGCCGCTGGCCGGGGATAGTTCTATAAAATTTTTTAGAAAACTATTTCCTGCTGACATAAGGTTGTCACTCCGCCCTGTTTTCTTTGTTCCATAATCATTTAAAAACAATCATTATGGAAGTTAAAATTTGTAACCCTTTGAAAACACTTAGCTTTAGTGTTGAAACTACTTTTAACGAGATGATGCCGCTTGTTGGCTCTGTGGCCCGCGAACTATGTGCCGAAGCTGTAGCAAATAAATTGGACATCACAGGCCCTGTATATTGGGTCTATGAAGGTGCTGATGGCAATCCCGACACACGCTTTAAGCTGGATATCTGCCTGCCTGTATTTGCCCCAGGTGGTTATTCAGGAAAATTTAAATTTGTTGAGCTCCCTGCATTTAAATGTGCAAGTGCCATGCATTACGGCCATTGGAATGAAGTGGGCGCTATATATCACCACTTATTTGACAGACTGGCCGAAGAAAAACTTGAATACAACGGCGTTTGTCGCGAAATATACATCAACTCCGATTTTGCCGACCCTGCTAATAATATTACTGAGGTGCAGGTTGGAGTGAATTAATTGAAAATTATTAATGAAACGAGCATGATTCGTTAAACACAAACAAGGATGAAAATTCATCATGAGAGTTTTCCTTCGGAGAGCCTTTCGGGGTTCATCCGACCTTATTTATAAAATTATTTACAGATGAAAAAACTTATCTTACCTTCATTTCTTGCAGCAATAGCCAGCTTTGCAATGAGCATTGCCATTGGCTTTGCTTTCATGTTTATATTCCCATCGCTTAACGACGAATATAGCAACACCAGCATTTTCAGGACATGGGAAGATCCGCTAATGTACATTTATTTCTTGCAACCTTTCTTTTTTGCATTTACCTTAGCATGGATTTGGACAAAAGTAAAAAAACTGTTTGCCGAAAATATCATGAATGCTGCATTTACTCTGACAGGCGCGTATTGGCTTGTTGCAACAATACCAGGAATGCTCATCAGCTATAGCTCTTACCAGATTTCATCAGCTATGGTGTTAAGCTGGACGGTGAGCAGCTTTTTCCAAACTTATGTTGCTTCCTTGGTAATCATTAAAATGGAAAAACGATACACAGCCTAACAAACAAAATAATGGCACGTTATATACAAGCTAAGACAATACTTTCGACAGTAAAACATAAACCAGACCCTTATTTCGGGCTTAGTTACAATATGAACCTCTATCGAGGGTGCCAACATGGCTGTATATACTGCGATTCGCGCAGCAAATGTTACCAGCTGGGCGAACTTTCAGATATAAGGGTCAAAGAAAATGCCATTAATATGCTCGAATGTGAGTTGCGGAGCAAAAGAACCATTGGTACCATTGGCTTTGGCTCGATGAACGATTGTTATATGCCTGTAGAAAAGGAATATCAGCTTACCCGTAAAGCGCTGGAAGTCATCAAACGTTATCACTATCCTATTCATATTATTACTAAAAGCAACCTGGTAGTCAGGGATATTGATTTACTCAGGGAAATAAACAAGGTGTATGCTGCCGTGTCTTTTACCATTACATCTGAAGATGACAATCTTTGCAAAACTATTGAACCATGCGCCCCTACAACATCCGAACGCTTTGAAGCTATGAGCAAACTGTCATCCGAAGGTATTTACTGTGGAGTTACCCTAATGCCAGTACTTCCATTTATCAATGACACGGTCGAAAACGTCGTTTCTATTGTTGAGAAAGCCAAAGCCGCAGGGGCAAAATATATTCTGGCAGTCTTTGGGCTTACTTTGCGTGAAGGAAACCGCGAATACTTCTACGACGCTTTGGATAAGCTTTTCCCTGGCATCAGGGCCCGCTATGAAAAAGTGTTTGGGATGCAATATAACTGTTCATCGCCCAATTCATCTGAACTATACAAAACATTTAACCGCTTGTGCAATGAAGCCGGCATCGCAACAAAAATGGAATTTTACAAACCGGCTCAGATTGTAGAACTTAAACTTTTTTAATCATGGAAAATATAAAAAACGACACAAAACTGATTGCTTACTGTGGATTATATTGCGGCGCCTGCCGTTTGTATATATCAGGCAAATGCCCCGGCTGTGCAGACAATGCCAAAGCTACCTGGTGCAAAATCCGTTCTTGCTGCATCGAAAACAACTACCAAAGTTGCGCCGACTGCAAGCAGTTTGCCAACCCTATGGATTGTAAGAAATTCAACAACTTTATCTCAAAAGTTTTTGGGCTTATCTTTCGCTCCGACCGTGCAGCTTGCATTGCCAAAATCAAACAAGACGGCCCGACTGCTTTTGCTGCATTTATGAGTAGTAATGGCTGGCAAAGTATTAAAAGAAAGTAGAAACAAGCTTTATAAAAAACGCTTTGACCTGGTTCGTGGTAGTTTGTTGATAATGCACTTTGGTAACATTTTGCTAAGTTGTATTGTAAACAGGTTTTGGCCGCAAGTATTGCACATCAGGGCTTGGTGAGGTTTGCTCTTTTTGAGCTGGTTACAAAGTTTTGCGTTTTCAGAAAACGCAAAGCTTTGTAACCCCGCCATTTTGCTGCCTACATAGGTAAACTATACAAAAACAATCTTTTTCGTTCCAAATTGAAGAAAATCAGAAAAAAAATTACCTGACAGGCAGGGGAAGGCTGATTTTGAAGTTTGTCCCAGCTTCAGGTTCACTATATACATTAATAAAACCATTATGCAAATCGATAAATTCTTTGCATAAGATGAGCCCCAGACCGGTACCTTTTTCATTATTAGTGCCAGGGATAGATATTTTTTGGTCAATTTTAAATAAGTTTTGCAATGTTGAGGGCTTCATTCCCTTACCCATATCTGACACAACTATTTTTGTCATTTCTTTGTCACTTTCACTATAAATGAGTACTTCCGAATGAGGGTATGAATATTTGATTGAGTTGCTAACTATATTTCGGATAACAGTCTTTAAAAGGTTTACATCGGCAAAAACAACCTCATTGCCGGGAATACGGTTTAGCACTTTGACATTTTTACTAAAAGCCTGTCCTTCAATAATTTTAATACCTTGTTCCACAATTTGATAAAGGTTGTGATAGTTGGGTTCAAATTTTATTTGGCCTGTTTGCGAGCGCGACCATTGCAAAAGGTTTTCAAGCAATTCATAAGCATTACGGCTCGACTCGTTAATAAGCTTGCTCATTTCAATCATTTGCTGTACGTCAATCTCATCAGAATTATACATAATCTCCGATATGCCTAAAAGCGCATTGAAAGGGTTTCTCAGGTCGTGTGCAATGATAGAAAAAAACTTGTCTTTTGTGGCATTTAGCTCAATCAGGCTTTGTTCGGCATTCTTTCGGACTGTGATGTCTCTGATGACGGCAACAATGCTATTAAGGTTTTCTTTTATCTCATAATCAAGCAAAACGCTCCTTGCTTCAAACCATAGCACCTTTCCCCTGTGTTCAATAGGAAATTCTGCAATTTGTATGGAATTGCTTTTTATCGTCCTTTCAATTAAATCTCTAAGTATAGTATGCAAATCAACAGGCAGGACATTGAATATATTGCTTGATTTTGCCTGAAGAAGTATTTTGTATGCTTCTAATTTTTCATTGGTAATGGCATCTATCAAAAAACCATCTTCAGCAAGCACCAGAATCAGTTCAGGAAGGGCTTTGGTAAGCGTATCAAGATATTGCTGGCTTTTTCTGAGTTTCTCTTCATATTCTTTTTGAAGCGAAATATCAATCTTTATCGCCGCAAAATGCGAAATTTCGTTATTATCATTAATAATGGGAGTAATAAACTGTTGTTCCCAATACAAAGAGCCATCTTTTCTGCGGTTTTTAAAAGCATCTTTCCAAGTTTTACCAGAAGAAATAGTATGCCACATGGCCTTATAATATTCGTCTGGGTGGTATCCGGATTTGAACACCCTGGTATGCATACCAATGGCTTCTTCGGCTGTGTATCCGGTGATTTTAGTAAATATTGGGTTTACATATTCAATAACTCCCTGCTTATTTGTAATAACAATAGATGCAGGACTATTTTCAACAACACTGTTCAGGCTGCGGTTAACCAACTTAAGGTGTGCATTTTCTAAGCGAAGTGTTTCCAACTCCCTTCTTAAGTCTGATATTTCTTTATTCTCAGCCATTTGTTACTTTTTAGCTTATTAAAGTTATAAAAAACTAATAAGTATAACAAATGATATAAAGGTTAGTTCTTTGATAAAGAAAAAAGCCAGGCAAAACCTGGCTTTAGGGGTGGAAGATGGGACTCGAACCCACGACCAATGGAACCACAATCCACTACTCTAACCAACTGAGCTACATCCACCATTTGAGGACTGCAAAGATAAATAATCGTTTTGAATTTCAAAAACAGAGAGAAAAAAATATTAAAATAAAACATTCAAAAACTGCTCCTCACTATATTTTATAGTGTTTCGGGATAAAAGGGTATCCAAAAAATGTCAGGTAATGAGCATGTTAGCGTGCCCTTGGTGAATTATAGTAATGCTTTCAAAAAACTCAACAACCACAAAATTTTTTGAGACACCCTATTCATGTATGAGTTAATTTACATAATTAACTATAATACAATAACAACCAGAATAATTCTTACCATTATTCTTTTTCTAATTAATTAGTCTAAAAAAATAAACTTATGATAACACTTCATTATGTTGCACCCAAACAAAATGGATTTTCATTGGTCTGATAGCTTGTCCCGTCTTTGACGGGAGAACACCCGTGAAAGCAATCTTTTTTATAACAGAGGTTAGGTGGGGGCTGATTTTTAATTAAACGGTATTGGCTTATCAACTATCTTTTGGCGTTAAAACTCAATCCTGAAGTTGAGGATAGGAATCATTCCAAGCCCTTCGACATCTTCAATCCATTTTCTACCATTTTGTTCATGGTATTCATAACCAAGAATATTCTTGCGGTTGGTGAAGTTCTGGATATCGAGCGATACTATCCACGAATAGCTCGGATTGTTCCTCCTGTATTTTATACCAAAGTCAAGACGCATGTAATCGGGCATTTGCTCCATAAAAGTCCGGGAATAATCATAAACTGCCTCATCATCAGAACGGGCAATGTCAATAGGTGTATAGCGATAGCCTCCACGCAGGAGAAGCTTTATGTTGAGCCCAAAGATGTTCTGCTTAGTTGCCCCAACTTTAAAGTCCTTTCCCACTAACCAGTTGGTAACATAGTTGCCATTAAAGTAAGTATTGTACCATTTTCCATTATCCGGTTTGTATTTTGAATCAAATAAAGAAAGGGTCACAAGAAAATAATAATCATTGGAATAGAATTTTTCTAAAGTTAGTTCCATTCCTTTATTAATCCCCAAGCCCATATTGTTGTACGCTGTATCGGGTATGCCGTAAGTGGCATTAATAGAGGACTCTGTACTATTAGAGTCGTTTTTTATAGGTATATCATAGAGATATTGATAATACACTTCTGCTTTTAACCGTAAATTGGGAGAAATAGACAAATCGTACCCCAACACATTATGAACAGCCCTGGTAAAGTTGACATTTTTGTTGGGGTTGGTCAATGTACCATCAGGGTTCGGCACAATAGAATAATAAGCTGAGATAGCCTCAACCTTTGAATGAATGCCGAAGCCATAGTTAATAGAGGATTTGTCGGTAACATACCACTTCAACCCGGCACGGGGCTCAACAGAGTAATGATTATTCAGGTGAAATAGCAAAGAATGCACACCGGTATTAATTTCAAAAGACTGATTGATGCGGTATTTCCATTGCAGATAGGCTCCAGAAAGGCTTGTTGTTTCTTTTTTATCGACCCTGACATCATAAACAGGCCTGTTTTCTTTTTCTGATTTATCATAATTATATTCATCGTCATATATATTAAACTTTAAAATACTATAATTAAATCCTGTCCTGATTGTATGAGAAGCATTGATTTTGTGGTTAAGCATGGTCGAAAACTTGACAGAAGGATAAGAAAACTCGTTCCCCCTGTTGCGAAAACGTGTATAATCTCCACTTCTACTGCCTTTGTACCAAGTATCTCCCGGAGTTACCAAATCGCCAAAATCCCAGGTATCAGAAATGTAGGTCCCCGAAACATTAGTCTTCACATAAGCTTTTTTGTTGGAGAAATTGTAAATATGTTTCAATCCAATCACCCCCATATAATGCCTTTCTAATTCGTCCTCGCTCAAGTTCTCGTCCTTAAGCCACTGAACAGAGTCTTTCACACCATATTCCCCGGCAGTGCTGGTGCCGCCAACACCAAAAACAGAAAAAGTCCCACTCTTTTCGGTTGGAAGGTTAACATTGAATACTAAATCCTGAAATTGTGGTGCTCTGGCATTATCAGCCAAATCAAGCAACCCCATTTTATTGAGAGCCTGAAAGTTAGAATATCGATAGTTTGCAAGGTATGAACCTCCTTTAAAAGCCCTGACAGGCCCTTCGACACTTCCTTCAACCCCGACAACTCCAGCCTGAAAGCCAAATTCGTGCTTCTCGGCATTCCCTTTCCTGAGGTTCAGGTCAAGAATCCCGGATAGGGCATTGCCATACTCAGCAGGAAATGCCCCGGTATAAAAATCGGAGTTTGAAAGGACAGATGAACTAAGGATACAGAACGAACCTCCCGAATCACCTTCGCCATCGCTAAAGTGGGCTGGTGAAGGAATTTCAACACCCTCAAGTCGCCACAACAACCCTCGTGGCGAGTTTCCACGTACAATAATATCATTTTTGTCATCCTGGGCCGGAGTAACCCCGGCAAAAGAACTTACCATGCGGGCCGGGTCATTATAGCCCCCTGCATAACGGCTGGCATCTTCGGTACTAAGCATACGTGCACTGACCGAGGCCATTGAATTTAACGGTTGTATCTTATCTTTCTGGGCTTTGACCACCACCTCCTGCATTGTCGAAACACTTTCACGCATCTCAATATTCAGAAAAGTTTCTTTACCGCTGATAACAAGAAGTTCAGGCACTACCATATCTTCATAGCCAATATAAGTAAACCTCAAGGTAACACGCCCAACCGGGACAACAAGTTTGAAATTGCCATCTACATCTGTCATAGTACCGTTGACAGGATTACTGTTTAAAACGAGCACATTGGCACCAATAAGGGTGACCTGGCTTTCTTTATCCAATATTTTCCCACGGATAACTTGTGTAAGTTGTGCATTTGCAGCACAAATAGCAGTCAGCAAGAAAATAGCAAGAATTATTTTTTTCATTTTTGTTTGGGGGGTGAGATTGTCAAAACGAAATGTACATTTATCCAAAACGAAATGTACATTTATTTTGTACATTTGGTTTTAAATAAATATACTAACAAATATCATAATTGGCCGTCAGCACCTACACTTTTTTCTTTTTTCCGCCGCCGTATCCTTTGTTGTTATACTGCAATTGGGTGCAAACCAAGCATTATACGCTTAATATCTGGTTCTTTTAATTCTTTGTTAAATACGATGAAATCATCAATAATACCGCTATATTGGTATTGCATATTCCATCTGGCACCTACCATCCACGGCTTATTGACATCAATAGCTATATGAGATAAGCGCCTATCATATCTTGACTGAGTTACTGTTTGTTTAGCTCCATTAATGTATATATTACCTATATTGGACGAGTTGTAAGTGCAAGCTATGTGGCACCATGTGTTGAGCGGGAAAGACTGTGCCGGGGTGTCAATATAGGTATTCAATGTCGGGATAAATCTTATATTATTGTTAAGTGCGGTATGTACTTCGAAATGTTCGTTCTCTTTCGCTGATAAAAATCCAATATTAGATGACGTATGATACGCCCAGCAACATATTGTTATCTCGTTATATGTGTTGATGGTTGACATTATTGCATTATGAGGAATACTAATATAAGACGGGGTAGTGGCTATATTGGCAGCCATCCCAAACTTACCGTCAATATATGTTATATTAGTAGTTGTCCCACCAACACAGATATTATTAGCATCATTGACATTTTTTTCGAAATGTAGCCTTAAAACTTGTCTATTGGTCCTAATCATTTCACGTCTGATATAAAATTAACTAACATAATATTCCCGAATAAATATTCAAACTCTAATATATCTGTAGCGTTTGGGCTGCTGGATAATACCGGAGCTATCCCGCCCGGAAACTTATAATTTGAACCGTAATTAAGCGTTCGAGACCCTGTACTATCTTGTTTAACCAAAATAACATACCTCTTCCCTATTATCGGATTAGAGATATTAGCAAGTGTCCTATTACCAGCTATTGTAACCATAGCCCGCAACCCCAATGATGCATCCCAGACTATTGTGCTGGCATCTGTTAACGTTTGTACTGTCTCTGGTATATCAACTCCAGTTAATACAATATTGGTGCTTAATGGCTTGTTATTGACAGTTCTGGATGTTGGTACATACCCGGTCAAATCTACCTTTTGCGTTTCGAGCATTCTTTTTTGGGTACCGTCCCACCAAAAGTCTGGCACGTCAATAGCCA
The DNA here is from genome assembly GCA_029572965.1 of Bacteroidota bacterium. Classification (GTDB taxonomy): domain Bacteria; phylum Bacteroidota; class Bacteroidia; order Bacteroidales; family DTGW01; genus JAKPQD01. The sequence goes on along the minus strand of JAKPQD010000318.1, from coordinate 22,389 downwards.
ATATATATAAGTTGTCGCCTAAATTAAGCTGTGCAACATTATCCGGTATAGATAACCAAGCATCTAATGCATCTACGGTAGCAAATACATATCCTTTGTTGCGCCCTTTGGCAATGGCATTTGTTTCGTTGATTGCGCCGGGGATAGTTTTAGATATTGTTTGCAAACTATTGTCGGTAATTGTCTGATACCAGGACAAATCCGGCATTGGTATATTTATATTAATATTGCCATCCACGTCCGGCAGTTGGTTATTTACTGATTTGACAGGACTTTCGATTATCGGGCTATCGATATGTACCTCTGCACAAAGCTCTTTTTGGCTGTTGACGACAGCTTCAAATGTATCACCTGTATATACTTCGACTATCATATTACTGCGGATAAATTAGACAAAGTAAACCTTACACTTATTGGGTCAGATATTGAGATAAACTTTTCGATGTCGGCATCCGGGGCAATAGTGCCAATTTCGTACGAGCCTATACCTGTTTCTGTTTCGGAAGCTGTATCAGATGCGCTAAACTTGCAATAATAAAAATCCGGTGAGTACCTGTGTAACGGTGCATTATCGCGGGCAGCATCAAAGTCTTTGCGGGCAATGAGCTTACGGCCGGATGGCAATACAATAAGGAATGCCAAATCGGTAAGTGTATCAAGGTCGTAATACTGGTTAGTTGTGGTATTTCGGATTCGGATGCCGAAATACATTGATGTGTGTAATTTTTTGGTTATCATAAGAAAATGGTATTACAAATGGTATAATATCCTTCGGAAAAATCCTGGTATTGGTTTATGGCGACCGTGCCATTGGGCAGCACTTGTATTTTAATTGGTTTTTCGATTAGGTTATAACCATCCGGGGCTTCGGCAAAAACGAAGAATGTTTGGGCGATGGCAGGACGGAACCCAAGAGGCAACATGAACAATGTACTGCCCGGCGATGACGATACCTTAAAGCGGCCAAAAATTTCGAGGTTGCCAATATCATTGCGCCTAAAGCGTACTTTGTTCCCGCCGTCAGCTTCGTAACCGTCCATCAGTATAGCTGTCTGTGTATAGCTTTCCTGTTTGACCACGATTAGTTCGGCAAGTTTAATGGCGGAGCCAATATCAAGGGACCCTTCGGGGCATGGTGTAGTGTACCCGTGGCGCGATACCAATTGCATTGACGAGTTGACGTGGACGGGCCGTGTTACCCCATCGCGGTAACTGCGCGATGACAATACCTGTTCGGTTGGTGTAAGGTGCCAGTTGGGATAACCGTCATCCACGGCATCAACAGTATCATTGATAACATCGTATATTTCGCCCTGGAAATATACCACGGCATCAGTAGTGGTACACGTTTTGGGGCTCGCGCTCAGGTTGGTGGTTATTGAGCCTGCAAGCAGGATGCCTGATGTGTAAGGCCTGTTTTGCAGTAGCAATTTGCAAATATGTGCCACCATTTCTTTGGACGAGTCCTGCATTAGCCTAAAATCGTCAAGCCGCAACGGGAAGCCAACGCCTTCTTCTGTTTTTAGTTTTTTCATCCGTAAATAATTTTATAAATAAAATAAGGAATCTGCTCGTTTCATAGCATAATAGATTGAATTATATATTTTTTACCAGCAACCTTATACAGGTTGACAATATTCATTATCTGGGCCCTTATCTCATTAGTATCGAGGCTTGGGTATATCATCACCTTAAAATCATAATCATACATATAATCTGTGGTGTTGAGTATATACGTTTCGGTAAACAAAGGGCCAGCCATGTCAACCTCATTAAAAATAAACCGTGCGTCCTGGTCTTGGGCATCTGACAAGTTATATATATATACCTGCCAGCGTTCGTCGTTGTTCTGTTCGATGCTTATCAATGCCGGGTTATGCGCCACCTTGTCAACCAATGCTTTGAGCAGGTAGCATACCTGACCGTTGTAATTGAGCCTGTCGTTGATAACAGCAACAGCGCCATTGCCCGAGTTGCGGAATTTGTCCCAGGTATTGCCAAGCATAGAAGTGAGCAATTTAACCCATGCCACATGGGCAGTTTTGCGCAAGTGTGGCGGCAATATCTGTTCGGTTACGGTATGTATATCGTGGTTGTACATTAGCTTACAATATAAGTAATCGATACATTGCCGTCTGTAGATGTAGTTATGCTGCCATCGGGGTTGTTGACGGTAGAGGTTATTTGGTTGCCGCCATCGAGTTGCCAATAGCCAGATGCGGCAATAGTTTCGCGGTCGATGCCTACAGCCGCGTTATCGCCCTGCTTGCTTTGTAGCAGGCTAAAATAAGCATCGTCAACGCCGTCAACGTCCATAATGGCAGCTATTAATGCAGCTTTTTTCAGCGCCCCGTTAAAATGTTTGGTGGATAGGGTGGACAAATAAGACACAATGGCCGCAAATACATTGGCGCTCACCTCGCTGTACGGTACGCCTGAGTAATATATTTTCAAGTCCATAAAAATTTTATCGGCCGCAAGGCTTATAAGGCTGTGGCGGGTACCTGCAAACTTGATAAAGTTAAGGTAGTTGTCGAGGTTGCTGTACGATGCCCCGTCAATTATTACCGGGTTGCCGTCACCATCGGCGGCGGCCACCTTTATGTATAATGACCCTTCGACCTCGTTAATGGAGCAAAACTTGACAATACGCTTTGTTTCGTCAACCACCCCGTATTGATACACGTTGTCAATAAGCGTAAGCGTGTCGCCGTCCTGGAACTCCATCACGCGCGAGTGGTACCAGGCTACAGTACCGGCAATAGCGGCACGGCCTTTGGCTTCAATGTCTTTGGCGTATTCGTCCCAGAGCGCCTCGTGCGTGGCGGTTACGAATGCCACTAACCACAGCCATAGCCGCCATAGTGCGGTTTTGCTGGTGCTTGTCAATGCGGCCAGTTCCGGTGTGGCCTCTTTCTGCGCTAAGGCAGCATTGTATATTTCGGTTACTGTTCGTGCCATTATTTTAATGTCAATTTTATTATTTTATAGTCGGTATGTCCAATGATTGCATTTTTGCCCAGAATGATTGGCCTAAGATTTTTAAGCTCATAATCAAGCATGAGTGCCGTTTTGAAAGTGCCATCCGGCAATAGTTTGCGGATTATATGGCCATTATGACCATACTTTTTCCCGACCAAATAGAATGATGTACCAAGCAAAAACGAAAAATCAACCCTATAGAAATAAGCGTCAGTATATATGTCAAAAGCAAGCGTTAAATCGGTTGGAGGAGTAGTGTAATTTTTCTCAACATATAGCTTATTGGGCAAGACAGCCATATTATAGCGGTCAGCTGACCATCCATTATTGTTGTAATTATTATTAACCCATACTACTTTAGACCAATCTCCTGGGGTTTCTCCATTGCTAATAGACCAATAACCAGAAGTTTTATACAAGCAGGTATCTGTAACAGCGACACCAGTGTTTGGCCATGATATACGCTTTATATCGCCACCATTAAATGTCACGGCTTGGAAAACAACCGTACTGCCAGTCGACGCTAAATAACCTATATATTGTTTGCCATCTTGTTTATTCCTGAAAATTATATGAGGTGCCATAAGACTTGGCACTCCATTATTGTAAAACCAATCTCGGCCATTAAGGTAAACAACTTCACCAATAAAATAGTCCCATTCGGGATACCACCTGTTTATTGTTGCGCCATAATCAAGAGTATAGTATAATAGTCCTCCGGAAGAAAAAATAATTTTAGACAGGTCATTCATATTCCTGCAACATGCAGTAATTGGATTGGTAATTCCATTCATCTGCCTTTGTGTAAATTCTTCACTAAAAGCCGCCGCATTGGTAATAATCTTTCCTCCTTCACAGGTAAAAGCGCAATGAACACTTCTAATATCAGCGTTGATAATCTTGGCCGAGCTGGTAAAAAGCTCAGTTACCTCTATTTCAGGAGTCACTACTTCAGGTGGCACAATTTCGACCGCCCCGGCCACCTTCAACCGCTTAGCCGCATAGTAGTTTTTCACGGCCTTGTTAATTGGCGTGTTGCGCACTACCAACGCAGTGCCTGGTAAGAGATTGGCATCGAGGCTGAGGTTGTTGTCGCGCATGAGCATGACCACGCCCTCGGCGCTGCCGTATTCTTGCAGGGCAATGTCGAGCAGGCACTGGCCTTGTTGGACAATAATAGTGTCGTATGTAACTATTCCAGCCATTACTTTTTGCCAATTTTTATATTCCTGCTTACCTTTTCAATGCCCCTGCTGCCAAAATAAAATGCCATAACTAACATCGTCAGCTCTTCGAGCATATCAATATAAGCCTTGGCTATATGTACGGCATTGATAGCATCGAATAAAGCAAATAATAGATATAACAATAATAGCGTAATCAACGTTAGTGGTCGTACGTTCTTGCTCAGCCAGCTATCGCTTGCCATATCTGCAGCATGACGGGCTGTGAGTTCTTTTTCGTTTTCATTCAAAATCTTCTGTAATTCATTATACAATGCAAGTTTCTCGCCCTGGTTGGTTACGTTGCGGTCAATGGCTTCGCCTACGGCTTTAATTAGTCCGGTGGCACCGGAGGTAATGGTATTGAGGATGCTCATGTTATTTATAATTTGCTTGTAATTCTATTTGTCCGTTATTACTTATATTCAATTTTTCAATTAATAGCCCCATTTTATTACATTCTTCCCTGATACTGCGTTTCCACGCATTAATATCGTTATCGCCAAGCATGTTGCTTATTCCTACACCAATTGTTGGATGCTGCCTAATACTGCCCTTATCGCAGCTAAGCAGTAAAAAAATATCCTGATTGGTTGTTTCCCCAACAGCAAAATCGCCATTGGTTATTAACAGGTCTATTTCGGTATTTAGTTGAATATCATTCATCTTAATGCTTTATTTTTGTATTTTCAATATCTGAGGCTGTTATTGTTTTTGTTTTAGGCACAAACTGTATAGCTGCTTTGGCACCATTGCCTGCTATGGGAGATGTAAGCAATAGTTGTTGCAATGTTGCAAGGTCGTTGGCTACATTGTTCATCCATTCAGCTAATTTTGAACCTATTGGAATGCCCCCGTTTTTACCGCCATGTACAATTATCTCATCAATGGCCGTATAACCCAATATTGCCATGTTGCGCCGTTCGCCTTCCGATGTGTCGGCTACAAGCGCTATTGAACCAGTTGCGGGCTTAATATATAATGTATCATTTCCATTATACATTGCAGCGAGCAGATATACATTTTCGTATGTAATGTTGCCTTCTTTAATGGTGCATGTATTGTTTTTTACATCAATAACTTCGGCTTGAAACAATATGTCTTTTTTGCCATTGTTGGCAATAGCTTTAAGCAATTGTTTAATATATGTAACCTGTTCCATAATGTTTAGTCAATTTTTTTACCAATAGCAACAGTGCGCTCGCCTCCCGATGCCGAAAAGTTTACCTCGACCCCAAGAACATAATACGAACCGTTTTTGAACTCATAATCTTTATCGACGATAGTAACCTTATAACCGGCATCGCAAAAAGGCACAAGCCATCCAGTGAAACTTCCTTCGTATCCTGTGTACACATGCGCTTTAAGCGTTTCATCCGCTATGTGCTGAAGGCTCTTTTTATCGCTAATGCCCGATGTTTTAATAGTCATGCGTTCGCCTCCCGGTGTGCCGCTTTCGACTTTAATTACTTTGCCGTCGGCGCTTTTACCTTCTACTTCGACAAGTAATTTCCGTTGTTCGGCTTGTTTGTATTTAAGTTTTGATGTCTCAATATTTTGCATAAAATCATACGCAGCTTCGCCAAATATCTCTACATATTGCGGGCGTATATGCAACGTGCCATCTTTCATATACACGTTTGGCTTAGCTTCTTCCTGTATTTTTTTAAGTATATCGTACCCGGTAGCCCCCTTGACTACAAACGAGTCGTAAGTAAAATCGTAGTCGCAATTAAGTTTTATACTGCTGTCTATTTGGCTAATTACCCATGACAATAAATTTTTAAGAGTGATTTTTGTAAATTGTTTGTCGGGCAAAGGTTTGCGAAAGCGATAAATTTCATCTTCGCAGTGTAGCTTTATTGCATTATCGTCGTTTTCGATATGTTCGATATAGCCTTCAAATTCTTTAGTGAGCGTATCGTTGTAACCAAGTGAAATAATTACTTTATCTCCGGCTTTTATTGTTTTTTCGAGATAATCCAATGTGCTATCGGTAGCATTTATGGCCTTGCCGGCAATCATTGACGGCAGGGTTATAACTGCAGTGTCGGACAATAGCTCGACAGAGCGTTTTATTGTCACGCTTTCTATCATTTTGAGCGTATAATTCCCAACGTTAATATGATAATCAAGGTTGTAGATCATACATTATCGGTTAATAACAGGTAATTATCATCGCTAAAGGCTTTGATAGTAAACTGCTGGTTGTCCGCCCCGCGTGTAAACGGGAAATCGTAACTATCAATAGCTATATAGTGTATATCGAAAACATTGTTGAGCAAATCGCATACAATGCCTATGCTCTCACGGGCTTCGCAAAAAGTTCTCAGGCGGGCAAGATAGTCATATATGGTATTGTTTTCGTCCGAGGTAATAATGCCGCCGATGGTAATTTCGTAGTCATCCTGGTTCCAGCGTTCTTTAATAGAACCACGAACCTGGCTTTTATTGACATAACGCCTGATAATTTTGTTATTACCTGAAATAGCAATAACCGGGTCAATAGGCAGCATAAACTCATCGGCCCCCATTTTGAGGGTGATAGGTACCTGCCATAATGTAGAGCCAAGCGATTCGAGCCCTTTTTTAATATCGTTTTGGAGCGATTCGTCGGCAGCCTTGCCATCTTTGTCAATTTCTGGCACCCGCACTATTGTGCGCAGCGGGTATATAGGTGGCAATGCAAACCCGAGCGCCATTTGGTGGCTAAGCGCTATATTGGTACTATCGTGTATGGTTTTTATCGGGTCTTTCATATATATTAAAATTATCCTGCACTATACGCAGCCTGCAGCAGGCGTATAAACGATTCTTCCATTTGGCGCTGCAGGTCGGCTTTGTTATCTTGCATTGTACCGTTGTATATAACGTTTTCGATAAGGTTGCGTAAATTAATTGTAACATTACGTGCCCCGCCCGATTGGATAGTTTCGGCTGTTTTGGTTGTTTCTGGGTTTTGGGCTATTGTTGGCTTACCTGCATTCACGGCATCTGTCAACGATGTATTTACCCCAGCTTTGTTGCCGATAAGCTCGTTGTTTTTGAGGCCGGCAGCCTGTTTTTTATTTTCAATTTCCTCTACTCCTTTGTGGTATGCCAATGCAGCGTTTTGCCCCATCTGCTTAGCCTGGCCAACCACTTTTTTTACAGTGTTTACGCCGGTAATATCCATAGCGGCATCTTTGGCTGCCGCCCAAGCCCCTTTGAAATCGCCTTTAAACACTTTATACAGCGCTTCGCCAAGTTTGCCAATGCCCCGCACAAAACTAATAATACGATCAATAATTAATGTATATAGCATTTGCCCAAATCCTTTAATCACCTCCCATGTAGCTTTAATTATGCCACGGAACCAGCCTACTTTCTGGTAGGCCAGCACTACCATTGTAATTAGTGCAGCTATTGCAGCAACTACGGCTACAACAGGGTTCATTGCCATAACCGCATTGAAAGCTGCCTGAATGCCTGTCCATATTTTTGTTGCCATTGACGCCATATTTATGGAAAATGACAAACCTTTTATGCCGATTGCTAAGCCTGCCAGTAATGGGACAGATGCCGTAACAAGCGGGTGGCCTTCTTTTATTTTATCATAAAACCATGTTATGCCGTCAACTACCCCCTTTAGTGGAACCGATACCCATTCAATTATCCGCCCGAACATATCAAGCACAGGGTTAAGCACAGGGCCTATTATATCAAAAAGTTTAATTGCCGTTTCCCGCAAATTGTCGAGCAGGGTGGATAATTTTGCCCCTGTGGTTTGGCCGATTTTTTCGGTCATATTATAGAATTTTCCACCTTGCGATGTTGCCGTACGGAATGCTTCTGCCACCATTTGGGCAGATATTTGCCCTTTTTCCATCTTTTCCCTGAGCGATACATAACTTTCGCCTGTGGTGCGGCTGATTTCCTGCAGAGGGTTAAACCCGGCATTAACCAATTGAAGCAAATCCTGCCCTGTGAGCTTGCCGGCTGATTGTATCTGCGAGAATGCCAATGTAAGGCTTTGTAATTTACCGGCCTCGCCCATGGCAATATCGCCCATCATACGCATGTAAGGCATAACTTTTTCCTGCTCAACCCCAAAAGCCATCATTTGTTTGGCGGCATCCTGTATATTTAGCTTGCTGTAAGGTGTTTTTGCGGCATAATTGTTCAGGTCGTTGAGCAGCTGATTGGCTTTTTCCTGGCTGCCGGTTAATACCTCAAACGATACGGCGGTTTGTTCGGCTTCCATGCCGAGCTTGCTTACTGTTGTAAGGCCTGCACCTATAGCTACTAATGGGTTTGTAATTAAGCCTGCCCCGGGCAATTGCGAAAACGCATCTTTAAACCATGTTTTTATTTTGCCACCATTGGTGGTTTGAAGTTTATTAATTTCTTTTTCGAGCGATTTTATTTCTTTGTTGTAAGCCCTTAAAGTATCAATATTACCGGCTGGTACCCAGTCGCGTTCGGCCTTTAGCAGGGCAAGTTTTTGCTGGAGCGTAGCCACGCTTTTGCCCATATCGCCCATAACCTTATTGACCGTTTGTGTTTGTTTTTCGAGATGGGAAAATACCTCTAACGATTTTTCGGAGTTTATGCCAATAGTTCGTAACTTTTCACTAAGTTTGTCGTTTAAACTTAATGTATATTCTAATACATTTGCCATGTTAGAAGGTATTTTAACTTTCTATATAGTTCTGTTAATTGGTGCAGCCATTTACTGGACAGGTTATTTTATTTTTTACCATATCCCGAAAAACATCATTTTATTTTTCGTACAGGCTTTTAATTTTTTTAAAGAGCTGGTTGCAGAAGCCAAAGCAAAACATTATGCCAGGGTGTTGCGTAAGTTATTGCCTGTTATAATTGGGTTTATAGCTTCGGTCATTGTTTACATAATTTTACGCTGATTAGCTTCCATTTTCCGTATCCACAGCAGCTCCTTGATACATGCAGCCCAATCATTGTCCGACAGGCTGTCGGGGTCAACATTAAAATAGTATCGCAAGAACGCATTAAATTTTCGTATCCAATCGTTATCGCCAACCTCGGCAGCCTCTAAAGCTTTACCAGCTCAGCCTCCTTTACCTGTATAAGTTCCGACAGCTTGGCCGATGCTCCAAGAAACAGCTCATCGTTTGTCTTTATATCTTCACTGCCTCCAAGCCAGCAGTTTTGTAATAGTAGCTCATTAAATTTAATTGGGTCTTTAGTGCCAACGGTGCCGGCATAGCTCAGTATTTTACGGTCGGGCTTGCGCAAATAACAAATATGCCCATCTACTTTAATGGCGTATATTTCGCCATATTTTGCCCGCCACTGGCTAAGTTGTTCGTCGGTTGCCTGCCCTAAGTATTCATTTGTTTTTTTTACCATAATTATTAATTTAAAATGTTAAACTACTTGAGCTTTTTTTCGAAGGAAAATGAACGGCAGCTTGATTTCTGCAAACTTGTCGCCCTGTTTCATCTCGATAGTTTCTTCGGTAAATTGTATGCCCTGCAACACATCGGTAATAAGCACATCGCCCTTAGCAGGGTTGCCATAGCATACTACGGCATCGAGCTGCAGGCTAAGGATGCTTTTATCGTCGCTTGCAAGTATAAGGCTTTCGAGTTCGCTCTGAAGGCAGGTAATTTCGCCTTCGTAGCTGCGGTTGCCTTTTTGTATTTTAATGGGGTCGTTGCCTTTGCCATATATGGCTTCTTTTTCCTGTTTTACGGTGTATTTAATACCTCGCACGCCGGTAATATCTTTACCTCCCATAATTAAGGTAATATCGGCAAATTCATATTCTCTGCTGTCAAATGCCATAGTTTTTTAAGAATTAGTAGTTTTAAAGCCAAGGTACACATCAATATACTTAGGATAACCGAAAGGTTTTACACGTAATTGGATTTTAAGCAGCGATGTTGCCACCACATTTTGCTTATAGTCAATATAACATGTAACGCCTGTATCTTTTGGGTTTGAAGGGTCAGCGCCAAGGTTTCCGTAGGCGGTCATCTGGTTTTCGATGGCCGTTTCTACCTTGTTTTGAATATGCTTACAAACAGGCGCCGGAATATAACCATCGTCAGTAACGGGTATTTCGTCGCCAAGCTCTTCGACAAGGGTTTTGTAGGCAATGCGATAAGCTTTGTCTATTACCCTGCGGCGTTGGATAAGCTTGTAGTCGTCACTGTCGGCAGTGGCCAGATGGTCGTTGCACCAGTAGTAACCTGCTTTGCCAACGAAAGTCCTTGGGCAAATATAGCCTGCATCGTTAACCACATCGGGCTGCCCGTTTTCGGCTGCCTGCGTACCGATATAGAGTTTTTCGGCTTTAATGGTACCTGTTTTAACACGCATTAGCGAACGTTGTACGGGTATAGCCGCCAAACGTCCGGCAACCAACCCGCTACATGCCCCTGTGCTACCACTTACGGTATCGCCTATTACCACCCCAACACGGTTGTATTCGTTCTCGGCAAGGTTGGCAAGGTTGCCGGCATTGCCATTATAATGCCTGCCTTCGAGTAATACAAACAATGGCGCATAAAGGGTGTCGGTAGCCCAGTTGGCCAATTCATGGGCTTTGAGCATAGCGGTTGCTACCTGGCTGTCCAGTCCATTGACGATTGTCGGGGTGTAACCTGTCGGGTCGGCAATGGCAGTAAAAATAAAGTTGATTGCGCCATTGGCTGCCACAATAAGCTTTTTGGCGTAATTATTTGTTTTGTCAAATAACGCACCATACGTTACTGTTTTGTCATAAGCCATGAGCCATAGTTTAGTACCAACAGGCGCTTCGTCGTAAAATTCTTTTACGGCTTTGAAAATGTTCGCATTGGCATCGCTACTGTCGGAGGTAATGCCAAGGGCGGTAAGGTCGTCCAATGTAGTTAGCAGATAGGCAGTTTCGAGGGCAAATGTGCCTGATACGGCCACACCGCTTGCCACAAGGCCGCAAACCCCGTCTTCCATAGGCGTTGCTGCGCCTATGCTGCCATTTTCATAATATATTTTTACACGTGGTAACATGCTGCATTAGTTTTTAAATTCGGTAATTTCTACTTTAGCGTTTTTTGCATGGGCCCCGGCAAGGTCGGCTTTGGTAAACCAATAACCGTCGGTGGAGTAGTATATGATTTCAACCCCAAGCTGTTGCATCAGCCCTTTAGCTTTTTGCTTTACATCTTTATCGGTGTATTTTTCGGTAGTTTCTACCATAGTAGTTTCTTCCGCTGTTTGGATTTTTTCCTTTGCCATATTATAATGTTTTAGAATTAATATCTTTTATGTTTTGTAGTTCAATGCTGACAGGGCAAGTATTGCGGTTTTCGCAATCCTGTATTTTCTCAATGGCCTTGCGCAGCCGGCTTTGTTCACGTTTTAAGGCCGCAAGTTCTTTTTTCAGCTTTTCGTGTTCGGAGATTAGTTCATTATATTCACCCCGCAACGCCTCAAGTGTATCGCGCAACGATTGTATAGCAATGTTTTCTGTTTCAATATCAATTTTATAAGTTTGTTTTTTAACCAGTTTCCTGTTTGCTATAAAGTTGACCAATGCCGCAAAGCTGCCGCCGCCGATGGCCGATAATATGCCTATGATGATTTCGTTCATGCCGGTAATGAGTTTAGCGTTATGTTGTCGTAATATGCTTTTTCTAACCGCAAGTCGTACTGGTTGTCGGCATATTTAGGCCCGTTGTAACGGCTTGCAAAGGCGCACCAATTGCGTGCGTTCATATAATCAACAAGGTTTAGCGACTTAAGAAATTTTATGGCTGCCGTAAGCTGTTTTTCGACCGACTCGTCCATATCGGCAACAAATGTTTCTACATCGTCGTAACCGCAGTATTTATGGTTAAACCCCATAATTTGGAACATGCCGTAGCTTGCCGATTTCAGCGCAGCCTTGCGGTATATTTTCATAGCCTTTTCCAGTCGCTTATATTCCTCTGCCCCTCCTTTATATTTACTTTTGTCCCATACCTCGTAAAGTATATCGCTATTGCCGGCAGTATATCGCTGTGGCGTTATACCTGCAATTACCAGTTGGCGCCAAAAAATATGCCCTTCAAAAAGTATTTTACAACGCCCGTCAGGCAGGAAACCATTGCCTGCACTTTCGACAACCGATATAGCCTTGAGCGCTGCCGGCTCAATGCCGTTTGTGCGTGCCACGCGTGCAATAATATCGTTGGTTAGTTGTTTGTTATCCATGTATTGGCTCAATTTGGATGTTTGGGCGTTGTATCTTAATTGTTTGGCTTAGTTGCTTATCAACAATTGAGGCTACTAATTCGCTGCGAAGGCATATATAACCGTTGCCATAGTCGGCAGCCTGTTCACGGGTGCGGGTTAGTTTGGTTATTTGTCCGCAGTTAAACCCATGTAAAACATTGTAAACCTCGTCCCATTTGTCGAGCAGTTGGATTGTTTCGTCCTCAAGCTCGGCATTGTCGAAGCTGTCGGTAACGCAAGGCAAATACAGTTCAATGTTTATGGTAACATCGCCCGTTTGCTTTCCTTGCAAGGTATTTGCATAGTTAACATTGGTAAACTCAATGAGCAATGCAGGCAGCGGTATAGGGTAATTGTTTTCCTGACGGCGGAATTGGCCTTTTTGCAGGTCAATATAATTGACCCACGGCAGGCTTTCTTTTGCCTTATTTTTTATTGCTGTATATAAAAAGCTGCGCTGCATTGCTATTGAATTGACTAACTAAAATTGGGTGCAAGGTTTTGGTATAACAAAGCCGAGTAACGTTGCCCGCTCAGCACAAAATCGGCCTTGAAGCGATGGGCAAATCCAAATTCTGTTGCACGTCCGGCAGGGTTGTTTTGCTTCGGCGTAAGGAACATTTCGAAAGCCCCGCCTGCGCGGAATACATTTGTACCAACAAACACAAAACCTGCCGGTACAACATTACCGGTAATAGTTGCACCTTGTGGGGCTTTTTGGTTGGTGCCTACATTGTAGGCCACATGGGTAGCCGATGACTTGTGGATACGGAACCCGTAATATTCGACAATTGTCGGGTTAATTACCCCGTTGTTTTGCTGATAGCTTAGCTGGGCTTTAAGTATGTCGTTGTTGCTTACCAAGTCCCACCACATGTCCGATGGCAAAACAAGGTTACGGCCACCATCCGGGAAACCGGCATTGTCGCATGCGCGGGCAAGACGTATAATATCATCTAGCGTTGCCATTTTGAAGCCGTCGCGTGCCCCACCCGTAGTAGGTAATATAATTGTTTTTGCACCGGCAGCATCCGGGGCAAAAGTATAAGCTGCATCGGCTATCTCTTTTTCAACTATTGCCTGGCTTGCCAAACGGGTGTAGTACTGTATTTTATCATACGGCAGGGCATGGTTCCAGATGTTGCGGATTTTATAGTTTTGGCTGTCGTAATAGTCGAGTGTAACGTCGTACACGGTTTCCGTTGGTTCAACGCTATCAACATCGGTGGTGCGGTTTTTATAGACAGCAGGCGCTGCACCTGCTTCCGGGAAACGTAATGTTTGCCCGTTTTCAACGAACGAACTTAAATCCTGTGCCTCGTTCAGCCAGGTGTCTATCTTTTTGTATTCTTCCTGCAACGAGCGGATAAATACAATTTGTTGGGTTGGTAAGGTAATTTCTGTTGCCATTTTTATTGAATTAAATTTTTAGTCATTAATCATTAATTTAAAAAAACCTTCGCAAGCCACTTCGCAGGCTTCGCATTGCATTTTTTAGGCCGGGGTGGTATAACAACCCATTTTTTTACTTTCGTTTAAAAATTCGGCCTCTAAACGCTTAAACCGCTCAGGTTCATTTTGGGCCATCGCTTCAAGGGCCAACGGGTCGTTTTTGTAATAGTCCAGAAATGTCCATTTGGAGCGGTCGTCGGTTTTATTTTCGGAGGTTTGCATCCCGCTTACAAAAGCATCTATTACTTCCTTGCCTTTGCGGGCTTCGAGCGCTTTGCGGGTAGCCTCGTAGTCGGTTTGCGCCGCTTTTTCGTACATGGCAATTTCGTCGGGGGTTAACCCAAGCCGGCTTGCATGTAAGGCAACCAACTGTTTGGCAAGGTTTTCGCCCGGTTTATTTTGTGCAGGCTGGCGGGCATCGAGCAAGCGCGATACACGGTCGTAATCGAGCTGTGCCAATGCAACAAGCTCTTCTGTTTCGGCATCACTGACTACACCGCGCGCCTTGTGCAATTTTATCATGTTTTCGGCATTGAGCCTGCGTGCTTGTTCAAGCTCTTGTTTTAGTTTTTCCACATTTTCTGTCATAGTTGTATGTTTTGTAATTAAACTTAATCGGTAATCGCTGCCATCGGGTTTACATAGCTTTACACTGTTTTTTTGTCCGGGTACGGTTACCACAGATACTTCGAGTAGTTCGCTTTTGGTTATTGTAGGATATTTTTGTCCGGGCAGAAGATATATCGGGTCTTCGCTTTCTTCAATTGATATAATGCTTACAGACACGGCATTCATATAGCCGTTTTTGTATTTACGATATAGCTTTACTGCCTGTTCGTCTTCGGGGTCAAATTCGAGCGTGCCTATAAGGCGGCCATTGTCCTTACGAAAATTTTTCCATTTTCCTATGCTTGCCTCATAAGTATTGTGCTGCACAGGGCAAACGGGGTTTTCCATGAACCCCGATGTGTCTATTCCATCAATAAGCAACCGCCAGCCGTAACGATTGACTGTTTCATCGACGATTACAAAATCCATTTCTAAAATTTCGGCCATTTGCAAGTAAATTTTTAAGCAAAGTTGAATAGTAGCAAGTTTCAATGCAAATTAGCGTTTACTCATTGAGAAAATTTTTACACTCATTAAGTCTACAGGCTTAATGAGTAAATAAGAATTTGCATTGAAAATCAGGTATAGCAAACTTTGCGTAAAAAACAAATGCGCAAATGAGCAAATTTTCAAAAGAAACCCATAAGCAATTTATTGAACATGCACGCCAACTATACGTGAAGGGGTTTGATATTAACACCATTGCCGAAATCCTTAAGCTCTCTGCCAATACAATATCCCGATGGGCAAGGGAGCATGAATTTGAACGCAGCCGCCGGAGCCAAATTATTGCACTATCTGAAATACGCAACTCTATTCTCGAAAGCTATGCCGATATGCTTGAAGGTAAGCAGCCAAAGATAAAGCCCGATGATGCTGCCAAATATGCCATGGCATTCGAGCGTTTTTCGGCACGTAAACAGGTGCTTACCTATATGTACGAGGCATTTGAACTGCTTACCGAACAATACCAGCGTAATATACAAAATGCCCAAACCAACGCCGATAAAGAGACGGCACTGAAAGACCTGCAAAAACTGCGGGCAAACATGGATATAGTAATTGGCAAACTCACCGACGAAGTACTTGGTAATGAATAATTGAACAAATTATGGGCCTTTCGAAACGAGATATAATTGAACTTAACAACCGCTTCCGGGAGCGTAGCCAGTATATTGCCCGCGCCACAATTGACACGATCATACAGGAAAGCGATGATGAACGCCAACGCCGTATTGAACGCCTGCTTAAACCGGCTAATTACAACCAGTTTTTTAATTACTATTTTGGCAAAGATACGGCAATACCTCTTGCCGATTGTAATTGCGCATGGTACCACACTGATATATACAAAGAACTATATAAAAACGATTTTATTACCCTGTTTAACCTTGTGTTTCGCGGAGGGGCAAAAAGTACACACGCAAATCTTGGCTACATTGCAGCGCTCAAACAAAGTGAAAAAGCTAAATTTTTTCTGGTTGTAGGTGCAAATGAGCTGCGTGCAACCATGCTGTTGCAGGACTTGCAGGTACAATTCGAACATAATGCACGGTTAATAAAAGACTTTGGCCAACAAAAAGTATATGGTTCATGGGGCGACGGTATGTTCGAGACTACCGATAAATGCACATTTATGGCATTGGGGATTGACCAGCCATTCAGGGGGCTGAGGGCAAACGGGTACAGGCTTGAGTATGTAAGCATTGACGATGTGGAGGACAAAAAACGTGCCCAAAACCGAAGGCTTACACGTGAATATATCGACAAAATTATGGGCGATATTCAGGCTGCCTTCTCAACCCGTTCGGAACGGACCATCATCAATAACAATTATTTTGTAGAAAATGGGTTAATAGACGGGCTACTGGCAAAAAAAGGCTTTGATATTAAAAAAACAGATACAAAGCAAAACCAGGTATTGCGCAATAAATATGCTGCTGTGTACCTCGTTAACCTTACAAACAAATACTACGACCAGATAAGGGCCGATAATATGCACGAATGGCAACCAAGTTGGCCTGAACGCTTTCCCCACCAAGCATGCCTGCGTAAAATTGAACAGTACGCCCACGATAAGGAAACCCTCTCGGGCGAGTTTTACAACACGCCAATTAACGTTGGCAAGAGGATACGTGAGGAAATGATACACATGGTTAAGCCTTTGCCATTGGATAAATACTCTCTAATAGTCGAAAACTGGGACTTAGCCTATAGCGACAGTGCGTGCTATAAAGCCAAAGCAACTGTTGGCGTGCATGAAGGCAAGCTTACCGTGCTCGATGTGTTTTGCCGGCAGTGCGACATACAAACCGCTATGGACTACCATTTTACACGGGCAAAAAAAGTACTTCGCCAAACATCGGCACTGGTAAGCTATTACGATGCCTCTGTGGCACAGGAAGCCGTGTATGAACAACAATGGTTGCAGGCCGGGCGTAAGCATAACATGTTTTTCCTGCCCTTGCCACAAAAAAGCCATGTGGACAAATATATAAAAATAGACACCACCCTGATAGGCGTGCTTACAAGCGGTACGCTGGCATTTTCGGAGGAGCTGGGAAACAATCCCGATTGGGCAGAAGCTAAGGCGCAGATGCTCAACTTTGAAAAAGGGGGCAAATACCCAACTGACTTTCCCGATGCGCTATCGGATGCTATCATTAAAGCGCAGGAACTTATTGGTTTTGATGCTAACGATGAGATAATTAAACCAGTATTTGGCTTGCGAAAACGTGGAAATTATTAAAACATATAAACTATGGCATTTCTTACAAAAGACGAACTGAAAACAGTATCAACATCGGAGCTCATTAATAAAATCACAGCCTATGATGATAGTATCGTAAATGCAATCATAGACGAAAGTATTGGCCTTATGTGCAGCTACCTGAGCAAATATTACGATACCGACGCGATATTTTCGGCAACCGGCAATGCCCGCCATAAAACCGTACTGAAAAAGCTCAAAGATATTGTGATATTTGAGATATACGAACGCCACACCCGCGAAATAAACCAGGCTGCCAAACGGCGTTTTGACGAGGCCATGCTGTGGCTCGAAAAACTCAATACCGGCGAATTTGCCGACAGGACGCTGCCACAAATTACAGAAACCAGCGAAGAAACTGAAACCCCTGCCGATATATTATTTGGCAACCGTAATGACAGATATAGTTCGAACTACTAAAGCAAACAACAATGAGTAAGAGTAAAAATAAGAAAAACAATACATTGAAAGTTAACACACTTGCTGCAAATACTGCAAAATTAGCCAAAAACCCACCTTTACAAACTGTGGATAGCAATAAATACGAGATTGATTATTTTCGGCTGTACGAAAGCCTTTACCGTAAAGAAATAAGCGACTGGCAGCAGGCACGTATTGCACGCCACGACCCGTTTAACCCGCTTACTTACCCATTGCAGCAGCTTTACAAAGATGCCATGCTCGACAACCACCTCGCGGGGGCTATCGAGAACCGTATATTACGTGTTGTCAATAAACAATTTATTATAAAAAACCCCGACGGCAAACCTGATTTTGAGCGTACACAATTGATACGTACACGGTGGTTCAGAACGTTGATAAGAAGAGCATTAGAATCGAAATTTTTTGGTTATTCGCTTATTCTTATACAAGAGGCAAGCCGGGGCAATATAACGAAAATTATCGATGTGCCACGCGAAAATGTTATACCAGAAAAGGGCATTATCTTAAAAAATGGGCTCGACCCCTCGGGCGAAAACATTAAAATAGCCGATTACCCATACCATTTCGTGTATATTCAACTTGCCGGCGCCATAGGAAAACTTGAGCAGGTAGCCCCGCTTACCATTTTCAAACGCCACAGCTGGGCTGCATGGGACGAGTTTGAACAAATATTCGGCGTACCGCTGCGTATAGCCCGCACCATGATTGACACGCCAAAGCATAAAGCCGACCTGCAACTATGGCTCGAAACCATGGGTTTGGCCGGTTATATCATACTCGACAAGCGTGTGGACATTGATATTAAAGAAAACAACCGCTCAGATGCATTTAACGTATTTGCCCAGAAAATAAGCCTTATAAACAAAGAAATAAGCAAAGCCATCCTTGGCCAGACCATGACCATGGACGACGGCGGTAGCTATTCGCAGGCCGAAATACACCTGCAAACGCTCGACGATATTACCAATGCCGATATTACCGATATTGAAGACTGGTTTAATAACGATTTTTGCAATGTATTGCGCGGCTGGGGCTACGATATCCCGGAAGGTTACCGGCTCGATATAGTGGCCAATGCAAGCGTAAACCCGACAGAAAAGATAAAGGTTGACGAAGCTTTGATGCGCAACGGCTGGAACCTCGATAAGGACTATATAGAACAAACCTACGAGGTTAAGCTCGATGCCGACAACCCACGCAACAACCAACCACAGGCGCTTAATTATAGCAAAAACCCTGAGCTTGATTTTTTCGTGTAAGCCCCGCCATGGACGGCGACTACTTCGGCGGGGCAATAAAGAGCCTGCAACTGGCATTGCACGATTTCCCACGTCACCTGCTATTTCCTTATCAACTATCGTGGGTCGATATTGCCGAAGATGTTTTTAATAACCCTGAAAATAAAGACCTTGTAAACGAACTGCCTTTAGAAGTTTTTAAGCCATATAACAACTTATTTCACTCGGCTATTGAGGGGCTCGACGAAGAGCGTGCGAAGCTGCTCAAAAATAATGCCACCATGTTTGCAGCAGCCAAAACAGCCAAGCTCATGCAAAACCTTATTGCCATACGTAGGGGCACAACCGATAAAGATGCCTTTATGCAGCTTGCCCGCCGTACTATCAACACATTTAACCGTTATAGTGCAGCCGAATATAATACAATGGTGCACCGTACCAGGATAGTGAAGCAATGGGAGCAGTTCGAGGCCGAAACCATGTACCCAAACATTGAATGGCTGCCCAGCCGTGCTGCAACCCCCGATGAAGTCCACCGGGGCTACTGGAACCACGTGTGGGCAAAAACCGACCCGTTTTGGCTCAATAACTTCCCGGGCTGCCGTTGGGGCTGTAAATGCAGCTGGCGCACCACTGATGCCCCGCCTACCGGAAAAGGGCAACTAAAGCCCGTCCCACCTTCGCCGGGGCTCGAAGGCAACCCCTATTTTACCAACGAAATGATTAGCCGCAACCACCCGTACTATTACGGGATCCCAAAACATATCCCTAAACTTGGCGTGCTGCATAACCCTGACGAAGTGGTGTACCTGGATTATATAACCGATGACAATAAGTCATTTCAGGTACATTTTCTGGCAAGGGACGAATTTGACAGGGCAAACAGCAAGTTTGTCCCATATCTTTTTAATGCCGGGTTTAAAGACATAAGGTTCCTGCCAGCCATTGAACATAAGAAAAACCCTACAATTAAAAGGTATTTTGGCAATTATGCCGGACACGGTTGCGCAGATGTATTGGCCGATGGAAATTATGTAGAACTAAAAGAAGTTGGAGCCGGAAAAAAATTATTGAGAAATATGAAGGACAATGCTTTAGAGGGATTATTAAAAGCTGATATTTTATTTATAAGGATAAAAGGTAAAATAACCGCACAGGAAACTAAAGATTTTTTCAAATACGTACATCAAAGAAGAAAAAATAAAAAAATATTTTTGATTAATAAATATAATGAAATTATACCGTCCTTATAAAACCCCAACAGGGTGTATATCAAATTGATATACACCCTGTATCGTGTCGTCCAGGAATGCCTCCTGAACAATACAAAAATACAACAGAAATTTTCGAAACCCAAATTTTATATCAAAAAAATGAATGCCAATGAATTAAAAATACGTATTACCGAACTTGCTACGAAGCTAAAGTCAGAAATTAACGATAAGCTGCCCATTGTGGCAGGCAAAATGGCTGTGGACTTTTTCAAAGAAAGTTTTCAGAAAGAAGGCTTTACCGACCAAACTTATGAACGATGGTCGGAAGTAAAACGCCGACAAGACCCACGCGTAAGAGGTGCACGTGCTACGCGTAAAATACTTACAGGCGACACGGGCGACCTTGGCGAAAGCATTACATACCGCAAAACATCGCCCGGCGAGGTTACAATTACTGCCGAAGCGTACAGCAAAGACGGGTTTAATTATGCCCCCGTGCATAACCAGGGCGTAACCGATGCCGGGCGTAACCGTAACGTGGTGATACCGAAACGCCAGTTTATTGGCCCGTCGAAAACCCTTAAACGTGCAATTGAAGATGAAATAGAACGAAAATTGAACGATATTATGAAATTATAAGTAATTTTACTAAAAAAATTATGGAAACAATTTCGTTAATACTAAGCGGTTTAACTTTAACAATTATGGTGGCATTTTTGCCTATGTTGCTGACACAATTAAAAATAAGCCGTGAATATGCTGCCATGTTTGAACCGGAGAAAATAAAAGCATATATTGCACTAATGGAACAAAAACACGAAAGCGAGCTTACTTTATCGCAAAAAACACATCTTGCCAATCTCAGAAAAATCCAGCAATTTAAAGAAAAACTTCAACAAGATTATACCAACCTGCTCATAGAAACAGCCGAATACTTAAGAAATATTGATGTGCCCGATAAAGCACAATTTATACGAGAGCATTTTGGCAGCCATGCCGATTTCTTTATACAAGTAGTTATTCCTCGAAATTAACTTTTAAAAATTCGTCAATAGAAATGTTTTTGCCAGCCTTGATGCTTTCGGCCAGTTGGTTGATGCGGGCATCGTAACCATTACGGTTTTGCTCGCTCTTTTTTTTGCTCATCCATGCCTCATATAGGATATGGTTGCGCAAAAATTGCCCGGCCATACGGCATGTTTCGTTATTGATACGGTTTGATTCGGCAAGTTTTTGCTTTAAATCAGCAATGATATGGTTTGATTCGTTAAGTTTTTCGGTTGTTTCATTGTTGATACGTTTTAATTCGTCGATGATACGGTTTGATTCAATCAATTTTTGGTTTGTTTCGTCGTTGATTCGAATTGTTTCGTTTAGTTTTTCGGTTGTTTCGTGGTTGATACGTTTTAATTCGTCGATGATACGGTTTGATTCAGTTAATTTTTGGTTTGTTTCGTCGTTGGTTCGTGTTGGTTCGTTGATGATACGGTTCGTATCACGTTCGTACGAAATTTTCCCGAGCCCATACATGATGAAAAAAACAAACAAAGCATAAAAAACAGTCAGGTAAAATGCAACAGGGTTGTCCAACAGGTTGTTTGCAAATTTTACATTAAACCCGCAAAAAACCAGCAAAGCATCGAAAGCAGGAAAAATAACACGCATCCATTTGCTGGAAGTTGTGCGCATTACCAGCACGGTTACCATGCTAAAGGCCAGGGCGCCGATTATGGCAAAAGCCTTGTCGATATAGCCAAGCTCGGCTACCAGGTACAATATACTTTTGGCATTAATGTAAGTTAGTTCCAAGACCAACAATATAAGCGTAATGCTTATGGCGGTATAGTACAGTTGTTTCTTCATGGTTATTTTTTTAATTTTGAATAAATTATTTCATTATGAAAGAAAAAATTTTGAAGTTTTTAGAATATCTTTTTAATATTAAAGATATTATACTCACAGTAGCCTTTATAGCAGGATCGGCCGGAGGTTTTATCACTGGTTTTTTTATGCGGAAGGTTACCCTTAGTATATGGCAGATTATATTGCTCATCATTATTCCCTGGATGTTTTATGGTCTTATTAGCTGGGCAAATGGGCGCATTAAACGGAAGTTTAATACTGGTGACCTGATAAGTATTATAGCCGACGAACGTAAATTTGTGATGGTGCGCTATAGTTTTTGGTTCCCGCAATATGCCATTTGTAAAGAATATAATAAAGACCATATTGTT
>JAKPQD010000213.1 GCA_029572965.1 Bacteroidota bacterium | reverse complement strand
ATCCTTCGGTATAAACATAGTCGAACAGGAGACAGCAGAAGATCATATACACATTCTGTTTTCCAGTAAGCCGCAAATACAGATATCGAAGTTTGTAAACAGCATGAAATCTGTTTCCGCCCGGCTGATCTTCAAAGAATTTCCATATGTAAAAGAAATACTACGGAAGGGGCACTTCTGGAGTCCTTCCTACTTTCTTGCATCCACCGGACAGGTAACGCTTGATGATATAAAACATTATATCGAAAATCAGAATGCGTAAAACATATAAATACCGTCTCCACCCGACAAAAAACCAGACTCAAAAACTTGAACAAACCCTGGAGACGTGCAGGATACTCTATAACTCCTGCCTCCAGGACAGAAGGAACCGCTATGAACAAACAGGTAAAGGCTTGTCACGTATTGAACAGCAAAAAATACTTGTGGCTGACAAAAAACGTGTGCAGCTTCTTCTCGATGTCCACTCCCAGGTGCTCCAGGATGTGCTTTTCAGAGTAGAAAAGGCATATCAGGGATTCTTCCGCAGACTAAAAGAGAACACAAAGCCGGGTTACCCTCGCTTCAAAGGAGAAGGCAGATACGATTCCATCACATATCCGCAAAAGCCAGGGTTCGATATTGTAAATGGCAGGCTGAAGCTCTCGAAGATCGGGCACATAAAAATAAAACTGCACCGCCAGATCAGGGGAGATATCAAGACATGCACCGTTATGAAAGACGGCAACCATTGGTATGCCTGTTTTTCCGTTGAATACAATCCCGACGGTAAGCCTGTACCCATAAAATCTATAGGCATAGATGTAGGTGTAAAATCCTTTGCCGTACTGTCTGACGGAACAATTATAGACAACCCGAGATACCTTACAAAATCGGAGAAAAAACTTATACGCAAACAGAAAGACCTTTCCAGAAAGAAAAAGGGATCGTCGAACAGAATGAAAACAAGGCTCACTGTTGCATCTTTGCACCGCAAGGTGAAAAACCAGAGGTCGGATTTTCAGCACAAGGTGTCGAGATATATAGTAGATAATTACGGTTTTATCGCTGTTGAAGATTTGAATATCAGGAATATGGTACGCAATTGCCATCTCGCAAAATCCATATCAGACGCAGGATGGGGTGGATTTCTCCTGAAACTGGCATACAAAGCGGAAGAGGCTGGTTGCCGGTTCGAGAAAGTCACTGCCCGGAATACAAGCGTCATATGCAGCGGTTGTGGTGAAAATGTCCCGAAAAATCTGTCCGTAAGAACACATATGTGTCCGTTCTGCGGTCTTGTTCTCGATAGAGATCACAATGCTGCAATAAACATCATAAACAAATCTACCGTGGGAATCACGGGAAGTAACGCCCGGGGAGAAGCAGTGCAATCAGGCTCTTCATGGAACCGGGAAGCTCCGTCCGAAAGGGCGGGGTAGTTCACAAAGCATAAAGCCGGAAAAAAGGGAGCTTGGCGGCAGCAGCGTTATAGAAACATTGCCACTGAAAAAGAACTCAAATAAAAAGAATGTCGCAAAAGCTGCGGAATTATTTGCAAAAGCGCTTAATGCAAGCAACGGCAAACAATACAGCGAGGCGATAAGGCTTTATTCCGCATGCCTTGTATTGCTCAGGGATAACCCCGTTATATACTTCAACAGGGGGGTTGCATACCAGCTTTCAATGCAATACAAGCAGGCATTTGCCGATTACACAAAGGCTGTCGAGATTGCGCCGGACAGTGCCGATGCATACTACAACAGGGGCATTGTAAACCATCTCATAGGCAACAGCATGGCGGCCATAAGGGATTATGATAACGCAATCAGGCTGAATAAAAACGATGCGGACGCTTACTGGAATCGCGGCTTTGTCTATGCAGACATGGGCATTGTCCAAACTGCCGCAACAAATTATTGTATGGCTATTGATATAGAAAACAATAAAACTATTGGAAAAAAAGGTAAATAGGTTTTTTATATGAAAATATCTCCACCACATTGTCTTAGTTGCATTAACCGTGATAAATACAAAAAATCCGGTGAAAAAAATCAGTTAAAAAGAATCATGCATGCTTGACAAAAGTATTAAGTTAATTCATACTTATAGTATGAAAACCGCAATATCTATACCCGATGATATGTTTGAACAGGTTAACTCGTATGCGGCTGAACACAAGTGTTCAAGATCCGAGGTCTTTGCCCGGGCCATGGCGGATTTTCTCGAAAGAAGACGCAACGCCAAACTTCTTGCCGAAATTAACGAGGTTTACGGCAGCCCAGATGCCTCCGAGGATACCAGCATTAAGACAGCCGTTAAGAAGCGATTCAAGCAGTCAGTACTGGCGAAGGAACCCGAGTATTGATCAAGCAGGGAGATATATACTGGGTCGATTTTGAAAACCCTGCCGGTTCCGGACCCGGCTATAGGCGTCCATGCATCGTAATACAAAACAACCTGTTCAATGCAAGCAAAATCAATACTGTGGTTGTGTGCATCATCACCTCAAACTTGGCCTTAGCCAAGGCGCCCGGTAATGTATTCCTTAAAAAAGGCGAAGGGGGCCTGCCCAAGGATAGTGTTGCAAATGTCTCGCAAATCATAACGCTCGACAAAGCTGATCTGGAAGAAAAAGTCGGGCAGTTGGGCAAAAGGACAATCAAGGATATAGTCACTGGCATAAAGCTTTTCATTGAGCCAAAAGAAATCGTGTGAGCTGGAACGGCAAAAACGGTATAGGTACAAAAAAGTGAAAAGTGATAATAATGTAATTAGTTAACATAAAAAATGTTACCGACTTTATCATGTATAAAAACAGCGTCGCTGATATTGTTAATTATTGTTGATAGCCCTTCGGCAGATATTATCATTGCAAAACGGACCCCGCTTCCGTTGAAATTGTTTACGCTCTTATATTAAACACAAAAAAATCATTAATGGCAAATATTATCCTCAACTTGCCAATAATGTAAAGTAAATATATTTACTTTAAATAAAATCGGCAACAGCTAAAAATTAATATTCTGCCCAAAAAACTTACAATATAAAGTAATACAATAACAGATAATAATAAATAATAGGAGGACATATTGAACAATACATTGTATGCAAAGAATACCGTAAACAATAATACTGACCACATCATATCCGTGAACGAGATCACATCATATCTTGTGCACGACATAAACAACATCTTGCAGACAATCGTGGGCAACGCAGAAATCCTAATAATGACCAACCAAAAAAACAACCTTGCATATACAAAAGCATGCGCCATAAAAACATCAATTGAAGACCTCTTGCTTCCCAGTCAGGGGTCTTTTTATGTATTAACTCCAAAGCTCGCCGACCGTTTTGGCGCTTAATAATTTAGAGAGAGTAGTATACCGCGGTGCCTGCGGGGCTTCTCCTTTCGTGCCACCTTTGAGTTTAATCGGCTTCACAGTCTTTTTATTTTTAAGATATAAAATATATTTGCCGGTGTCCTTATAGGGCTCTATCCGGTCTATTTCTGCATAATGGCTGATATGGGCAACTGGAGCTTTTTCATAAATCGCCAAGTATTTCAAATTTTCACGGGCCTTTTGAGAAAGTCTAATTTCCCACCAAGCATCGTTTTCCATATAAGCGTGCTTGAAGCCGTCTTCAAAGGCGGCACAGACGACCATATCAAAATCTACTGCCTTACCCGTCTTTATCTTTTCAATCTCAATGTCTTCAATTTCCTCGCGCATTGGTTCGTAATAGTATGATACGCTATCCCCGCACATATAGCGCTGCAAGAGCACTACGTCCGGCGGAGTCTTAAAGATCTTAAAAGCCAGGTTTAAATCAGCAGTAACGTCATTGATGGCAACAACGATCTTAATATCATTTTCTTCCGTAAGAAAAAGCATTAGCTCGGTTATGTTTTTAAATATTGTTTGTGGCAAGTACGACTCAATTTCTTTCTTGGTTTGAGGCACGTTGTCTAACGCCTTTATAAGCACTTTGCGTATCTGATTGGCAGAAGACACAATGCTCGCCCCGAAACGAGCGATTTGCTCCGTGATATTGGAATACACATCGTGCGAAGCTATTTCGTTTTCAACAATGTATAGCTGCGGCTTCTTGGGATCATAAAAATCGATCAAGAAAGCGTCCGGTATTCCTTTGTGATTATCTTTTCCAATCTTCTTTTTGACATCCACATAGATTGAATCTTTTCCAAAAAGATATTTCTGATTTTCAATGACCGCTTTTTCAAAGTCCGCCTCGTTATCGAAGTCATACAGGGAATATTCTTTGTTGTTTAAAATTATCCTTGCCATAGTTTTTACCTATTAAATTATCTTTCTTTCATCCTATCATAAAAATCAATGATCAAAAAGAAATCATACATTTCCTTTGCGTATAAATCATTTGTTTTTTACTCACCCTTTTGCTATCATGAAAATAGCCGTTTTTATTGGCTTTTAAAAACCCATTTTTAAGGGGGTTTTTTACTCACCTATTTTATGGATATAAAAACCGTTGCCATATATGCCAGGGTATCAACCGACCGGCAATCAACCGAGTCACAAATAAACACTCTCCGGGAATACATCGAGAAACGATCCTGGAAACTTTTTAGAGAATACATAGACACCGGCTTTACCGGTTCCAACACCAAACGCCCGGCTTTCAATGAAATGATCGCCGACGCCAAGAAGCGAAGTTTTGACGTTCTCCTGGTCTACAAGCTGGACCGGCTGAGCCGATCCCTCAAAGACCTTATCACCACTCTGGACGATCTGCAGTCTTTAGGAATTGATTTTGTTTCTTACGATAACGGCCTCGATACCACCACCCCGACCGGCAGGCTTCTTTTCCATGTTGTCGGAGCTGTAGCCGAGTTTGAAAAAGAAATTATCCGTGAGCGTGTTATCGCCGGTCTTCACAATGCCAGGAGCAAAGGCAAACGCTTAGGCCGACCCCCTATCCCCTGCCCTGCCTTTGACCAGGCCAAGGATTTAAGAAAAACCGGCTTATCTTTTCGGAAGATCGCCAAAGAGTTAAACATGGACGAATCAACCATAAGATTTAATTTGAAAAAATCTTTATAAACAATTCATAAAATTTTTATTTAGATTTTATTTTGTCTTTATCCCCTCTTTTAAAACCCCTTGCAAACTCTTTTCAAATATTATATAGTAACTAAGTAAGTAACTTACTTACTAACTTAGTTACTAACTAACTTATATGATTATAACAATCGGAAATACCAAGGGCGGAGTAGGCAAAACAACAATAGCATGTAATTTAGCTGTTTGCGCCGCGCTCGACGGTAAAAAAGTTTTATTGATCGACGCTGACACGCAGGGCTCGTCAATGGCCTTTAGAGCAAGCCGGGAAAGCACGGACATTAAAGCTATGTCAATAACAACCCCGACCCTGCATAAAGACTTAAACGACTTTAACAGCATTGACCTAATCATAATTGACGCCGGAGGCCGTGACAGCACGGTTTTTAGATCCGCCATTCTTGCCTCTGATCTTTTGGTTATCCCCTCTATGCCTTCACAAGTTGATTTTTGGGCCGTCAATGATGTTTTGGATCTCTTGAAAGAGGCCAGAATATACAAAGACATTAAAGCCTATTTTCTCCTTAATCAAATGCAAACCAACACCATCTTGTCTAAAGAAGCCAAGGAAGCCATAGACGGCTTTGACGCCGACGTTAGACCTCTGGAAACCGTCATTAATGCGAGAATTGCCTATAAAAAATCATTTGGCGAGGGGAAAAGCGTTTTAGAGTGGACAGATCCGAAGGCCAAAGAAGAAATCACCAATTTATATAATGAAATCTTATCATTGAGGTAAAAAATATGACCCTAAAAACAACAAAACCAGGCGTAAACCCGGACGAGTTTATAAAAGGCGCTAAAGCCGACCTGCAAGCCAATATTTCTGTTTCCGCAGACGATGATTTGTTCGCCAAAAATTATAAAACCTTTCCTTTAAAATTACCCCTTGCCCTTCGAGCCGACGCCATAGAAAAAGCCAAGATCGCCGGGCTGACCCTGCACGACTATATTTTAATAGCCGTCAAAGAAAAGAATCAAAAATAACCAGCTTACTAAGTTACTAAGTTAGTTACTAAGTTAGTTACAACCATTTACCCTTTCTAACAAGTTTTGTAATTATATGTTTAAACCAACAGACAAAAAAGTAATAGAAAACACAAGAAAAAGCAGGGAGTGGGAAAAAGCACACCCTGGCCAGAATTGGCGTACCAATTTAACGCCGGATCAAATAAAAAAAATAGAAGAAGAAAGAAAAAAGACTGGTTAAAAATGTTATAATAAAAGAGATCTCCAAATTAAAAGTAACTAACTTAGTAAGTAAGTTAGTTACTTTTTTTTACTGTGCCTTGACCTACCAAGACCATTGTGGAAAACTTTTATAGTAACCGCAGTTTTACCGATAGACTACCGCAGTTTTACCGATAAAACCCCGCAGTTATACCGATAGACTACCGCAGTTTTACCGATAAAGATGTTTATAACTGCTCTAATATTAAAGGTATTTTGGCACGTAAATAACGTTTAAATTAACTATTAAATAACGTTTAAAAAGGTTGCAACGGTTTTTAAAAATGCTATTATAAAGACATGCTTATAGACGTTAATCAAAAGCCCACGGTATCACCAAGTAAATACGAACTCACCTTAGCTGAGTTTCCTTTATTTATTCTTTCAAAGAAAGCAGGCCAGGCAATAGAGTGTATCACCTACACCGATATAATTTATGGAAAAGATAATTTGCCAGTTAATAGAACTTGGAAAGTATATCCGGACGCCAAACACGGCTTTGGCACAGAAAGCACTTTTCAAGCCCTGTTTGATCTTTTCCAAATTTGGAAAGACCAAAAATTTGAATCGCAGTTTATAAATTTCGGTTCGGTTTTTAACCTTATAAAACAAAGAGGGTTAACATCAGATAGCAACCAAAATTATAATATGATTGTGCGAGATCTTAGATGTTTAGTGGGAATGGTGATCGAGGCCAAAAATGCTTTTTGGGATAATGAAAAACAGGCTTATGTTGACGTAACTTTCCACCTTTTCGAATCTTTATACTTATTTAAGGAGAAATCAACCGGCCAAGCCAGCTTGCCCTTTGCAACCATCAAGGCCAGCGATATTTTATATGGTAGTGTTCAGAAAAATAGCCTTTTAATAACCGACTTTGACGGCGCTTTCTTCCATAGTTTGAGCCCTATTGAACAAAGGATCGCCTTATATTTAAGTAAAATGTTCCGGTCCCAAACAGTACACAAAAAAGAGCTTCTTAAATTTGCAGAAATTATCCCAATATACGCTAAAAAAACTTTTCACTTAAAGGAAACTGTTAAACTTGCCACCCAAGGCCTTATTAAAAAAGGTTTTAAGCTCTTAGAATCCGTCAGCTTTGTAAAGGGGATAGACGGCAAAACTGATATGATTATTTTTAGGCGCAAAGGCAAACCCTATTTTAAAACAGCTAAAGAAGATAATGGAAACCCCAACAAAAAGGAAGAAGCAGAAATTTCATATTTAGTCCAAGAAATATTAGACTTATGCGGAGATGAGCAAAGCATTAATTTTTATAAAAAAGTGGCCAGGCTATTTGATCGCCAAGACATTTATCGGGCACTATCAGAAGTAAAAGAAATCCGAGACACCGGCCATATTAAAAAAACAAAGGGTGCGATCTTCACAAGTAAAATTAAAGAATACGCGCGAGACAGGGGAATAGATTTATAACTAACTAACTTACTTACTAAGTTAGTTTTTCGCTTTCTGGTGGCACAGAGGCTATACAAAAGCCCATACAATCAAGGTTTGTATGGGTAATTTGCGCATCGTGATTTTAACAAATCACTCGTAATGTTACATGCCTATCGGCACAAATGCCCCCCCGAAATGTCGTCCGCTTGTCGCTCCCGACCCCGGTCTATTTTTCCTCGTCTTGTGTGTTGCCATTCTACTGAACGCCAACAACACAACCCTTCGGCTTCGCTTCGCTTCGGGTTCGTCCTAACGGACTTCACCAAAAATAGACCGGGGTCGGGAGCTTCGGTTTTTTTATTCTGTTCGGATCTGCGCCTGTCGGCTTGTCCTCACAGAAAAAAACCGGCTCCGACATTTCGGGGGGGGGGGAACTCGTTAGCCTTCGGCTAAAAAGGATTAACTATTTAGAGATTAAAAAAGAGGGGAGTGTTTCCCCTCAGGTGTTAGCGCAGTTTATCAGAGTAAACCCCTGGCGCTTTTTTTGTTTTTCCAGCTCTTTAATGTCAATACCGTTTACACCGAAATAAGTTTCAAGGGCTGTTAGCTTTAAGGCCAGATCATCCATTGTCTTGAAGTATATCGTGACAAGCTGAGACAAAGGAAGGACAAGCGAGGCGTATTCAATCAACGTTTCCCGGGGAGCATTAACGAAGGCTTGCCCCATTTTCTCAAATTCTTTAATCAACATTTCTTTTTTGTGATACTCGGCTGATCCCAATATTTCTTCTCTTATTCCGGGCGCTAAATTTTGTTTTATAAAATCGATAACCCATTCCCTTGATCCTTTTTCAGCCATTTTTTGGCCCTCCTTGCGTTGTTTTGCTTTTTTACAGCCAAGGGAGCACAAAACGTTTTTTATGCGCTAATAGCTGAAAACAAGAAGGGTTTTATTTAATTGTAAAAAATTAGTGATATTGAATAGTTGATTATAGTATACATATACAAATCCGTCAAGAAGGGGGGCTTTATATTTGAAAGTAAAATCCGTATTTTTGATTTTTTATATCATTGCTTTGCTGGCCGTTTCAGCTTGGGATATATATTTAAATAAGTTAGAAGAAGAAATAAAGGGGACCGACTATAGTTCTTATGTATATTATTATCAAACCGGCGAAAGCTTTTGGCCTAAGAATAATCTCTCTGAATGGACAAACGTTTGCCATAGCCAATTTAAAGATAGCTATATCAATTTAGAAGTAATTCCCAAAGAAATTTGGCCGGAAATTTGTAAACACTTCGAACAAAAAAACGTCGCCCCAATAGAAATAAAATATGTTGGTAAAAAAATAGGTTGCACAAACCCAGAATTGAGGCATGAGACATGCAACCAAGCGAATATTATAAACCAACTCAAAATCGATCTGCCTGAAATTAGAAAAAAAGAAGAAAAATCTAAAGAGATTTCTACAAAACTTTCAAAACTGCTTTTTGTAAATATTACCACAGGAGTTATGTGGGGCCTTTTAGTGTTTGGGTTTGCAATTTGGGGATTGATAAGCACTTTTAAAAAAATAGAAAAATTGCCCACAGATCCATTTATTGAAGTTGGCCTGGGTATTATTGGGGAAGCAATGAAAGAAGACATAAGAAAAAAACAAGAAGAAAAAAGAAAAGAAAAAGAAAAATTGGATAAAGAAAAAACCCTTGCAGACCTTGAACACGATATTAGGGTTGCCGAACTGACAAAGAAAAAGGTTACTGTTGAAAAAGAAATTGAAGAAAAAACCGGCTCTGGGGTTGAGAAGAAAATAAAACAAAGAGAAAAAGAAATCGAAGAACTAAAGATTGACCAGAAATTTGACGCTGAAAAAATGAAGCTCACCATCGAGGACAGCTTGAAGGTAGGCGAAACGATCCAAGACGCCTGGGATCAGGAGAGAAAAAAAGCTATGCAAAAGCACGCAGACGACCCGGAAAGGCTTAAGAAAGAATTAGATAAACTTGATTTAATATTCATTGGCATACGGAGCAAGAGAAAATGAATTATAGCAAGTTTTTCGATAAAGACATTTTTTTAGGCACCGATCTTGACGGGCAAGACGTTTATCTTGACCCCAAGACCAGGGCCGAGCATATGCACGTCATGGGCTCAACCGGCGAGGGGAAAAGCAAATTTTTAGAGCACATGATAAGGCAAGACATTATCAACGGCGACGGTCTTTGCCTTATCGACCCCCACGGCTCTTTATATGACAACATCGTTAAATGGATAACCCTAAATCAATACGACCTATCAAGCAGAAAAATAATACTTCTGAATCCCTCAGAAGACGAATGGACTTTTAATTTCAACCCGCTCCGCGAGCGCGCCGGATCTGAAATGTCTTTTGTAGTCAGCCGTATGATCGAAGGTTGCGCCAAAGTGTGGGGCGAAAACAACACAGACAAAACACCGCTCCTTGAGCGCTGTTTAAGAGCCTTATTATATGCCCTTTTAGCAAACAAACTTCCCTTGTCCGATTCTGAGCTTATCATAAAACCAAAGGTTCCGGAAATCCGGCCGTTTCTTACGGGCAACATCGACCAGGATCTTTACCACCAGGAATGGGTCTATTTTAACAGCTTAAGGCCGAAGGAATTTGAAGAAATTTTCTTGTCTACCATAAACCGGCTTATCCGGTTTTTAGGTTCTGATTTTATCAAACCCATTATCGGCCAAGTGGCCCACTCGCTTGATTTTTTTAAGATCATGGAAGAAGGCGCCATTGTTTTGGTAAATCTCAACGATAAGGGCAAATACGATTCAGGCAACGCCAAGCTTTTAGGCACGCTTATGATTAATGATATGCTGGTATGCGCCAAGGCCAGAAAGCCGGACACAAGCCGCCCCTTTTACCTTTATGTTGACGAGTGCACCAACTACCTTAACGGCGATGTAGCCAGTATTTTAAACGAGTGTCGAAAATTCGGACTGCATTTAATTCTTGCCCATCAATACCTTTACCAACTCACCAAAGCCGGTGAAGACATCTATCACGCCGTTATGAACACAGCCAAGACAAAAGTAGTATTCGGCGGACTGGCTCCAGACGACGCCGAAAAAATGGCCGAGCTTGTTTTTATGGGCGAGCTCGATCTTTCAGAGCCAATCGCCATTTTAAATAAGCCTACGGTTGTAGGCTATGAAACCATTGTCTTGAAAGGCCGGAGCCATTCAAGTGGCACATCATATACGGAAAACCAAAGCCAAAGCTCCGGGTCCGGATCTTCTCGTTCAAGCTCTCAAACCGTGTCTTATCCGGAAAATGAGCCTTTAGCATATAACCGCCAAGTGGCCGACATGGAAGGATCAAGCAACAATTCGTTTTCCTCACAAAGTTATGGATATTCAAGCGGAGAATTTGCCAGCGATTCAGAATCGGAAAGCGAAGCCCTAAAACCCATTCTTGAAATACTGCCAACCGCCGTTTATGATCTGGAAAAGCAACGCTATAAGGTTAAGGCCCTGCTCGTGAACCTACCCAAGCAATATGCTATAATAAAATTACCGAAACAGAAGTCGCAAATCGTTAAAATACCCACCATTGAAAGCTATCAAGACAACGAGGAATTGCAGAATCATATTGACCGCTTTATTAAAACCAACTATGAAACGTCTGGTTTCATACGGGCAAGAAAAGAAGTTTTAAAAGAAATAAAAGAGCGGGAAAACGCCCTTTATGAGCTCGCCAAGCCCAAACCCCAACAAGACCCGGACAACTTCAAAACCCAAGGCCGACCCCGCGAAGAACAGCCCGAAGAAATCAGCGATTTAATCAAAGCTCCGGGCAGGAAAAGAAAAAGCACTAAATTATAAATATGAACAATAAAAACGTTGAGAAAAAACCCCGCTTCAAGCGGGTAGCCTTTCGCCCCTTTCAACTGCAAGAGCGCGACATTGAAGTTATCAAGGAAATCTACAAGCACCGGTTTTTAACATCCGAACACATCAGGGCTTTAATTCCGGGAAGCGATCAGGTTATTTTGCGACGTCTGCAACTTCTTTATCACGCTGGCTATCTGGATCGGCCACGAGAGCAGATCAAGCCGTACAAGTCCGGCAGTTCGGCTATGGTTTACGGGATCGGCAACAAGGGCGCGGATTACTTGAGCCAAGCGCTTAACGTGCCCCGCTCAAAAGTGGACTGGACCACCAAAAACCGGGAAGTTAAAACCGTGTTTTTGGAGCACTCTTTGTCTATCGCCAACTTTATGGTATGCCTCGAAATGGCGTGCAGAGAAAGAAAAGACGTTGAATTTATCGACCCCCGAAAATTTCTTAAGGAATACCCGATCACCTGGAAGATAACCAAGGCCATTGACGGGAAAAAACAAGTATTCAATATTTTTCCGGACAATGCTTTTGCCCTTTACTATCCCAAAGACAATAGCACCGCTTATTTTTTTCTGGAAGTTGACCGCTCGACCATGCCGATCTACAGCAATAATTTTTTTAGATCCTCAGTTTATAAAAAGTTTTTGCTCTATTGGCTATCATGGAAAGACGGCGTGTTTACAGATTATTTTAAGTTTGCCAATGTCCGGGTTTTAACTTTGGCCAAGTCAAAGGAACGGATTAATAGCATGATCCAAGCAGTCAAAGACATAGACGAAAGAAAGAAAGGCTCGCGTATATTTATGTTTGCCTTAGACAAAGAGTTTGACCCGGCAACGCCAGGCAACACCCTTAATAAAATATGGCGAAACGGCAAGGACAGCGACATTTTAAGCCTGCTTGACTAATTAAAAAGACAGATATAGAGTGATTTTACACCGGCAGACCCTGGCCAAAACAAAGACCCACAAGGCTAAACCCGACATTGGCAACTGTTGGGCGTAGCTTTCCGTTTTTCGGGCTATGATTCTATCTGCTGAACACCTGGGCAAAAAAACATTGAAAATCCCCACGAGATAGGTTCAGACTATGGGCTTTCGTTGTTTCAGCCGGAAGTCAATAGTTGGGTCATTACCGGTTAGCGGGAAAGACATTGAAATAGAAAAGACACCCTTTAAGGTGTCTTTTTTTTGTTTGGGATTTAAAAGCCGTTTTTTGCTATAATCTTTGATGGCTTACAACATTCTTGTTTTCATTAATCAAGTGGTGTGGGGTTTTAACCTTATTTACATCTGTTGCTTGCTTCACTTGGCGCACTGTGTTCGCTTCTCTAATTAATGGATTAACTCTTTGATTTGATCCGGCGTTAGTTGGTGAGGCTTCCGGGCGTAAGGACTTATATCAAGCGCCTTGACAAACACTTGCTTGCCAAGCCTTGCCAGGCAATCAGCCGTACATTTTTGGCCGTCTTCATCACCGTCAAAGAGCAAAATGACTTGGCCGGAAGGCCCCAGGGCTTTAACAATCAATTCTTCTTGCCGATCCGAAAGAGAAGACCCCATCAAAGCCACCACGTTTTTTAATCCTGCCTGGTGAAGCCACCAGACAGAAATAAAACTTTCGACCAGAATAAAAACTTTTTCGAACGGATCTTGACGGTTGAAATTATAAACCACCAACGACTTTTTAAAGTTCGGCGGTTGTTTATATTTCTCGATCTCGATTTGTTCCGGAGTAACAGCCCGCCCACAATAAGCGACCAATTCGCTTTTTTCATTGTGTATTGGTATGGCAATAAACCCTTTTAACATGCCCTTCAAACAATATCCCAGGCCAAAGGCTTGAACCGTTGCCGGATCAATGCCCCGCTCTTTGAAAAAGGCGTGATCCGCTTGCAAACTCTTTAACTGAAACTCTAAGGGCTTGTTGTCTTCAATACCCGCCCTTACCCCCTTATTTTCTTTTCTAACCAGTTTTTTTGGCTCACTTGATATGTTACCCCTCTTGCCTTCTGAAAAATCGTTTAGGAACCACTCCTTGAGCAGTACCCCTGCCTTATGGATTGATACCCCCTCCATTTTGGCCACAAAGTCCAAAACATTACCCCCGGCCTTGCAGTCGCCAAAGCAGTTAAAAACATTTCGCGCCAAACTGACCGAGAATTGCCGGGGGTTAGATCCGCCATGAATCGGACAGCACCCGGTTAAATTGTTGCCTGTCGGTCTTAGTTTGTCAAAAAGGCCGTAATGCTTTAAAAGCATTTCCATTGTGATTTTTGCTTTAATGTCTTTGTAAAGTACAAAGTTTTTATCTTTTGCCATAAATACCCCCTTTCTTGTTTTTAAATACCGGCCCTGCTTGGCAGGGTAAGCATTTTTTCATAAGAAAGGTTTTATAATCTTTATAAAAAATAGTTATTTTGTCAATCTTGCGCAGTCAAATAAAATATTCAAAAAGCACTCTATTTAAATTTTTGCCATTTGCCAATCGCGCGATATAATGAAAACAAAGAAATCAAAAAATCTGTAAAATGGCAACCTCGTGGTATAATTAAATTAGATCAGATTGGGTCTCAATCAGCGGAGCAGATCAAAAAAGCCGCTACCACGGACAATGTGGCAACGGCCTATCTTCTGAGACACCTTATTCTTGGATATATAAGCTGGCAAACCGGCCTATTGAATAAGCTGGCCGGTATTTCAAGGAATATTCACTTTAAATTATCGGCGAGACCCGATCTGATTTAAGCGTTTGCTATCACGGCAAGCGCTTTTGTTTTATAGTCTGTTTTGGCTATCCATACTTTCATTATAAAGGCCGACTCTTAAGGTGTCAAACCGGCACAAACCGCCAACCCCTTCTTTACCCGCTCAAAGCCCATTCTTCATTCTTCATCATCGGCTTTGCTTTCAGCCGGTTTTTCGCTTCGCTCTAAACTCGCTTAAAGACGCTTTCAAGGTATTTCCCAAAAACCCGCCTTCACCTATTCAAGGTCAAGGCGTTTTTTTGTTTTTTTTCAAAACCCTACCCGCTTACGACCACAAGGCACGCCGTTTCAGCTTGCCAGCGCAAACGGCGCTAAAGCCCCGCCCATCGGTTGCACCGAACGGCGGACAAGCGCAAACCAAAACCAAATTAAAAACAGCTTTCCTTGCCTGCCTTCTTCCCATTGTAGCGCCAGCCTTTAACCCTTCAAGGTAGTACAAGTCTCCACCTTGACCGGTTTAGGCTACCAGGCGCTTTCCCCTGGGCGAGGCAGGCGATAAGCGGTCAAGCCACCTCAGATAACAACAGACCGCCGAAAATATATGATTATCAAAAAGAAATCAAACTGGACCGGCTCAGAGAACACCTTTAACCTGGTTCAGAAGCAAATCGCGGAACGATGGGGCCAAGAGGAAGCCGACAGGTACGACCCAAAAGAAAACTGCTTGACGTTCAGACAGTGGCTCGTCAACGGCTATATCGTCCGTAAAGGCGAAAAAGCCCTAAAGTCCTTCGTAATCGTCGAGAAGAAAGACAAGAAAACCGGCGAAATCATAGAGAGACTACCCAAGAGAATCAACCTCTTTTATGAAAAACAGGTAGAGCCGAAAGCGGCTTAACAAATCAGGGGTCGGCCTTTCCCGGACCGGCTCCTTTTTTTATGCAGAGCACCAACGCGGGCAAGCCGAGGCCGGGGGGTCTTCCCACCCACCCCCTAAGAGAGAATAAAATATTTAAAGCTTAACAGAAATAGCGCCATATGATAAGATAAAATAAAGATTTCCCTTTTGATAATATAGGAAATAAGATGAATCAATCTTTTATGACAAAAGCGGTGGATCATCTTCGGAATTCGGACACCACCCTTTACACTTTGATTGAGAAATACGGCCCTTGCACGCTTAGGCCATCGTTAAACAATCTTTTCCATGCTCTTGCTTCTTCAATAATAAGTCAACAGCTTTCAATTCATGCGGCAAAAGCTATAGAAGCAAAGTTTCTTGATTCGCTCGGTGCTCAATATTTTACACCCGAGGATATTTTAAAAATACCTTCAACTATTTCGCCGATTGTTGGAGTATCCAAGGCAAAATTGAGATATATTCGTGGGCTGGCCTTAGCAGTCGAAAGCGGGAATCTCAACTTTACCTCGATTCTTAAAAATAAGGATGAAGAAATTATCAGCAAACTTATTTCGTTTTCTGGAATTGGAACCTGGACAGCTGAAATGTTTTTGATTTTTGGGCTTGGAAGACCGGACGTTTTGTCAGCCAGCGATGCTGCTCTCAGAAAAGCCTTCAAGGTAAATTATAAACTTTCCGAACCTCCTTCTGCGGAAGAAATGATATCGATCAGTAAACCTTGGAGGCCTTATAGAAGCATAGCAAGTTGGTACCTTTGGCGAACACTTGATTAAGCTTAATTTATCAATGAAATAATAATAAAATAATATAAGGAGATAAATTTATGAATTATTGGACAAAGCTAAGCATTGATTATGCAAACCAAAGAAGTTATCTTGATGATCTTTTTCAGGTTTATCCAACCATTCCGGAGGGGGTAAGAGATATTGACAAAAGTCTATGGACAAAAATAGAAAAAGCGTTTCAACAAAAGAATAATATTGATTTATTAGGTAATCTACTTAAACTGGATCTTTTCCCAATAAAAGATTCTTACGTTGCTTATTTGAAACGAGACAAGTCAGCACTTGAAAGGAATCCGGCAACTGTTGACCGTTTATGCGGACGATTATACGAGATGGGTCTTAGCACAATTTTTTCTCGTTGTTCGGAGCCGAAAGAAACTAATCGACAAATAGGACCTTTTTTTAGAAGATGGCTAAACAAAAAATCGCTCGGTGTCCAGCCCATTAGGCTGCATGAATTTGTGAAAACAAAGGATAATGCCGTTTTGGATGCTGGTGATGCTGAAATGATGGCTTTTGCTAAAAATCATCTAAATTACAACCGCAATAAAGGGTTAGATTTTATTGGCCGTTTCAACGGCAAGTATGTAATTGGTGAAGCCAAGTTTTTGACTGATTTTGGTGGCCATCAGAACGCTCAATTCAACGATGCGATTTCTACTCTCCAGGCAAAGGGTGTTAATGCAATTATTGTTGCCGTACTTGACGGTGTCCTTTACATTAAAGGCAACAACAAAATGTTTAAAGAAGTTACCACAGATTTAAAGGATGAAAACATTATGAGCAGCTTGGTGTTGCGGGAGTTTTTATATCAAGTATAGGTAAAGCCATGTATTTAACTTATGAAAATAAATCTTCCGAAAAAGAAGTAATTCACGACACGGAAAAGGCCGAGCTTGCTTCTGTTTTTGGTAAAGGCTCTAGCAATAAATTGATACAAGGCGACAATCTCGCCACTTTAAAGACGTTATTAGATGACCATAACTTAGCCAAGAAGATTGATTTAATTTACATAGACCCACCATTTTCAACAAACGGCCATTTCAAAATTAGCGATGACCGGGCCAGCACGATCAGCAAGAGCATTGGAGATGATATTGCATATAGCGATACTCTTGTCGGTCCAGATTTTTTAGAATTTTTAAGAAAGAGGTTGATTTTATTACGTGAGTTAATGTCTGATCGCGCCTCTATTTACTTGCATATTGATTATAAAATTGGTCATTACGTTAAAGTAATTATGGATGAGGTTTTTGGTAAAAAGAACTTTAGAAATGATATTACCAGAATAAAATGTAACCCAAAGAACTTTAGTCGTAAGGCGTTTGGAAACGTCAAAGACATGATACTTTTTTATTCTAAAACTGATAAAATGACCTGGAATGATCTTAAGGCCCCCTTTTCCGATGAAGATATAAGCAGATTATTTAAAAAGATCGAAAAGGACGGAAGAAGATATACAACCATCCCTTTGCATGCGCCGGGCGAAACATCGAATGGGAAAACTGGACAGGAATGGAGAGGAATCAAACCGCCCAAGGGAAGACATTGGCGTAGCGCACCAAGTGTTTTAGAAGAATTGGACAAACAGGGTTTAATTGAATGGTCGCTTAACGGCGTCCCCAGAAAAAAGATTTTTGCCGAAGATAGTGTTGGAAAAAAAATGCAAGATATATGGGAATTCAAGGATCCTCAATATCCGAATTATCCAACTGAAAAAAACATAGAGTTAGTAAAATTTATAATAGGCTCGTCTTCGCGTCCTGGGGAAACCGTATTAGACTGCTTCTCTGGTTCTGGAACAACACTGCTCGCGGCACAAGAGCTTCAAAGACAGTGGATCGGTATAGACAAATCAGATCATGCCATAAAAATTACACAAAAAAGACTCTCAGAAATCCCAAATGTCTTATTTTCTAAAGTTGATTACGAGTTTTTAAAACAGACAAACATTTAAGTTTTTCGGTTCATCTGTATCGGCCATAAAACTAATGAAATACATTCTTGACATGAATTACAGGAAAAGCTTCGAAAAGCGAAAAATAGACATCAATGATTGCATTGTTAACATGAAAGACATACTCGAAAGGCTTTGCGGAAACCACATCACTATTACATATGATCTGAAAGAGACTCTTGCCCCGGTTGTTGCAACTGACCTATACATCGAGGAGATACTGCTGAATTTAGTCATC
The DNA here is from genome assembly GCA_029572965.1 of Bacteroidota bacterium. Lineage (GTDB taxonomy): Bacteria > Bacteroidota > Bacteroidia > Bacteroidales > DTGW01 > JAKPQD01. The sequence goes on along the minus strand of JAKPQD010000213.1, from coordinate 5,079 downwards.
AACGCAAGGGACGCGATAAAAACAGAAGGTGTAATTAAAATAGCAACAGGTTTGAAAACCCTCAAAGAAGCAATAATAGTACCCGTTTTTAATCAGGTATTAGCAGGCCAGTACAACTACATCAGCATAAACGACAATGGCTGCGGTATGTCGCAAGATGTAATAAAAAAGATACACAAACCATCGTTTACCACAAAAAAAAACGGCAACGGCATTGGCTTACACATCGTATATACGATTGTGAAAGACTTAGCCGGTTATATCATTGTTGAAAGCACTGAGTTCAAGGGGACAACCGTCGCGGTATATATCCCACAGGCTGCTGATACAATCGCCCTACCCTACACTTGCGCATAATCTCTTCGGGTGCAATTCTCCGAAGCTTGCTTCGACATGAGAAATTTTTACCCGTGATACCTCGCAGCTTGCTGCGAGGAGGTTCATTTGTAAAGAAAAAACAAAAAAGCGGGGCAAATCCCCGCTAAAAACAAATAAGGCTGCCTCCGGTTTCCCGAAAGCAGCCTTATTCTTACACCCTGATCGGCATTACAATCCCAAGTGTGGCCGCATCTTTTTCAATGAAAAAGATAGACCTGCCAACTGCACATTCTGGCTTTGGCGTTTTGAGGATAACTGTGTCGTCTGTGCCATTGCCGAGCACATCTATCAGAAACTTGCCATTAAGACAAAAATCCACATCACCCCCGTCGTACTCAAGGGGTATTGTTTCTTTTGCTTTTCCGACATCCCCCTCTGCTTGAAGGGATAGGACATTCTTCATAAAGCTTGCTTTTATGACTCTATCTTTAGGGGCCATAATCATTACTTTTTTGACCGCCCTAAGAAACTCGATTCTGTTAACGGCGGCATCATTATGATCGCCATTCACGGAAATAACAGCATCTAATTGCGGGTATGCCGCATCAATCGTTCTGCAAATGAGCAACGATTTCGCCGTAACAAACTTAACGGCGCTTTTGCCCACCGAAACATTCACCTGTTCGCCCATACCGACAATATTGTATATGTCGCTCAAGGCCTTTTTGGGGATTGTAACACCATCAAACACTAATGGTGTATCCTTGATATTCATGGCAAGCCTATAACCGTCCGTTCCGATTGTTGCGAGCTTGCCGTTATGCGTCATCAGCCTGACCCCGCCGATTTGGTACCTTGTATCATCGTCAGACACGGCATATTCGACACGCCTGATAGCATCCAGGAGAACCTTCGATTCGAGCGTGAATTCAACGCTTACATCCTCTAAATCCTTGTCTACCGAAGGATAGTCGCCCGAATCTGCTAAAGCAAGCGTATATACCGTCTTACCTTGCTTTATATATGCAATCGCGCCGTCCCGTAGGATATCTACATCTCCCTTTTCGAGGCCCTTTAGAATGTCGAATAACAATCTTCCGTTGATACATAGCTCCATTTCGTCATCAGCTTGAGGCAAGGTAACCATTGCGCTCACTTCAAGGTCTGTCGCCGTAACTGTTGTCTTCTCTCCGAAGACAACTTTAATATTTTTTAAAACAGGCAAGACGCTGCGCCTTTCGGTTATGCCAACTAACTTTTGTAAAGCATCATAAAATGCGTCTCTTTCTATTATCATAAACATCTCCTTTTAATATTTTGTTTTTTTGGTCAAGCAGCATTGTTGTCAGGACAATATAAATCGTCTATGCTGACAATTTTATTTGCCCTTGCCTTGGCAAGTTCAGTAACACCGCTTGTTCTGGTAAGAACGCTGTTTTTTGTTTTCTCAGCATACAGCAAGATATTGATTACATTGGCACGGATGCCTCTGTTTTCATAACTACCATGAACAAGTTGCAAACCCTGCTTATCCATATACTCCTCCTAAGTTATAACTGCCCTACCCTGCACAAAAAGTAACAACAAAAGCAATATCTGGCTGGATATAAAGCAATAAATTGTGTTTGATTTCCCCGTTGCCGGGGTGTGATTCGGGCAGAACGCCCTAAAAGAAATTACTTTCTATATAGGTATTACTTTATTTCTTTAAAAGAAAATACAAACAGTAAAAATATAACAGTAATAAAAATAATGGGAGATGAAATTTTCAATATTAATAGCTGTTATGTCGCTTTGGTGGGTAGCGCCTTTTTTCATAGCTGCCGTTGCTCGCTATCCAGTCGGAACGAATATGCCGTCTTTTATCCCGTTTGCCGTGATTACGGCAACAACCGCCCTATCCTGCATTGCTATTGCCGCTGTTGTAAAAAAATACCGTGCAAAAAACTACTGGCAAACCTATATAATCCTGAACACAGCATATGCTGCAAATGTAGCTGCTGCAATGGCGGTTACGATTGCCCTTGACAGTATTGGTGCAGTAGCATACTTCGGCGGTGATTCCGCAGGCAGCTTCGGGATGCTCTATATACCGTCTGTGCTGTTTTATTTAATTTCCGGTGCAGTGTGGCGATTACTGTTGAAAACAAATACAATAAACATACAATAAACATACAATAAACATACAATAAAAAAGAATTGACAATATTATGAGATATATTGTAATAGCTACATAATTATTGAATGATAATTGTATGTTTATTATATATTAATATGAGGTTTATTATTGCAAAGAAAAATTGAGGAAATCCAATCAGAATGCACGATCATGGATGATCCCGATAAGCTTTTTGGAGTTTTGAACAGCCCTTTATTATATGGTTCTGTTATTAAGCTTTTTAAAGAATCTATTGTAATAATAACACAATCGTCGGTACAAGCCGAATTACTCAAGGAACATTCACAACGCATAAAAGAATACTTCAATAAACCTGGACTTGATTTTCTCATAAAAGATCCAATGGAGAATAAAGAAAATGAAAGAAACGCTCCAGTAAAGATTGCCAAAAGCAAAGGAGAACTGAACGGATATATTATTCAAGATTATATAGATACCCCGTATATTATCGGTACAAGCAATGAACTGGCATACGCGATGAAAAACAGAATAATTAAAAACGGTGGGGTGATGTATTGTTTTGGAGAAACAGGCACAGGAAAGTCACATCTGCTACACCAAATGGCACATGAAGCATTGCTGGACAAGCAAAACGTGTTTATGAGGAGCGGTAACGACTTTGTAGAATACATAAAATCGGAATATTACAATAATCCCAAGGAGATAAGCAAATATGATTTTATTATAATTGACGACTTTCAATATTTGAACAAGAAAGAACTTACATTCATACATGATCCTCTCTTTGAGATATTGAATCAGCAAATCAACATGAACAAGAAGATGGTATTTAGCTCGGACAATACGCCATATATATCTTCAACATACTATCATGATAGGATAATATCACGCCTGATGTCCGGATATGTCTGCAAGATAGATTTGCCTGACAGTAAAATGAAGGAACAATATGTAGATTACTACACAAAAAAAAATAACATCGATGCGCCAGATGAAATCAAAGCGTTTGTTGTAGACATGGCAAAAAGCTTACGTGTTGTAAAAGCGATTCTCGGTTACTGCCAGGTACTCTACGAACAAAAACAGCTTAATATGGACAAATTAATAGAGATAACGCAAAAAATCTATGGAAATCCTTTGAAAATCAAAAAAAACAAAGAAGAAGAATTCGTACATCAACTTTTTACGCTACTGCGCGAATATTTCGGTATATCCGAGGAGGAAACCCACAGAACAGGAGCGAGAAAACCAAGGATTATCGCATTGCTTGACAGCGTGCTTTACCATGTAATGAAAGATATTATAAAAGACAAAAAAGCGTTAAGAAAACTCTTGAATATACAGATAAACGCAGAAATATACTATAAAAAGAAGGGACAAGAAGCATACGAAAAGCTTAATGATAACGTTAAAAAACAGATAGCGGATATTATATCGGCTTATAAAAAACAAAACCATTAACAGGTAAAAAAAAGAGGGATTATGGGCATAAAAATTGCGTTGTCAAACCACAAAGGCGGCGTTGGGAAATCAACTATCGTAATAAACCTCTCAAGCTATTTGCTGAAATACTACAAAAAGATTCTTGTTATCGACTTTGATCCCCAGGCAAATACAACATGGGCGTTGTGCGAATATGCAAGCGAAATTAGATATAAAATAGAGGACATCCTAAGATTTGGTGTCAGTAATGATACAGACAATGATAAAGTTGCAGAAAAGTTCGAAGAACTTGTAAGGCAGGCAACAGTTGACATGTTTAGAGACAATGGCCAAATATCGCTTATCGGATCGTCTCTTGCGCTATCACAAACAAAATTAGAACTTGCAAGATACGAAAGTGTTGTTTATTTCAGAATAATTGACATAATCAGAAAAGTTTCGAATAACTATGATTTAGTTTTGATCGATACCCCGCCAAGCATAGAAATGCTGACAGCAGCAGCCGTAACAGCATCTGATTACATAATTATGCCTATTACTCTTGACTTGCTGGCCATGAACGGTGCAATGGATATTAAACAGGTTATTGTTCCTACCGCACATAAATATTACAACCCGGACTTAAAGGTGCTCGGCGTAGTGATCAATAAGTGGAGCAAAACAAATGTTGCGAGATCAACCAAAGAAATAGCAAAAAAAACCTTCGGCAGCGAATTGTTTAAGACAGAGATTACCAGGTCGGTAAAAATTGGTGAACTTGCTACAACAAGGGGTACAGTTGACTATAGGTCGCCGAAAACCAAATCTGACGTAGAATTTATTGCACTTGCAGAGGAAATTTACAAGAGAATTAAAGGCTGAAGAATTCAGGTACGCCAAAAAAGAAAGGAGGAAGGCGATTGACGCGGTGATTACTCATCATGTCTCTTTGCCAACGATTATGAATCAAGTTAAGGTAAGCAGAAAGAAGCAAAAAGAAGATGACCTTGCAAAAAATCTTGACCAGTTTTTAAAAAGAACTGAAAGCGCTGAAAAAATTGCACCGCTCCTTGATAACCGGGTAGAGTTTTCCTATATTCCGCTCAGAAATATAGTCTTGGATACGCAGATCAGATCGAGCGATGATGTTGAAGACAATCTGGACAGCCTGATTGAATCGATTAAAGAGAAAGGCGTAA
>JAKPQD010000312.1 GCA_029572965.1 Bacteroidota bacterium | reverse complement strand
TCAATTGCATAGCAAGGTTTGCAGATTTCATTATGTCTATTTCTGCAATAGTTCCCTTGCTTGCCTTTTTCATTGCTTCAAGCAATCCTTTTGCTCCACCTTCTGCGCTTGCAGCAAGGTTTTCAAAACTTTTTGATACTTTATTGACTTCTTTTGCTGTGTTTGCAAGATTCTTAATAAGTTGCACACCAAGATAGCCAGCAACGGCTGCCCCAAATGATTTAAGAACACTGGCTATTTTGCTGCCACTGTGTTCAATGTCTTTTGTTGTTTTATCAACTACCTTCTTGCTCTCATCAAGTTTTGCTTTTAATTGTTGATTGTCGGCAGTTAGTTTTAATATTATTTCATTTGCGTTTGCCATAATTCCTCGCAACAAGTGGTTTTCTTATTTCGCCATTGTTAGCTCTTATTGTATCTAATTCCATCATTGCTTGCTCTGCTCCTCTAACAAGTCCAAGACTGAATGCGGCAAAGGATTTTCTGAATATTGCGGCATTTTCAATACCTTTCTGTTCATACCAGCTGATAATATGCCCAATTGTGATTGACTGTCTTGCATTTCTTGGCCTGTGAACATCGCCAGAAACTGAATGGTATTTTTTTTTACTATATCAAAATTGAAAACAAATAATACATATAATAAATATATAATTTCGCTTGGGTTAAATTGCAATATTATCTTTTTTGCAAGTCTTTTATTTTTCTTTGCTTCATTATTTCCTTCCTTTGCAACGTAACACCATTTCACACAAAATTTGAAAACATCTTTCATAAATTTTTTATACTTTTTGCTGGCTTGGAATATTGTAAGACTATTCATCACCTGTTCCATAACGCCTGGCTTGTTATAATTGAATGCAGTCAGCAAGTCTATTTGTTTAAATATCTCATAATACTTAATCATCAAACTTGCCATTTGCTGCAAGAATTCATCATGTTCAATAAATCTCACTGGGGCAGCAACAATATAATAATTGCCTTTTTTAAATGACACTGGCTTTTCTTTTAATATGTCAAAATCAGTATAATTATCTTGCACAATTTCTTTAATTTTTATTTTGTTATCATTCAAATAAACAACCATATTGCCTCCAATCAAATTATTATTGGCAGGCCATGCATTTTATACAGTGCAGGCCTGCCTTTTCTTCAATCTTTATTAAGTACCGCTTGATGTACTTGCTTTTGGCCATGCCCAGAATGCAATATTGTCTTGGTCTGCGTATGCAGGATTATATGGCCATGTTGGATTGGTTACGTTTGGTGTTGCGTCTTTTTGAGCAATACCTTTAAATCTTACGCCTGCATATTCATTACCACCAAGCAATATTTCAATGTCTTCACTTACAATCTGCAACCTTCTGATGTACAATCTTAATTCGTTGCCGCTGACATTCTTTCCAATCAATATAGCTGATGGGAAAATCGCAGCTGGCACTTCAGTCCCAATGATAACACGCCGCCATTGGTCATCGCTATCGTCATACCTACGTTGCATTACCAATGCTAATGTCTCTGGTTGCAATTGTTTTAATGTGCCTTCAAGCGTAAACTCTTGTGAGATTAAATCCCTGCGC
>JAKPQD010000309.1 GCA_029572965.1 Bacteroidota bacterium | reverse complement strand
AGAAATATCGAGGAAAAGTGGAATATGCCAATCCAAAATTGGGGTATGATCCTTCATCAATTTTTGACTATTTTTGAAACCAGATGTAAAATAAATTAAAAATCAAATTATTGTGTTTACACAAAATATTTTATACTCTCATAGCAATACCTTTTAAGACATGGCTTTCGTCTTGGCTGAACTTTCTGAGCTTAATTGTTTTCAAACTTTTATTCTTTTACAAAAAACGAAATATTTCCTTTTGGGGTGTTCAACCTGATGGGCATAGCTCCATCGTTGAGGGAGCCTGATATCAGGGTACGGGCAATGGTGCCCTGTATCATGCTGGTATTGGTACTGGCAAGTTTGCCTTTGGCAAATATACGTGCTTTGGTCTCTTTGGGCACAATGATGTTGATGAAACCGTTGTTGTTCTCCATCTGGATGCTGTCGGTAATATTTTCAAAGTCGCCCTGAATTTTGCCATTTTGCGTTTCGGCTACCATGCCGCCATTGTGGCTGCTAAAGATGATGTCGCCATCCGAGGCGATGAGGTTGGCAAAGCCTCCACTTTCGAGTATCTTCATATTGCCATCGGCATTGTTGATTTTGATAGCCGAGGTTTTGATGTTTTTGATGTTTATATCGCCTTTTTCCAGCTTAATATCAATCTTTGTATTGACATTAAGTGTAATGGAGAACTCGATTACCGTACCTTCTTTAAAAACACCTTTGTTCTCCTCCATTTTTCGTGTACAATCGAAAAATAGCGAGTCGTGCTTATAACTTATCTTCAAATCGAAATTCTTATCAATTTCTTCTTGCTTGAGAGGGATTACTTTGTCATTTCTTTTTACTAAAAGGTTTAGTTGAGGGCTTTTCTTGTCATTGCCCCTGATGGTGATATTGGCGTTGTCGATAGTCAGGATGGCAGCTTTGCATTTGTTGAGGCTTTCTGACCAGGAGGCTTCCTCGTCTGTCTTTTTTTGTCCCTGAACGATAATAGGAATAAGCAGGAACAGGAAGAATAGTGTTTTCATTTCTTTGGTATTATTTATCCAAAGTTAGGGAATAAGTGGGAGAAATGAAAAAAGGTGTGTAAAAAGTCAGACAAAGCTTCGACTACGCTCAGCTTGACGCCTGAAAATCAGCAGTTTGTCATTTTGGGCAGAGTCGAAAAATGAGTAAAATTGTACTTTTACACACCCTCATGGAGCCAACCGCCTTATTTTCCAATCAAGTCCATCAAGGGAATACTGGATACGGTCGTGGAGGCGGTTGGGGCGGCCCTGCCAGAATTCTACCAAAGTGGGCGATAAAAGGTATCCTCCCCAGTTTTCGGGCCGGGGAATGGCTTTATTATTGAACTTTTCAAAAAAATCGTTGTGTGCTTTCTCAAGCCATTCGCGGCTGTTGATGGGTTGGCTTTGAGGTGAAGCCCATGCTCCAAGGCGTGAACCTACCGGACGGGTTTCAAAGTAGCTGTCAGATTCTTCTGCACTTATTTTTTCTACAATCCCTTCAATCCTGACCTGCCTTTCAATTTCGCCCCAATAAAAAACCATAGCAGCGTGGTTGTTTTCAGCTAAATGAGTTGCTTTACGTCCGTCATAATTGGTGAAGAAGATAAATCCCCGTTTGTCAAAGCCTTTGAGCAAAAGCATCCGGCATGAAGGGTTTCCGATTTTGTCCGCTGTAGCTAATGCAAACGCACCGGGTTCGTATATTTTGGCTTCAGCAGCCTGTTTGTACCATTTGGTAAAAAGTGAAAGATAATTATCGGGGACACTCTTTTCATCCAGCTTTTCGGCGGCTATTTCTTCTCGTAACTCAAAAATGTTCATCATCAATAAGGTTTTTGGGTAAACAAACAATTTATAGGAAAGTTTATAGCTGGTTCAAACCTTCCAGGTTTTTAAAACCTAGAAGGTTTCGAGATGAGAAAACAAAAGAGCGACAAGCTTTTTCAAACCTGTCGCTCTTACAAAACCAATATTTCAAACTATTTCTTTAACCTTAACACGATTACATCATGTGGGGCAAGGGTTGCAACAAAAGGTTTGGCAGTAGTGCCAGCGTCTTTGTGTGCCCAAACGTCCCTTAATTTATAGGTTGTTTTGTTGAACTCGTAAACGTGTGGGCCATCATAGATGTTTTCGGTATCTTTCCAGTCAAAGTTGATGTTGTAAGGGGTTTCGCCACGGTTGAGGAAGCAAACAGCCAGTTCTCCATTGGCAAGAGGTTTGGCAAATACCTGAAAAGTGCGGTAATCAAACCATCTGAAGCATTGAACCCCAAGAGAATCCTGGTCGATAGCAATCATTTCTTTGTTGGTCAATATTTCCTTTGTTTCTTTAGTCATCGAACGAAGGTCATTGCCAGCAATGAGAGGGGCTGCAAGCATACACCACAACGAAAAGTGGGCACGGCTTTCGCTGACAGTAAGGTCATTGCCAACTTCCATCATATCGGGGTCGTTCCAGTGTCCCGGGCCGGCGTATTGTCGTATTCCGCTATCAATTTGCATATCGAGTATGCGTAATATTCCTTTTGAAGCCCAACTGCCATGTCCCAGCTCACAGTCCCAGCAGTCAACGATGTCGCCGGTAGTACGCCACAAGTGGCCATATTTTGCCCCCCATGTCCAGGGTTTGTGGTTGCCCCATTCGCAGATACTTAGCACAATTGGCCTGCCAGAAGCAACAAGAGCTGTACCTATAGATTTATATGCTTCTTCTGCATTCAAGCCTTCGGTATAGCACCAGTCGTATTTCAAATAGTCAATGCCCCATTTAGCGTATGTTAGCGCATCCTGAAACTCATATCCACGGCTGCCGGGCTTGCCTCCGCAGGTTTTCCATCCTGCATCAGAGTATATGCCTATTTTAAGGCCTTTTGAATGTACATAGTCTGCCAATGCTTTTATTCCAGATGGGAAGCGTTGTGGATCAGGATGGATAAAGCCAAGGCTGTCGCGTTGTCCATGCCAGCAGTCGTCGAGGTTGAGATATACGTACCCGGCATCACGCATGCCCGATGAAACCATAACATCTGCCATTTCCTTGATAAGTTTTTCATTAATATCACAGGCAAAGGTGTTCCAGCTGTTCCAGCCCATAGGCGGAGTCTTTGCCAGGTCGTTGTTTTTTTGTGCAAAAGCTGAAAAAGAGGCCAATGCAGCAGCAATTAACAATAATTTTTTCATATTAGTTGGTTTAAAAATTTGAACTAAGGGCAATTTTACTTTAAAAAAGTGAGATGCACACTTTAAAAGCAGGTTAAGTTATAAAGTGGATATGTTAGGTAGTTCAAGCAATAACCTTCCAGGTTTTCGAAAACCTGGAAGGTTTTGTGCTTAAAATAAAACCCCCGGGAAAAGCTCCCAAGGGTTTTTTAAAATAGGTGGTTGTTTGTAAATTGTTGAACTTCTTAATTATATCCTTCGTTTTGTTGAATTTTACCTTTCATCAGGTTAATCTCAGCTTGTGGTATTTGAAATAGCCCTTTCTTTTCGGCAAAACTATTACCATCTACGTCTAAACTCTCAGTATCAATTGATTTTGAGAAATCTCCTCCATCGTTTTGGTCAACATAGGTAAGGTAATTGACAAGTTTTGAGAAATCACCTTTGCAATAGCGAAGGATATCATAGTAACGAATACCTTCTCCAACAAACTCTAAACGTCGTTCATTATAGATAGCATCGAGGGTGATAGAACTCAGGTTGTGTTCGGTATTACCAAAGGCGCGTGTACGGACCTGGTTGACATAATTGAGGGCCGTAGCAGCATCGCCATTCAAAAGGTGTAATTCTGCAGCCATAAGCAATACATCCGAATAGCGGATTACTATGTAATCTTCGAATGCTTCGGTTTGCCAGTCGGTACCGCCCATGACTACATCTTCAGGTCTTTTTTCTATACTGGCAATATCGTATTTTTTGAGGTTATACCCTGTGTATTGGGCTTGTTGGGCACCGGTGAAATCATAAGTAAGTCCTTCGTCAGCCCATGATAAAATAGTAGCAGTTTTACGAGTATCGCCATTTTCATACATATTCCATGTTGTAGGGAGTACAGGGGCAGCTCCCCATCCGTTCCCGTAAGGGTCAACGTTGGTATTACGTGGCCCAATCATGCGTTGCCACCATGAAGCTCCATATAAATTGCCTCCTGCTCCGGTTATATTGTACCGGATGGACCAAACTACTTCTTTGTTTTTTTCGCCGGCATAAAGGTCTATTGATTTTAATTCAGAGTATGTAGGTACACGCCACAAGCTGGCGTAATGATCAACCAAACCATGTCCGCTATTGGCAATAACATCGTCAAGGTAAGTTTGTACAACATTGTTGTTGATGCCATTGATTTCGGTTTTGTTGTAATAGCCTGTGTAATATAAGAAAACTCTTGCAAGCATAGCTTCGGCTGCCCATTTTGTAGCCCTGCCCCAGTTCGCTTCGGTCATTTGGCTATAAGGAGTAGATAATCCGTTTTCAATGCAATATTTCAGGTCGTCTATGATTAAGCCATAAAGAGCTTCGGGGGTACTTCTTGAAGGGATTTCACCAGGTAACAAGCTATGGTCTAATGCCGGAATATTTCCAAACATACGGGCAAGGTAGAAGTGATAATATGCCCGCAAAAAACGGATTTCAGCTTTGTATTGGTTACGAAGCGATTCTTTACCAGTCCAATTGATTAATCCCTCGCTTTCGAGGTAGATATTTGTGCGATAAATTGCACCGTAGTATGTACGCCAGTGTATTTGAAAAGCATCGGCTTCAGGCCATTGCAGCAGGCGGTCTAATCTTTGAAACCCACCTCCGTCACCACTACCGGCCCCGCCAGCACAGTTGTCTGACAAAATTTCGGAGTAAATATATAAACTCCACCAGTCATCGCGAAGTAACATATTGTAGGCTGCATTTACTGCCATGGTTGCGTCATTGGGAGTTTTGTAGTACGATTCAATAACAGAGGCATCTGTAGGATACCTGTCAAGGGTATCTTCTTTGCAGGCTCCCATTATTGCTATTGCCAATATCAATAGGATATGTATTTTTTTCATCTTTTTTCTTATTTAAAATTTAACATTTACACCCACTAAATAGGTTATTGCCGAAGGATAAAACCCCATATCGATACCAGAAGCAAATGCGTCAGTTAGGTTGCCTGCGTTATCGTAATAAGAGCCATAACCCACTTCTGGATCAATACCATTGTATTTAGTGATGGTTAAGATATTAGTTGCCGAAACATAAAGTCTTAATTGTCCAACAGGGATATTCTTAAGCAATGATTTTTTAAGGTCGTGTCCTAAGTTGATGCTTTTAACCCGAAGGAAATCGCCATCATAAACATACAAATCGCTAATGTTTCTCCAGTTTTTGTTGGTTTCTTTGCCATTTGTCACACGTGGCCTGCTTGAATTATTGCTTTCTCCGGCATCTACAATTCCATTTGCGTTGGCATCTGTCCATCTCCAACGGTCAAGGATTTCTGTGGTATAGTTACCATAGGCTGTTTCTTGCATACGGTAGCATTGTACAATTTGGTTGCCAAGTTGTCCTGAAATATTCATGGAGAAATCCCATGCTTTGTAGGAGGCTGTGGCGCCAAAACCAAAAATAATATCCGGGTGAGGGTCGCCAATCATTACTTTATCTTTTTGGTCGAGGATACCATCACCATTGGTATCAACAAATCTTACATCTCCGGGTACAGCTTGTTGTCTTTTCAGTTTGCTGTTATATTCATCGGCTTCTTGTTTTGACTGCAAAATACCATCTGTTTTATATCCCCAGAAAAACCCCATAGGCATACCTTCCTGAACCCGGCAAAATTCTTCGCTACCGTTGTATAATACGCTGGATGAACCATGAATAATACTATCGGGGACTTCATTTACTTTATTCTCGTTGTATGAGAGGTTTCCTTTTAACTCAAGGGCAAAATCCCCAAAATTCTTGGCGTAGGTAACATCAAATTCAACGCCTGTATTAGTAACCTTTCCGGCATTTTTGTATGGGTTTACCCTTTCATTTATGCCGGCAATACCTGATATGCCCGGAACAGTTACCGGTATTATCCAATCTTTACTGGTTTTTACATAATAATCAAAAGAAAAGCTCAGACAGTTTAGGAAACGCGATTCAAAGCCTATATCAAGTTGTTGGCTGGCTTCCCATCTTAATGCAGGGTTAGGGACAATATTAGGCGAAATACCTGAGCCAAATGCATAGGTTTTGTTAGCAGCATTAACAGTAGCTAGAAACATGTATGGACGGTTGGGTTCAACCCCATTTTCTCCCCAGCTTGCCCGTATTTTTAAAAAGTTGAGCCATTCAAGAGTAGAAAACATATCTAATTTGGTCAAAACAAAACCTCCTGAGAAGGCGCGGAAATAACCTACACGGTTGTTTGCCCCAAACCTTGACGATGCATCGCGGCGCAGTGAGGCTGAGAACAAAATCATTTCATTGTAATTGTACGCTATACGTCCAAAATACGAAATTCGGGCATCACCTTTCCCAAAGTTTCCGTTGGCGGTATCGAGTTTTAGGTTGCTCGAAACATTGTTTAAAATGGGAGCTGATGATGTTAAGTAGCCTTTACGTTCGCCAATAATATTAAAAAACCAGTTATCCTGGTTGTTCATACCAATCATTACAAGAAAATTGTGGTTTCCAATGTCTTTGGTGTAAGTGGCAGTATTGTCAAAATTGTATCCAAAGTTGCGATATACGTTTTGTTTTACATTTTGTAAGGTATTGTAAGTATAAGGCGTGAGATGAAAGGTATCATTGAATTCGCTGTAATATGAGTAGGTCAACGTTCCTCCAAAATCTGAACGTAGCTTTAACCCTTTAACAGGTTCAAGTTCTGCATAGATATTTCCAACAATATCGTCATTTTTAGTATGTCCATTGTAGTTGTAGTGCATATCAGCAATAGGGTTTATTTGTCCGTCATAAGGTACACCCAACCCTTTTACTTTGTTATTTTTTGATCTGCCAAAGCCATCATATACAGTTTCGTCATAAGGTTTGATTAGCGGACTGGCTGATAATACCTGTCGCATAAAGTTGTTATATTGATTGCCTGTGCCCAGCGCCCTGCTATCTCTGTGGGTGTAGGTAAGGTTTTCGCCAATTTGCAAATAGCTTTTTACTTTGTGGTCAGAGTTGATGCGGAATCCTAAGCGTTCAAATTTTGACTTACCTTCAAAATCAAAGATGCCTTCTTCTTTGTTTTGCGAAAGAGAGATAGAAAAGGTAGAATATTCATTACCTCCGGTGATAGCCAAATAGTGGCTTTGTTGGGGGGCGTTTTTGTTTGTCACTACATCTTGCCAGTCAGTGTTAACACTATTGCTTATGCTGTCTTCAGCCGAAAAATATGGTGTTCTTCCGTCATTTCTTTGTTGTTCGTTCATGATGCCCATGTATTGGCTGGCGTTGAGTACGTCCACTTTTTTCCATGGATTTGAAATGCCATAATAACCGTCATAGCTGATTTGCATTTTGCCTGTTTTCCCTTTCTTAGTAGTGATAAGGATAACGCCATTACCTGCACGTGAACCATAAATTGCAGCTGATGCTGCATCTTTTAGTACATCTACAGTTTCGATATCAGATGGGTTTACGCTGCTCATACTTCCTGGAACCCCGTCTATAAGAACAAGGGGTTCTGAGCCGTTTACCGAGCCCAAACCACGGATAGTGATGTTGTAATTTGAGCCTGGTTGGCCAGATTGCTTAACAATAGACATACCCGGGGTTAAACCTTGTAACGCAGATTCAATCCGGGTTACGTTGTTTTTTGTCAGGTCTTCACTTTTTACTTGTACGGTAGCGCCTGTAACAAGTTTCTTTTTTTGTACGCCGTAACCTACAACAACTACCTCGTCCATTTGCTTAACATCTTCATTTAATGTTACTGCAAAAGAGTTTTGCTGGCCAACACTGACTTCTTCTGTTTTGTATCCTATAAATGAAACCTGCAAAACCGCATTGTCTCCCGGTACTTTTATAGAGAATTTTCCATCAAGGTCGGTAATGACGCCATTGCTGGAGCCTTTGACTATTACATTAACACCTGGCAGGCCTGTCCCGCTGGCATCTTTAACAGTCCCGGTAACAGTGCGTTCTTGCGATAGCGCCGTTACGCACATTAACATACTGGTTGCAAACAGCGCCAGCAGCTTTTTCATAGCCGGCATCCACTGTTTTGCAAATTTTTCTTTTTTTTTCATAAAATTTAGTTAATAGTTGAATAATAATTAGTTAGCTTTTTATTTTGATTGGATTATAATTTCGGCTTGTGGCAATTTGTCTGCAGTGGCTTTTAGTGTTATTTGCC
Organism: Bacteroidota bacterium; assembly: GCA_029572965.1. Classification (GTDB taxonomy): domain Bacteria; phylum Bacteroidota; class Bacteroidia; order Bacteroidales; family DTGW01; genus JAKPQD01. The sequence continues at coordinate 72,333 of JAKPQD010000309.1, read as the reverse complement.
CCTGCTTTTCGGTTGATTGTACTACGGCAAGGCATAAACCATGAAAGGCTTTTCGGCTGCTGCTTTTAAAAGGTTCCATGCTTATTTGGCTTCCATTGTCGGTACCCACAATAGTACCTTCACCGCTGATGCTGAATTGGATTTGATTGTCGGCATAAGGCACTACAACGCCATCTTTATCCACTACTTTAACGGTGACAAAAGAAAGGTCTGAACCATCGGCTTTAATCGTTTGACGGTCAGCTTCAAGTATTATCTTTGCTGGCTCACCGGCTGTTTTAACTTCAGTGGCCATTTCTGCCTTTTCACCAATGTATCCAATAGCTTTTAAGGTGCCGGCTTCAAAAGGTACACGCCAAGACAGGTGCAGGTCATCTGTACCCTTTGTTTTTTTACCAACAGATTTGCCGTTGAGGAATAGTTCTACTGTCCTAAAACTGCTATAAGCCCATACATCTATGGTGTCGCCAGCTTTCCAGTTCCAATGGGGAAATATGTGCAATACGGGTTTTGAAGTCCATTCGCTCTGGTACAGGTAAAATGCATTTTTGGGAAACCCTGCAATATCAACAATTCCGAAATACGAGCTGCGTGCAGGCCACGGATATGGTGTTGGTTCGCCAATGTAGTCAAACCCGGTCCAGATGTATTGTCCCGAAAGAAAATCATTTTTTTTCATTATTTTCCATGTTTCTTCATGGGTCGAGCCCCAAGGGGCGCTGCAATTGTCGTATGACGAACATGAAAAGTCTTTGTTGCCACCAACCAAAGGCTTATCCCAGGCTTGAGGCCAACGTTTTATTGTGTCGGCAGGCATGTCATAACTTCCGCGTGTAGCCAGGGCTGATACTGTTTCGGTAGCAATAAACTTTTGGTTAGGAAAGTTCTTTGGAAAGTTGGCAAAATCCTGATGATGATAGTTAAAGCCAACTAAATCCAAAGAACCAGATTGATATATATAATTATTAGGATTAGGGTCATTGAGGGCTGAGGTTATAGGGCGGGTAGCATCTAAACTGCGTACTATTGTTGCTAATTCTTTGCCTATGGTGATGCCTGTCGAATCCCATTGTTCAAGAATTTCGTTCCCTATACTCCAAATAAACACTGACGGGTGGTTGCGGTCGCGAAGTACAAAGTCCTCCAAATCTTGTTTGTGCCATACATCCCAATCGAGCGAGTAATCAAATTCGGTCTTTTTCTTTTTCCACATGTCAAAAGCTTCGTCCATGACGATAAAACCCATTTTGTCGCAAAGGTCAAGCAGCTCGGGGGCTGGTGGGTTGTGCGATGTGCGTATGCCATTTACTCCCATGCTTTTTAAAATCTCTAACTGACGCTCGAGAGCCCTTACATTAATAGCTGCACCAAGGCATCCGAGGTCGTGGTGGTTGCAAACGCCATTTATCTTCACTTTTTTGCCATTGAGCAAAAATCCTTTATTAGCATCGAATGTAAAAGTCCTGATTCCAAGCGGGGTTTCATACGTGTCTAGTACTTTCTTTCCTGAAATGACTGTAGTTACTACTTTGTAGAGGTAAGGGTTTTCAACGCTCCACAGGTTGGGCTTTTCAATTTCAAAAAGCTGTTTAGTGCCAGAAATAGCGTTGTTTGGAGAGAGTATTTTTGATTTTCTGTTGTCAACAACAATCCCTTTTTGGTCAATAATTTCTGATTTAACAGTTAGTTGGGCACTTTTGCCCGAAGTGTTTTTTATTTTTATATCTAACTCTATTATGGCTATGCCTGCCGAGTCTTTTAATGTTTTTATAAAGGTCCCCCAATGGTCAACCCTTATTTTTTCCGATTTTATTATCCATACATTGCGGTATATCCCGGAGCCTGAATACCAACGCGAGTTTGGTTGTTTGGAGTTGTCAACTTTTACGGCTATAACATTTGGCGTGTTGCCATAGTGTAAGTAGGGGGTAAGCTCATACCTGAATGATATGTAGCCATTGGGCCTTTTTCCAAGATATTGGCCATTTATCCAAACTTCACTGTTTCTGTACACTCCATCAAAATCTATAAAAAATAGCTTTCCGCTATCTGCTTTTTCGATGGTAAAAGTTTTGCGGTACCAGCCAATTCCGCCGGGCAAAGCACCTCCTCCCGGAGTGGATGGGTTTTTCTCATCAAATGTTCCTTCAACACTCCAATCGTGCGGCAGATTAAGTGTACGCCATCGACTGTCATCAAAATTGATTGCTGACGCTATGGTATCTTTATTAATAAATTTCCATCCTTTGTTAAAACTGGTTTTTTCTGACGAAAAAACTGTCATGCCTGATAAGATAAGGTATATAGCAATAGATAATAGTTGTTTTGTTTTCATCATTTGAGTTTTAATTTTTGACAACTGTGAAGTGCCCTCTGTATGTTACTACAGAAAGCACCAAGAGCTTTTCCTTTCTTTTTGCATTGTCTTTTCACAGGCTCTTTTTCACAATTGCACAACCTAACTAACTATATGAGAAACATAAATGGCATTTCTCTAAATACCACTATTTCAAACTAATTTTTAATTCATCACCTATGTATTCTACTTCAATTGGGTTAATCAACTTTTGTCCAATATTGTAAGGCTTGTTTTCACTAATAAGGACAACATTGAACTTGCGGCTTGCCGGCATACCGCTATATGAACCAACGCGCTTGGCAAAAGTCAGCGTTGCTTCTTTGTCTGAGTATGTAATATCAATGTTTTCAAATTGTCCTTTTTCGTAGTTGTAGTTTATGCCTTCGTCGTTGTAAAGGCTGAACTTCCCGTTGGCACCGGCATATACGAGCAATGTAACCGGGTTTTCATCTTTCTGCATGGCGTATTGAACAGGCGATCCTACTGGTACAATAGAGCCGGCTTTGACAAATATCGGGATGTTTTCATAAGGGGCAGGGGCTTTGATGGTTTGCCCCCCTTTGATTTGTTTGCCTGTAAACCAGTCGTACCAAACTGTACTGGCTGGCATATATACTTCTCTTGCACGGGCTTTATATTCTGTAACAGGGCATACCATAAAGGCCGGGCCAAACATAAACTGGTTGGCAATGGTATAAACAATAGTATCAGTTGGAAAGTCCATCACCATTGGGCGCATGATGGTATAATTTTCAAAATACACCTTACTGGCAAGGGTATATATATAAGGCATCAGGCGATAACGCAAAATATCTGTAGCTACCATAGCTTTGTAAGCCGGATGGTTTTCAGGTGCTATGTTGTATATTTCGCGATATGGGAATTGTCCGTGAATCCTGAACAATGGGCAGAAGGCTCCGTACTGTACCCAACGGGCCATCATCTCGCGCCATTCTTCAAGGAGTGCGCCTTGTGCATGTTCAAAGCGTTTTTCAACAGCAAATCCACCTATATCTGTTGTCCAATAAGGGATACCCGAAATGCAAAAGTTCAATCCGGCAGGTATCTGACGTTGTAACTCGTCCCAGCGTGAACCTATGTCACCGCTCCAGGTTGCTGCTGCATACCTTTGCTGTCCGGCATAAGCTGAGCGAGTGAGGATAAATACCCTTTGATCTGGCTTTTCTGAGCGTTGTCCTTCGTATATCCCTTTGGCATTACAAAGAGGGAAGGCATTGAAATATTGAGCACCGGGGCCTAATGCAGTTGGGTTCATAAATGCTTTACGGTCTGCTGGTGGCAGGTTTGAATGTATGTCTGGTTCGGATGCATCCATCCACCAGGCATCAATACCTTTGGCAAAAAGCTTTACACTCATCATATCCCAGAACATTTTACGGGCTTGAGGGTTCATAGCATCGTAAAAGGTGCTGTGATAGCCTGGATAAATCCAATCTTTGCGTCCTTCTTCTATATTTTTCTTGTATAAGAAGCCTTTCTCATCCAGTTTTTTATAGTTTTCAATACCTTCATAAAACTTTGCCCACACAGATATCATCAAATGTGCATTTTGCTCGTGTACTTTTTTTATCATCCCTTCAGCATCGGGGAAACGGGTAGTATCAAACTCGTGACTGCCCCATTGGTCAACAGGCCAATAGTTCCAGTCGAGTACTATATTGTCAAATGGGATGTTGCGTTTTCTGTATTGTTCAATTACTTCAAGCAGCTCGTCTTGCGTTTTGTAACGTTCGCGGCTCTGCCAAAATCCTAATGCCCACTTAGGCATAATAGGTGCAGCACCTGTCAATGTTCGGTATCCCGAAATTATTTCATCAGGTGTTTGCCCTTGTATGAAATAGTAATCTATCTGTTTGGCAACTTCTGAATATAAGGATAGTTTATCTTGTTCGCCTGCCGCCATAGGCTTCAATGCCCTTAGACTGATGTATGATTCGCCACCGTCAGGGTTCCACTCAATTTTAACAGGGTACTTTTTGCCTTTCTCCATTTTTAGGGTGAAATATAAGGCTGAGGCATTCCAACATTGTCTCCAGCGGTCAATTACCAGCTTACCATCAACCCAGACCTTGGCATATCCGGCAGAGTAAAATCGAAACTTATGCTCACCTGTAGTATCAGATGCTATATAACCTCTCCAATCAACAATACCTTGTCCCATGGGGAACATGGCAGGTACCTTTTTCAAATCTGGCAGAAATTCGTAGTTGATTTCTTTTTCTTCTTGTGATACAAATATTTTGCTGGTGTCAGTGGCTGATTTGTAAGTGGCTGTCAGCCCTCCAATTTTTCCATCTTTATTATATAACGTAAATTGCGAAACCTGGGCATACTCGCGACTATCACCAAACTTGCTTTGCGAATAGTTGTCCCACAATATGCCATAGTGGCGTGACGAAATTACAAATGGCACTGACACCTTTGTATTATATTGAAAAAGATCAACATCTTTTCCTTTGTAGTTCATGTAGCCATCCTGATGCTGGCCTAACCCAAAGAAGGCTTCATTGGCCGGCGACTCAAATACTTGGCGGATGCTCCAAAACTTTTTTCCTTCAACCTCTATAGGGGTAAAACTTTTCCCATTTTCTGATTCTGTAAGCATTTCGTTGCCATTGGCATCAAAAAAACCAATTTTACCGGTAGTGGTAAGTACCTTTACTTTAACTTGTGAACTGGTAAGGGTTACCGTGTCGCCGTTCTGGACAAAACCAACTTTTACTTTTACTTTGGGCTTATCCCAAGCCATAAGGCTTGAGTCTTTTGAAAACTTCATGTTGGCAGTAGCCCTTACCCTGACTATTTTTTCTGTTTCAAAACTGATTTGCACCAATTTTGCCCCATTGGGCATAGGCTGCGAAAGCCTTATAATAGCCCCGTTTTCAGTGTTTTCAATTTGTTTTGGGCTGCATGAAAATAATGTTATAGCTCCCAATATCAACAATAAAGTCTTTTTCATCCGTTAATAATTTAATTTTTTTAATATGGTCGTATGGAACTCGTCCCGGTTAGTCGGGGTTCATCCTTGTTTGTGTTTAACGAATCATGTTTGTTTCATTTTTAGTTTTAGCAGAAGCTTAACACACATATGATAGCATACAAATGTATTTTAAGCTTTAGGCTGTTTGTATATAATGGTGTTTTTAAACTATATACGAGATGTTAAATCGTGGTATCTAAATGTTAACAATAGGGGGCAGTTTTGATAATATTTCTTTTTGTCCACCTTCAATAAAATTACCCACATAAGACTTCTGCCATCAAAGACCAGACTTGTTATTGTAAATTTTTTTGAAAAAAAATGCTGACAATATTATTTTGGCATTGTTTTTGGAACAGAATAGTCGAACGGTCGAAAAATATATTTTTATGATTGAAGATAAAGACATTGTTAGAACCCAAATAATTGAAGAAGCAGCTAAAATATTTGGACATTTTGGTTACAAAAAAACCAGTATGGAACAAATTGCCTTAGCTTTAAATAAAGGGAAGAGCTCTATTTATTACTATTTTACAAGTAAAGAGGCCATATTTGAGGCTGTTATCGAAAAAGAGGTGGCCTTTATGCGAAAGAAAAACCATGAAGCTATGGCCAAAGCTTCCAATGTTGCTGAGAAATTCAAGGCATACATAGTATCTCGTATGAAAGGATTTGAAGAAATGGCTAATATGTACCAGGTGTTGAAAAATGAATATTTGTCGCATATTACTTTTATCAACCAAATTCGCAAAAGATATGACCATCAGGAGATTGAAAACATTCGTTTGATATTGGAAGAGGGTGTTGGCAGTGGAGAGTTTAATATAAGTAACACAGAACTGGCTGCTGTTGCTATTGCTACTGCAATTAAAGGCCTTGAAATCCCTTTGTTTTTTTCAGGAGAGAAGGTCAATGTTGAGCACCAGTTAGAAAACCTGGTACATATCGTCTTCAATGGCATACTTATACGTAAATAAAAAATTTTTTTGAAATAATTTCGACCAAATGAACAAAATAGTCGAACAATAAAAATGGTCAATAAAATGAAACACTCATGATTGTGGCCAAACAAAAGCACTCATGAATCCCGACAAATCATGACGGGTGTTCTATCTGCTTATTATATGACAAATATTGATAGTTTAAATGATTAAAATTCAATAAATTAAAAGTTCATACGAATGAAAGTGTTTAGTTATTTTTTGAAAAAATGGTTGATGGGGGTGCTGCTTTTATGTAGTTTCAACTGCCTGAGGGCGCAGGACAGCACCGCAAAATCGTTGCCATCGCTGGTAGAGCTGGCTCAGCGTGCAATCAACAAAAGCGAACAACTTGCTATTGATAGCTTGGTTGTTCGTAAGGCGCAACTGGACAAACAAAAGGCTTGGGAGGCCTATCTGCCCAAGGTGACAGCTGAAGCCACTTATACCAGGCTCAACGATGACATTGTTTTTCCGCAAAATTTGCAAAACCTGCTTTTGGGGACTCAACGTTTGCTGATTAAAGAAGGCGCTGCCATGCAAACTGCTGCATTGCCCGATGCTTATAAAGTTTCATTCTCTACACCTTATATTGTAAATACTACAAATCCCAATGCGCCCAGTAATACCTTAATGAGTGCTGTTCAGCAAAATCTTCAGGAGATTCCCCCTATTCAGGAGAAAAATATCCTAAAAGCCAACATTCAGGGACAAATGTTACTCTTTAGCGGCCTGAAAGTACCTTATCTTATCAAAGCTGCAAACCATCAGGAAAAAGCATCGAGGTGGATGAGCGAAAGTGACAAGATGAAAACCATAAATGAAGTGGTAAATACTTACGATAAACTTGCTGTTCTGGATCAAACTGCCATAGCCATTCGGCAAACTCGGGCTTTACTCAACGAACAACAACATTATATTGAAAAAGCTTTTAAAAACGGGCTTACCATTGACCTCAACCGTCAAAAAATACAACTTGCCATAGAACAGCTCAGTGTCAGAGAATATGAGATTGAGTCGAACAAAAAACTTTTATTTATCAGGTTGGAAGAATTGACAGGCTTTTTGGCTGATTCTGCTGCTTTGTTGCACCCTGAGCTGCAAATATGGCAAACTGATGTTTTACAGGGCGATGCCCAAAACAGGCCTGATATAAAAGCAATAGATGAAGCAATCCTTGCTACTGGTTACAAACAAAAGAGCGAATGGGCTGAATATATACCAAAAGTCGTTGCTGTAGGTAAAAAGGAATTGATAACATCTGATTTGTCTATGCTCGACCCTGAATGGTATGTTGGAGTGGCTGTACGATGGACTATTTTTGATGGTTTAGCTGCCAAAACATCTGCCCAACAGGCAAAAATTGATAAGTTGATTCTTGAACGCAAACGTGATGATGCTGTTCAGTTGGCCCAGCTTAATCTAAAAAAGACAGAGTATGATTTTCAAAAATATTTGTTAAACGTATCTTCTACTAAAAAACAGGTTGAGATAGCCCAAAGTATTCTATCCCTCAGCAAAAAGCAGTTTGAACAAGGCCTTATTACTCCATCTGAATACATGGCTGCTATTGTTGATTTGGAGAAAGCTCGTTTGGAATATATTCAGGCTTTAGCTGCGCAACGTGCTGCTACTGCCAGCTATTTATTTGCTTCTGGCAATTTGACCTTAGATAAAATTAAGTAAGAACATTAAAAACATCATATCATGATTACAAATAAAGTAAACAAAGTAAATTTGGTAGTTCTCTCATTAATAGGAGCCGTAATTATTACATCTTGCAGCAGCAAGAATACCAATAGCCTCGAAGGTAAAGTAAAACGCGAAACAATATGTGTTGCACCAAAAGTCCCCGGGCGTATTGCAAAGATTTTTGTCACAGAATCACAAATTGTCAAGAAAGGTGACACTCTTGCTGAGCTGTATGTCCCCGAAATTGAGGCCAAAATGCAACAAGCCAATGGTGCAAGCCAGGCTGCTACTTGGCAATACAATATGGCAAAACATGGCGCTACTAAAGACCAAAAAGATCAAGTTATTGCTATGTATGAAGCTGCAAAAGAGCAATTAAACCTGGCTGAAAAATCCCTTGCCCGTATCAAAGCCTTGTATAACGATAGCCTTGTTTCTGCTCAGGCGTACGATGAAGCATTGACCAAATATGCAATGGCTCGTTCGCAATGCGAAGCTGCTGCTGCTAAAAAACAAGAAGTAGTTGGTGGTTTACGCGACGAACAGGTCCGAATGGCCCAAGGGCAAATGAACCAGGCATACGGCGCTTTACGTGAAGCTCAAAATGCATATAACGAGCGTTTCATTGTGGCCCCGCAAGATATGACAATAGAAACAATAGCTTTGCATGAGGGAGAACTTGCTCTCGCCGGATATTCTATTTTTACTGGATATAGCCCCTCTGCTACTTACTTTCGTCTTACTGTTCCTGAAAGTAAAATTTGCGATTTTAAAATTGACAGCATTTACACGTTTTGTCTGCCTTTCATGGATAATAAGGAAGTGAAAGCCCAATTGACAGCTGTTAATGAATTGGCCAAATATGCTTTTAAGTCAAGCGCTTATCCTCAATATCAGATGGGTGAGGCTGTGTATGAGCTTAAATTTGTACCTGTAAGTAAGTCTGTCAATGATAAACTCTTCAACAACTTCACGGTGGTATTGAAATATTAGTACCTTATTTTATTTAGGACTTTAATATTATAACATAATGAAACTATTTAGTAAGTTAATAAAACGAGAGTTCAAACTTTTTTTTAAAAATGAGTTTGCCTTGTTATTATTCTTTGGAGCGCCTATTTTATATGCCCTTCTTACCGGGTATGTGTATAAAAGCGCTACTATACACGATTTGCCAATTGTTGTTGTCGATCTCGATAATTCGCCACTAAGCAATAAAATTATTGATGCTCTTGATGATAATACTTATTTGAAGGTTGCTGAGGTTAATTATGAACAAAAAAATGTTGATGACGAAATTATTCGCAAAAACTATGTTGCTGTTGTTACCATTCCTATTGGTTTTGAAGGAAATATACTTCAGAAAAGGCCAGCCGAAATTGATGCTGATATCAATGGGGCCAATATGTTAACTGCCAATTACGCCAGTACTGGTATTCAAACAGTGCTATCTATTATAAACTCGGGTATTGAAATTGAAGCTCTTCAGAAAAAAGGCATCCCTAATGCTATTGCAAACCGACAATTTGAAGGTTTTCGCATCAATATTACTCGTTTCTATAATCCTGCTTCAAATTACCTCATTTTTTTGTGGCCAGGCCTGTTGGGTGTTATCCTGCAACAAGTGTTCTTACTGGTATTGGCCTTGAGCTTTGCTAAAGAATTTGAAGACAATACCTTCAAAAACCTTCTGAAATATAGCCAAAATAGCATGTATCTTATTTTCTTAAAATCAATACCTTATTGGTTATTGGGAATAGCATTATGGTTGCCAATTACAAGGCTTTATTTCTATTGGTTCAATGTTCCTATGGTCCAACATCTCGGTGCATTCTATCTTATATCGGCTTTGTTTATTTTGTCGTTAGCATTTATGGGTATTGCATCTAGCATTGTTTTTAAAACCCAGCTTAGGGCTACTGAAGTGCTAATGATTATTGCTACTCCAAGTTTTATTATTAGTGGTCAAACTTGGCCGTTGTCTGAAATGCCTGTTATTATTAGATATATTTCAGATATAATTCCTCTTACCCATTTTCTCGAAGGCTTTAGAAAATTATTGCTTTGTAATGCTTCATTATCCGAGATTATGCCGCAAGTTGTTAATTTGGCTATCCTCTCTGTTGTTTTTCTTGTCATTGCTTTTTTTAGCCTTAGATATCGCATTACTGGCAAAAGTTATTTGATTAAAAAAATCAAAGCCCGTTTCTGGTAATATTTCCTTCATACAATGAGCGGATATGGCTGTATAATTGTTTAATTTTGCAACTATATCCGCTTTTTCATGTCTAAAATAGGTTTCATATTATTAACTATTTTTACTAACGCGTGTTTAGTATATGCAGATAATGGACATCCCCAAAAAGATAGCTTTTCAGAAAAGACTTCTCATGATACTATTTTTAATGCTGACATTCAGCCTGTTTATATATATTCACCCCGCACTTTTAAAGAATCTGAAAAAAATGAATTACTTCGATATCAGCGCTTAGTGTATAATGTAAAAAAAGCATATCCTTTTGCCAAAATAGCTGCTCAAAAGCTGAGGGAGGTAAATGAAAACCTTAGATATATCAAAACAAAAAAAGAAAAGGAAGCTTATATTGCCCGTACTGAGGACGAGATGAAAAAACAATTTGAAAATGACCTTAAAAAATTAACTATTACACAAGGTAAAATTTTGATTAAGCTCTTTTATCGCGAAACCGGAAGTACAACTTATGAAGTAGTCAAAGAATTGCGTGGTAGTTTTGAAGCTTTTTTTTGGCAAGCCCTGGCACGGCTCTTTGGTTCAAGCCTGAAAACTAAATACGACCCTCTTGGCGAAGATGCTGATATTGAAATGATTGTTCAACTAATTGAATCCGGGCAGTTATGAAAAAGCGGCTGTTTATTGCCCTTCCCCTGACTATTAGGGGACATGTTGATATAAACGAATGGGTTACAGATAAAGCTATTAACGAAAACGAAATAAGCTGGGTAAAACCCGAAAACTGGCATCTTACTCTCCATTTCCTTGGTGAAACAAATGTTTCAGATATACCTGCCTTAAAACGTATGATAGATGAGGTGTGTAGAGAATTTTCAGTTTGCGAGGCTGAGATGAAGGGTATGGGCTCTTTTGCCAACCTAAAATTGCCGAAGGTATTGTGGCTTGGTTTCAATGGCGTTCAATCGGTTATATCTGCCCAAAAAATTATGGCCGATAAGCTCTCTGGTCTTGGCTTTGTTGTCGAAACAAGGCTTTTCAAACCCCATCTTACTGTTGGCCGCATAAAAAGGCTTGGCAACGTTAAAGCCCTTAACAGTCTCCTCAATAAATATAAAAACTCCTTTTTTGCAAAAGTCCAATTTGACCGTATTGTTTTGTTTGAAAGTATATTAACCCCACAGGGCCCTGTTTATAAAGAGATACATACTGCGTATTTGACGGGCCATTTGTAATTTCGGTTGCTTAGGCAATGGCGTTTAGTTAATCCCGCTTTAGAAATTGTTTGAAAAATTTTATTAAATTATTGAATTACAATTTCTTAATCGGTTAAACTTTTTATTGCTTATTTTTTGAGATAAAAAAAACTACCAAAGCTGTATTAAACAACATTGATAGTTTATTGTAGTATCTTCTTTCTTCTTAAAGGCTAAATTTTATTTCAAAGCATCCAGGGCTCCATCATAATTCGGCTCCTGAACAATGTCAGGTACTTGTTCGGTGTATTTTACCGTACCATCAGTATCAATAACTACCACAGCCCTTGAAAGTAACCCTTTCAGCGGGCCATCTGTCATTAGCACTCCATAGCTTTTTGAAAAATTGTCATCTTTGTATTCTGATGCTGATACTACGTTGTTAATCCCTTCTGCCCCACAAAAGCGTGCATGGGCAAATGGCAAGTCTTTCGAAATACACACTACAACAGTGTTGCTCAATCCGGCTGCTTTTGCATTGAATTGCCTCACAGAGGCTGCACAAACACCAGTATCAACACTGGGAAATATGTTTAGCACTACTTTCTTGCCTTTTAACTCTGCTAATGTGATACTGCCCAGGTCTGTTTTGGTCAATTCAAAATCAGGAGCCTTAGACCCAACTGCTGGTAATGAACCTGCCGTGTTTACAGGGTTTCCTTTAAATGTAATTTTTGCCATATTCTTCTTTTATTAGTTTTATTAATCAAACCAATAACTTGAAGTATTGTTTAATGTTTCTCAAAAAATATTTAACTTTTTGCTTTATTTTTATAATAATCATACAAAACAAACTGCGCCCTGATGGGAGGTGCATCGTTTCTGACATATTGGTTATCTTGGGCTTCATTCAAAATACGGGCTTTGGTGTTGTCTGAAAGCTGAACCTCCAGTTTCATCCAAATTTCCTTTTTTATTTCCTCGTCATAAATTGGACAGGCTACTTCTACTCGATGATCGAGGTTACGGGTCATCCAGTCAGCTGAAGATATGTAGTATTTCTCGTCATTATTATTGCAAAATACAAATACTCGCGAATGTTCTAAAAATTTATCCACAATGCTTATTGCATCTATGTTTTCGCTCAATCCTTCTATCCCGGGGGTCAAACAGCATATTCCCCTTACTATCAGTTTTATCCTCACCCCGGCGTTGTTGGCCTGGTAAAGTTTCTTGACCATGTCTGAATCAACAAGATTGTTAATTTTCAAAATGATATAGGCATCTTTCCCGGCTTTTGCATTTTTTATTTCGTTGTCGATAAGCTTTATCAATCCACTACGCATATATAACGGGGAAACTAAAAGGTGCCTATAGCTGTAGTTCCAATAAGGAGAATCAAAGTATTGAAATACACGTGCCACTTCATTGGTAATGCGTTTGTCTGAAGTTAAAAGGGCAACATCTGTATATACAGCGGCGTTGCCTTCATGAAAGTTCCCGGTACACACTGCTGCATAGCTTTTAAGTATTTTTCCTTCCTGACGGGTAATAAGTACCAGCTTTGCATGAATCTTCAGCCCCTTAATCCCAAACATTACGTTTACTCCGGCTTCTTCAAGTTTTCTGGTCCAGTAAATATTTGATTTCTCATCAAAACGAGCTTGTAGCTCAATCACTGCTGTTACATCTTTACCATTACGTGCTGCATTTATTAATGCATTGACCACTTTTGAATTTTTTGAAAGCCTGTATAGTGTAATTTTTACTGATTTAACTTTAGGGTCCATCGATGCTTCCCGCAAAAAATCAACAAAACGGTCAAACTTCTGGTAGGGGTAATGCAACATCACATCCTTATGCATGATAGTTTCAATAATACTGGCATGCTTGTCTATCTGTGGATGCTCAACCGCAGGTGTTGAAGGGTACTCAAGTCGTTTTTCGCCAATATTCGGGAATGTTATGAAATCTTTGAAATTGTGATAACGTGCCCCTGGGATAATGGTATCTGTATTGTCAAATTTTAGCTTGTTGATAATATATTTGAGCAGGTCGTTAGGTATGTTTTGGTCATATACAAACCTGACAGGCTGTCCGTGACTACGGCTGCTTACCCCTTGCGAAATCATTTCTACAAGGCTTTTAGAAAGGTCATTGTCTATATCAAGCTCTGCATCGCGAGTAAGCTTTATAGTATATGCTTCAAATTTATCAAAGCTAAATATGGCAAAAAGGTCTTTCAAGCAAAACCTTATAATATCATCAATCAGGATGATACATTGTCTATTGCCATCTGATGGTAGCCTTACAACCCTGTTTAGTATCGAAGGTATCTCCATGAGTACATATTCTGTTTTTACCTTTCTCTTGCTGTTGCTTAGTTTGATGGCAAAGTATATTGATTTGTCTTTCATTTCAGGAAAGTTCTCAACATTGCTCAGCATAATCGGCGATAAAAACGGAAGTATATTGGTGTCGAAGTAATTGTCCACAAAGTAAGCCTGTTCTTCGTTTAGTTGTTGTTCATTGATAAAGTATATATTTTCTTTTTCAAATTCATTGATGATGTTGTCAAATGCCTGGCTGAATTTTTGTTGTTGGACCAATACTTTTTCCTGTATTTGTGCCAATATCTTAGCTGGTTTCTCGCCACTAAGTTCTTTGGGGTTGTAGGCGTAGTCTATCATGCGTTTTAAAGTCGCAACGCGTACCTTAAAAAATTCATCCAGGTTATTTGAATATATGCCTAAAAACCGCATCCTTTCTACTAAAGGAACTGTTTCATCAATGGCTTCCTGCAATACCCGCTCGTTAAACGAAAGCCAGCTCAGATCTCGGTTTATTATTTTTTTCTTTCCAGACATAGGTGTTTAAATTAGTCGTTTTGATGGTGGTAAGGTAATATCACTTTTTATTGGTATTGAATTAATTATTGACCAGTCTTTTATCTTAAATGTCAGCGTTACAAGCCCGGAGGTGGGCAAATTTTCTAAATATTCTGGCAAAAACAGGTTTACAAACCTTGTAAATATCGGATTATGGCCTACTATTAGCAGATTGCTAATTTTGGCTTCTACCGATTCTACTACTTCAAGTACTGTAGAAGAGTCTGTTTCATACAATCGCTCGTCTATCCTCACTTTGTGAGGTGATACATTTAATAAACGTGCCATTATTAAGGCTGTATGAATAGCCCTTGCTGCCGATGAGCTGATAATAAGGTCTGGTGGATTATATTTTTCATGAAAGAGCTCAGCTACCTGCATAACATTGTTTACCCCTTTGGGGAGCAATGGCCTGTCTATATCTTCCAGTTCCGGATATTCCCACGAGGCTTTCCCGTGCCGTAAAATATGTAAATGTTTAATCTCTTTCACTTCACACCCCTTGTTCGTAAAGCTATTGGGAAGGTTGGACTTATAGCTTTCTGACTTGTAAAGCAAAGTTAATTAACTTCATCAAAAGTTGCTGGTTTTTAGCTTTTTTTAATTTTTATTACAATATTTAAAGTGGCTATTCTCCCAAATTTCTGGTGTATTCAATGAAAATATCATTTTCATACTTTTTAAGCATCATATTTTCTCCATCATAAGTGGCAAAAGTATTCGAAACTATCCATTCTCCAAGGTTTATCAAACGACTTTTATCGTTAAGTTTGTAGTCCAAGGGGATGTGCCTGTGCCCAAATACAAAAAAATCTATTTCGTTGGTATTTAGGTATTGTTTGGCAAATTGTATCTGGTGTTCCTTGTCTTCGCCCAGAAAAGCTTCCGAAACACCTTTTGACAGCCGGCTATGTTTGCTCCAGGTATGACCTATGGCCAGGGCAAAGTTGGGATGTAGCCTCGAGAAAAGAAATTGCAGAAATTTATTCTTGAAACACCCTTTTAAAAAGCGGTACCCGTAATCAGTTTTACAAAGCTCGTCGCCATGGCCAATAAGAAATCTTTTGCCGCTTATTTCAAACAATCTATCGGTATAATGCACTTGCAACCCAATTTCTTTGGGCAAATAATCGAAAACCCAAACATCATGGTTCCCGGTAAAGTAGTGTATTTCAATTCCGCTATCGGCCAATTCGGCAAGTTTCCCTAAAAATCGAACAAAGCCGCGTGGCGCTACTTTGCGGTATTCGTACCAAAAATCAAATATGTCACCTTGTAAGAACAGTATTTGTGCATCTTTGCGAATAACTTCGAGCCAGAGCACAATCATTTTCTCTCGCTGGGCGCTTTTATCGTACGGATATAACCCCAAATGCATATCCGAGCAGAAATACGCTTTTTTGCCTTTCTGTAGCTCAATATTTATAGGTGTTTTACTTGCCAAGGTACTTCTTTATTTCGGTTTCAAGTTTTTCGCCAAAAACGTTTATTGTCAACACTCCTTTTTCTTTATTAATGAGGTATATCGAAGGTATAAACTGCACATTGTATATACTGCTATATACCGAATTGCCCACGTTTTCATCAATTACTTGGTATCCTTTAAGCTGCGCTTTATCTATAAAATTACTCCAATATCCTATATCATTGAATAAAGCAACATTATACACCTCTAACCCTTTATTACCATATCTTTCAATCAGATTATTTATGCTTTTCATTACAACCACGCAATCTGAATTTGTAGGTGTCCAAAATAGCAACAATGTCAACTTCGATTTTTCAACTACCTGGCTTAACTTGATGGTATCGCCATCTTTTGAAGGCAACTTAATTTCAGGAAATGTTCTTACTTCTGCTTCAAGATATTTGCCTTGCGATTTCGCATTTTTGAGTTGTTCAAATATTCGGTTTCTTTCTACCCACAATGCTTTTACAGGTTTCGACTCCGGAAAATACTTCTTTAGCGTATCTGAAGCAAGTTTCAAATATTGCATGTCTCGAATTTTCCCCATCACATAGGTTTGTGAATCTGTTTGCTGGAACAAACAAATAATGCTTGAAGGTGATCGAAGGTGTTCCAAAACAAATTTTACCGAAAAACTATGCTGTTGGTCATAAATTTTCTTAATGGCTATATTCATGCTATCTTTAGACTGGTTAGTTTTGCTTATCGAATCTATAGCTTTAACCGTGTTGTTCAACTGGTCCTGCAACAGTTTTGCTTCTTTTGAATATGCTGAGCCTTCCACCTGATAGTTTTCATAAATTTTTGAAGAAGGACAGTTTAGATCAATTTTCTCGCCCGGGGCAATGGCCAAAAGCAAATAATTGTCGCGTGCCACATATAGTTTGAATATGCCAGGGGCCTGTAATTCTCCTTTTAATACAAATTTCCCGTTTTGGTCTGTTTGGGCCGAATCTATAAGTTTTTCAGAAGTAATGTTGTACTCGGTCCAATATATTTTGGTATTCTTCCATCTTTCCAATACGCCGTTTACTCTATATTTTTCTTTTGTACACGAGGTAAAACAAATAATAGCTGATAGAAATATCACGCATGCCTTGCCAATATACTTTTTTATCATAATAAATCTCTATATGTATTAGTATTTAAATATTTCTTTAAGTCTTTCTGCCAACTTTTGCGATGTAATCTGTTTCTCAACAATTTTGCCTTCTTTGTCTATAAAAAGATTGAACGGCAATTCCTCTATTCCGAATAACGCAACTACCGGAGAATCCCACATTTTCAGATCCGAAACATTGTGCCACGGAAACCCATTCACAGTAATAGCTTTTAGCCATGCATCACGGCTCTTATCTATGCAAACATGGTAAACATCAAAGCCTACATTCTTGTATCGCCAGTATTGTCCTATAAATTCTTTACTTGCTTCTATACTTTTCTGGTTTGATGAAGCCCAAAAAAGGACTAATACGTATTTCCCCCTTAAACTGCTTAATGCCAAAGGCTGATTGTTGAAATCTGGCAAATTTATTTCTGGGATGGGTGCCCCCTTGGTAAGTCTTTGTTCTATCTGTACCTTACGTATGTATTCCTCTGAAATGTTACCAACTAAACTGTGTAACGATTGTACTGCATCTGCTTCCGGATAAGTTTGCATCATTACCGAATCTACCTCTTTAAATATAGCATAATCATTGGCCGGCGTAAATAATGATTTTCTTGGCGTCATTTGTTGGTACAATGCCATAACCGAGGCTAGCGTCCCTTTGTTTTCCCTAATAAAATTGATAGAAAAACTTTTTTGGTCACTCTCAATGATTTTATATACCGAATCTAACTCCGATTTGATTTTTAAAAGATTTTTACTTCCTATGCTGTCATGGAATGTTTTGCCCAACTGGTTTATCTTTTCTAAGGTCTCGTTAAGTTTTATTGTCAGTTTCTTCACTAACTGTGACTCTTCCGAGCCTTTTACATCATATTCGTTCGGCAAATCTTTAGCATCTGCCTGCACAAAAATCTTGTCCCCCGGTTTTATAACCAATGTAAGCGTATTCTTCTTGTCTAAGCCAAGTGTATAAAATGCTATTTTATTATTTATGCCTTTTAAAACAAAACTACCATCGTTGTCAACTATTACAGAGTCTATTGTTTTTATATCAGAGATGGTAAGCTCTTTTAAAAACAGCATCTCCCCCGATGCATTACGCAGTTTGCCCTTAACTTTAAAGCTTTCTTCGTTACTGCATGATGTTACAAACAACCCTATTGTCAATATCCCCAAAAGAAAATTCACTTTTTTCATGTAGCTTGTATTCATTTAAATTCTGGACAAATTTATTTTTTATTTCGGGTTTGACGTAATTTACTTCTAAACTTATTTTTTTGACCGAATCTAAATTCTTATAGACCAATACGTGTTTATGAGTGATAAATCATCGTTTTTGTTTGATAGTTATATCTCTTCTGAATTTATAAGATATTCATTTAGCGGATTTTACAAGAAATATTAAACATTAAAAAAATATTAATTTATTTTTTTCAACTTGACAGGTAACGTAATATTTCATAACTTTAAAAATATTAAAAATATTAAACATCTAATAAAATTGGCATTGTAATTGTTTATAATTCAATTTTATACAAACCTTAAAATCTATGAGCTACCTTAAATTTGACAAAACACAGTTAGTTAATCTTGAGTACTCGCTTACCAAAGAAATTGTCCGTTCAAACCGTGCAGGCTCCTACTCTCACACTACAATTGTTAACTGTAACACCCGTAAATATCATGGGTTGTTGGTTTGCCCGATAGAAGAAATTGATGGAGAAAAACATGTCATGCTTTCTTCTCTTGATTTGACTGTTATTCAACATGACGCAGAGTTCAATCTGGCCATACATAAATATCCTGGGGATGTATATTATCCTACAGGGCACAAATATATACGTGATTTCGAAATTGGAAAAGTTGCATTAACACGCTATCGCGTTGGAGGAGTTGTTATTACCCGCGAATCTATTCTGGTCGAGAAAGAAGAACAGTTGATACTGAAATATACCTTGGAAGAAGCTCATTCCCCTACAACTTTGAGATTTAAACCATTTTTAGCTTTTCGCAATATCCATTCCCTTAGCAAGGCCAATATGTATGCCAATACCAGGGTAGAAAATGTTGCCAATGGCATAAAATCAAGATTGTACAACGGCTATCCCGCTTTGTACATACAGTTCTCCAAAAAGGTAGAATTTATTCCTGCTCCTGACTGGAATTATAATATTGAGTACCCCGAAGAACAAGCCCGTGGATATGATTATTCAGAAGACTTATTTGTTCCCGGCTATTTCGAGATGCACATTAAAAAAGGGGAGTCTATATACATTTCGGCCAGTTTGCATGAAGCCCAGCCGGCATCATTGTCCAAAATATACGCAAAAGAAGTTAATAGCCGCGAGGAACGCAACTCCTTTCATAGTTGCCTCAAAAATGCCGCCAAACAATTTTTTGTCAAAAAAGACAAAAAAACCGAAATCACTGCCGGCTTCCCCTGGTTTGGCACCTGGGGCCGCGATACTTTCATTTCATTGCCTGGATTGACTTTATTTACTGACGACGAAAAAATTTTCAAGTCTGTTGTGGATACTATGGTGGACAGAATGAAAAACGGCCTTTTCCCAAACATGGGCTCAGATAGCAACCCGGCCTTTAATTCTGTGGACGCCCCAATGTGGTTCTTTTGGGCATTGCAACAATATGTCAACAGGCACAATTCTGCTGCCGAAATTTGGGAACGCTATGGCAAAACCATGAAAACAATCCTTGAAGCTTATCGTACCGGAATCTCTTATAATATCAGAATGCACGAAAATGGCCTGATATGGGCCGGAGAACACGGCCACGCCCTTACATGGATGGATGCTGTTGTGGCCGGTAAGCCTGTTACACCCCGCATGGGCTATGATGTCGAAATTAATGCCCTTTGGTACAATGCGATATGTTTTTGTCTCGACCTGGCCAAGCTTGGCAAAGATACCCGCTTTATCAACACCTACAAACACCTGCCTGAACTGATTGAAAAAAGCTTCCTCGAAACCTTCTGGAATGAAGAAAAAGGCTATCTGGCCGACTATGTGGACAATGAACATACTTGTTGGCAAGTTCGCCCAAACCAAATAATTGCTGCTTCTATTGACTATAACCTTATTCCAGATGATATAAAACAAAAGGTCATTGAAGTGGTGAAAAATGAATTGCTCACCCCTTATGGCTTACGTACTCTAAGTCCTAATGATGAGCATTACGAACCTGTTTATGAAGGCGATCAACCTGCACGGGACAAAGCTTATCATAATGGCACGGTGTGGCCTTGGTTGTTGCAGCCATTCTGTATTGCCTATATCAAGCTTTATAAAAAGTCTGGCGTACCGTTACTCAAACGTATATACGAAGGTTTTGAACCTATACTTACTGAATACGGAGTTGGCACTATTGGTGAAATATTTGATGGCAACCCTCCTCACAAACCTCGTGGCGCTGTTTCGCAGGCTTGGAGTGTTGCTGCCCTGATTACCATTGAGCAACTCATTAATGATTATGATAAATAATTGATGTAAAACCTCTAACCTGCACATAACAAGTTTTTTTATTAACCTACTTCTAAAAACACATAATTCATGAAAGTATTAATGTTTGGATGGGAATTTCCCCCACATATTTCAGGAGGCCTGGGAACTGCATGTTATGGCTTAACTAAAGGCCTTTCAAGGCACAATGACCTTGAGGTTCTTTTTGTTGTCCCTAAAGCTTTTGGGGATGAAGATAAATCTGCAGCCCATATCATTGGGGCTTCTGACGTTTATATCAACCAGAAAAAGATCAATATAAAGGGCTTTTTGAAAGAAGTAAACATGATTGAGGTCAACTCCACATTGATCCCTTATACTGACCTTGACGAATATTACAACATTATCCAAAAGTATAATTTGCATAATAATAAGAATGTTGTAAAATCTGACTTTGAAGGCCGATTCAATTTCTCCGGAGGTTATGGGCCTATGCTTTTTAACGAGATTTACAACTATTCTCTGGTAGCCTCTATGCTTGCTTCCGAACATAGTTTTGATATTATTCATGCCCACGACTGGCTTACTTATCCTGCAGGTATTGTGGCTAAAGAAATTTCCGGGAAACCCTTGGTGATACACGTTCATGCAACAGACTTCGACCGAAGCGGTGGCAACGTTAACCCCCGCGTCTTTGAAATTGAAAAACGCGGAATGGAAGTGGCCGATAAAATTATTACGGTGAGCAACTGGACTCGCGATATTGTCATTAACAAATATGGCATTAACCCGAATAAGGTTGTTACTGTTTATAACGCCGTTGAACCATTAAACGAAGCCGAAACCTCAAGGTACGAAAAATATCTTGACGATAAAATTGTTACTTTCCTTGGACGCATTACCATGCAAAAAGGCCCTGAATATTTTATCGAAGCTGCACGTAAAGTACTCAACCGCATGGACAATGTACGCTTTGTTATGGCTGGTAGTGGCGATATGATGAATAAAATGGTACTGCGTGTTGCCCAACTTGGCATTGCCAACAGGTTCCACTTTACAGGCTTTCTTGCCGGCGACGATGTTAACAATATGTACGCATTGAGCGATGTGTATGTCATGCCTTCTGTTTCTGAACCTTTTGGCATTTCGCCGCTTGAGGCTATTCGCTCCAATGTGCCAGTAATTATCTCAAAACAATCCGGAGTTGCAGAGGTGTTGAACCATGCTATAAAAGTTGATTTTTGGGATATTGATGCCCTGGCTGACGCTATATATGGTATTCTCAATTATCCTGCCTTATCAAAGATGTTTAAAACATACGGAAAAGAAGAAGTTGATAATCTCAAATGGGAAAATTCAGCAGATCATGTCCGCGCTATTTATTACCAAACTATTTCTGCCTAATCTTAATTATGAATAATAATAACTTAATATGAAAACTATTTGCTTATATTTTCAAGTTCACCAACCTTTCCGTTTCAGGAGATACCGCTTTTTCGAAATGGGCAAAGAACACTATTACTATGATGATTATTCCAACGAAAGCATCATGCGTAAAGTGGCCATGAAGAGTTACTTGCCTGCCAACAAAATATTACTTGAAATTTTTAAAGAATACGGTTGCCGCTTTAAGGTTGCTTTTTCTATCTCAGGCACAGCCCTCGACCAAATGGAGCTTTATGCCCCTGATGTTTTAGAAAGCTTCCAAAAACTTGCCGCTTCTAATTGTGTAGAATTTTTGTCAGAAACATATTCTCATACCTTAGCATCACTTATTAATCGTGAAGAATTTGAAAATCAGGTCAAAGAACACCAAGAGCGTATCCTTAAATTATTTGGCAAAAAACCTGTCGTGTTTCGCAATACTGAGCTCATCTATAATAACGAAATAGGAGAGTGGATTGCCGATATGGGCTATAAAGCAGCTATTATTGAAGGGGCTAAACATATCCTTGGATGGAAAAGCCCAAACTACGTATATTGTAGTGCTGTTAATCCTCGCCTTAAACTGTTGCTCAAGAATTACATGTTATCTGACGACCTAACTTTCAGGTTCTCTGATGTTCATTGGAACCAATACCCCCTGACTGCCGAAAAATTTACCTCCTGGATTAAACACATGGATCAAAAAGAAGATACTCTCAATCTTTTCATGAACTACGATACTTTTGGAAATATCCAGCCAAAGGAATCCGGCATCTTTGAATTTCTAAAAGCTTTTCCCAAAGAAGTATTAAGCACCAATACCTTGAGCTTTAGCACCCCTTCCGACCTTATCGAAAAATTCCAGCCAATTTCAGCTCTCTCAGTC
This sequence comes from Bacteroidota bacterium, assembly GCA_029572965.1. Lineage (GTDB taxonomy): Bacteria > Bacteroidota > Bacteroidia > Bacteroidales > DTGW01 > JAKPQD01. Next base: position 49,663 of record JAKPQD010000309.1, on the reverse strand, counting down.
CCTCACGCTATTTCCTGGGCTGACGAAGAACGCGATACTTCTGCATGGTTAGGTAACGAATTGCAAAAGGAGGCTTTTTATAAACTTTTCAATCTTCGCGACATGGTATTGCAAACCAATGACCCCAAAATTCTTACCGATTGGAAGTATTTTCAAACCAGCGATCATTTTTATTACATGTGCACCAAATTCTTTGTAAAAGGCAGCATGCATTCGTATTTCAACCCTTTCAGCTCTCCTTACGATGCTTTTATCAACTACATGAACATTCTTAGCGATTTTGAAATTAAAATCAAACTCGCATTATCTTCAAATAATTCAGGCATTAAAAAAACAAATGGCAATGGTACTAAGAAAACAAATAATATAGCTGCTAAAACTGACAAAGAAAAAGTGAAAAAGGTAGTTAAAAAAACTACTGCAAAAACTGCAAAACCAACAAAAGAAGATGTAGTTGTCGAAAAAACTAATAAAAAGACAGCTAAGAAAGAAACAACTAAAGAAAAAGTAAAAAAATCTAAAAAAGCGTAATATTTTAACCTTAAAAATGTATGAGTAACAAAACAACGATTATGCCCGACTATCTGTTTGAAGTAAGTTGGGAAGTGTGCAATAAGGTAGGAGGCATTTATACTGTTGTGTCAACAAAAGCATTGACCCTGTCGCAACAACTTGGTAGTAATTATATCCTCATTGGGCCCGACGTTTGGCGCGATGGAGTCGTTAATCCCGAATTTGTTGAAGATAAACGTCTTTTCAAATCATGGAGGGACAAAGCCGCCGAAGAAGGCCTGCGTATTAAAGTCGGGCATTGGAATATTGCAGGCAATCCTGTGGCCATTATTGTTGATTTTACCACTTTTATTAGTCAGAAAGATACAATTTTCTCTAAGTTTTGGGAAAAGTATAAACTCGATTCTATTACCGGCCAGTGGGACTATATTGAACCTTGCTTATTTGGATATGCCGCAGGAAGGGTGATTGAGAGCTTTGCAAAATTTAACCTCAGCGTCCGTGATAGAATTGTTGCCCAGTTCCATGAATGGATGACTGGTAGCGGTTTATTATATCTTAAATCTGAGATGCCCCAAATAGGTACTGTCTTTACAACTCATGCAACAGCTATGGGACGCTCTATTGCTGGCAACAACCAACCCTTATATTCTAATATTAAAGACTATATACCTGACCTAAAGGCTGCTGAGTTTAATATTATTTCAAAACAATCGCTTGAAAAAAACTCTGCCCAACATGCTGATTGTTTTACCACTGTGAGCGAAATTACCAACCTTGAGTGTGAAGCTTTTCTGGGCAAAAATGTAGATGTTGTTACCCCAAATGGTTTTGAAGACTCTTTTGTTCCAACTGCCGATAAATTTGACCAGGCAAGATTGCAAGCCCGAAAAAAACTTATTGAGGTGGCATCTGCCTTAACTGATTCTAAAATTAATGACGATGTTTTGTTGATTGCCAATAGCGGACGCTATGAATTTCGCAACAAAGGTATTGACTTGTTTATTGATTCGCTCGGAGAAATAAATAAGTCTGGACACTTAAACAAAGAAGTAGTTGCATTTATCCTTATTCCGGCAAACCACTATGGGCCTCGCCGTGATTTAGCTAATAAACTCAAAGGACAGGAATATGAACATTGCGATGAGTGCATCCTTACCCACAACTTACACTATCCTGAGCACGATAGTATCCTGAAAAGAATAAAAGCAAACGGATTAACACCTTCTGAAACAAATAAGGTAAAGGTTATATTTGTTCCTTCATATCTCAATGGAGATGATGGTATATTCAATATGTCATATTATCAATTGCTTATTGGGTTTGACCTTACTGTATTCCCCTCTTATTATGAGCCTTGGGGTTACACTCCTCTCGAAAGTATTGCTTTTAAAGTACCTACAATTACAACCTCATTGGCAGGCTTTGGCTTATGGATAAAGCAGCTTTCTATGAGTTCTGAAAATGCAGTTACTGTTATTGAACGCACCGATATAAATGATGCTGAGGTTACTCACCAAATTGCAGGACAGATATTGAAATTTTCTAACCTTAATGCCGAACAGGTAGAAAATGCCCGTAATCTTTCTTTTGAAATGTCTCGTACCGCTTTATGGAAAAACTTGGTTTCATATTACCTAAAAGCCTATGAGATTGCCTTAAGTAAAGTTCAAGAACGAACAAGCACAATTGCTGAAACTGAAAAAATCGAAACCCTTACCGCTGCTGAAAAATTTTCAGTAACTAATGACCCTGTATGGAAACGTCTCCTTGTTCAAAAAAATATTCCAGAAGAACTTCACGCTTTGGAAGAATTATCTAAAAACCTTTGGTGGAGCTGGAATTATGACGCTATTGACCTATTCAGGTCTATTGACCCCGAATTGTGGGTTAAAAGCGATGAAAATCCTATAGTCTTGTTAGATCTTATTCCTTACGAGAAGATCTTGAAGCTTTCAAAAGACGTTGTTTTTCTCAAAAAACTTAATGACATTTATAATAAGTTTCTTGAATATCAAAACAAACCATGTAAAGTTGGCCCCAAAATAGCCTATTTTTCAATGGAATACGGTTTGCATGACTCTATTAAGTTGTATTCAGGAGGACTTGGGGTTTTAGCTGGCGATTATCTTAAAGAGGCCAGCGATGCCAATATTGATATTATTGGAGTTGGTTTGTTATACAGATATGGATATTTCAAACAAGTAATTTCTGAACATGGCGACCAGATAGCCCAATATGAATCTCAAAAATTTTCTCAAACTCCTGTTCAGCCTGTACGCGATGCCAATGGACAATGGTTGACCATACACATCAACCTTCCCGGGAGGCCTCTTATTGCTCGTATTTGGCGATTAAGTGTTGGCCGTATCCCTTTGTTCTTGCTTGATACCGATTTTGAAGATAATATCGAACAAGACCGCAGTATTACCCATCATTTGTATGGAGGAGACTGGGACAACCGCTTTAAACAAGAATTGTTGCTTGGCGTTGGAGGTATCAGGGCTTTGGATACACTGGGTATCAGTCCGGATTTATTTCATTGCAACGAAGGCCATGCAGCTTTTATTGGGGTCGAAAGGCTAAGAAAATATATAGTTGACCAAAACCTTACCTTTGCAGAAGGGCTTGAATTGGTTCGATCTTCTCAGTTATTCACCACTCATACCCCGGTTCCTGCCGGACACGATGCTTTTGACGAAAGTATGATGCGTACGTATATGGGGCATTATCCTAAACGCCTCAAAATATCATGGTTACAGTTTATGGCTCTTGGCAAGGCCCATCCTGATAATCCTTCTGAAAAATTTTCCATGAGCGTGCTTGCTGCTAACCTTTCTCAAGAGATAAACGGGGTAAGCGAGCTTCATGGACGTGTTAGCCAGGAAATTTTTCATGACATGTACCGTGGTTATGCCGCCGAAGAATTAAACATAGGATTTGTAACCAATGGAGTGCATATGCCTACCTGGACAGCTCGTCCTTGGATGGAGTTATACAAAAGCACTTTTGGAGATGATTTTTTTGAAAAGCAAACAAAGTTTGAAACCTGGGCTAAAATTCAACAAGTACCCAATAGTAACATTTGGAAAATTCGAAACTCTCAACGTCAAATATTGGTCGATTATATAAAAGACAGGCTCAAAGATGCTGCAATTAAACGTCTGGAAAATCCAAAAATGGTAGTAGAAATGTGCGACCGTTTAAACAAACACAACCTTACCATTGGTTTTGCAAGGCGTTTTGCTACATACAAAAGGGCACATCTTTTATTTAACGATATTGAAAGATTGTCGCGTATTGTAAATAATCCATCGATGCCAGTGCAGTTTGTATTTGCTGGCAAAGCTCATCCCCATGATAAAGCTGGACAAGATTTGATAAAACTGATTTCTGAAATTAGTAAAAAACCGCAATTTGTTGGAAAAATTATTTTTATACCTAATTACGACATGAAGCTTGCTAAAATATTGGTTCAAGGGGTCGATATTTGGCTCAATACCCCAACAAGACCATTAGAAGCTTCTGGTACAAGTGGCGAAAAAGCTGTTATGAACGGTGTTTTACACTTTAGCGTCCTTGATGGATGGTGGGCAGAAGGTTATGTTGATGGTGCAGGTTGGGCTTTGCCTGAAGAAGTAACATATCAAAATAATGCTTATCAGGATCAATTGGATGCCGAAACAATTTATAACCTGATTGAAAATGAAATAGCCCCACTTTTTTATTTCAGAGATGAAAATGGGCTCCCCAATGGGTGGGTTCAGTATATTAAAAACTCTATCGAAAAAGTAGCCAGTCACTTTACCATGAGCCGCCAGTTAGAAGATTACAATACTAAATTTTATACAAAGCTTTACGACCGTACGCTTAAAGTGCAAGCCAACGACTATCAGTTAGCTAAAGAAATGGCTCGTTGGAAAAAGAAAGTCCGTTCAAGTTGGGAAAGCATCGAGGTGGTTAGTACCAATATTCCAGATGTTTCCCGCGAAGCAATTAGCCTTGGCAATAGTTATGTGGCCCAAATAGAACTTGACCTTAATGAACTTGCTCCAGAAGATATTGGCGTTGAACTTGTTTTAGCTGATTTGGTTGGAGACGAAAGCAAACCTAAAGTTTCTTATTGCCAAGAATTTGAATTGGTCAAATATGATGGACAAATTGCTCAATATCGTATTGAAATGCGGCCCCAAAAAACAGGGGTATATGAATATGGAATAAGGCTATTCCCAAAACATCCTGAGTTGCCACACAGACAAGATTTCAATTATGTGCGATGGCTCGAATAGCAGATTATCTAAAAATCCCGCATAAGAAAAACACCGTCTGAAATTTCCCCTTGCAGGGGGCAGACGGTGTTTCATTTTTTACAAATACTGTTGGCTTAGATAAGCCTTCTTAAGCTCTCGTCAGCTTTCTCTGTATAGCAAGCTTGCTTTCTGATACTAAGATAGGTAATGTCTCCCCCTAATGCCAGCTTTTTAACATTTCTTTTTATCAAGAAAACCTGATTTTACTGGCATTTGTCTTATTCAAACAATATATTTGTAGTTTATATCTCGTTTTTGGGCAAAAAAAAAGCCAACTCTTGGTTGGCTTTTTTTGTTTATAATAGTTATTGAATAGCTCTTTTTTCCTGAATACGGGCCTTCTTACCAGTTAAATCCCTTAAATAGTAAATACGTGCCCTGCGTACTTTACCTACTTTATTAAGTTCAATTTTATCAATAAAAGCAGATGCAATAGGAAAAATTCTTTCTACACCAATGTTTCCTGACATTTTTCTTACAGTAAATGTTGCTGTATGGCCTGTTCCCTTTTTCTGAATAACCACTCCTTTATATTGCTGGATACGTTCTTTGTTACCTTCTTTAATTTTATAGTGAACAGTAATGGTATCGCCACTTTTAAATGCTGGAAACTCAGTTTTTGCAGCCAGGTTTTCTTTTACAATGTTCATCAAGTCCATTATCGTAAATTTTTATCGTTTTTGCTCTGAAAAATAGGCTGCAATATTACAAATATTTTTTAATATAAAGAGCAATAAAAAGAAATTTCTTAAAAAATCTCTTTAGCCTCTTGTTTTATATAGTCTATAGCCTTTTGCAAAGGTAATTTATCTATATTACTGATATCTTCTAATATTTTTTTACTTAAGTCAATGCCCGGAGCTTTAGGGTCAGTACTTTCAGCAGCAAGATTGATAATTTTCACTATCTCAGCGCGGGCATTTTTAATCATCTCCCAAGCCTTTGCCGATACATATAATTGTTGCGAAATATTGTGTTCAAATTCTTTTCTTATTGAACTTAATAATTCAGTATGTAATTGTCTGCTGGTAATACCACTTCTGCTATGACGTGTAAGCAACATGTCTATTGAAATACGTTCAAGAAATAATATAAGCCTTTCGTATGCCTGCAAACGCAAAGGCATCATCATTTCATGAGTCTTTAATAACAACTCCACCTTTCTGTTTTTTTCTGCATTACGAAGAAAAAGCCAGACCAGGTAGATGTTTGTGCCAGAAACAATAATGAAAAAGCTAATTATTATAATCCATTCAGTTATATTCATTGCTTAAATTATTTATTTATCCTCTGTGGATTGTTTGCGTGAAAGAACTCCCAAGTACCCTCCATGATGGCGTTTTGCATAATCCTCGGCAGTAAAGTTAATCTTTTTCATCAATTGCACTACCAAAACATCGCCTATCACAGTCATGGCAGTGGTTGAGGTTGTGGGGGTAAGCCCCAATATACATACTTCCTTCGGGTTGCCTGTAGATAAAGTCACCTCTGCTTCTGAACTTAGCTCCCCATTTGGATTTCCTGTGATAAGGATAATAGGAATGCCCGGTTGTAAACGCCTTGCCAAATGTGTTAGTTCTATAATTTCTCTGGTTTTGCCTGAATTTGAAATTAATATAAGAATATCATTCTCCTGAATAATCCCCAAATCGCCATGCTGAGCTTCCGAAGGGTGCAAAAATACTGCAGGTGTACCAGTCGAACTAAAAGTTGTAGCCATGTTCAATGCTATCTGGCCCGCTTTGCCCATGCCACTGGCCACAAGTTTACCTCTTTTTACATGTACTCTTTCATAAATCAGATCAATGGCTTTTTCATAGCAGCTGTCAATAGGGATGTTTAATATTGATTTTGCTTCGTGCTCAAGTATTTGTTTTATCTCGTTTATCATTTATCCAAAATTTGAAGCAATGTTATTGCCATTTTTTCAATTATCAAAATGTCTTTCGTTTTTTTGTACCACAAAAACTATTATGCACTTTTTCAACTTTCCTTATCTTTGCCGTTCAAAATTTTTGTTGAATGGAAAAAATCGAAAGTAACCTGGTTGCATCGGTTATTAAAGCTGTCGGATCTTTATACAATAAAAGCATTGAGCCAAATTTTGTGCAAATCCAGAAAACCCGTAAAGATTTTAAGGGAGATATCACTATTGTTGTATTTCCTTTGTTGAAATTTTCTGGTAAAGGTCCGGAACAAACGGCAAATGACCTGGGCAATTACCTTGTTCAGCATTTTGAGCTTGTTGAAGGGTTTAATGTTATCAAAGGTTTTTTAAACATTGAAATTAGTAAACAATACTGGTTTTCTTTTCTTGAAGATATTTATTTAACCAAGGGTTTAGAAGGGGGGCAACTTTTTCATACATCCTCTCCTAAAAAAATTATGGTTGAATATTCTTCGCCAAATACTAATAAACCTTTGCACTTAGGTCATATTCGTAACAATCTTCTTGGATATGCTGTTGCCAATATCTTAAAAGCTACTGGCAACGAAGTGTTGAAGGTAAACCTTATCAACGACAGGGGTATCCATATTTGTAAGTCAATGCTTGCCTGGCAAAAATTTGGCAATGGGGCAACTCCCGAATCTACCGGGATTAAAGGTGACCATTTAGTCGGTGATTATTATGTCCGTTTCGACCAGGAATATAAAGCCCAGACTAAAGAGCTGATGTCCCAAGGCATGACTGAAGAAGAAGCTAAAAAACAGGCCCCCATTCTCCTTGAAGCTCAAGAAATGTTGAGAAAGTGGGAAGCGGGAGAAGAAGAAGTCCTTTCTGTTTGGCGGATGATGAACCAATGGGTGTATAACGGATTTGATGAAACATACAAACGACTGGGTGTTGATTTTGACCGTCTTTACTACGAATCTCAAACATATTTATTAGGAAAACAAATAGTGCTTGATGCCTTGACCAAAGGTCTGTTGTACAAAAAGGAAGACGGCTCTGTTTGGGCCGATTTGACTGAAAAAGGGCTTGACCATAAGGTACTGCTGCGTTCTGACGGAACATCTGTGTACATGACCCAGGATATAGGTACTGCCCATCAAAGATTTGAACAATATCATATAGATAGCCATATTTATGTTGTAGGAAATGAGCAAAACTACCATTTTCAAGCTCTTGCCATCGTTTTAGGGAAAATGGGCTTTGACTGGGCCGATAAAATATTTCATTTATCTTATGGCATGGTTGAGTTGCCTGAAGGTAAGATGAAGTCTCGCGAAGGAACCGTTGTTGATGCAGATGATTTGATGGACGAGATGATTAGTACTGCCCGCCAAATGTCTGAAGAACTTGGCAAATTAGAAGGCTTATCCGCTGAAGATATAAATAAAACTCTTAATATCATTGGGTTGGGAGCCTTGAAATACTTTATTCTCAAAGTAGATCCTAAGAAAAATATGGTTTTTGATCCCAAAGAATCCATTGATTTCAATGGCAATACCGGGCCATTTATTCAATACACTTATGCCCGAATCAAATCAATACTTCGAAAAGCCGCCGATGCCCAAATTGTTTTTGATTTAAAACAAGCTTCTGCTGTAAACATGGGAGACAAAGAAAAAGAACTGGTTAAACTGCTTTACGATTTTCCAATGGTGGTGCAAGAAGCAGCCAAAGAATTTTCTCCGGCTATTATTGCAAATTATTGTTATGATCTTGCAAAAGAATACAACCAATTTTATCACGATTGCCCAATTCTCAAAGAAGCAGATATTGCGGTCAAGAGTTTACGATTTGCATTGTCCCAACAGGTTTCTCAGGCAATTGGTTATGGAATGAAGCTTTTAGGTATTGATGTCCCCGAAAGGATGTAGTTAATTAGCCCTTTTTTTAATCGGCTTTTTATTAAAATTGTTGTAACTTTATACAAAGTTGAGAAACCTTAGCTTATTTTTAAATAACAAAAAAAAAATTTGATAAATAATTTTCAATTCAATAAATTTGCCGCTCATTTTTAAAAAGACAAAATATGATTATCGTACCTATTAAAGAAGGTGAAAACCTTGAACGTGCACTCAAAAAATTCAAACGTAAGTTTGAAAAAACAGGAACTGTTAAAGAACTTCGTGAGCGTCAATTCTTCACCAAACCTTCAGTAGAAAAAAGGCAGGAAATAATACGCGCTATCTACAGACAAAAAATGCAAGCATTAGACGAGTAACATCCAGCTTGCAGTTTTTTCATTTAAAACTGTTATATGCTGTACATTGATGAATATCTAAATTATTTAAAGTTTGAAAAACGATATTCGTCTCATACGGTGTTGTCATATAATAATGATTTACAGCAGTTTTCTCTTTTCATTGATTGTGAAAATCCTGAAAACATAAAACAGCAGGATGTCCGGCAATGGATAATCAGCCTTTATGATGCAGGAATATCGCCAAGGTCAATAAATAGAAAACTTACAGCATTAAAAGCGTTCTTTAAATTTTTGTTGAAAAATGGTAAAGTAGCTAAAAACCCTGTAATTGGGATTAAAGCGCTTAAAACAAAAAAAAGTTTACCTCAGTTTGTTGAAGAATCAAAAATAGGCTCTCTTTTAGAGGATAATTATTTTGAAGTTGGATTTGAAGGGTATCGGAATAAGATTATCATTGAAATGTTTTATTATACCGGCATTCGGCTTTCAGAACTGATAAACCTTAAAACTTCAGATGTTGATTTTTTCAAACAATGCATTAAAGTGCTTGGCAAACGAAACAAAGAAAGAATAATACCATTAACCCCAAAGTTTGTTTCACATTTAAATGAATATTTTAAAATGAAAAGTGAGTCAGGGGTTGCAGATTCTGGTTTTGTATTTTGCAGTAGTAAAGGGAAACAATTAAATCCGCGTACTATTTATCAGGTGGTAAACACCTATCTGAAAATGGTTACTAGTATTGAGAAAAAAAGCCCGCATGTTTTAAGACATACTTTTGCCACGCATATGCTGAATAATGGAGCAGACCTTAATGCAATTAAAGAATTGTTAGGGCATTCAAGTTTAGCAGCAACAGAAGTTTATACACATAATACATTTGAGAAGTTAACGAATATTTATAAACAAGCCCATCCCCGGGCATAAAAAACGGAGGAAGAGCTATGAAAATAAAACTACAAAGCCTACATTTTGATGCAGATCAGAAACTTATCGATTTTATTGAAAAAAAAGCCGATAAGCTTGCAAAATTGTATGAAAACATTGTTGGTATCGAAGTGATACTAAAACTGGACAATGATTCGAAAGACGAAAATAAGGTTGTTGAAATGAAAGTAGAAATACCCGGCAATGATCTTTTTTCGAAAAAACAATGCAGAACTTTTGAAGAAGCTGCAGACCAGTGTGTTGATGCATTAAAAACCCAACTTGTAAAATTCAAGGAAAAACAAAGAGGAGAATAAGAAAAATTCTTAGTTTTTTTTTGAATAGTAAATAAAAAGTTATACATTTGCCAACCCAAAACAAAAGGGGATAGGTAATGCAAAAAAGGAGTATTGCCAAGTGTTTGTATAGTTCATTGAAATTATTCATTATATCATGTGATATGTTGCCGATGTAGCTCAGCTGGTTAGAGCAGCTGATTTGTAATCAGCAGGTCGGGGGTTCAAATCCGTCCATCGGCTCATTTAATTAATATTGGGGAGATTCCAGAGCGGCCAAATGGGGCAGACTGTAAATCTGTTGTCTGATGACTTCGGAGGTTCGAATCCTCCTCTCCCCACTTAAGATTGATAAATGACCATTAATGATTAAAAATTGAAATTCAATTCAACAATCATAAATTTTCAATTGTCAATTATATGCGGGAGTAGCTCAGTTGGTAGAGCATAACCCTTCCAAGGTTAGGGTCGCGGGTTCGAGCCTCGTCTCCCGCTCATAGCTTATAGGTAGTATTATATACTGCAAATGAGTAAAACGGAAGAAATGAAAAGTGCCATTTAAGCTCAGGGGGGAAGGGCATGCCGAAAATTCGGAAAAGGAAGTCTCCAAAGGGTGAAAAGGCTAAAATAAAATGCCGTTGTAGCTCAGGGGTAGAGCACTTCCTTGGTAAGGAAGGGGTCATGGGTTCAATTCCCATCAATGGCTCTAAAAATCAATCAGATAGATTTGCCATTATTTGATTGATTATTTTGATTTTTGATGTATTGAATAAATTCGATAATAACGTTTATTTTTTTGAAAATAATTATAAATTAATAATCTTCAACAATTTTGAGTTATGGCAAAAGAAAAATTTGACAGGTCAAAACCTCACGTTAATATTGGAACCATTGGTCACGTTGACCATGGAAAGACAACCTTGACCGCTGCAATTACTATGGTGCTTGCAAAAAAAGGGTTATCTGAAGTTCGTTCTTTCGATTCTATAGACAACGCTCCTGAAGAAGAAGAACGTGGTATTACAATTAATACAGCTCACGTTGAATATCAGACAGCTAACCGTCACTACGCACACGTAGATTGCCCTGGTCACGCTGACTATATTAAGAACATGGTAACTGGTGCAGCTCAGATGGACGGTGCTATTATCGTTGTAGCAGCAACTGATGGCCCTATGCCTCAGACCCGTGAACATATTCTTCTTGCTCGTCAGGTAAATGTTCCTAAAATTGTAGTTTTCATGAACAAAGTTGACTTGGTTGAAGATGCAGAAATGCTTGACCTTGTTGAAATGGAAATGCGTGAACTTTTGAATTTCTATAATTTTGAAGGAGATATTGCTCCTGTTATTCGCGGTTCTGCTTTAGGTGCTCTTAATGGAGATCCTAAGTGGGAAGAAAAAGTTATGGAATTGATGGATGCAGTTGATACCTTTATTCCAATTCCTCCACGCGACACAGACAAACCATTCCTTATGCCGGTAGAAGACGTATTCTCTATCACTGGTCGTGGTACTGTAGCTACAGGTCGTATCGAAACTGGTGTTGTTAACACATCAGACGAAATGGAAATTGTTGGTCTTGGTGTTGAGAAGAAGAAAACAGTTATTACCGGTGTTGAAATGTTCCGTAAAATTTTGGATCGTGGAGAAGCTGGTGACAACGTAGGTTTATTGCTTCGTGGTGTTGATAAAGAAGAAATTAAACGTGGTATGGTTATTGCAAAACCTGGTACCATTACTCCTCATACTGTTTTCAAAGCCGAAGTTTACGTTTTGAAAAAAGAAGAAGGAGGACGTCACACTCCATTCCACAATAAATATCGTCCTCAATTTTACTTACGTACCCTTGACGTAACTGGAGAAATTACTTTACCAGAAGGACGCGAGATGGTTATGCCTGGTGACAACGTTACTATTACAGTAACATTGATTTACCCTGTGGCTATTAACAAAGGTTTACGATTTGCAATTCGTGAAGGTGGCCGTACTGTTGGTGCAGGACAGGTAATTGAAATAATACAATAATATGCAAGATAAAAACCAAGGGTTATTATTAACTCTTGGTTTTAACATACGGGTGTAGCTCAGTTGGTAGAGCATTGGTCTCCAAAACCAAGTGTCGGGCGTTCGAGTCGCTCCTCCCGTGCTTCATTTATTAACATATGAATTTTTTTAAGAGAATAAAGAATTACATTAGTGAATCATACACTGAGCTTATGCACAAAGTTTCATGGCCTACATGGAACGAATTGCAAAGTAGTAGCATCATAGTAATGATAGCTTCAGTGATATTTGCACTGATTGTATTAGCTATGGACCTGGTATTTAAATATGGGGTTAGTGGCATTTATAGTATTTTTTCTTAAGCTGGAGCACTTGATAAATGGACCAACAAAAAGAAAAAAAATGGTATGTCCTTAGAGCTGTAGGCGGTAAGGAAAAAAAAGTTAAGGAATACATTGATAATGAAGTCAATCGACTTAACTTACAAAATTATATCACTCAGGTATTAATACCTACAGAGAAAGTTGTGCAGATGCGAAATGGGAAACGCATTAGTAAAGAACGCATCTTTTTTCCTGGGTATGTATTAATAGAGGCTCAATTGGTTGGTGAAATACCTCATTTATTAAAAGATGTGCCAAATGTATTGGGTTTCTTAGGAAGTAAAGGTAATGAGCCTACCCCTTTGAGGCTGAGTGAAGTAAACAGGATATTAGGAAAAGTTGATGAACTCATTGAAATGGGTGAAGAAGTAGCTTTACAGTTTTATGTTGGAGAACCTGTTAAAGTTATTGATGGGCCATTCAATGGTTTCTCTGGTATTATTGAAGAAGTAAACGAAGAAAAGAAGAAACTCAAAGTAATGGTTAAAATTTTTGGACGAAAAACACCATTAGAGTTGAACTTCATGCAAGTAGAAAAAGAATAAAAACTTTGACTTTACCAGTTTAAGTATTACGAAGAATCCTCTCGTAAATAATGCTTCCCTTTGTAAGAAAGCAAACAGGTAGTCAATATTAATGTTAATATATTATGGCAAAAGAAGTAGTTGGATTAGTAAAATTGCAAATTAAGGGAGGGGCAGCCAATCCTTCGCCACCAGTAGGGCCGGCATTAGGCTCGAAAGGTATCAATATTATGGAGTTTTGCAAGCAATTTAATGCAAGAACCCAAAATATGGCAGGGAAGGTTATACCAGTTGTTATTACTGTGTATGCCGATAAGTCATTTGACTTTATTACCAAAACCCCTCCGGCAGCTGTTCAGCTTATTGAACTTTCAAAAGTAAAAGGCGGTTCTCCTGAGCCAAACAAAAATAAGGTTGGGTCTGTTACCTGGGATCAGGTTAAAGAAATAGCACAAAATAAAATGCCTGACCTTAATTGTTTTACAATTGAGAGCGCTATGAGTATGGTTGCTGGTACAGCACGTAGCATGGGACTCACCATAACTGGTGAAAATCCGTTAAAAAATTAATAAAAATAAGACGAATAAATGGCTAAACTGACGAAAAACAGAAAATTAGCTCTGTCTAAAGTTGATACAGTTAAGTTTTATAAGTTAGATGAAGCTGCAGTTTTGTTGAAGCAAATTACTTCTACAAAATTTGATGCTTCAATAGACATTGATGTAAGACTTGGTGTAGATCCTAGAAAAGCTAATCAGATGGTTCGTGGTGTCGTTACATTGCCCAATGGAACAGGCAAACAAACCAGAGTTTTAGTACTCTGTACACCCGATAAAGAACAAGAAGCAAAGGAAGCCGGGGCAGACTATGTTGGTCTTGACGATTATATCGAAAAGATTAAAAATGGATGGACAGATGTAGATGTGATTATTACATTACCTTCTGTAATGGCCAAAATAGGAGCTCTCGGTCGTGTATTAGGCCCTCGTGGGCTTATGCCAAATCCTAAGAGTGGTACAGTTACCATGGAAGTTGGAAAAGCTGTAAAAGAAGTAAAAATGGGTAAAATCGACTTTAAAGTTGATAAATTCGGTATAGTACATACTTCAATTGGAAAAGTTTCTTTTGAAGCTGATAAAATTGTAGAGAATGCTCGTGAATTCCTAAATACTATCATGAAGCTTAAACCTTCTTCTGCAAAAGGTACTTATGTAAAAAGTGTTTACCTTTCTTCAACGATGAGCCCGGGATTGAAGATTGATACAAAATTAATGACCGAGTAAACTTTTGATGTTATGAGGAAAGAAGAAAAAAACACGATTATCGAAGATTTAGTTGAGCAAATTTCAGCCAATAAACATTTTTATGTAGCAGATATTGCAAATCTTAATGCCGCTACGACTAGCAAATTAAGACGTAAATGTTTTGAAAATAAGATTAAGCTTGTAGTTGTAAAAAATACTTTGCTTAAAAAGGCGCTCGAAAAAATTGAAGGAGATTACTCTGAAATTTATGGGGTTTTAAACAATTCATCTTCTTTATTACTTTGCGAAACAGGAAATGCTCCTGCCAAGCTTATTAAAGAATTTAGAAAAGAATGTGAAAAACCTATTCTTAAAGCTGCGTATGTTGAAGGTAGCGTTTACTTAGGAGATAATCAATTAAATACCCTTGTAAGCCTTAAATCCAGAGAAGAACTTATTGGCGACATCATTGGGTTGTTACAATCTCCAGCTAAAAACGTTGTTTCAGCATTACAGTCAGGAAAGAATACTCTTGCAGGTGTAGTTAAGACATTGTCAGAACGCCCTGAATAACAAATTAAAAACAAATAAAAAAAGTAATAACATTTTAAATTTCTATAAAAATGGCAGATTTAAAAGCTTTCGCAGAACAACTTGTTAACCTTTCAGTTAAAGAAGTTAATGAACTTGCAAAAATCTTAAAAGACGAATATGGAATTGAACCTGCTGCAGCTGCAGTAGCTGTAGCTGCAGCTCCAGCAGCTGGTGGTGCTGCTCCAGCAGCTGAAGAAAAAACACAATTCGATGTTATTTTAACCAGTGCCGGTGGTGCTAAATTACAAATAGTAAAATTGGTTAAAGACATCACAGGACTTGGCTTAAAAGAAGCTAAAGACTTAGTTGATGCTACACCAAAAGCAGTAAAAGAAAAAGTATCAAAAGAAGAAGCAGAATCAATTAAAGCACAATTAACAGAAGCCGGAGCCGAAGTTGAAATTAAATAATATCTTTTGATATATCATACATGGGTTTAGGGACCATGCAAAAGCATGGATTTCCCTAAGCCTTTTTGTCGTTTTATTCATAGAGTTAATTTAATCCAATCTATCAATGGCTTCAAAGAATATTGAAAGAATAAGTTTTGCTTCTTCAAAAAATCGGTTAGCGTATCCCGATTTTCTTGAGATCCAAATAAAATCATTTGCTGATTTCTTTCAGCTCGAGACAACTCCAGAGAACAGAAAGAGCGAAGGTTTATTTAAAGTGTTCCAGGAAAATTTTCCTATTACAGACTCCCGGAACAACTTTGTTTTAGAATTTATCGATTATTATATTGATCCTGCCAGATATACTATCGAAGAGTGTCTTGAAAGAGGCTTGACCTATAGTCTTCCTTTGAAAGCTAAACTCAAATTGTATTGCAACGATCCTGAACACGAAGATTTTGACACAGTTATTCAGGACGTATATCTTGGAACAATTCCATACATGACTCCACGAGGGACTTTTGTCATCAATGGCGCTGAACGTGTTGTTGTGTCACAATTACACAGGTCTCCGGGTGTATTTTTTGCTCAAAATGTACATACCAATGGTACAAAAATCTATTCTGCAAGAATTATTCCTTTCAAAGGTTCGTGGATAGAATTTACTACTGACATCAATAACGTAATGTATGCATACATTGACAGGAAGAAAAAGCTTCCTGTTACTACATTGTTACGTGCAATTGGGTATGAAAGTGACAAGAGTATTCTTGAAATTTTTGACCTTGCTGATGAAGTAAAAGTTTCAAAAAGTGCCCTTAAAAAACTTGTTGGAAGACGTCTTGCTGCAAGAGTTTTGAAGTCATGGATTGAAGACTTTGTTGATGAAGATACCGGTGAAGTAGTTTCAATCGAGCGTAATGAAGTTGTTATTGACCGTGAAACAGTTTTGGAAAACGATCATATCGACTTAATTGTTGACGCAAATGTTGATACCATTCTTTTGCATAAAGAAGGTACCAATATGATTGATTATGCTATAATATATAACACTTTACAAAAAGACCCTTGTAACTCAGAAAAGGATGCTGTACTTCATATATACAGACAGTTGCGAAACAGTGAACCTCCCGATGAAGCTACTGCCCGTGATGTGATTGATAAGTTATTCTTTTCAGACAAACGTTACGATTTAGGAGATGTTGGCCGTTTCAAAATCAACCGTAAACTTGGCTTAAATATCCCTAGTGAAACTAAAGTTCTTACTAAAGAAGACATTATTTCAATCATAAAACATCTTATTGAGCTTATCAACTCTAAGACAGATGTTGATGATATAGACCACTTAAGTAACCGTAGGGTCAGGACTGTTGGAGAGCAATTGTACAACCAGTTTAGTGTTGGTTTAGCTCGTATGGCACGTACTATCAGAGAAAGAATGAACGTACGCGACAACGAAGTATTTACCCCAACTGACCTGATTAATGCTAAAACATTATCTTCGGTTATCAATTCATTCTTCGGAACCAACCAATTATCCCAGTTCATGGACCAAACCAACCCACTGGCAGAAATGACACACAAACGTCGTTTGTCTGCATTGGGACCAGGAGGTCTTTCGCGAGACAGGGCAGGTTTTGAGGTTCGTGACGTTCACTACACTCACTATGGACGTCTTTGCCCTATTGAGACTCCTGAAGGGCCAAACATTGGTCTTATCAACTCACTTTGCGTTTTTGCAAAAATTAACGCTTTAGGTTTCATTGAAACACCTTATCGTAAAGTAGAAGCCGGAAAGGTAGATCTTTCTGAAGAAGGTGTAATGTACATGAGCGCAGAAGAAGAAGAAGGTAAAATAATAGCTCATGCAAATGCTAAGCTCAACAACGATGGGACATTTGCTGAACAACGTATTAAGTCAAGGCTTGAAGCTGACTATCCTCAGGTATCCGGCGAAGAAGTTCATTTGATGGACGTTGCCCCAAACCAGATTGCTTCTATTGCTGCTTCACTTATTCCATTTCTTGAGCACGATGATGCAAACCGTGCGTTGATGGGGTCAAACATGATGCGTCAGGCAGTGCCTCTGATCAGGCCCGAATCTCCTATTGTTGGTACAGGTATTGAAGAGCAGGTTATTACAGACTCTCGTATTCATATCCAGGCTGAATGTGATGGGGTTGTTGAGTATGTTGATGCTAACGAAATAAAAATTCGTATGGCCCTTACAGAAGATGAGAAGTTTGTAAGTTTTGATGAGCCAGTAAAGACATACCGTTTGCCTAAATTTTTAAAGACAAACCAAAGTACTTGTATCAACTTAAAACCACTTGTTAAAAAAGGAGATAAAGTTGAGAAAGGTCAAATACTAACAGAAGGGTATTCAGCCGAAAAAGGAGAACTTGCGCTTGGCCGAAACTTGATGGTAGCATTCATGCCATGGAAAGGTTATAATTTTGAGGATGCTATTGTTATCAGCGAAAGGGTAGTGAGTGAAGACATGTTCACTTCAATCCATATAGATGAATACTTACTCGAGGTTCGTGATACAAAACGAGGTTTGGAGGAACTTACTGCTGATATACCGAATGTAAGTGAAGAAGCAACCCGTAACCTTGATGAGAATGGAATTATTCGTGTAGGTGCAGATGTAAAGCCCGGAGATATTCTTATTGGTAAAATAACTCCTAAAGGAGAGACAGAACCTTCACCAGAAGAAAAACTGCTTAGGGCTATTTTTGGTGATAAAGCTGGTGATGTAAAAGATGCTTCTTTAAAGGCAACTCCTTCTCTTGATGGAACTGTCATAGATACAAGGCTCTTTTCAAGAGCTATGAAAGAAAAGAAAGGGGCTAAAGTTATCAATGAAAAGAACCTTATTCAAAAAATTGAAGATGATTTCATAAGACAAACAGAAGAGTTGAAAGCCAAGATGGTAGATAAACTTTTCATTGTTGTAAATGGAAAAACTTCGCAAGGAGTTAAGGATTTCCTGAACGTTGATGTTATTCCGAAAGGAGTAAAATTTAGCCAGAAGATGTTACAGGATCTTGATTTTATGAATGTTAACCCAAGTAAGTGGACAACAGATAAAGACAAGAACCAAATCATTAAAGATCTTTTCCATAATTATATTTTAAAATATAAGGAAATAGATAGCATATATAAGCGCAAAAAGCACAATTTGCAGATTGGAGATGAATTGCCTGCCGGAATTGTTCAACTAGCTAAAGTTTATATTGCTAAAAAGAGAAAAGTGCGAGTAGGGGACAAAATGGCAGGGCGTCACGGTAACAAAGGGATTGTATCTCGTATTGTACGTCGTGAAGATATGCCATTTCTTGAAGATGGTACTCCTGTAGATATTGTATTGAACCCGCTTGGTGTGCCTTCTCGTATGAATCTTGGACAGATATATGAAACTGTACTTGGTTGGGCAGGGAAAGAGCTTGGAGTTAAGTTCTCTACACCAATTTTTGATGGAGCTTCAATTGAACAAATTAATGAATATACGCAAAAAGCCGGAATCCCTAATTATGGTAGAACATACTTATACGATGGAGGTACAGGTGAGAAGTTCGATCAGCCTGCAACAGTAGGTGTTATATACATGCTGAAACTTGGTCACATGGTTGACGATAAGATGCATGCTCGTTCAATTGGGCCATATTCACTTATTACACAACAACCTCTTGGTGGTAAAGCACAATTTGGGGGCCAGCGTTTTGGTGAAATGGAGGTTTGGGCGCTTGAAGCATTCGGTGCTGCTAATATATTGCAGGAAATTCTGACAATTAAGTCAGACGATGTAATAGGCAGGGCTAAAGCATACGAATCAATTGTTAAAGGAGAGCCAATGCCTGTCCCTGGTATTCCTGAGTCATTGAACGTGTTGCTGCATGAGCTCAGAGGTTTGTGTTTGAGTATCAACATGACCAATTAATATTGGGAAACATTGAATGTAGAGTCTTTTTAGTAAATGAAAAAATAGCGACGTATGTCATTCAGAAAAGATAATAAACAAAAAAGCAGCTTTTCAAAGATAGCTATAGGTTTGGCTTCTCCCGAAGAAATTCTTGAACATTCCAGCGGTGAAGTACTTAAGCCAGAAACTATCAATTATCGTACTTATAAACCAGAGCGAGACGGTTTATTTTGCGAACGTATTTTTGGACCAGTTAAAGATTATGAATGCCATTGCGGCAAATACAAGCGAATCAGGTATAAAGGGATTGTTTGCGATCGTTGCGGTGTTGAAGTAACTGAGAAAAAAGTACGTCGCGAACGTATGGGGCATATTAATCTTGTGGTTCCTGTTGCCCATATTTGGTATTTCAGGTCAATTCCTAACAAAATTGGTTATTTACTTGGTATTCCAAGCAAAAAGCTTGACTCTATTATATACTATGAAAGATATGTTGTAGTAAATGCTGGTATTAAAGCTGCCGACGGAATTAAGGAAATGGATTTGCTTACCGAAGAAGAATATCTTGATATTTTAGAAACTCTTCCTAAGGAAAACCAATATCTTGATGATAGTGACCCAAGTAAATTTATTGCAAAAATGGGCGCTGAAGGTATTCATATGCTTCTTGAAAAAATAGAATTAGACAATCTTTCATATTCACTTCGTAACCAGGCTAGCAAAGAAACATCACAACAACGTAAAAGTGAGGCTTTGAAAAGGCTTCAGGTTGTTGAAGCTTTCCGTGAATCTAAAGAAACCAACAAGCCTGAGTGGATGATTTGCAAGGTTATTCCAGTAATTCCTCCAGAATTAAGGCCTTTGGTCCCTCTCGATGGGGGACGTTTTGCTACGTCAGATCTCAACGACCTTTACAGAAGGGTTATTATCCGAAACAACCGTTTAAAAAGGCTTTTAGAAATCAAAGCTCCAGAAGTAATTTTACGTAACGAAAAACGTATGTTACAGGAAGCTGTTGACTCATTGTTTGACAACTCTCGTAAAGCAAGTGCTGTTAAAACTGATGCTAACAGGCCTTTGAAATCATTATCAGACAGCTTAAAAGGGAAACAAGGCCGTTTTCGTCAAAATTTACTTGGTAAACGTGTTGACTATTCTGCACGTTCGGTAATTGTTGTAGGTCCAGAGCTTAAGTTGCACGAATGTGGTTTGCCCAAAGATATGGCTGCAGAGCTTTACAAACCTTTTATTGTAAGGAAACTTCTTGAAAGAGGTATTGTAAAGACTGTAAAATCAGCTAAAAAAATTGTAGAAAGAAAAGATGCTGTTATTTGGGATATCCTTGAAAACGTTTTGAAGGGACACCCGGTATTGTTGAACCGGGCCCCGACTCTTCACCGTTTGGGTATTCAGGCTTTTCAGCCTAAACTTATTGAAGGTAAAGCTATTCAATTGCACCCACTCGTTTGTACTGCGTTCAACGCTGACTTTGATGGTGACCAAATGGCTGTACACCTGCCATTAGGCAATGCAGCTATTCTTGAAGCTCAAATATTGATGTTAGCTTCCCACAATATCCTTAACCCCGCAAATGGTGCACCAATCACGGTCCCCTCTCAGGACATGGTTTTAGGGCTTTATTATATGACCAAACCACGTATGAGTACCCCAGAACACAAGGTGCGTGGTGAAGGTATGACATTCTATTCATCAGAAGAAATTATCATAGCATTCAATGAGAAACGTGTTGATTTGCATGCTAAGATTAAAATCAAAAATAACTATACGGACGAACCCGACAGGAAGTTTATTGAAACTACCATTGGCAGGGTACTTTTCAACGAAGTAGTCCCTCGCGAGGTGGGTTATATTAACGAAGTTCTTACTAAAAAGTCACTTCGAGATATTATCAGCAAGGTACTTAAAGTTACAGGTACATCCCGTACTGCTAAGTTTCTTGATGATATTAAAGAACTTGGGTTTAAGATGGCTTTTACCGGAGGCCTTTCTTTCAACCTTGCCGATGTAATTGTTCCTGAAGAAAAAGATAAACTTGTAGAAGCTGGTTATAAAGAAGTTGACGAAATCATTAGCCAATACAACAATGGTTTCATTACTTATAACGAACGTTACAATAAAGTTATTGATAACTGGACTCACACAAACAGCAAGCTGACTGATATTCTTATGAAGAAAATCAGTACACACAATCAGGGCTTCAATCCTGTTTACATGATGCTTGATTCTGGAGCTCGTGGTTCTAAAGAGCAGATTCGTCAGTTGGCTGGTATGCGTGGTCTTATGGCAAAACCTCAGAAATCAGGTTCTACAGAAAGCCAGATTATTGAAAACCCTATTCTTTCTAACTTTAAAGAAGGATTGTCAGTACTTGAGTACTTTATTTCTACTCACGGAGCTCGTAAAGGTTTGGCTGATACTGCTTTGAAAACTGCAGATGCAGGTTACCTTACCCGACGTTTGGTTGATGTATCGCAAGATGTGATTATAACAGAAACAGACTGTGGAACATTGAGGGGGCTTGAAGCTTCTGCTATTAAGAAAAGTGAAGAAATTGTTGAGTCTTTGTACGAAAGAATTCTTGGGCGAACCTCGGTTCATGATATTTATCACCCACAGACTGGCGAATTGCTTGTTGGTGCCGGAGAAGAATTTACAGAAGAGATTGCTGCCAAGATTTCAGAATCACCTATAGATACTGTTGAAATCCGTTCAGTGTTGACCTGTGAATCTAAGAAAGGGGTATGTGCAAAATGTTACGGACGAAATTTAGCGACAGGGCGCATGGTGCAAATTGGCGAAGCGGTAGGAGTAATTGCCGCACAATCAATTGGCGAGCCTGGTACACAGCTTACACTTCGAACATTTCACGTTGGTGGTGTTGCGTCTAATATTGCCACAGAATCGGATTTAATTGCTAAATACGATGGTATTATTGAGATAGATGAATTGCGTACAGTTGAAGGGATAAGAGATGGTGAAAAAGTTGATATTGTTATTGGACGTATGGCAGAAGTACGTTTGGTGGACAAAAAGACGGGTAGTGTCCTTACAACTAATAGTATTCCTTATGGTTCAAAACTATTTGTAAAGAATGGTGCTGAGATTACAAAAGGGACACGTATTTGTGAGTGGGATCCATTCAACGCGCTTATCATTTCTGAAGTTAGTGGTAAGATAGCCTTCGATTCGGTTATTGATGGTGTTACATTTAAAGAAGAATCTGACGAGCAAAGTGGATATAAAGAGAAAGTAATTATTGAGTCAAGGGACAAGACTAAAAACCCTATGATTAAAGTAATTAGCAACGATTCAGACATTGTTCGGTCTTATAACTTGCCTGTTACTTCTCATGTAATTGTTGAAGAAGGAGATACAATTAAAGCGGGTGATATTATAGCTAAGATTCCTCGTAACGTTGGTAAGTCTGGCGACATCACCGGGGGGCTTCCTCGTGTTACCGAGCTTTTTGAAGCACGTAACCCATCGAACCCTGCTGTTGTAGCTGAAATTGATGGAGAAGTTACATTTGGTAAGATCAAACGTGGTAACAGGGAAATTAAGATTACTTCTAAAACAGGAGAAGTTAAGAATTATCTTGTTTCCATGTCAAAACAAATACTTGTTCAGGAGAATGATTATGTAAAAGCTGGCACCCCACTTTCAGACGGAGCCATTACTCCTTCAGATATCTTAGCAATTAAAGGGCCTACAGCAGTACAGGAATATATTGTTAATGAAATCCAGGAAGTTTATCGTTTGCAAGGGGTAAAAATCAATGACAAACACTTTGAAGTAATTGTTAGACAAATGATGCGCAAGGTAGAAATCATAGATCCGGGCGATACCAAGTTCCTTGAAAAACAGATTGTTGACAAGCTCGAATTCATGGCAGAAAACGACGAGCTCTTTGGCAAGAAGGTTGTTGTTGATGCAGGAGATTCTACTACGCTGAAAGCTGGCCAGATTATTACTGCTCGTAAGCATCGTGATGAAAATTCATTGTTGAAGCGTCGAGATTTGAGACAAGTAGAAGCACGTGATGCGTTGCCAGCAACATCAAGTCAGATACTTCAAGGTATTACCAGGGCTGCGCTTCAAACCCAAAGCTGGTTCTCGGCCGCTTCATTCCAGGAAACAACAAAGGTATTGAACGAAGCTGCGATATTTGGTAAAGTTGACACATTGGAAGGTTTGAAAGAAAACGTTATTGTTGGCCATCAAATCCCTGCAGGTACAGGTTTACGTGAATATCAGAATATTATTGTAGGTTCAGCCGAAGAGTATGCCCGTTTGGTCACATCTAGCGATTCGTCATTAGATGAGGTTGAAGTAGACGAAGAATAACAATAGGTTTATAATAAAAAAACGCCATTGCTTGTTAGCTTTGGCGTTTTTTTATTATATTATTAACAAAATTTACATCCTTCATGTTTATTCCCTAAATTTGTATCAAAAAAGGAAAAGAATATGGAAAACGAAAATAAAAACGAGTTGCAGATTGAGTTAAAAGAAGAAGTTGCACAAGGGATATATTCCAACTTGGCCATCATAACTCATTCACCTTCAGAGTTTATTATTGACTTTGTAAGGATAATGCCCGGGATGCCCAAGGCTGATGTCAAGTCTCGTATTATATTGACCCCGGAGCATGCCAAAAGACTTTTATTTGCTTTGAAAGACAATATTGCAAAATATGAAGCGGTTAATGGCCAGATTAAAAATGTTGAACAAATTCCACCTATTCCGATGAATTTTGGAGGCCCTATAGCTCAGGCATAAACCCCTAAAACAATAAACTTTAAAAAATCAAATTATGGCACAAAACACAGATGTAGAACAAACAAAAAAAGAGATAAACAAAGAAAAGTTAAAAGCCCTTCAGCTTACTATTGATAAAATTGATAAAGACTATGGCAAAGGAACTATCATGCGTATGGGAGAAAAGGCAGCACTTGATGTTCCTGTTATTTCATCGGGGTCAATTGGGTTAGACTATGCTTTGGGTGTTGGAGGTTATCCACGAGGCAGGGTTATTGAGATTTATGGACCCGAGTCATCAGGAAAGACAACCCTTGCCATTCATGCTATGGCTGAAGCTCAGAAGGCTGGTGGGATTGCAGCTTTTATTGATGCAGAACATGCTTTTGACCGCTTTTATGCTGAAAAATTGGGCGTTGATATCGAAAATCTTCTGATTTCGCAGCCTGACAATGGAGAGCAAGCATTGGAGATTGCAGATGCATTGATCCGTTCTGGAGCTATTGACATTATAGTTATAGATTCTGTTGCTGCATTAACACCAAAGGCAGAAATTGAAGGAGATATGGGCGATTCAAAGCTTGGATTGCAGGCCCGCCTTATGTCACAGGCTTTGCGTAAGCTTACTGCCAATATTAACAAAACAAATACCTGCTGTATTTTTATTAACCAGCTCCGTGAAAAGATTGGGGTTATGTTTGGTAACCCAGAAACGACTACTGGCGGTAATGCTTTAAAGTTTTATGCTTCTGTACGAATTGATATTCGTAAGAACCAACAGATTAAAGATGGGGAAGAGATACTTGGAGTACGTACCAGGGTAAAAATTGTAAAAAACAAACTTGCTCCACCTTTTAAAAAGGCCGATTTCGACATTATGTATGGTGAAGGTATTAGTAAATCTGGCGAGATTGTTGACCTTGGAGTTGAACTCGAAATTATCAAAAAGAGCGGTTCCTGGTTTAGTTATGGCGACACCAAACTTGGACAAGGACGAGATGCCGTAAAAAATCTATTGCGTGATAATCCTGAATTGATGCTCGAACTTGAACAAAAGATTTTTAAAGCTCTTCAAACTGGAGGAAAAGTGCTTTTTACTGACAAAGCAAATTAATCGTATTAATTTGTTGCACATGAATTCTTATGCAACATACAAAGCCTATAGCCATGAAGTTTATTTTTGGTTATTGGCTTTTATTGCTATCTCAATGCCATATATGGAGCTATTTTCCATTATTGGGTTGATCCTTTTGTTTATCAACTGGATATTAGAAGGAAATTTTTCTCACAAGCTTTCTATATTCAAGCATAAAAAGAGTATTAGTGTTTTTTCGGCAATATTTTTTATACATGTAATTTGGCTTTTAGGTACATCTCAATGGGATGAGGCGTTTCGAAATATATTCATAAAGCTCCCTTTATTAATATTGCCAGTCATTATTGGGACTTCTGAACCCATCAAAATTCCGAAAGTAAGAAAACTACTTCAGCTTTTTATCGGTTCTGTATCCTTAGCAGTTGTAGCCCATTTTATTATTTCAAAGAAATGGTTGCCTGTCGATTCAGATAAAATACTAAAATCTGGGATTTTTGTCTCTAAATCTCAATTAACCTGCATGGTGGTTGTTTCTACCCTTACTCTTTTTCATTGGATAAAATCAATGGGCCGGAATTTCAAAGCATCTTTGGTGGTCTATATTGTTTTAGCTATACTAATGTTGGTTTATCTGGCTTCAATACATTCACTTGCCGGGTTAATAGTGTTGGCAATAACATTTTTGATATTGGTTATCTCATATATCAACAGGTTGGAGAATCAAATGCTGAAAATAGGATTGATTATGTTGATTTATGCCATTCCTTTTTTCTCTATTGTTTTGATGATAAAAACGTACCACCAGTTTTTTCATTCAAAACAACCTGAATACAATGTTAGTCAATTATTTACTAAAGCCGGCAATCCATATTACAATCAGAGCGCAAGTTGGGAGATAGAAAATGGGAACAAAGTATGGGTCAATGTTTGCGAGAAAGAGCTAAGCAAAGAATGGAATAAGATTAGTGAGATTAAATATGAGGATTTAGATTTAAAAGGGCAGCCTTTGCGGTTGACACTCATAAGGTATATGACTTCAAAAGGTTTGAAAAAAGATGCAGAAGGGATAGCTTTATTATCTGGACGCGACATAATCAATGTTCAAAAGGGTATGACCAACTATATCTTTGACACACATTGGTCTTTATTAACCCGTATTTACGAAGTATTTTGGGAAGTGCATCAGTTTAAGCATTCAAAATGTTCGAGTCAGGAACATAGCCTTTCTGTACGCTTAGAAAAATATCATATAGCATTATCTGTTGCTGCCAAACATTTGTTTTTTGGGGTTGGGACCGGTGATTTGGATTTGATATACAGTGATTTGAATAAAGGCCACAAGATATGCCTGAAGGCAGAAGATAAAAATGATACTGGCAACCAGTTTTTATATGTTCTTTGTTCTTTTGGTATTATCGGGCTTATACTTTTTATTTTTGCATTGGTTTTACCCGGAATATTGGAAATGAAGTGGGATTCATACTATTTTCTAATGATATTCTGTGTTATTGTTCTGTCATTTTTTGTTTTTGAAGTATTGGAAAGCTTTGCAGGGACAATATTTTGCACTTTCTTTTATTCATTTTACCTTTGGGGTACATATCGAAATCTTGAATAAGATGAACCGACTTGATGACGCTTTTTTTCAAAGAGATGTACTTGATTTGGCCCCGTTGCTTTTGGGAAAAACCATTGTCCGGAAATTCGATGATAGCTCTGAATCCAGATTTTTAATCACAGAAACAGAGGCTTATAAAGGAGAAGAAGATTTAGCCTGCCATGCATCAAAAGGTCGCACGCCAAGGACAGAAGTAATGTACCAACCGGGAGGTTGCTTATATGTGTACCTTATTTACGGGATGTACTGGATGCTCAATATTGTAACTGGCGAAAAAGACAATCCTCAGGCTGTGCTTATCAGGGGCCTCGATGCTGTATATGGCCCCGGCAGGCTGACTAAAAAACTTCAGATTGACAAATCTTTTAACGGCGAGCGTTTGCAGACTTCAGAAAGGATATATCTGCTAAATAATGATTTGAAATGCGATTATAGTGTTGCCCCCAGGGTTGGTATTGATTATGCAGGCGAGTACTGGCGGGATGTCCCGTGGCGTTTTACTTTGAAGCTTTAGGGCGGGGCAAAATTTTATCTATCTGGCAGATAAAACTCAGGCTAAAGTTGTAATCAAACAATTTTTGATCAAGAATTTGATATCCCTCAAATCCGCATTTGAAACTTAATGCATTTACTATCTCTTTGGTATAGTTTACCTTTATTATGCCTATTTTACGTGTATTGTAGAGCGTATCCTTTCGCTCGGGCTGAGTAGAGATGCATTGGTACATGGCTTCACCTCTTGGGCCTATGAATTTGTGGCTATACCAGTAAGAAAAACTTGCATCCAGCAGTCCTGAATTTACTGATATTTCTGGTAGTAAAGCATAGCCTGATTTGAAAGGCCGGGTTTCAACCTGAGTATTTTTGTTGTAAAGAAAAGCTCTTGAACCTATTTGCAAATCTTTGAATATGCCCAAGTCTATCTTAAAACTGGCAAACAACCCTGAAGAAAAGTTAATCAATGTTTCGATGGGCTTTTTTGGCCTGTTTATCTGACCGCCAAGATGAGTGGCGATTAAATTTGCAGGAATTTTAACGCTAAATGTTTCTGCTACCGGAATGTTAAAATTCAAAGCTAATCCGGAAGTAAGCTTTTCCTGCACAGAATCTCCGTACCAGGTGAATTTGTCCCATGAAAGCCACAAATCTCCTTTGAGGTTTTGTTTATTTAACATGAATTGAACGCCATTGTCGGCCTGTCCAAGATAAAACCTCTCAGGGTCAAGCATAGGTGCAGGTTGCAAGTGGTTGTCATTGAAATGCAACGTTCCTAAAGTGAAGCAGAGGGTAGGGGTTATTCTGTAATCAATGCGGTAAACAGGTAAGATTTTATTGAAATTATCCTGGCCTGAATACTTCAAAGCATGCAACCCGCCTTCAATGGTGGCTTTATCTGTGATGTTATAACTGATTGTAGGGGTTGCCCAAAGGCCTATAAGGGTATAGCCTTCTACAACATCATTGAAATATTCGTTATCCTTGACAAAGTTGGCATTTTGAAAATGAAAAGCCAGGTTAGCTTTACTGTTTAGGCTTGAATCCTGTATATTTTCCTGACCATTAAGTAATAAAGAACTGAAGATAAAAGCTATGTGAACGAGTTTCTTCATAGTTGGCGTTTATAAGTGCATTAGAACATTTGTCAGCACAAGGGATACCGCTGAGCGGGAATACAAAAACTCTGTTTTTTGCCTGTCGGGTGATAAAGCTGAAAAATTAGCGTTGAACCTGGTTTCAAGCTCTTTTTTTATTTCATCAATAGCCATATTGACCCATATTTCGGACATTGGTGTCAGCCCTTCTTTTTGCAAATATTGAAGACGATCCATGCCAAGTTTAAGCAATTG
Source organism: Bacteroidota bacterium (assembly GCA_029572965.1). Taxonomy (GTDB): domain Bacteria; phylum Bacteroidota; class Bacteroidia; order Bacteroidales; family DTGW01; genus JAKPQD01. The sequence goes on along the minus strand of JAKPQD010000309.1, from coordinate 21,055 downwards.
TTGATATTGCTTAAGGTTTTCATCATTATAAACAGCAATGCTGTTTATTTGCGTTTGGATATCATTTATGGCGTTATTCATAGCTTTTAGTTTAGAACAAATATAAACTAATTTGTACAATTGATATCCTTTGATAAAAAAGAAGGTGACCGTTTAGCCACCTTCTTTCATAAATTATTTTACATCTTCGTGATGTTTCTTTACATAATCAATAATTTCGTCCACCTGGCAGAAGGCTATAGCAGTATAAGTATCGGCCGCGCCATAATAAATAGCAATACGGCCGGTTTCTGCATCATAAATATTTTGACAGGGAAAAAGGACGTTAGGTACAAAACCTGTTGTTTCATAAGGCTTTTCTGGAGTCATCAAATAATCGCCGCATCTGTATTTTACGATGGAAGGGTCGTTAATATCCAGAATTACTGCACTGAAGCTATAAACAAAGCCATTGCATGTGCCTGAAACCCCATGGTAGAACAATAGCCATCCTTCAGAAGTCTCGATTGGAACAGGGCCTGCACCAATCTTAGTGCCTTGCCACCAGCCTTTACCACCTTTGCCCATTACCCATTTGTGATTGCCCCAATATACTAAGTCTGGGCTTTCGCTAATGAAAATATCGCCAAAAGGGGTGTGGCCGCTATCGCTGGGGCGGCTCAAGAGTTTGTATTTTCCATTGATTTTTCTTGGGAACAAAACGCCGTTGCGGTTGAAAGGCATCAATGGGTTTGGAAGGCGCACCCATGTTTTCAGGTCTTTTGTATAACCCATGCCTATTGATGCTCCGTGCATATCGTCACACCAGGTAACATAGAAAGTATCGTCAATCTTGACAAAACGAGGGTCGTACGCATAGCTAACGAGGTTTGGCTTGCCATTTTCGTCTTGCCATGGAATAACATTGTCGTCAATGTCAAAGTTGATACCGTCTTTGCTGCGTCCAAAATGTAAGAAAGCCCTTCCGTTCTTGTGGTCGGCACGGAATACACCGATAAACTCGCCGTTATGAGGCAAAACAGCACTGTTATAAATACGAGCTGTTGTAGGAGTTGGATTCCAGTCAATAATAGGGTTTTTACTATAACGCCAGATAGGCAAATGAAGCCCTGCGGGTTTCTCTTCCCACGGAATGTTAGGCAGGTTCTGCCCAATAATTGTTTTACTCATAAATAAATTAAATATTAGTTGGTTTTAAAATGTTACAAAGTTACTTCAATCTGGTTTTCAGCGTTGAGTTTTTCAACAGGAATAAAGTTGTTTCCAAGCTTTTCGCCATTTACCATAAGCTGTTTTACTCCTTTCTGTTTTTTGTCAGGATTTTTCACTGTGATATTCAGTTTTTTACCTCTGAATCTGCGGACTACAGAGAATTCTCCCCAGCCTTCGGGGATACAAGGGTCTATAACCATGCCATTGTAATCAGGCTTGATGCCTAAAATGCCCTGAGAGGCTGCAAAATAAGCCCAGGTAGCTGCTCCTGTCAGCCAGGGCAAGCGTGATGCACCATAGCGGTCGTGGTATTTGCTGTGTGTTGACTGGCTATATACGTATGGCTCTATCTCCCTGATTTCAGCTTTATTATTGCATGAAGCAGGCAAGTATGCTTTGTAATATTCAAAAGCACGATTGCCATTGCCAATAAGGGTTTCGGCCAGTACTACCCAGCCTTGAGTGTGGCAGAATATGGCTCCATTTTCTTTTGATCCGGGGTTAAATAAAGTGGCTTTAATAACATTCAAATCGGCTTTTTTATAAGGTGGGTCACATATCATGGTTCCATAGTCTGTTGCCAGTCTTTCTTTCACTATATCCATCACCTTAATACTCCGGTCAGCATTGGCATGGCCGCTAAGTACAGCCCAGGACTGAGGATTGAGCCACAATGAACCTTCTTCATCTCCGTCGGTACCAAATTTGAGGCCATCTTCGCGGTATGCACGCAGATACCACCGTCCATCCCAGGCATGCTTTTCAATATTTTCATCGAGAATAGCAAGTTTCTCCAAAGCCCATTTCTTTTCGGCTGCTTCGCCCAATAATTCGCATATTTCTGCGTATTCCTTCAAAGCATAGCGTAACTGGAGGGCCACAAACACAGTTTCGCCTTTGTGCCCCAATACCAAACAGTCATTCCAGTCGGCAACTAATCCACATGGCAATCCGTGAGCGCCGGAGCGTTCGAGGTTAAACTCAATGGCCCTGCGCAGGTGCCCCAACACGGTAGCTTCGCCTTGGTCTGCGAAAGGAAGGGTTTTGCGGTAGAAATTAATATCGCCGGTTTCTTTAACATAAGCAGGTATGGTATTGAAAAGCCACATACAGTCGTCCGAGCGGTATTCTGTTTCTTCGGTTTTAGGCATTTGGCCCGGATAATGGCCAAACTGTTTTACAACAGGCATGGCACCTCCGGTAGATACTTGTCCGGTAATCATCAACTCAAGGCGTTGACGGGCTTCTTCGGGTACAAGGTGGATAACGCCAAGTATATCCTGAACTGTATCGCGATAACCTAATCCATCCCTTTCGCCAGCATATATTAAGCTGGCCGCACGTGACCAGGTGAAGGTCATCATGCTGTTATAAGGGTTCCACATGTTAAACATACTATCGAATAAGGCATCTGGAGATTTAACATGCATACCTTCCAAACGGCTATGCCAGAAGTTGACAAGGTCGTCAAATTTTTTGTTTACAGCATTGATGTCTGATGCTTCTTTGATGGCTTTGATGCCAACTGTATCAGCTTTTCCAACTCCCAAAACCACTACAAATTCTTTGGTTTCGCCAGCTTCAAGTTCTATGTCAATTTGAATAGTGCCGCAGCCGTTGTCCCCGGCTTTGCAAGAACCTGTGCATTGTCCATTTTCTACAACAACAGGGTTATGATAACTCCTGTATGTGCCCAAGAATGCTTTTCGGTCAGTATCAAATCTGGTTGGTGTAGCACCCGCAACCCCAATAAACGAATAGCGCGATTGGCGGTCGTTTTCAAACTCCTCAGGGATGTGTGGCAGGTTGACATTGGTACCAGCACTGATAATGTTGTTCACTACATCCATTTTCAACACATACTGGGTGTATTGAAGGTTGATAATGTCTTGCGAGAGTACCCAGTGGCTGGCAAACTCAACATAAGTAAACAAGCGAATTTTGCGTTTTCGGTTGCTTTTGTTGCTCACTTTTACTTGCCAGTATTCATATTCGCTTCCAAGAGGTACAAAATATCTCGTGTTAGTAAGTATCTCAGCATACTCTGATTCGATAATAGTGTATGCCGAGCCATGTCTGCATTCAGACTTAAATTTATCAAGCGGTTTACCAACAGGTTGCCACGAAGTTGACCAAAAATCTTTACTTTCACAATCGTGAACATAGATGTACCTTCCTGGTTGGTCCATGGGGATGGTATTTGTTCTGTAACGCATGAACCTGCCTTGAGCTGCTGATTTGTAAAAGCTGTATCCGCCAGCGTTGTTGGTAATAATGGCCCCATAAGTTGTAGAGCCCAGGTAGTTACTCCACGAGAGGGGAGTGTCAGGACGGGTAATTACATACTCCTTCCTTTTGTCGTCAAAATATCCGTAATTCATGGTGGTGTTGTTTGTATTTAACATTAAACCCCATACTATGTAAGCACAGGGTTTAACAAGTTATAATTTTAAGAAAAAATTAGATAGCAGAAGAGCCGCTTTCAATCCGTCTTTGATTCAGATCTTCCTGGACTTTTTTCATGGTTTTTTCATCCAATTTATAGAAAAAAATCAGTAATGTCAAGGCTAAGAGTCCTGGAATTACAGGGATTACACTCATCATTGATTTTAATCCATTTAAAGTACCAGCATTTTGGGTAACATTAGCAACAAAACCGGTACTGGCCAGAATGAAAGCAGCAATCATACTTCCAAATGCCCAACCTAATTTGTTTGACATGATAGATGCCGAAAAAATTAAACCTGTAGCGCGGCGTCCGGTTTTCCACTCAGAATAGTCGGCAGTGTCGGCATACATTACCCATAGTAAAGCAGAAATAGGGCCACCTGTTATTGAACCAATGGCTTGGAAAAATAAAATAAGAAAAATATTTTCAGGGCTGAAGAAAATGAATGATCCTGTGCAGATTAATGCTGTAACAAACAAAATAATAGTAGCTTCTTTGCGGCCAAAAGTTTTTGCAAACCACGGAACAAGTATTACCCCTATTAATGATAAGGTTTGTCCGACAGTATTAAATATTGAAGTTAGCGCTTCAAAGCCAAAAGTTTCATTTCTGTTTAAAACGGTCAATTTCTCGTTTCCAAACAAACTGATAATGGGGTTAATAATATACCCCCTAAAGAAGTTGAGAATATCAGTCAGCCAGGGCACTGATTGTTCCCCAACGTAATATTTGAAATAGTGTGTAGTAACATTCAGACGGATGCAGTTAAAAAGGATAAAGAGAATGGTAATAGCAAAAAGCACCATCCATGGGATATTTTTCGAAATGTCTTTCAGGTCGCTTTTAATATTGGTTTTTTCTTTGGCAATAGGTTTGATACGTTCTTTTGTTGAAAGGAAAGTAATAAAGAAAAATAATACAGCAGCAATAGCATAGATTAACATAGTTGTATGCCATCCTGATTGGGCAATTTCCAATTCTGTACCACCTTTCCCAAACATTTTGGCAAAAGGCAGCGCTGTAGCCGAAACAATGATTCCGGCCAGATAAGCTCCAATGAATTTGAAAGATGAAGCGCTGGTGCGGTCAACAGCATCATTACTGATAACCCCAAGTAAAGAGGTATAAGGAATGTTAACTGTTGAGTACAAAAACATAAATGATAAAAAGGTAATATAGGCGTAAACAATTTTACCTGTTCCTCCAAAACTTGGTACTGTAAAAGCTGCGACAGCAGCAACAGCCAAAGGCACAGCACCAAAAAGGATATAAGGACGGAATTTTCCCCAGCGGGTTTCGGTCCGGTCGGCTGTCATACCTATCACTACGTCAAAAAATGCATCAAGTACGCGTGATACAAAAAACATTACACCAGCTGTAGCTGCAGTAAGCCCAAAAACATCTGTATAAAAATAAAGCAGGTAAACCATGATGGTTTGCCAAAACAACACAGAGCCAAGGTCTCCAAAACCGTAGCCTACCTTTTCCCTGAATTTTAATTTAGTGTGAGTTGATTCCATAAAAAATCTTTCATTAGTGGTTTTTAATAAGGCCGTAAATGTATAATTAACTTATAAATGAAAAAAATTTTTTTAACCAAAAACTTTATGCTTTACATCAATAAACTAAGCATTCATCAAAATCGTACCTGACAAAAAATAAAATCGGGTTAGAACTTATCAAAAATGTCTAACATTTTTAAAAGGCTTGTTTATAACTATTTTTAGGGAGAATGTTTAAAAAAACAGAAAAATATTCATTATAAAACATTCATTTTCAATAAAAAAAGATACGAATACTTGCAAATTGTTAAGTTTTTTTTATATATTCGCACAAACCTAAAAGATTTCAACAATTTATTAACAGTATAACCGTTGAGCTATGCCATACAGACGCCTACCCAATACAGATGTTGCACGTATCAAAGCAATGAAAATAGCTTATAACAAAGCCAAGGAATTGCCTCCTTTTAAATTGGCATTCTCACAAAGTTTATTCCAGCGTTTACAATCGTTTATGCCGCTTTTTGAAAAGAATGTATTGGAAAGCAAGCAAACTTATGCCAATAAAGTGAACAAGAGTAAAGATTATCAACAGGCATTGCGCAAGGCGAGGTTATATATCTCTCATTTCCTTCAGGTAATGAATATGGCAATACAACGTGGAGAGCAACAACCTGCTATTCGTGAATTTTTTGGGATAGACCCTAATAACTCCCGTTTGCCAAATCTTATTTCTGAAGAGTCCGTGCTTGAATGGGGCGAAAAACTTATTAAAGGCGAACAGGAACGCATCAAAAGGGGGATGACACCTATAACAAACCCGACAATAGCGGTTGTAAAAGTGAGGTACGAGCAGTTTAAAGAGACTTATCATGCCCACAAAATAATGCAAAAGAGTTCATCTCGTTATGTGAATGAGTTAGCCCAGCTCAGAAAAACTGCAGACGAAATAATTGCCCTAATTTGGGACGATGTAGAAAAAACATTTGCCAATTTGCCTGAAGAGTTAAGGCGTGAGAAGTGTAATGAGTATGGTATTATTTATGTTTTTCGTAAAAACGAGTTAAGCCGTATATCTTTACCTTTTGTTAAAGCAGCTCCAAGCTTGTTTGACAGTATATTGTAAACTTTTTCTTTGTCAATTTCTTTCACTTCACCAGGTTGCATATTGTCTAACTTGATGTTGCCAATTGCTATACGTAACAACCTTAATGTTGGAAAACCAGCTTTTGCTGTCATTTTCCTTACCTGCCTGTTCTTCCCTTCTATCAACGTTAGCTCAATCCAAGAGGTAGGCACTGTTTTACGAAACCTGACCGGAGGAACCCGTGGAGGTATCAATGGTTCAATATCTATAATCCTGGCTTTTGCAGGTTGAGTCATATAGGGCTTTCCGTTGTTGTTTATTTCAAGGCCAGACTCCAGCATTTTTATAGCTTCTGCATCAATAGCGCCTTCTACCTGCACTAAATATTTCCGTGGGTGTTGGTTTTTGGGGTTAAGCAATAATTTATTTATAGCAGTGTCATTGGTCAATAGCAAAAGCCCCTCACTGTCAGCATCCAGGCGGCCTACAGGGTAAACATCCTTAGGGAATGTAAAATCAAGGTCTTTCAGCGTCTGGTGTTCACCTTCAGGGGTAAACTGGCTCAGCATGTTATAAGGTTTGTATATGACAAAATAACGCAACATCAGACGATAATGGCACAAAATGTATAATTTTGAACAAAAATAACACTTTGCATTTATGCATGACGGAACAATAATAGAAGCAAACAAAAATATTTTCTTCAACCGCATTGACGACGAAATAGTCATGATGGACGAGGCTCAGGGAAAGTACTATTCATTGAACCCTGTGGCAAGTCGTATTTTTGAAATTGTACAGCAGAAATGTTCGTTTAGGCAATTGCTTGACCAATTACTGTCGGAATATGAAATAACTGAAGAAGAATGTAAAACCCAAACCATTGTTTTTTTGAATGACTTAAAATCTAAAAACCTCATTTTTATTGATGAGTAAATCAAAGCTTCATAATTTTTTCCGATTGTCGGCTACTGATATGTTTTATTTTTTTGTAGCCCTTTATTTTAGCGTGTTATATTGGATTTGTACAAGGCTTTTGCCTTATTCTGTTTGGAAAAACATTCTGGGAACAGCAACAAAAACAGGTACCCCATCTTTAAAGGAGCAAGAAAAAAGCAAGTTTCGAACGGTAATTATAGCTGTAAACCGCTGCAGCAGGCATGTTCCTTTTGCCCGCAATTGCCTGATAAAAGCGCTTACTACTCGCAAAATACTCAGGATGAAAGGTATAAAAAGCACGCTTTGCCTGGGGCTTAACAATGAGAATAAGAAATTATTGACTGCCCATGCCTGGGTAAAAATTGGCCCGGATTTGACAATAGGAGAAAGTAAGAACGAAAACTTTATTGTGGTGGTGATGTATAAATAAAGTGATAGTTCGATAGTATCTCTGTCATCATTATAAAATCGTCATATTATCGAATGTGTTTTAGATATAGTTGGAAACATTGTTAAGAAAGTCATTTGCAATGCTTTGTCTAAATTTGTATATTTGTATCTATGAATTTAATTGAGCTAAATAGAGATAGGTTATTTGAACTTTGTGATAGTCATAAGGTTAAAGAACTATATTTATTTGGTTCGGTATTGACGGAGAAATTCAACGATTCAAGTGATATTGATATGTTGATTCAATTCTCTCAAGTTGAATTGGTTGATTATTTTGACAACTATATGGATTTAAAGGAGAAGTTAGAAGACTTGTTTAATAGGCCTGTTGACTTAGTTGAGAATCAGGCGATTAGAAATCCAGTTTTTAGACAAATTATTGACAGAGATAAACATCTAGTGTATGAACGAAAAAGTGCTTAAAAGTCTATATGATATCAAACTTGCTATTGAAGAAATAGATACTTTCTTTTCCACTCGTGATAAAAGATTTGACGATTACACTAATGATTTATTGCTAAAAAGAGCAATTGAGAGAAATCTTGAAATAATTGGAGAAGCAATGAATAGGATTCTTAAAGAAGATCCTCAAATTTCAATTGATAATGCAAAAAGAATAGTTGGATTAAGGAATCAAATCATTCATGGCTATGATAGTGTTTCAGATGAAAATATTTGGGGGATTGTAATAAATCATTTGCCAAAACTTAAAGACGAAATCTCCAAATTAATACAATAAACAATGTTTTCAGCATGTGGACATAAAATATTGGAGTTTAATGAATTTGCCAGGTTTGTCTCGCAGCAAAGTTCTTATTTGATGCAAGGTTCGCTGTGTTTGCTTCATAAAACTAACGTTTAGGATATAAATAATAAAATAATAAAAGGCTGTGAAGTACAGCCTTTTATCGTGTTAGTGTTTAATTAATAATTAGTTTAGAAAAGTTAGTGTAGTTAGCGAACCAAAATTTTGTGGTGGAAAATTAGCAATGTTTTTATTAAATCCATGAAAAAAGATTAATTTTTTCAAAAAATAGTTGTTCAGATGCAATTTTGGTAGTTTTTATACGTTATTCAAGCTCTTTTTTGTCTGAGAAAGTGAAATATAGTTTTATTTCCGGTTCTAATAAAACTAGCAATATGGATTATGTATGCTTGGCATAGTTTTGAAAAGGTAAAGGGTGGCTGTAAATACCTATTTTTTATATATTCTTGTTGAGGGAAAACAGCGTGTAATATATATTTCGTTTTATTTTTAAATCCGTTTATTTTTTTGAATTTAGTAAAATAGTGGCTTGTGTCAAATGGAGGTTGTTCGGACAAGAAAATCTTTATGGCATAATCCAGGCTGATAGGAAAAAGTTCAATATTTTCAGGAGTTGAGGGACAACATGGGGTCTCCACCTTAAACAACTTACTTACTAAGTACAAAATATTTTGTAACGCTAACGTAGCGTTCATTTCTTTGGCAATGCTGTTTAATTGCTCAACATTGATGTTACTTTTATTCAACAGGAGAAAAATATCTATTAGTGATATTAACCTGAGACTTCCGCCCCTGATGGTGTTAAATACGTGGCAACACAAATAAACCAGCAAAAACTCATTGTTCAGCACTTTTACCTTGTGGCCTGAAAGGGTTTCGACCCTGCTGTTGCTTGCTATCAGGGCTTCAGGACAAACAAATTCATCAAACGAATCAAAGAGGTTGCGATGTATTTCAATACTGACATCGTTTAGCTTAATTGGCGAAATTTGGTGCAAAAGGCTTTCTATAAAGCGGCTTTGATGCACAGTAATGGGAATAGCGCCTTCGATGACCAGTTTTTTGCGGAGTTCTTCTACTTTGCTTGCGGCAACAAGGATGTCGATATCTACCATTTGTCTCAGATAAGACTCTGGGTACAAGTAGTGCTGCAGGTACACGCCTTTGATTGCTGTAATTTCAATATTGTTGTTGAGGGCAATAGTATAAAGCTTTGAAAAAGCATGGTTTAGCTTTAAATTTTTCACTGAAGCCCTTTTCAACTGTTTATCTGCCAGTTCTGAGTCTTTTTGTTGCAATGCAGATAATGCTCCCAGTTTTTTGGCACGATAAAAGACAAGCGGAAGCAGAAAGTTGACTTTTGCAATGTTTTTCCAGTTGCTTTTTTGTTGCAGTTCATTGTATGAATGGACAAAGGACTCTTTGTTTTCTGCAAAACAGAGGTTTATTAACGAATGTATGTAATCGAGGTTCTCCAATTGAAATAAGGAAAGAGTGTATCGAACAAAATTAAGTATTTTCTGGGGCTAATTGGGCTAAAACAAGTACTTTTGACTCAAAAAGTTAGAATATGACGAATATTTTTCTGGTTGGTTTTATGGGTTGCGGCAAATCTACTATTGGGAAAATGCTTGCCCAGGAGCTCGGCCTGCAACTGGTTGATATGGATGCTGTTATTGAAGAGCAGCAGCAGATGGCTATTAGCCAGATTTTTGCTACAAAGGGAGAAAATGCTTTTCGGGAAATTGAAAAAGACACGCTGCACATATTAGGTAAGAAGGAGAAGCTGCTTATTGCCACTGGTGGTGGGGCGCCATGTTTTTTCGACAATATGGAATGGATGAACCAATACGGCATTACTATTTATCTTAAAATGTCAGCAAAAGCTTTGGCTCATAGGTTAATGAGCCTTTCGGAGAAGGCAAGATTGTCAAGGCCTTTATTGGCAGGCAAAACAGAATCAGAGTTAGCTGAATATATTGAAAAAACATTAAAGATAAGGGAACCTTTTTATGGCAAGTCCAGAATTGTTATTCTCACCGACGATATTAATCCGCAAACTACCGTTTCGCGAATTATGACTGCACTCAATATGATGCAGGCTGCCAAGAAGGTATAAAATTTGTGTTTTAATCTTGCATACGGATGAAAATTACCAATAAATCGTTTTATGCTTTGAAGTTCATGCTGAACCTTGCAACGTTGCCTGCCAATGGAAGGCTGACAGTAGCAGGGTTGGCTCATAAGGAGAATATTTCGGAAAAGTTTTTGGAAAGCATCGTTGCTATGCTCAAATCAAATGGCATTGTGAAGTCAAAGCGTGGTGCGGGAGGTGGATATTTAATTGGCAATTCACCTTCAAAAATTACTATTAAAAGCATTATTGTAGCCGTAGAGTCTGACAGTAAAGGGTTTCAGCCACCATACAATGAGCCGGCTTTGCATACAGACCTGGTTTTGCGTGCAATGTTTGACGAGATGGACGAATCGGTGGGGCGTTTTTTTGAAAATATTACTCTTGCATCGTTGGTAGAAAAGATGGAAATGTTGGGGGATAATGAGATGTTTTATATTTAGGAAGAATACGGAAAATCGAGGAAGTTAAAGAAGAATAAAGATAAAAGAAAAACAATGGGAAATAAAGATTTGAAAGGGTTTCACTCTCGTTTGTTACATGCAGCATTATCCAGGCCTGATGCCTATGGGGCGCTTCAAACACCTATATATGGCTGTTCGGCATTTGAGTTTGAATCGGCCGAAAGTATTGCCGGTGCTTTTAATGGCACAATGATTGCCCCTGCTTATTCACGTACAGCAAACCCAACTGTTGAGCATTTTGAGTTGCAGGTAAAAAGCATTACCGAAGCTATTGGGGTTGTAGCTTTTTCTTCAGGTATGGCTGCTGTTTCTGCTGCAATAATGAACGTTTGCAAAGCTGGTGACAATATTGTTACTACCAACAAGCTTTTTGGCAATACTGTTGCTTTGTATGAGTCCACCCTGAATAATTTTGGAATATCCTTTAAATATGCAGATTTCACAAAACCCGAAACAATAGAACCTCTTATTGATGGCAATACACGTGCTGTGCTGTTCGAAGTGCTTAATAATCCTTTTGTTGAAATAGCAGATGTTGGGTCAATATCTGCTATTGCTCATAAACATAACCTTGTAGTTTTGGGAGATACTACCCTTACGCCTCCCAATATGTTCAATGCCCGTAAGTTCGGTATTGATATCAGCCTGGTTTCGTCAACTAAGTATATTTCAAGCGGAGCTGCTGTAATTGGAGGTTTGGTTATAGACCATGGCACATATAATTGGGAGAATAACCCAAAGTTGAAGCCTTTTGTCCCTACATCTGGGCAATTGACTTTTTTAGCCCGTTTGAGGAAAGATATACTGCGTAATACAGGAGGTTGTCTTTCTCCGTTCAATGCATATTTGCAAAGTTTGGGAATTGAAACTATGCAGTTACGGTTTGAGCGTATGGCTGCCAATGCTTTGGCTGTGGCCACCTGGTTGAGCAATAATGCAGAGGTGAAAACGGTTAATTATCCTGCTTTGAAAGGATCAAAGTATGAGGCTGTTTGCCGAAAACAGTTTACAGCCCTTCCTGGGGGACTTATGTCATTTGAGCTTGAGAGCGCTGAGAAATGTATGAAGTTTATCAACAGGCTGAAATTGGTAAAACGTGCTACTAATATGTGCGATAATAAAACCCTGATAATCCATCCGGCTTCTACTATTTATTGTGATTTTACCCCTGAACAGCAAAGGGCTATGGGCATTAATGAAGGATTAATCCGACTATCAGTAGGTATTGAGGAAACAGAGGATATTATTGCCGATTTTGCGCAAGCATTTGGACAATGAATAATGAAGAATGAATAATGAAGAATGAATAATGGACAATGAATAATGAAAAAGCTGCTTGTTCCTCCTGTGTTTGTTTTGTTGACTTTGATTCTGACTGTAGCATTCTATTTTTGCTGTCCAAAGTTCAACGTGATAGATTTCCCTTATAACCTGGCTGGGTTGTTAAGTGTTGTATTGGGCTTTGCCATCATGAGCAAAACCTGGGACTTGTTCAAAAAGCACAATACTACACTAGAAATAAAGCCATCTTCGTCCATGATTACCGAAGGCGTTTTTGCCAAGTCGCGAAACCCGATGTATATTGGTATGTTTCTGTTGTTGTTGGGGTTTGGCATTTGTTCTACCAATATGTTGTCAATCCTTGCTTGTTTTGTTTTTGTGTTGCTCGTCAATGGGCTTGTTATTCCTCAGGAAGAGAAACTTATGAAAGAGGCTTTTGGCCAGGAATATGATGCTTATAAAAGTAAAGTCAGGCGTTGGATTTGAGGAAGTGCTCCCTTCTTGCAAAAATGACTCAAAAAAACTAACTTTACCTAAATTGTAAGGCGATGATTATAGAAAGGACAAATAAGGAAATAATTTTCAGGTTGCCAGCAGATACCAATGTAGATGAGTTGCAGGATATGGCCGACTTGCTTGAATATAAAGAAATTGCCAAGAAATCAAAAGCAACCCAAAAAGATGTTGATGAACTGGTTAAAACAATAAAGAAAGGACGTTGGGCTGCAACTAAATCGACGCTTAATCTATGAGGATTGTTGTAGATACCAACATAGTATTTAGCGCCTTACTTAGCACCAATTCATATATTTCCCAGATAATTCTGCAACCTAAGACCAGGTTAAATTTTTATTCTACTGAGCGACTTATATACGAGATTAGTAGCCATCGCGATAAAATCATTAGCTTGACAGGGTATTCCAATTATGACTTAGACAGGATGATAAGTTTGATAACAAGTCGCATCAGATTTGTTAATATTAGCCTGATCCCCAAAGAAATATATTATGATTGTGAATTGTTAACGAAAGATGTTGATGTTGACGATTGCGAATTTGTTGCATTAACTGAACATATCAGGGGAAAATTATGGAGCGGGGATAAAAGGCTGATAAGAGGCTTGCAAAAGAAGAAATGGATAAAGTTCGTAAATACGGATGATTTATATAGGATGATAATGAAACATCCATGATGTAACTGAACTCACTAAAAAGAATATAAAAATCGTATCATGGATATTCCATAGTACCAAAAAGTTTATAATAAATATTTTCTCATGAATTACAATTGCATTTTAGGAAAACTGATTTCCGAGCATACATCGCCAATAACCTATTTTCTGGAGTCAGGAAATGAGAAAATAAACATCAACCAATGGCTTGGAAAGCTTGTACGCATTAGTTATGCTGGCGAGATATACTGCATCAAATGTGGAAAGCGCACCAAAACCTCATTTCAGCAAGGCTATTGTTATACATGTTTTACCTCTGCCCCCGAAACCGAAGAATGTGTTTTTCGTCCCGAGCTTTGTCGTGCCCACGAAGGAATAGCCAGAGATATGGAGTTTGCCAAAGCGCATTGCCTCATTGAACATATTGTGTACCTGGCTTCTGTTGACCATATAAAAGTGGGTATAACGCGACATACCCAGATTCCTTATCGATGGATTGACCAGGGTGCTGAAAAAACCCGTATTATAGCTCGTACACCAAACAGGTATCTGGCAGGCTGCATAGAAGTTGCCCTGAAACAGTATCTGCCTGATAAAACCAACTGGCGGTCTATGCTTACCAACAAAGTAGAGAAAGAGCCTTCATTTGATGCTATTTTTGACAAAGTAGCATCCGTATTACCTTCTGATTTGCTTGGGTATCTTTCAGAAAATGAACAGGTAGTAGATTTTCAATATCCTGTAAATGCTTATCCTCAGAAGGTCAAAAGCCTGGATTTGGAAAAACAACCTGATATTGAGGGTAAATTGTCCGGGATAAGAGGGCAATACCTGATATTTGAAGATGGGGGAGTGTTGAACATCAGGAAATTTGGCGGGTATAAGGTGAGTGTTAATGTTGAATGATAAATGATAATTATTAATGGTAAATGGTTAATGATTAATGAAGGAAGACTTGAAATTTCTAAAAATGATTTTAACTGCTTGATTGTAACAAGTCCCCTTTAGGGGATTTTAGGGTTAGTATTAAAACTGAACTTTTTTTTCATTTAAGTTGTTTAATTCCATTAAAACAGAAAAACTAATATTATGGACTACGATATCATTGTCATAGGAAGTGGCCCTGGAGGTTATGTGGCTGCTATCAGGGCTTCACAGCTGGGAAAGAAAGTAGCTATTGTCGAGCGCAGTGAAATAGGGGGTATTTGCCTTAATTGGGGTTGCATTCCTACAAAGGCGCTACTCAAGAGTGCCCAGGTTTATAGTTATGCCAAACATGCTGCTGAGTATGGTATTAAGCTGCCGGGAGAGGCTGCTGTTGATTTTGACGCTGTTGTAAAGCGCAGCAGGACTGTTGCTGAAGGCATGAGCAAAGGGGTTCAGTTTTTGATGAAAAAAAACAAGATTGAGGTTATTGCAGGGTTTGGAAAGCTAAAAGCTGTTAATACTGTTGAGGTTGAAGCGGCAGATGGCTCAAAGAAAGAATTGACAGCACAGCATATCATTTTGGCTACCGGGGCAAGGTCAAAGGAGTTGCCCAATTTGAAACAAGACGGGGTGAAAATTATCGGCTACAGACAGGCCTTGACGCTGCCAAAACTTCCAAAGTCAATGGTAGTAGTAGGTTCTGGAGCTATTGGTAGCGAATTTGCAGCGTTTTACAATACCATGGGAACAAAAGTCACGTTGGTAGAATTTCTGCCTGCCATTGTACCGCTTGAAGATGAGGACGTGTCAAAACAACTCGAACGTTCGTTTAAAAAGGATGGCATGGAAGTGCTTACCAATTCTTCAGTTGAGGCTGTTCAAGTAAAAGGGGATGTTTGTGAAGTGAAGATAAAAACACCTAATGGTGAAATAGTTAAGGAAGCTGAGGTTGTACTCTCTGCTGTTGGCATTACTCCTAATATTGAGAATATTGGCCTTGAAAATTTGGGCATTAAAGTTGAGAAAGGTAAAGTTGTTGTTGATGAATATTACCAAACCAATGTAAAAGGCATTTATGCCATTGGCGATATCGTTCCGGGGCCGGCATTGGCGCATGTAGCATCGGCTGAAGGTATTGTTTGTGTTGAAAAAATAGCCGGGCTAAATCCTGAACCTGTTGATTATAGCAATATTCCGGCATGTGTTTATACAACTCCCGAAATTGCTTCTGTGGGCATGACCGAAAAAGAAGCTAAAGAAAAAGGGCACGAGATAAAGGTAGGTAAATTTCCGTATATGGCATCAGGTAAGGCCAGTGCAGCAGGCAGTAAAGATGGTTTTGTCAAACTTATTTTTGATGCAAAATATGGTGAGTTGCTTGGGGCACATCTTATTGGCCTTAATGTAACCGAGATGATTGCAGAGCTTGTTGTTGCCCGAAAACTTGAAACTACAGGACATGAGTTGATTAAAGCCATACATCCACACCCGACCATGAGCGAGGCTATTATGGAGGCTGCTGCCCAGGCTTATGGCGAAGTAATACATTTGTAGTTTTTTTCTGTAACTTTTGATTCTCTCCGACCGTCATAGTTTCAAAATTAAACTATAATAAAATGAAACGAGCATGATTCGTTAAACACAAACAAGGATGATAATTCATCATGCGAGTTTTCCTTCGGAGAGCCCTTCGGGGTTCATCCGGCCTTATTAAAAAAATTATTTACGGATGAAAAGAGAAAAATCAACTGTGCTCGTGGCCATCATGCTATTTTTTGTTGGCCTTATTTCATGCTCTAACGTGGAGTTAATCGCAGGCAATGGCAAAATAGTAAAAAAGGAAATTGATGTGAAGGACTTTAAAGGGGTTTGCGTGTCTGCAGGACTGGATGTTACTTTAGTGCAGGACTCTTTTGAGCGTGTGGTCATTGAAACTGATGAAAACATGCTTGAATATGTAAAGTTTGAAAACAATGACGGGGTGTTGAATATCTACAGAAGTGAAGGCCGCTCAAAGCCTACTAAAGTCAAAATTTATGTAACTGCTGTAAATATTGAAAAGCTGTATGCTTCATCAGGAGCAGATATAAAAGGTGCAGGCCTTATCAAAACTGATTATCTTGAAATGGATGCCAGCAGCGCTGCTGATATTACTGTTGAAGTGAGGGGCAAGTATGTTGTTGCCAATAGTTCTTCCGGGGCAGATATTAACATTTTGGGAGAGGCTACTGTATTTAATGCTACAGCTTCTTCTGGTGCAGATATTAAAGCAAAAAGTTTGATAGCTGGCACCACAAAAGCTAATGCTTCATCAGGTGCTGATATTGCTGTTTGTGTAAAAGAAGAAATTATTGCCGAAGCCAGCAGTGGCGGAGATGTAAAAGTAATTGGCAGCCCCATAAGACGGGATGTCCGTTTATCCAGCGGCGGCGATGTTACTTTTGAGAAAGGAGGAGAGTAAAAAAATCCCAACAACCTCTTAAAAAGGGGGGGATATGGTAAAAGATTATCGTTGATTATTATCGCTTTGTATTCTTTGTTGAAACTTTGATTGATTATACTTCTACTACTTCTTCTTTAAGAAGTTACAGCCCTAAAATTAAACTTTTTACGATAGCCCAATGTTTGCCCCAGACATTGCATGAAAATTCATTACATTATAAGGGCATGAAAATTTTAAAGCAATAAGTTAAAATGAATTTGAAAGGGTGAGGTACTAAACACTAACCCCTAAACCCTAATAACGGTTCAACCAGCGGTAACGACGGGCGTTTTCGCCAAACTTAAGCATAAATATGAATTCGTGCGAACCGTATGAATATTGTTGGATAGGAGATAAACTTAAGTCAAAGGCATACCCAAAATAGTATTTTTTTAAGCGTATGCCGGCTAATAGCGAGATAGCCCCGGCATTAGCCCCTGTACGATAACCAAGTCCGCCCCAGTAGTCATCTCTGTAAAATACACGACCGGTAATGTCCATCTGGAAGCTCCCCATTTCGGTAAATTTGATTAAAGAAGTTGGTTCTATGGTGATATACCTGTTGACAGGGAATTTGTACCCTCCCATGATACAGTAATGACGTAATATTTGGTATCCGGCAGTTGAGTTATCGCCAAACTTGATGTTACTTTCAAAAAGGTTAGTAACAGATAGCCCCCCAAAATATTCGGGCGTGGTATAAAGCATACCAAAGTTGCCATCAATAACATACCTTGGCTTTAAATTGATCATTAATGGATCGTTAGTGTCGTAATTTTTAAAAAAGCTATTAATGGTGTTAAATTGGTAAGGCATCATTGTCAAACCGAAAGACAACTGGCTTTGCCTGATAGTAATGTGATAAGCATAAGTAAGGTGAAGCCCGGTACGCATTACAGGTCCATTGATGTCGCTAAAAATATGAGCACCGGCACCAATACGTCCGCTGCTCGAACGACGGCTGAATTTTTTACGTAAGTTTAAGGCTTTAGCTATAAAGCTATTTTTCAGCACCCTTGTTTGTGCTGACAGTGAGTGGGTTTTTGGTGCACCGGGGAAGCCTATCCATTGTTCCCTTCCGGTAAAACTTACAGAGGTAGATCCATCACTGCCAGCTGCGGCAGGATTAGTCAAAAACATGTTGTACATGTATTGGGTATATGAGGGTTCTTGTTGGCCATAAACACTTACTGTTTTTATAGCTAACATTAACAGGAAAAGAGTTAATATCCTCATTTTTAATTTGTACATGCAACTTTTTTTCTTTAGCGTGTAAATATAAATTTTTTATTTTTTTGTTTCAAAAACATCTTCAGTCTTTTACATGAATGGCATTTTTTTAGTGATGAACGTTATTTACCTGATGATGGTAATATTACCGATTAAAGTTTTGGTATTGCCACTCAGTTTGATAATATAGAAGTAGTTATCCATAGGTAAAGCTTTACCGTCATTGCCCTTGCCGTCCCAATTTTTGGCATAGCCTCTTGAGTGGAATACTAATCTGCCCCAACGGTCGTAAATGTCTATGGTACATGCAGGGTCTCTGTTGAGGTTAGGAATATTCCAGTCGTCATTGTGGCCATCTCCGTTAGGGGTAATAACTGTAGGGATACCTTCGATTTCGCCAGTGAAGCAGGCAAGCACTGCTACAGAATCTTCATATTGGCAGCTTGCATATTCATAGTCCATTATAGCGGTGGCTTTATAATACCTGACAGTATCCTTAGTATTTAGCTCAATGGGGTTAACAACAATTTGCTGCGAGATTTCACCTGTGTTCCAGTTGAGGTATGTAGCGAAACTGTTGGCATCCAATGTTACCTGGTCGGTACCGCAAAGCATGGTGTCTTTTATAGCTTTGCCACTTCTGTAGTCGAGGATATCAAATGTCGGCAACGGATAAACTGTCAATTTGGTAGTATCGGTCAATAAGCAGTTGTGCTGATCCCTGGCTGATACCCAGATGGTATCCGATTTTGTAGCTATACCTCTATATACGTTTCCATTGCCATTTAGCGAGCTCCACTTATAACTCCGAAGTCCTTCGTCAACAGCAAGTACAAACGGTTCATTTTCGCATCGGATAAGGGTGTCGGGAAGGTCAATATTGCCATAGCCCCATACATATACCGAGTCCCAAACAATATCGCCCTCGCATTTATTCAGTCCTGTAGGACCAATGTCAGAGATAATCTGGCCCCCAACCCTGAACCAGCCTTTTGAGTTGCCAAAGTGTATTTTCAGGGTGTCGCCGTTGATAGTTGTTTTTGAATCAATAATCTTTGAAGTGTCAAAATCTAAGTGCCACATAATATGGTAGTCGCTTATAAGCGGGTCGGGCTTAGTCATAAAGCCGACGATGCTTTGCGTACATACCGTATCCATTACCTGTGCCTTGCCCCAGGCAAAGACAGATAATAGCAATAATATTAATATGGTATGCTTAGTTTTTAACACTTTTATATAATATAATATGGTATAAGTAACCCATTGCTTTTATATATGCTTGCACAAAACCCAATTCATATATAATGAATGCAGTATAAACCTATATGCACATGTATGGCTTCCCTTTACCAGGAAACACAACAATTCCCAACCATTTATACTCATGATTGCCCGCTATGGGGTATTGCCTGCTCAGGCAATACCCCGTTTTGGGCTATATCTTTACCATGAGATATTTTGGTTAAATTAAAATATCTACTACCAACCTTGGTTAGTTACATGTAATACCCTACCTGTAGTAGGAGTAGGCAATGAATAAACTGTCAAAGTTGGTCCAGCTGGAGCAGATCCTGTAGTATTAACTAAAGTACCCAT
This sequence comes from Bacteroidota bacterium, assembly GCA_029572965.1. Lineage (GTDB taxonomy): Bacteria > Bacteroidota > Bacteroidia > Bacteroidales > DTGW01 > JAKPQD01. Next base: position 1,365 of record JAKPQD010000309.1, on the reverse strand, counting down.
ATCTGCTGCAGTAAGAGATTTTCTTGATACTAAGTCATTTACGCCAGTAAGGGTAAATACATATTTACCATAAGTTGCAGCAGGAATTGCAAAAGTAAATGCATCAGTAACTGCGTCAGTATTTGGAACAGTTGGTGTAGCTGTATAAAAATTAGCAGCGCCTAATCCCGTTGTAACACTTCCTGTAACAGCTGGGGCAGCTAATCCTCCAAATGGAGTATAAACAGAACTATAATAAACATAAAAATCTTGAGTACCAGTAAAAGTTACATTAAAATGAAGTGTAGAGCCTGCTATTCCGCAACCTCCAACAATAGCATCGTTAGCAGTACCAACAATATTAGTAGCTCCTGCAAGAGTTCCAGCTTCAATAAACTGAGCAGTAGGCTTAGGCATTACATATACATATAAAGTAGTGTCTGCTCCATCACAAGTTTGAAGACCTCCATTATTTCTGCTATGCTCGCTTACTTTTATAGAATCAATACCAGGCGTATTACCCCAAATAACAGCAACATCATAATCGAGATAATATCCTGCATTATAAGGTGCTGGATCGGTAGCAATATTAGCAAGAGCTGTTGATCCATCAGCTTGTCTTAAAGATCCAAGTGGAGTTGTTCCTAAACGCCAGTTGTAAGAAGATGCTTGAAATGGGGCTCCAGATGCTACAATAGTTTGAATAGTAGAGTCTGGAACTACAGAATAAGGCATTGTACTACCAACTGTTACAAAATCTACAACTTCTGGATTAGCACCACTTGTTGGACTTGTATAAGCATATGGAGTACCTTTATCAACAGTAGCAGAACCTGTTGTAGTTAATTGTGCGAAAGCACTGGTAGAAACGACTGCTAAAGTAGCAGCAACGATCGAACGAAATAAATTTTTTGTTCTCATGGTAATAAAATTTAAATGTTAATAAAAAAAAATTGTAATTATTATATTTTATGCAAAAACCTGGCAGTTACCTGTCAGGTTTGTTATTTCAAAAATTATTGGTTAGGAACATGGTACATAGGGCCGGTAACCGGCGTTGGCAACAATACAAATGTGTTGCTTGTACCATCGGGGATGGCTGTTAAACCTGACTTTGTGGCTATACGGTCGGTTATATTTACAATGGTCAGGGTATAAGTACCGGGGTGCGAAAGGTTCACGCCAGATAAGTCAATGGTGTTGCCATTTCCGAGTACAGCTGTGCCAGTCATGGCAACTCCGCCATTCCACCCGGCATTGCTGCATGAAAGCGACCAGTTTACTGATACTTCTTTATTTCCATTTACAGGGCAGGTTATTGTTAAAGTCGCAGTCGGACCAGCCTGGGTATAAGGTATAGTACCTGTAGGGCAAGGCAGGGCGCTA
>JAKPQD010000307.1 GCA_029572965.1 Bacteroidota bacterium | reverse complement strand
CCACCCAATGAAATCAAAAAGCTCTCTAACGCTATTAACAAAAGGTACTTTATGTGGAGCTTGACTTTCAAGAACCGATGATACGTTATTTTGGACACTTATCGTTGTAGGGCCGTTGGGGCCGATGTCACTACTCATATAATCAAAAGTGAACACATAATTTTCAATATGCTGAGCCTCCCATGCCGTATATTCTTTTTCAAAAGACTCTCTGTCTATTTCTACTTTCATTTCAGGAATTTTTGAACATGAAAGTATTGTACCCATAGAAAAAACTAAAATTAAAAATATCTTTTTCATTTCGATTTGATTTATTATTGCTCTACTTTGATTCCAGAGTGTTCATGTCAACTTTTTTCAATTTTATCTATTAAATCCCAGAAAGTCAATAGCCTTAGAAAAAGTTTCGGCAAAATGAGGGTTAAACTAAAATGGATCAATAGAATACATTTGAAAAGTTTCGCTTCCAGGATTGAAACGTTTCATCCAAACCTCAAAGTTATACATGGATACAGGGCTTGCTGTCTATCTTCTTGATACCCTTATAACCCTTTTACAAACTCTTGGAATAGCAGTACCTTTTCTACAGTTAAGCTGTCAGCCACTTCCAGATGGGAATAACCTCAATTATATAGCCATCCACTTCCAGAGTCTGTTCCTGGTCTTTAGTCACAATGACTATTTTTTTACAATCCAGTACTTTAGTTATTTTTATCAAAGAGTCAACCTCCCGATGGTAAGTATTCAGACTGCTGTCAAGCTTGTAGCACACCTGAATAGCCAACGATGCTTCCGGAACATAAAAATCAACTTCATGATTTTTGTGGTAATAAAAAACAGCATCCTCCCTGCCATATTTTCTTATCAGACTGACTGCAACCAGGTTTTCAAGCAAGGCTGTGTTGCCATCCAGTAGAAACAGGTTAAGCAATCCATTATCCAGGAAATAATATTTAGGATTGGTCTCTTTATTGACTAGTTTACCTTCAATATTTTGGATAGAAAGTAAGAGCCATGCATCTTTAGCGTATTCTATGTAATTGATGATCGTGTTTGTGGTTACTTTTGCTCCGGTTGCAGTAACAATATTCGCAATCCGGTTATATGACAAGGGTCGGCCAACACTTTCTGCAATTTTATAAAACATGACACGCAGCGCAAAGCTGTTTGAAATAGTATTACGAGCTATTATATCGCCTAAAAAAACTTTTTGATATATACTGGTTAGATAATTACGTTTGACTGTAAAGTGAACTCCTTCCGGAAATCCTCCAAAAAAGAAGTAATCCTCGAATTGTCTCATGAGT
>JAKPQD010000305.1 GCA_029572965.1 Bacteroidota bacterium | reverse complement strand
CAAACTTTTGATCTGCAGGTTACACGCGAAGCTGGTTCGATAGTACTTCATTCAAAAAAGTAGTGTTGTAAATTTCTATTTATCAACAAATAATACCGTAAGAAATATTTACCGGCACAGTTCTTAAATGTTGGCAGTGATTTGCCGAAATTTTTTCGGAACGTACAAGAGTGCGACGCAAGAGACGATCAGTAATGATACAGACGCATGGTCAAAAAAAATGAATTTAAAATGAAACTCTTTATTAAAATAAGTATTTGCACCTCGTTGCTTTTTACGATTATACAGGCGCATGCACAAAGTCCGCTAAGTAGAAAAATTTCATTTACTGTCGCAGGTAAGCGGCTTGGTGATGTGTTGCAGATCATCAGCAGTAAAGGCGGTTTCTATTTTTCTTACGATAGTAAAATTTTGCCAAAAGATAGTCTTGTTACGATAAGCATTAATAATGTTTCTGTAGGTGAAACATTAGATAAAATCTTTATTGGAAGAATGGATTATAAAGAAAACGGCAACTATGTAATTCTCCGCAGACGAATGTCACCAGTGCCTGTACCAACTGTTGCAAATATTACTTACATCATAAAAGGTGTGGTGAAAGATGCGGGTTCCGGACTTGGTGTAAGTGATGTAAGTGTGTACGAAAAATCAAAGCTTGCAGCTACACTTACCGGCAGCGACGGCTCTTTTTTGTTGAAAGTAAAAACAAAATCTACAAGACCGGTATTGAGTATTAGTAAAGAAAATTATTACGATACCAGTATTGCAGTTGCATTGCCTGCATTGCAAAATATTCTTGTTACAATACAAAATATAAAGTCGGATATTATTGATACGAATACCATCACTATTATTTCGCCAACTGATTCGGTACCAATCATCATTCCAGATTCTACTATAGCTTTTTTAAAGACTACTGCACCTCTGCCAGATACAACCGGGATGGTAGAACGTACCCGCTTTGGTAAATTTTTATTGAGCACAAAGCAAAAAATACAAAGCCTTAACCTGAGTAAATTTTATACTACAAGGGCTTACCAGTTGTCATTTATTCCGGGCCTTGGCACACACGGAAGGCTCAGCCCGCAGGTAGAAAATTATATTTCCATAAATGCATTGGGCGGTTACACAGGTGGCACCAAGGCTTTCGAAGCGGGGGGCCTGTTTAACATCAACCGCCGCAATGCCCAATACTTCCAGGCTGCAGGTTTGTTCAATATTGTTGGTGGAAATTTTAATGGCCTGCAGGCTGCCGGTTTGCACAATAATGTGCTGGGTAATGTTAGCGGCTTCCAGGCAGCGGGCATCAGCAATTATAACAATCACAACATGTATGGCTTTCAGGCAGCGGGAATTTACAATCATGTACGCGATTCAGTAAAAGGTTTTCAAACTGCGGGTATTGCAAATTTTGCGGGCAAAAAATTCAATGGTTTCCAGGTGGCGGGTATTGGTAATGTTACCGCACAAACAATGAATGGTGTGCAGGTTGCAGGCATTTTTAATTATGCAAAAAAGTTAAATGGGTTACAGGTTGGCCTTGTCAATATTTCTGACAGCAGCAATGGCTACAGCATAGGTTTAATAAATATTGTGAAGCACGGTTATCACCAGCTTGTTTTTTCAACCAATGAAATTACCAACGCAAATATTGCTGTTAAAACGGGTAACAAAAAATTGTACAGTATACTACAGGCAGGATATAATTTTAGTAATGTCAGCAAAGTGTTTTCTTATGGCTATGGTATTGGTACCACCTTAAAACTCGGTCATAGTTTTACCTTTCAGCCAGAACTTTCAGCACGTTATTTATATACCGGCGATTGGGGTAATTCCAATATACTCAGCAGCATGCATTTGAACTTTCAGACGCAGTTAGTTAAGGGCGTTTCGCTGTTTGTAGCACCTGCAATAAACTTTTATGCCAGCAATCAAACCAGTGGTATAAATGGTTATCGCTTTCCTGTAACACCTACCGGTTTTGCTTCAAAAATCTACAACGATAAACTCAGTTCATGGATTGGTTTCAGTGCAGGTATTGCATTGTTTTAAAGGCATTATGAACCGGGCACAGGAATATCTATTGAGCATCCTTGCGTCGCACACTTGTACTGAAGAATTGCTATCAGCCATTGGCTGTTAGCTAATAGCTAAAGGCTAACAGCTAAAAGCTCAATAAAGAAAATAATGCACAAGTGTGCGACGCAAGAAAAGCTTCATAGTACTACTTCTGTCAGGCTCAAAAAAACTGCCTTTCTGTTTACAATTTTTTAACAAGTAAAGCGTGGGGGTAAAAACACTGAAGGGTGTCGTTAATAAAATACAAACACCAATTATGAAAAGATTGTTCTCATGTATGGCTTTATTACTATGCACCTTTATTGCGCAGGCTCAGTTTACACAGATTGTTCGCGGTACAGTTACCGACCAGGTTTTACAAAAACCAATTGCAGGCGCAGCGGTAAATATTGTTGGTACAAAAAGAATGGCAATTACAGATGAAAACGGCAACTTCAGGTTTAATGATGTGCCTGTTGGTACGGTTAGTTTGCAGGTTACAATGATTGGCTATAAAGAAAATACCGCAGCCAATATTACAGTAAATGCAGGTAAAGAAATTGTTGTATCTGTTGCTATGATGGAAGCTGTTTATACAAGCGGTGAAGTGGTTGTAAAAGCCAACAGTAAAAAGAATAAACCACTGAATGATTTGAGTGTGGTAAGTGCCCGTGCATTTACCGTAGAAGAAACAGAAAAATATGCTGCTGCTGTAAACGACCCATTGCGTATGGCAACGAATTTTGCTGGTGTTGCCAGTGCTGATGATGGCAACAACCAGATTGTTATACGTGGTAATTCACCAACAGGTTTGTTGTGGAAAATGGAAGGCGTTGATATACCAAACCCCAACCATTTTGCAGCGCAGGGAAGCAGCGGAGGTGGTATTTCTATTCTCAGTGCACAGTTGTTATCCAACTCAGATTTTGTTACCGGCGCATTTGCTGCGGAGTATGGAAATGCACTGAGTGGCGTATTTGATCTTAAGCTTAGAAAAGGTAACAATGAAAAAAGGGAAACTACATTGCAGGCAGGTTTGCTTGGCCTGAATGTAGCCGTGGAAGGGCCTTTCAGCAAAAAATATAAGGGCTCTTATTTGGTTAATTACAGGTATTCAACTTTATCGCTGCTGGATAAGATCGGTGTAAATATTGGTGACGGTACTACCAATTTTCAGGACCTTTCTTATAACATTTATTTACCAACAAAGAAAGCGGGTACCTTCTCCATCTTTGGGTTTACAGGGTTAAGCAACCAGGATGTTAATGCACAAACCGATTCTTTAAAATGGGAAACCGAAGGTGACAGGTACGGCTCGAAGTATATCTCAAATACAACATTCAGTGGTATTACGCACAATATTAATGTAGGGCGTAACAGTAAGTTAAATTCTGCTGTTGGTTATTCTTACAGCAAGCTCTCTTACCTATCAGATTACCTGGAAAAGCAAGACAGCTCATCGGTAGATTTTAATGGGTTCGATAAAACCAGCAAGCTTAGTTTGAACAGTACATTCAGCCACAGGTTTAGCAGGAAGCACACCTTAAAACTTGGTGGTATTGTAAATTTTATTGGCTTTAATTATTACCAGCTTTCAAAAGAAAATACACAAGCGCCTTTACAAGAGAAGATCAATATTAATAACAACACAACAACACTTCAAAGTTTTGCAGAATGGCAATACAAAGCCAGTGATAAACTAACCTTCAATGCGGGCATCCATTACCTTCAACTGCTTTATAATAACAGCAGCAGTACCGAACCACGTTTCTCTGTAAAGTGGGATGTAAATAAAAAGAACAGCCTGGCATTTGGTTATGGGTTACACAGCCAGGTGCAGCCCTGGGGCATTTATTTTGCACAGGTTACAGATAATGGCAAAACAAGCAACCCCAATAAAGATATTGAACTTACCAAAGCGCAACATTTCGTGCTTTCTTACAACCATGCATTCAGCAAAAATCTAAGGTTTAAAACTGAAGTATATTACCAGCAGTTATTCAATGTTCCTGTAAGTACAAGCGATACCAATACTGTTTCTACATTAAACCTGCAGGATAGCTATATAACCGATGCACTTGTAAATAAAGGCAAAGGAAGAAATTATGGTATTGAACTTTCATTGGAAAAGTATTTAAGTAACCATGTTTATTTTATGTTCAGCAATTCATTGTATCAATCAAAATATACAGCAAGCGATGGCATAGAACGCAACACCAGGTTTAACGGAAACTTCATCAGTAATATAGTTGCAGGTAAAGAATTTGTTTATACAGAAGGCAGGCGCACTCTGGGTATCAATATAAAAGCAGTATATGCAGGCGGGTACAGAACAACACCCATTGATCTTGAGCAAAGCCAGCAGTTTGGCTATACTGTATTTAAAGATAAAGAAGCATACAGCCTGCAAAATCCGGCATACATGCGCGGCGATATACGCATCAGTATGAAATGGAACCGTAAAAATTTCACCAGCACCTTATCGCTCGACATACAAAATGTAACCAACAGGCAGAATATTTATAACAGTTATTATGATGCATTCAAAGGCAAAGTAGTAACCAATTACCAAACAGGTTTAATACCCATACTGAATTATAAAGTAGAATTCTAAAACAAAAATGTTAACTATAAAAACAACAAAAATGAAAAGTATCAAAACAATTATTGTAGCAACTATTTGCATGATAAGTTTAGCATCATGCACCAAAGATGTAATCAATGGCTCTGGCCCTGAAGTAAGCCAGGTAAGGAATACAGCCAACTTTACCGGGATAGAACTTACCCTGAATGCAACTGTAAATTATACGCAGGACAGTGTTTTTAAAGTGGAACTAAAAGGCCAGCAAAATGTAATAAACGAAATACAAACAGAGATTAGTGGCAGCCAGTTGATTATAAAATTACCGTGGGATACAAAGCTTGTTTCTTACGCACCAATCACCATTAACATTAGTGCGCCTGGTGTAAGTGCATTCAATGTAAGTGGTAGTGGAACAATTCAATCGTCAGGCAGTATAACTGTAACCAATGCCGATTTTAATGTAAGTGGCAGCGGTAGTATTAATATCAACAATATTAATGCCGGCGACATTGATACACGTGTAAGCGGTTCAGGAACTGTGCAGCTTTCTGGCGGCAATAGTGCTACACAAACATTAAATATTAGCGGCAGTGGATTAATAGATGTATTGGGTGTTACTTCCAAAACTGCTTCAACATATACCAGTGGCAGCGGCGATATAAAGCTTACTGCAACAGAAAAACTTGAAACCCATATCAGCGGCAGTGGCAAAGTATATTATACTGGCAACCCGGTTATTGATTCCAATATTTCAGGCAGTGGTAAATTGATCCACCTGTAAATAATAGCAAAAAGTATTTATGTACCCGGCTATTGATCTGCTATGAGGCTTCTGTTGCGTCGCACTCTTATACGGCTGGATTATAACTGGACAAGCTGCGAGCCATGAACTACGAGCAAATACAAAGGCTCATGGCTCGCAGCCAAAAGCTCATAGCTATTCTTCCGCACAAGTGTGCGACGCAAGGAACGATGAGAAAAGATATATAGTTAGGTTCAAAAAAATGGCTGTATAAAAAAAGCCTCCTGCAATATTGCAGGAGGCTTTTTTTTAAGAATAAAACAATTATTGTTTAACAAACTTCAGGCTTTGTTTTTCGGTGCCGTTGGTAAATACTGCGATGTAATTTCCTTTGGCAAGTTTTGAAACATCGATGCTTGTTTGAACTGCATCTTTCTGAACAGTAGTGATTGAAACCATTCTGCCATCAAGGCTGATCACTTTGATCGTTGCACCTGCTACAGTTTTAGGATGCATCATTACAAGGCTGTTGATAACAGGGTTTGGAAATGCACTGAGGGTTACCGGTACTTTTCCATTAACAGCAACAACACCGCTGTAAATTGAAGCACCATCGTTGTCTACCATCCTGATTCTGTAATATGCAGTGCCACTAAGTGCTTTCGCATCGTTGTAGGAGTAATCAGTATTGCAGTTTGCATTTTTAGCTGCTACAGTTGCAATAGCTGTAAAGTCTCTTGCATCAGCGCTCTTCTGGATTTCATATTCTTTAACATTGATTTCGTTGCATGTTTGCCAGCTAAGACCTGCATAGCCGTTGTTATTTATTACACTGAACGATTTCAATTGAAGTGGCAATGTGCCATCGGCCCATGAAGTAGAAATTTTAATAGCATCGATCTGGGCTCTCGGTGTTCCGCCTTTAATGCCTTGTTCTAAGTTTTGACGTACAGCAAAACGGGCAAGTCCACTTGCACTTTCGCTTCCTGATGCATATATTGAACTTGCCTGTGCAGCAGGTTCTGTTGGTGTATTTGGTGCATTTACCCAAAGTTTTGCTACATCATTCAATGGCCCGTCAATAGTTTCATAGGCAATAGTAACCAGGTGGGTAGTATTGGTAGCATAGTCAGTGCCAATCCAGCTAATAGGAGTGTTTTTATAAGACTGGGCTGCAATCCCTAAATTAAATGTTGCGTCAGCAGCGCCCTTGCGAATGTACAACCTTGCTGTATAGTTGCTGGTAGAAGTACCGGGCAGAAGAGCAGCAAAAAAATCACCAATTGTACTATCGTGGGCAATAACTGCTTCAATCAAATTTACGTTAAGCAAAAAACTGGCATAAACGGTACCTGTTTTTACTGTATCAAAAGAAGTGTAAGCGTCTTCTGCACTTCCTTTGGTAGAGTCAAGTAAAATGTGGCCACTGTTTGGCAACGGATTGGTGATATACCCCGGATATGTAAGGCTGCCTGCAACAACCTGCAGGTATTTGGCAGTACCGGTGTTGGTAGCCCATTTACCGGCACTTACATTCGCTCCTCCGGCAGCAGAAGTTAACTGACCCAAAGAATAATTAAAATCTTCGGTTAATAAACGTTGTGCGGACACTGTAACCACACTAAGAGCACATAATAAAAAGAGTGTAAACGTCTTTTTCATATTAGTTATATTTTGCACAAAGTAAACAGATAATTGAATTCTTTTAAAATATGTTTCAATTTTTAATAAGAAATAAATTGTATGATTTCTTATTTCGTTTCAATCCGTATCTTCAAACCTTATGATTAAAATTTTGCCAAAAATATTCCGGTTAATTGTTTTAATTTTTTTTTGTTGTATTGCCATTCAGCTTTTTGCTCAAAAGAAAACCGCATTTATCGAAGGCAAAATTTTTGATGAGAACGATAAACCTTTAGCAGGGGTTACAATACAATTACTGAATGCTGAGAAAAATACCATAAGCAATGACTCAGGTTATTTCCGTATAACTGTAAATTCCAATAAACCGGTTGCCCTTGTTTTCAGCTACACAGGATATGCTGCTGTACAGAAAGATTTTTACCTGAGTGCCGGTGAAGCAGAAAACGTTACCATCAAACTCCGGCGCTACACAAAAGAACTGGATGCCGTAACGGTAAAAGACGACCGTGAAAGAAGGCAGGCCGGGCTCATCAATATTGATGCATCAAAATCGCTGGTGAACCCTTCACCAATCGGTGGAATTGAAAGCCTGATAAAAGTGTTTGTTGGCAGCAATAATGAACTTACTTCACAGTATTCAGTTCGTGGAGGCAGCTATGATGAAAACCTGGTTTATGTTAACGACTTTGAGGTGTACCGTCCGTATTTGGTACGCAGTGGCCAGCAGGAAGGGTTAAGCTTCATAAATCCCGAACTTACCGGTAATGTAAAATTTTATAACGGTGGTTTCCAGGCAAAGTATGGCGACAAGATGAGCTCCGTTCTTGATGTTACTTACCGCAAACCCACACGCAGCAGTGGCTCTGCGTATATTGGCATGCTGGAGCAGGGTTTACATCTGGAAGGCACAGCAAAGAATAATAAAATTACTTACCTGTTTGGCGTACGCAACCGCAGCAACAAAAATTTACTCAGCAGCCAGGAAACAACCGGCAATTATATTCCATCTTCAGGCGATCTGCAATCTTTAATTACTTACCAGGTAAGCAGCAAATGGCGGCTGGAAGCATTGGCCAATTTATCAAAGACAAAATTCACGTTCTTTCCAAAAGAAAGTCAATTAACCTCCAGCATTTTTTCTCCATTATTTTCTTCCAGTCTTGGATTGGATATCTTTTTTCAGGGCCAGGAAAAAGACCAGTACAGTACCAGTTTTGTTGGCCTTTCTGCCATCAACCAGCCCAATAAAAAACTACAGTTAAAATGGATGCTCAGTTATTTTAATGATAATGAACAGGAGAATATTGACATTACCGGCGCTTACCTTTTTGGTGAACGTGATTTTGATCCCAACAGCGGAACTACAGGCGGCATCGTAAATCCGCTGGGTGCCGGTGTTAATCAAAACTATGCCCGCAACAAGCTCAATATTGATGTGTGGAGCGCCACCCACAAAGGCAGCCTTGATAATGGCCGCAACTTTCTGCAATGGGGCAATACCATCGAGCGGCAAATTGTAAACGATCACCAGCACGAATGGGAGTATAAAGATTCAGCAGGTTATTCATTACCCAATAATCCCGGTCAGCTTAACCTTTATAGTTTCACCAATGGCAGTGCTGACTTTGGCGTTACACGTTTCAGCGGTTACCTGCAAAATAATATCCGCTTCCAGGATTCATCAGGTTTTACTTTGCAGGCAGGTGTTCGTTATAACTATAACACTCTAAATAAAGAGTTTCTTTTTTCACCACGCATTGGCTTCTCTTTTAAACCCGCTTCATGGAAAAAAGACATTGTTATCCGTGGCGCAGCAGGCGTTTATGTGCAGCCGCCTTTTTACCGCGAAATGCGCCGTTTCGATGGCAGCCTGAACTACAATTTAAAATCGCAAAAAAGTGCACAGGTAAGTGCCGGGCTCGATTATAATTTTAAACTCTTTCAGCGAGCTGCAAGGTTAACAACAGAAGCCTATTATAAACACATGACCGATGTTGTGCCGTATGATATTGACAATGTACGCATCCGTTATTATGGCGAAAATGCCGCCAAAGCTTATGCCGCAGGTATAGAGGCCCGCCTGTTTGGCGAAATTGTAAAAGATGCAGAAAGCTGGATAAGCATCGGCATTATGCGTACCAAAGAAAATCTGGATAACGATTCTTACACCACCTATAAAAATGCAGCAGGCGAAATTATCGGTCCGTCAACAACAGATAAAATTCCGGCAGATAGTATTTCCAATGCTATCGGATGGTTGCGCCGCCCCACAGACAGGCTGGTTACATTCGGCATGTTTTTCCAGGATTATTTAAGCACCAATAAAAACTTTAAAGTCTACTTCAACACGCTTTACGGCAGCAATTTGCCTTACAATATCCCCGGCAATGCACGTTACAGAAATGCATTGTTTATTGAGCCTTACATACGTGTAGATATGGGTTTCAGTGCATTGCTGTTGAATGCGCAAAGCACACGCCGCAGCCATTCGCCGTTTAAAAATTTTGAGAACATCTGGGCTTCTCTCGAAATATTCAATGTGGTTGACCGCGCCAATACCATCAGTTACCAATTGATCAAAGATTTCTCCAACACCACTTACACCATTCCCAACCGCTTAACACCACGGCTATTGAATTTTAAGATCATTGCAAAATGGTAGTAGTTTACGGTTGATAATGATATAAGAATTTCTTTGAGCCTAACTGCATTGCTACTATTAAGCCCTGTTGCGTCGCACACTTGAACGGTTGGATTGGGGATTGAGCAACACACCCGAAGCAATCTGTGCTCACTTATTCAAAAGGGCTTCAATGCATTCCACAGATTGCTTCGTACCGGAAGCTTTCGCATTGGCGTCAAGCTAGTTTTTTGTTTTAACAACTTTTAAATGCAAAGCTCTTAATGCTCATTGCCGCATGGCATTGTGCATGCAACGGCGCTGCACCCGCTTCTTTGCTGCGATATGGCTTGCGCCATCGCAGCAATTCTGGCTTTGCCGGAACCGAACCGGATGAGGCGCCTTATGCAAGGACGGGTATTATAACGCACGATTAGAACGACAGTGTAAAAGCTTTGAATCTGCCGCCGTTGTTGGTCGCCTGACCACAGGTGTTCGGAAGAAATTCAAGGGCTTCTTTTAGATAGTATAGAACCCAGTAATTCAGGATTACCACCGCACATAACAATTAAGTCTTTGAGGATTATTGTTTCTAATTCCTGTTCAAACTTTTGTTTTACTATTTTAAAACCTTTTAAGTGGTTCGTTTTTTTGTAGGCAATCAACAAGATAGCAGCAATCATTGTTACATATAAAACTACCTTGATTCCATTTTCACTTCTGTTGAGCAGGTGTTTAAAGTTGAGTAATTGTTTAATGAATTTAAAAAACACCTCTATGTCCCATCGTCTTTTATAAATTTCTGTTACCTCCGCAGCACTAAGGCTATGGATGTTTGTTATAAAAACTATTGGCTCATTGTCCGCAATACGTATCGTTTCTATGCGTCTTACGGGATGTTTTGTTCTTTGTTTATTGCTATTGTATAAGTAGCACCATGTATCATTCACAATTGTTAATGTGGAAGTCTCTAAAGGAAAAACTGAATCATCATTTAATCTTATTGTTGTATGTCTTGCATTAGTGTTGAGCCTTGTAACAAAGCGAATATCCTTTTCGGTAAATTCATCGTAAGTGTTGCGTGCTGTGATGCCTTTGTCAAATACTTTTATGGTTTTACTTTCTATTTCAGCTTGTTTTGCAATGGTTTGCTTTAATGCGACATTTTCACTTGTATATTTTTGTTCATGATAAAAATGTACTATTTCCGGGATGTCGGAAAAGCCAATAGTGAATTTTAATTGTTTGAAGTCTTCCGCATTTCCACCTTGTAACTGATAACCAATTTCAAGTAACCGGGTTGACAATGCTATAATTGTGGAATCAAACCGGATAAGATTTTCTCCATCATTTCCTAAATCTTTTTTGTAAGCATTAATGCAGTTCAAGTATATTTTTTCAAAGAATGCTACATTGATATTTGATAGCCGTTCACTAATGGAACTGAACCTGATTGAATCCTGGTTGTACTTTTGGTTTAATAGTTTAAAGGCAACTTTTTCATATGCCGATTCCATCGTACGCAGGCTATTATCTTTATGGCTGACAATACAATAAAGCAACAATTTGAAAATAACTTCGCCCTGTAACTTCTTAGCATAATGATCAACGCGTGTATCCAAAGCAAGTTGAACCAAAAGATCATCAGAAATTAATGAAAGTAACTTTTCTATTTTCATTAATTCAAATAAAAGCAATCATTGAACATGGTAAATGGTTGTGAATATCTTACCAGACCGAAAAAAGTTATTAACAAAAAACAGTATTTTTTGTACCCACCATAAACCTTTCTATTAGTGAAAATTTCTTCCGAACACCTGTGGTT
>JAKPQD010000273.1 GCA_029572965.1 Bacteroidota bacterium | reverse complement strand
CCAGAGCCAATAAGCCCCAAACCTCCGGCATTGCTTACGGCTGAAGCGAGCTCCCATCCGCTGCACCAAACCATACCTCCCTGTACAATAGGATATTGTATGCCAAACAATTGTGTAATTTGTGTATTCATTTTTTCTTCGCAAAATTATCCCTATTGTATTTATAAAAAGTACAAAAGACTTTTGTAAATTACAATGGACTATGCTGATGTTACATGAATTTGGTTCAAAAAACAAAATTGAAAATAACCCAAAATGAATGTTTAATCAGCAATACAAAGATAACGAAATGTTCTGTTGCAAGTTATGGCTTCTTTGGAATTTTAAAAATTAACTCATTATTTATTCTGTCTGAATGTTTATAAAATCAAAATTCCGCATTAAAAATGCTTAATCGATTTAAATATGGTAATTCAATAATTTAATAAAATTTTTCAAACAATTTCTAAATCAGCTTGTCCCGTTTATAACGGGAGGATTAAAACATCCAAATCATATAGTTCGGCAAAATATTGCCTGTTGATGGTTATAGAAATAAAAAGGTTTTTTTGCATGGAGATTGGTTCTCAAAGAAAGAAAAGTAATAGAAAACTCAAAAATGAATTATCTAAAGCAATGAATTAAATCATGGACATATTTTTCGTAGGAAAAATATGTCAACGCAGTTTCTCTTGCTTTTTTGCCCATTTGCAAGCGTATTTCTTTATTGTTGATTAGCTTTTCAAAAGATTTGATCCAATCTTCTTCTGTAATGGCTTTGAACCCAATATCTCCCATATTAAGAATATCATCGTTGACTCCTACAGGGGATGCAATAGAAGGGATACCCAAGGCCATGTATTGTAAAAGTTTATATCCGCCTTTTCCTGCACACCAAATATCATTATACAGTGGCATTATCCCAATATCAAATTTTCTTAGCAATTCTACTTCAGAATCTAATGTCCAAGGGTAATTTTCAGTATTTACCCCTTCTATTGCAATATCATTGGCCCCAATCAGCATCAGTTTGAAATTGGGATGTGTTTGGGATAATATTTGGAGTGGCCTTTTTACAATTTCAAGATATTTTGTGGTACTGGGGCTTCCAATCCAACCAATAACAAATTCGTTGCCCGAATTGGTGTTTTCTTGTGGAAAATAACGATTACATTCTATTGGGCCGGTGATAATTATTGAATTATTGTTTCCACAAATTTTGGCATAGTTTGCATTAGTTTCGTTTTCAACTGTAATCCAATCTGCTTGTTTCAAAACATAATCAAGCCTTTTGCGTTTGTTTTTTGAAATAGCCTGACTCTGTTCATTTACATAAATAGCATCATCAAAATCATAAATAATGTTTTTACCACAATATTTAAAAATCTTGATTTCCCATCTGGGCAAATATACTTTTTGAATAAAAATATTAGTAAAAAACAGGCTGGTAAAAAAGAAATTAAGGTTATTTAGTTTTTTGTGAATACTTTTTGCGACCTTTTTCAAGATGTTTTTTGACCGTCTTGCATAATATGGGTTACTGACAATAACTTTACAAGTAATGCCCAGTTTATTTAAATACGGAATGAATTGGAATACCCTTGTTCGGCTACTGGCTATGTTATCATTTGCTAAAGTCAGAAATAAGACTCTCATTGGGTTTAACGCAATTTTTTAATGCTTTTTCTAAAGTTGATACAATTAAGTTTAAATCGTTTTCTGTTAAGTTTAAATGTAGTGGTAAACTTAATAGCATTTTTGATTTTAACGAAGCATTTGGGCATTTGCCATAAGCATAATTGTAAACAGTGTATTCTGTATTATCAATATAGTGTACGCCTGGATAAATACCATTGTCATAGAAAAATTGCATAACCTCATCCCGATTCGGGACACAAATTTGGTAAAGATGCCTTGAACTTTCACAATTAGGGGCAACTTTGATAATTTGAATGTTTTTTATATTTTCAAGTTTTTTATCGTATAAAGACGCAAGTTTTCTTCTATAAGTATTGTCTTCGTCCAAATATTTGAGTTGTACCAAGCCCATTGATGCCATAATTGAATTGCCATGATATTTGAACCCTATAGATTCGACATCATATTTCCATTTGTAACTACCCTCGTTTTTATTGAACCGCTGGTATGTGTCTTTTGAAATGCCCAACCAGCTTTTTTTCCTGGCTAAATTGTCCAATTGCTGATCAGCAAAACAAATCATCCCTGAATCAGCAGAAGGAAGATTTTTTACGGCCTGAAAACTATACACAACTACATCAGCATCACTACCAATGTGTTTGCCATTGAGTTTGGTCCCGGCCATATGGGCTGCATCTAATATGAGCTTTATATTATGTTCTTTACAAATTTTGACTATTTCTTCGTATTGTCCACTGTTGCCGCCAATGCCAACAAATATTAATGCTCTCGTTTTAGGGGTGATGGCCTTTAAAACTGATTTTGGATCGAGGCATAGGTATTCATCAACATCTGCAAAAACAGGCGTAAGCCTTTCATATACTATTGCATGGTTTGTAGAAATAAAAGTTAAAGGAGTAGAAATAACCTCATCTCCATCTGCCCACTTATTTTGCTCTTTAAATATGTTTAATGCTAAATGCAGGCCTGCTGTGTTTGATGATAAAAAGTGAGCATTGGGCATACCAGTATACTGTTTCCAATGGTTTTCAAATTCTACAGTTTTAAAACCTAATCCTGTCCAACCTTTTTCGAGACATTCTTTTATTTCCTCCAAAATTTCATCAGTTCTGAATTTTGGCACAAAAACATTAATTGGCATTATATTTCATTGTTATGGTTTCTTTTGCTTGGCAAGCAAATATATATATAATTTTTAAATGTTTATTTAAACCCAAATTAATCTCATCAGCAGGCTGTAATTTCCCATAAAAAAACGCCTTAACTTTTGAGTCAAGGCGTTTTTTTATGATATTCTTAAGTTGAATTTTTTACAGCTTTTTCTTTACTTCAGTTTCTTTGTAGCCTTCTATAATATCGCCAACTTTTATGTCATTGAAGTTGGAAATGCCTAAGCCGCAATCTTGGCCTGGGAGTACTTCTTTTACATCATCTTTGAAACGTTTCAAAGAGGCAAGCTCGCCGGTGTAAACTACAATACCATCCCGGATAACGCGAACTTTGGTGTTGCGTTGTATTTTCCCTTCTTTACAAATACACCCGGCAACAGCACCAACTTTTGAAATCTTAAATACTTCGCGTATTTCAAGGGTGGCAACAATTTCTTCTTTGATTTCGGGCGAAAGCATGCCTTCCATAGCATCTTTAATTTCTTCAATGGCATCGTAGATGATAGAGTATAGGCGTATTTCGATTTGTTCTTTTTCGGCCAGGCGTCGGGCACTCATTGATGGACGTACCTGAAACCCTACTACAATAGCATTGGATGCAACAGCCAACATGATATCCGATTCGGAGATCTGGCCTACTGCTTTATGGATAATGTTGACCTGGATTTCTTCGGTAGAAAGCTTGATAAGCGAGTCTGATAAGGCTTCGATGGAACCGTCCACGTCACCTTTTACAATAATGTTAAGCTCTTTGAAGTTGCCAATAGCAATACGGCGGCCAATTTCGTCGAGGGTGATATGTTTTTTGGTACGTAAGCCTTGCTCGCGTTGTAATTGTTCTCGTTTTGCAGCAATTTCTTTTACTTCTTTTTCATCGTTAAGTACATGAAACTCATCACCGGCCTGTGGCGCACCATTTAAACCCAAAATAAGTACCGGTGTCGAGGGCCCTGCAACGTCAATTTTTTTGCCACGTTCGTTGTACATGGCTTTTACTTTTCCATAATTGGTCCCTGCAAGTACTATGTCGCCTTGTTTTAATGTGCCACTCTGAACAAGTATGGTAGCTACATACCCACGGCCTTTGTCCAGCGTTGATTCTACAACTGTACCTTTGGCATTTTTATTTGGGTTTGCTTTGAGTTCTAATATTTCTGCTTCAAGTAGCACTTTTTCAAGTAACTTGTCGATGTTTAATCCAGATTTGGCTGAAACTTCCTGAGATTGATATTTACCTCCCCAATCTTCTACCAGAAGGTTCATGGCTGCAAGTTCTTCTTTTATTTTTTCGGGGTTGGCCGTAGGTTTATCTATTTTGTTAATGGCAAAAATAATTGGTACGCCGGCTGCCTGGGCGTGGTTAATTGCTTCCCGGGTTTGGGGCATTACGCCATCATCGGCTGCGATCACAATGATAGCAATGTCTGTAATTTTGGCCCCACGGGCGCGCATTGCTGTAAATGCTTCGTGACCCGGAGTATCAAGAAATGTGATTTGTTTGCCATCTGCAACCTGTACTGAATAAGCTCCGATATGTTGGGTAATACCTCCGGCTTCTCCAGCTATAACGTTGGTGTTGCGGATAAAGTCAAGCAGTTTGGTTTTCCCATGGTCTACGTGCCCCATTACTGTTACAATTGGAGGCCTTGGTAAAAGCTTGTCCGGGGTGTCAACTTCTTCTTCTTTGATTGCTTCCTGAATCTCTGCACTAATGAATTCTACTTTGTAATTGTGTTCTTCGGCCAATAATACAATGGTTTCTGCATCTAATCTTTGGTTGATTGAAACAAACAGCCCAAGGCTCATACATGTAGCAATAAGCTTTGTTGCCGGAACATCCATCATAGTGGCCAATTCGTTTACCGAAACAAATTCTGTTACTTTAAGGATGTTTTTTTCTATTTCTTGCAGTTCTAACTCAGCCTGTTGACGTTCACGGATTTCTTCACGTTTTTCGCGACGGTATTTTGAAGTTTTTGATTTTCCTTTTGAGGTGAGACGGGCAAGGGTTTCTTTAATTTGTTTAGAAACTTCTTCTTCACTTACTTCAGGCCTGAAAGGTTTTTTAAATTTTTTCTTGTCTTTTTTGAGTTTTACTTCAAGAGGTTTTGCGGGAGCTTTTTGCTCAGGGACTACACTTACTTTTTGCCCTTCAATTTTTATCCGTTTGCGTTTTTTCTTTTTGAATTTGTCGCTGTCAATTGAGCTTGAAGATATTACAAGTTTTTTTTCTTTTTCTGAAGGAAGGTCTATTTTCCCTAAAACCTTAGGGCCATTAAGTTTTTCAATTGGCATGCGGATTAAATCTTCCTGGCTTGCTGATTCAGAGGTTTCTTCTATTTCTTCTTCTATTTCTTCGGTAGCTGCTTTTACCTCTTCGCTTTTATTCTGGGGTTCTGCTATTTTAGCAGTTACGTTTGCCCTGGCTTCTTTTTGTTTTTCTTTTTCTTCTCTAATGCGTTCTTCTTTTGTTTTTTTATCCGGACGGGTCTTGAGGTTCATATTGTCGAGGTCAATACGGCCAACAACTTTTGGAGCTTCAATTTCATTAGGCACTTCAAGAGGGATATCTACAGGCTTTTCGATTTTAGCAGCAGTTTTTTCAATATTTTTTGGTTTTTCGTTGACAACAATTTCTTTTTTACTTTCTTCAGCATTTACCTTTGGAGCAGACTTTTCAACTTTAGGGGCATCAAGGTTAATTTTACCAACAACTTTAAGTTCAATTTTTTCTTTGCTTTCGCTTAAAGCAGTTTCAGTTTCTTGATTATTATCCTTATCTATTGACTGGTGCTTTTCTTGAAGGACAATAGTTTCTTTTTTTTCACGTATGCCTTTCAAATCAACTTTTTCAGATTCTTTTTTTGCACTAATCTCACTGCTAAACTCTTTTTCAAGTAAGGTTACCAGCTCTGGCGAAATTTTTGCGTTGGGATCATGTTCTATGGTATGTCCCTTCTTTTTTAAGAAGTCGGTAATGGTGTTTATACCAACATTCAGTTCTTTGGCTAATTTACTAAGTCGTACTCCTTTAATGTCGCTCATATTATAGTGCTGCTAAAATTCAATTTTGTTTTCTTTGCCTGATACTCGAAATTGATACTGTTGCCTTTTGATTTTATTTGTTTTTCAAGGAACAAAAGTAACTTTTCTTTTTTATTTTATAAATAACTGATATTTAAATTTATATCAACCTTCTTTTTTGTTATGTGCTTATTCAAATTCAGCTTTAAGGATCCTGATCAGTTCTTTCACTGTTTCTTCTTCCAGATCTGTACGTTTAACCAGGTCTTCGGCACCAATTTCTAATACGCTTTTGGCGGTGTCGCAACCAATGGCTTTGAGCTCATCGATAATCCAATCGTCAATTTCGTCAGCAAATTCGTCGAGGTTAACATCTTCTTCGTCCTGTTCTGACTCACGATAAACGTCAATTTCATACCCTGTAAGCTTGCTGGCAAGCTTAATGTTGAGCCCTCCTTTACCAATAGCCAGAGATACCTCTTTGGGGTGAAGATATACTTCGGCATGCTTAGTTTCTTCAATTATTTTAATAGAGTTGATTTTAGCAGGGCTCAACGCTCTTTGGATAAAAAGCTGAATGTTGTTTGTAAAGTTTATTACGTCTATGTTTTCATTGCGCAATTCACGTACTATGCCGTGGATACGAGAGCCTTTCATCCCTACGCATGCCCCAACAGGGTCAATGCGTTCATCATAAGATTCAACTGCTACTTTTGCCCTTTCCCCTGGCATTCGTACAATCTTTTTGATAGTAATGAGGCCGTCATTGATTTCTGGGACTTCAAGTTCGAAAAGCCTTTCGAGGAAAGTAGATGCAGTACGTGACAAGATGATTTGTGGAGAGTTATTGCGCATTTCTACTTTATAAACTACTGCCCTTACGGTATCGCCTTTGCGGAAATGGTCGCCCGGGATTTGTTCAGTCTTGGGCAACGAAAGTTCGTTTTCTTCGTCATCCAATACAAGTATTTCTTTTTTCCAAACCTGGTAAACTTCACCGGTGATGATTTCGCCAATTCTGTCTTTATATTTTGCGTAAATATTGCTCTTTTCGAGTTCGCTGATACGGGCGTTGAGGTTTTGGCGCAATGATAATATCGAACGGCGTTCAAACGATGATAGTTTTACTTCATCGGTAACATCTTCGCCAATTTCATAATCTTCGTCTATCTTTTGGGCTTCTGTCAGCGAAATTTGGCTAACAGGGTCGGTAAGTTCATCATCTGCTACTACATGACGGTTGCGCCAAATTTCAAAGTCCCCTTTGTCAATGTTGATAATGATGTCAAAATTGTCTGCGTTGCCATAATGTTTTACAAGGTGTGCCCTGAATACGTCTTCAAGTACCCTCATCAGGGTTGCACGATCGATGTTCTTCTGCTCTTTAAACTCCAATAAGGTTTCGATAAGACTTGCGTTTTCCATATCAGTAATTTTCTGGTTTCAACAAAGTACTATTAAAATTTTATATGTTCTTTAGTCCATTTTATCTCTTCAAACTTGTAGAACTCTTTCTCAGGTTCTTCTACAGGAGGTTTCTTGCTTTTTTTCTTTTGGGCAAAAAGCGCTAATTCGATTCCATCGGAGGAAACGTTTTGTAATATGCCTGTTAGTTTTTCTCCGTCTTTCAAAAGCACTTCTACTTCTTTGCCCTGATTTTTAAGGTATTGTTGATGTACTTTAAATGGCTGCGAAAGGCCCGGTGAGGTTACTTCCAGTTCAAAGTCTTCTTCATCGCGGTTGAGCTTTGACTCAATGGCACGGCTGATAAATACACATTCGTCAAGTGTGATGTTGTGAAAAGCATCCACAGCAACAGTGATTTTATTGGAAGGACTGCAATTTACTTCAACGACAAAAAGTTTAGATTTGTCGATGGCTTCTTCAACTATGTTTTTTATTTGTTCTACGTTCATATAGCTAATAAAATAGGGGACTTTTTGTCCCCTATTCCCTGAATGATATTTCGATTGCAAATTTATATGTTTTTTTTTCTAATTTGCAAGGTATTAGATAAAATAAATATAAAAACACATATTATTTAATATACACCCACGATTCAGGTTGTACATTGTTGCGGGCAGATTGGAGAGCTCCGAGTACGTCTTTGAGATTTTGTCCGCAATAGATGCAAACCAGATGAAACCCATTAGGGGCAACGATGATTTGAGCTTTAAACCCTTGCTTTTTCATCTCAGCCAGATAATTGTCAGCGTTTTGTGGTTCACGGAAACTTCCGGTTACAACATAGAACGATCCAATGCAATCGCCACAAGCTTGTTGCATTGAATCAAGGCGTGCCTGCATTTCGCTTTTTAAGGTCTGCATTTCTGCTACATTTTTCAGCGAATCTTCTTTAATCTTCTGTTCCAGTTTGTTTATATATTCAGATGAATTGTTTTTGCAACCCCAAAAAGCTATTGTAACCAGCGAAACTAAGAATATAATCTTTTTCATGTGATGTGTTTTAGGTTTTACAACGATTTTGGCGAAATGTACAAAAAAACTTATTGTTTTCCAAATTTCTAATTATCTTTCATTAATATTGTGGCGCATTTAAAGATTTTGAATTGTGCACTGCATCGTATTTGCAGGTATTTTCGACGTTGTAAGAATTTTTCGCATGAAACGGGCATGTATAGAAGTAAACACAAACGCGTTTGGATTGCCATTTGTCGGGACAAGCTCACTTGTTTTTGCAGCTCAAGTTATCCGATTATTGAAAATTAATTTTGTTCAAAAGGGCCTTTTTTGTTGTTTTTGCTGTTTACTTTTTAGTTCATGCTCTTTTGTAGGGATTAATATGTCGCATAAAACGCCTCGTTTTGCTTATAAATTTCCAAAGTTTACTGAGGCAGACTCTTTGCATGGGGCCATTTCTCCCCGGCGAGCCTGCTATGATGTTACGTTTTATGAGTTGTTTATTCGAATACAACCTCAAACTAAAGAAGTTGGCGGAAAGGTAATCATGCACTGCAAGGCATTGAGTGATTTTGAAATGTTACAGGTAGATTTGTACCCCAATTTATCTTTTGATAGTGTTTTGATGAATGGTAAACCTCTCATTTTTTCTCGAAAACATGGAGCTGTATTTATTTATACCCCGCAAAAGGTAGCAAAGGGAGAGAGATTGCAGTTGACTATGTATTATCATGGCAAACCACAAGTGGCTAAGCGTCCTCCCTGGGAAGGTGGCATGGTTTGGAAGAATGATAAATATGGGAATACCTGGGCCGGAGTTGCTTGTGAAGTTGCGGGTTCGAGTCTTTGGTGGCCATCAAAAGACCAGCTCCCTGACGAACCTGACAGCATATTGTCACATTTTATTGTGCCTAAAGGTCTTTATTGTGTTTCTAATGGCGTGATGATTGATTCTACCGCTATTGGCGATGAGGTTACTTATACCTGGAAAGTTCATTATCCTATCAATCATTACAATTTTACATTTTATCTTGGCAACTTTGCCAAGTTCCAAAGGATTTACAGTAGCAGGTTTTCAAATTTCGACATGGATTTTTATGTATTAAAGGACAATTATAAAATTGCCCAGAACCATTTTTTGATAGTAGATAGTATTATCAGCAAATTTGAGCAATTTTACGGGCCATATCCATGGCCTAAAGATGGATACAAGCTTGTAGAAAGTCCTTATGAGGGAATGGAACACCAGTCTGCTATTGCTTATGGTAATGCTTATAAAATAGCACCTTGGATTGGGACGGACCATATTATATTGCACGAAACGGCCCATGAATGGTGGGGGAATAGCGTATCGGCCTCAGATTATGCTGATGTCTGGATACATGAAGGTTTTGCTACTTATTCTGAAGCCCTTTTTTTGGAGGCAGCAAAGGGGAAAGATGATTATTTTAAATTACTCAGGTTTTACGCCATGTTGATTAAAAACAAAAAGCCTGTTATAGGCCCTTATGCTGTTAACTTTTGGGATTACCGTGATACCGATGTATATATGAAAGGGGCTTTGACATTGCATACCTTACGAAACTCAATAAACAATGATTCTATTTTCAGGGACATTTTAAAAACCTTTTATTTGCAGAATGCTTATGGTATTGCTACTACAGAGGCTTTTATGAAGCTGGTGAATGAAAAGACTGGTAAAGATTTTACCACATTCTTCAATCAGTACTTGTATTCGAGGGTTTGTCCCATACTCCTTTGGGAGTTTTCGTATGACCAAAATACTGGCAAAAACAATTTTTATTACAAATGGGGCAATGCTGTTGAAGGATTCTCAATACCTGTTGTAATCAAGGCTGGGGAAAGGACTTTCATTGTAAGGCCTACTAATAAACTTCAACGCTCAGAGTTGCCTTATTCTTCTACGATAATTGTTAATACTAAAGAGTCGTATATAGCCCAGAAGCGGACAGAGGTGTTTAAGTAAAGCTTTTGCAAATTCAATTATTCTTTTTAAATTAGATTTTATATTTGCAAAAAACAATCTAAAAAAGCTTTGATGAACGAAAAAACTAAAGCTGCCGGAATTTCCGTTTTTTCCAATACATCGTTGGTAATTTTCAAATTAATTACTGGATTTATAACGGGTTCGGTGAGTATTTTGTCTGAGGCAATTCACTCGGCAATGGATTTGCTGGCTGCAGTGATTGCTTTTTTTGCTGTTCGTATTTCAGATACCCCGGCTGATAAAGGTCATCCTTATGGTCATGGGAAGTATGAAAATGTATCGGGTATTATTGAGGCTTTACTTATATTATTAGCATCGGGATGGATTATTTATGAAGCTGTTGTAAAGATTTTACATCCTGGTCCTATTGAGTCTATTGGGCTTGGCTCGGTTGTGATGTTTGTTTCGGCTGTTGCCAATTTCTTTGTTTCAAGATATTTATATAAAGTTGCTAAAAAGACTGATTCTATTGCATTGGAAGCAGATGCGCTGCATTTGAAGACCGATGTTTATACATCTTTGGGTGTTGCTATTGGGTTATTGCTTATTTGGGCTACTGGTTGGCACTTTTTAGACTCTGTGATTGCTGTTTTTGTTGCTACACTAATAGTCAAGGAGGCTGTACACCTTTTAAGAGCGGCTTACGCCCCGTTATTGGATGCTTCTCTCTCGGAAAGTGAAGTAGAGGTTATTAAAGATTCCATTAAATCACACAATCTTAGTTTTCATGCTTTGCGTACTCGTAAGGCCGGTCATTACAGGTTTGCGGAGTTGCACCTCGAAGTTGCTCCGGATATTTCGGTGGGTATGGCTCATGAAATGTGCGATATGATTGAGAAAGATATTATGGAGAAGATAAAAAATATAGAAGTATCAATCCATGTAGAACCTTTATCTTCTTAAGTATTTACAATTATTATTACTTTCAAACCTTTGCCGTGGCTACTCTCAATATTTACAGCCCCTTTGATAGATTTTATACGGTTAATAATGTTTGAAAGCCCCATTCCTTTGTTTTCGTTTCGTAACACTGTGCTGGTATCAAAACCACAGCCGTCATCAGTATATAGCAAAGTAATGATTTTGCCATGTTGTTTCAGCTCAATCTCAATGTTTTGAGCATTGGCATGTTTAAGAGTGTTGTTTATCAACTCGCACACTACACGGTAAATGATGATTTCGGTATTGCTATTGAGCCTAATATCAAACATGTTGGAAAAGAATGTAATCTGAATAGCCCTTGTAGCACTTATTTTAGATGAGAAAGATTTAATAGCGCTTGCCAATCCAAAGTTTTCCAGTACGTGAGGGCTCAGGTTGTTTGATATTTCTTTTAAACTGCGAATAGCTTCTGTTATCATCTGGTCGGTGTTTTCGATGATAAGTTTATTGTTGGAGTTGGTTTCTGTCTTTACCAGTGACGAAACGGCCATTTTTACTGCCGAGAGCAATGGCCCCATGCCGTCATGCAGCTCTTTTGCAAGGCGGCGGCGTTCTTTTTCTTCAGCTTGGATAACAGCGTTCAAAATCTTTTTCTGCGATTCCTGCTTTTCTCGTTCTACTTTCCGCAGAAAATCAAGGATTTTGCGTATATAAATTACCCCAACAGCAATAAGAATGGAGGTGATAATCCCTAACCATGTATTGATTGTTGCTACGTCTTTTTCCCAGCCCCGCCAAACGTAGGGTATAAATTCGATAAATCGCTGAATGGCCATCACCAGAAAGCCCAGAGAGATTAATATCCACGAAATACTGTATTTTGTTCGCCTGATATTACTAATAGCTACTATTGCCCCTGCAAATTGGAGTACTATGGCTAATATTAAAGCAAAAAAAGTAATCATTCCGGGTAAGATGAATGTTTTAAATCCAACTATTAGCTTTCTCGGCTATTTTGTTGACATCAATAAGGTTCATACAATTGTGGTGGCCTTTTGGGCATTTCTTGTAGCCAATCTTTGAACATGGCCTGCATTTCAGACCTTTGACTTCAAAAATAGCCTGATTCTCATCACTTACATAAGGGTACATCCCAAATTCGGGAATGGTATTGCCCCATATAGAGATAATACGCTTTTTAAATGCTGCTGCAATATGCATCAGTCCTGTATCGTGCGCAATAACAAGCTTTGCTTGTTTTACTATCGAAGCGGATTGTTGTAGGTTGTATTTTCCGCAGGCGTTGAAGATATTGGCATTTTTACTTTCATTAATAATGCTTTCTGCGGCTTGAGAATCGTCGGGCCCACCAAGCAATACAACGGGCAGATTCAGCTTATTGCTTAGTTCGGCGAGTTTTGCATTGGGCATTTGCTTTGTG
Organism: Bacteroidota bacterium; assembly: GCA_029572965.1. GTDB lineage: Bacteria > Bacteroidota > Bacteroidia > Bacteroidales > DTGW01 > JAKPQD01. Next base: position 174,984 of record JAKPQD010000273.1, on the reverse strand, counting down.
CCATGCATCCCTCCAATGACAAGGGCAATGTATCCGTTTTGTAAAAATGATGGGAGCTGCGAAATTTCAATTTCATTTTTAGGATTGATAAAAAAATCAAGGCCTTTGCCATCATTGGTTACATCAAAAAGGCGGCACGTCTCAAGGTAGCGGTCAACAATATGTTTTTGAGGTAGTTTATTGATTTTAAATTGTACCATCAGCCATTTCTGGATGTTGATTTTGTCAAAAGAAAATGCAAACAACCCAAGCTTCTTTTTTACGATATATGTACGAAGGTTATGGTGCAAATCGATGATATGGTCACATTCTTCCTGGCGTAACTCTTCAATAAGGCTTTTTAACTTACCATCCAGAAGGTGGATTTTGTCAATATAAGGATTGTCGGCCACTACCGATGCAAACTTTTTTTTCGTAACAAAATGAATTTCTGCCCCTTCAACCTGTTCTTTCAAACACCTGATGACAGGGGTAGTTAGCACAATGTCGCCAATAGAGCTGAAGCGGAGAATGATAAATTTTACTTTCATTAATTATAATCTATTTATTATCTGCAACAATACTTTTATAGTATTGTGGGTATATGGTTTTTAGTGCTTCCGACAAATTTTTAGCAATTGTTTTGCGCCCTGTTTCTTTATAATGTTCAGTAGTCCAGTTTTGATCAATATAATTGCTGTCATTGACGCATTCTAAGTTATCTACAACAATGGCCCCCATTTTTGAATATCGCGAAACTAATAAATCTCTATTTTGCTTTATCAGGTAAACAAGTTCTTTTCCTACGAGTTTGTCCGCTTTTTGAGTGTTTTCGGCCATCAGGTTAAAAATAACATGCCAACCCCTTTGTTTTGCCAGTTTAACAATGTTGTCAAAATCTTTAATACGGGGGTTTTTGTTGGTGTCTATTTGAAAGGCATAAGTTTTTACGTAATGACAGGCGAGAATTGTTGAATCTTCATTTCTATTGCCTGAAACATCTATATACCCGTTTGTTGCTATTCCTTTGTCCCATTTTCTTACGGTATTATATTGAAGTGGGAAGGGGACTTTCAGTACTGTTGTTTCCCATTCATGTAAAAATTGGCGTTCCCGTTCTTTTACTGTTTTATTGTCATATCCTTTAAAGCCCAGCAAAAAACGCCTAAACAATGGGGGATAAGTAGGGTCTATCATTACCATTTGTTTTTGGAGAAAAGTTTCCAGGTCTGAATATCTCCAATTGGCATCAAAAGAACGAAGGTTCAAGGTTATGATGATGGTTTCCAGTTTAGAATTATTCTGAATTGTTTTCAAAAAAATATAATAATTATATGCGTGTAATGCCCCATGCGAAATATCTTGAATGTTTAGCCCCGGGAAATAGTCGCATAGCATACCGGATATGCTTCGGGGGTCTTTGTCATCACTGTGCGAAGTGAAATTTGACGATTCTCCCATATATATCACTCTTGCTGAGTCTTTCCCACGGGTAAGGTTAATCATATCAGCATGCATTTGAAGGTCTTTTTCAAAAAAGAATTTTGTGTAGATGAAATTTGCTGCGATTAATGTTATGGCAAGCACTAAAACCCTGGGAATTATAAATTTAGCTATTTTTATCATAATAAAATTTTATTTTTAAGGGATGGTACAACGCCCGCATTTTACTCATGTGACTTTTTGTTTGTTTACAATCATGGGCGTTTCATAATTTTTAAAACTGGAAGTAAATAAATGGAATGTCCTCAATGCCCGCAAACATGATAATTGACGAGATAAGGATGATATAAACCGACCATTTTATTATCGGGTCCCTTTTTTCGCACCATTTGTCAAAACGATGGTTGTAGAACATAATTTCGAAAACAAGAAATACAATTAACAACGCCCAAACCAAATGTGGTACATTTAAGCTATTGTTTAATGAAAAGTTGTGTTTAATCGATTTTGCAAGAAGTTTGACCTTCTCCATGTTCTCACTTCTGAAAAAGACCCACAAAAAGGTAGCTATTATAAACATCTTAGCAGCATGGATGCTATGCCAGATTTTAAAGTCTCCTTTTTCTTCAGGCCTGCTAAAAAGCTTGTTGTATAAAACTTCCCCTACATTTAACAAGCCCCACAATACGCCCCATATCACAAAGTTCCAACTGGCCCCATGCCAAAGCCCGCTAATAGCAAAGACAATAAATATATTAAACATCCAGCGCGGCAATGCAACACGGTTCCCGCCAAGCGGTATGTACAAATAGTCTTTAAACCAGGTAGAGAGTGAAATATGCCATCTTTTCCAAAATTCAGATACTGTCCTTGAGAAATATGGCGTGTGAAAGTTGTTCATCAAATTAAACCCCATAGACTTAGCGCTTCCTATGGCGATTAAAGAATAACCACAGAAATCGCAATAGATTTGGATGGAATAGAAACAAAGGGCGGTAATAATGTCGGTAGAGCTGTAATTTTGTGGATTGGCATACATGCTATTGACATAAGGAGAAACATTATCGGCAATGACCATTTTTAAAAACAACCCATAAATGATTAACCGTAATCCGTCAGATAAGTTTTGTATGCTAAATGAATGCTTATTGTGGAACTGGTGGAGCAAATTTTGCGGCCTTTCAATAGGGCCGGCAACCAGCTGAGGGTAAAACATTACATAGAGTGCGTAAATGCCAAAATGTCTTTCAGCTTTTTGTTTTCCCCTGTACACCTCAATGGTATAGCTCATAGCCTGAAACGTGTGGAACGAAAGCCCTATGGGCAGAATGATTTCAAGGGCGGGTATTGGGTCAGGATATCCAAATTTCCCCAACAATAATGAAAGGTTGTTGTTAAGAAAGTTGTAATATTTGAAAAATGCCAGTATGCCAATGTTGGCCACTAAACTGGCTATTAAAAACCATCTTTTTCTTTTATCGTGCGATTTTTCAATCATTATCCCTGCAAAATAGTCCACTACTATTGTGAATGCCAGGATTAGAATATAGATTGGGATGAAGGCCATGTAAAAATAACAGCTGGCGGCTAACAACATAACCCATCTGAATTTATGGGGCAGTGTAAAGAAAAGGACAAATACAACAACGAAGAATATCAAAAAATGCAGGGTGTTGAATAACATAATTATATTGTTTTATGAAGCAGTGAAATTAAAAATCCTTTATTTGATTGATAAACAGCATTAATGCCAGCCAATATTCGCCATTTTCAGGAGATTCTGTCCAAAGCGCCTTAGCGCCATGTTCGCCATTGCCTTTTGAAGGGCAAAAGAGCGTATAGTTAATACGGTTTACTTTGCCGAAAAGCGCTGTAAGGTACTTGTATTCATCTTTTGCCGATGCTGCAAATATAGGAATGTCAAGGCCTGCAATACTATCCCTTGTAAAATTTTCTTTTTCGAAATACTCGCCCGGGCTGAAGGCTATAACAGCGCTAATTTGCGGGTTGGTTTTTGCTAATAACAGCCCAAGTGAGGCCGAATAAGAGCTCCCAAGCACAACTACAGGCTTTCGGCTTTTATTGCTTGCATATTCAATGGCTGCTTGCATATCGAGGGCTGCATTTAAGTATTTTGTTGGCTTTTTCTGGCTTTTTGCTTTTAAAGCAGTTTGGTTGATAACGTATTTTGTCTCATTCCCCGAACGAAGGTCAACAGCGAGACAATTGTAGCCGAGTTTGACAAAGCGGGGGGCAATTTCAGTAAATTCGCCACGACTGGAACCTGCCTGATGAAAGAGCAGAATAAAAGGCGCTTTTGGGTCAGCTTCGTAGTAATCGGCAGTGATGGTAAGGCTGTCTTTTGAAGGAAAAGTAATGGTTTTCTGTGCTTTGGCCTGCTGAAAGGCCGAAATTGTTACAAATGCTATAATCCAAAGAAATGCGTTCCTTGCAATCATATTTAGTATTTTTGGTTATGGTTGTAAAGGTATCATTTTGAAAATTTCTTGCAAAAACATCAGGCAAAAACATCGTGCAACACCTGGAGGCTTTTAAACTGGCCTATTCCGTGCATATGTAAGTAAAAATATGTAGCAATAGCATCAAGCATTGAAGCCCGCATCATCCTGTCGATGGGCAAATGGGCACTATTTTCATAATTTGTACCGAGAAGTTCTGAGAATATTTCAGACATACCTGCGCCCATGCACTGTCTGTGTGAGGGGTGTTGTGAAACAAAAAAGCCTTCGTGCAAATCAAAAAATTTGTTTACCGAAGAGTAGTTATTTGTTGGGAAAAAGCCAAGCTGTTTTGCCAGAAGGCACATGAAAACGAGGTGAAAGTTGGAAGGCGAGTCGTGATGCAGGTCCAGCATGCAAACGGAATTGAACAAGAAGTTAAACATACTGTCATTGGCTGCTTCTTCGCGCAAAACTTTGTAAAGCACCTCTGAAATAAATATGGCAATGGCATTTTTGTATGGGTTGCTATGAATCGTAAGCAGTTGAGGAGTTAGTACGGCTTCTTTTATTTTATTTAACTGTGATGATGGCTTGTGATATACTTCCAGTTCCAGTAATGACAATGGGAAAAAAAGGTTGGACTTTATCTGGCTTTTTTTTGAAAAAGCACCTTTCACAAAATATGATTGGCGGCCATGAGCCTCGGTATAAAGATGTACAACCAAGCCCGTGTCGCCATATTTAAGCCCATGTAGTGTTATAGCCCTTGTTTTTTCCAGCATAATGGCAAAGTTAATAAATATGCCTTTACCCCCTGTTGGCAAATGTTGCAATAAATGTAAATTTGCATAAAAATCTGAAATATGCCCGATATTATAGCGCTTTTGCCCGATAGTGTTGCCAACCAGATAGCGGCTGGAGAGGTTATCCAGCGCCCTGCTTCGGTAGTAAAGGAGCTGGTTGAAAATGCTATTGATGCCGGGGCTACACAAATATCAGTAATTATCAAGGATGCAGGCCGTACTTTAATCCAGGTTATTGACAACGGCAAGGGGATGAGCGAAACTGATGCCCGTATGTCTTTTGAACGTCATGCTACATCTAAGATTAAGCGGGCTGAAGATTTGTTTGATATACATACCATGGGCTTCAGGGGCGAAGCACTTGCTTCTATAGCTGCTGTGGCCGAGGTTGTTTTGCGTACTAAGCGTCAGGAGGATGAGCTGGGAACAGAAATAAACATTGCGGCTTCTGAGGTATTAGGCCAAACACCGGTTTCATGTGCCACAGGTACAAATTTTATGGTGAAAAACCTGTTTTATAACATCCCGGTTCGTCGCAAGTTCCTGAAAACTGACAATTACGAGTTTAAGCTCATTGTGTTCGAGTTGCAAAAAGTAGCATTGGCGTTTCCTCATATCCAGTTTGAACTGAGAAATGGCAATACAGAGGTTTTAAAGCTTTATACTTCGCCTTTCAGACAAAGGATTATTCAGCTTTTTGGCAAAAATATCAACCAATCGCTGGTAGATGTCAATTGCGAAACTTCTATCATAAAAATAACAGGATACATTACCAAACCAGATGTGGCAAAGAAGAGCCAGCCCGACCAGTTTTTCTTTGTCAACAACCGTTACATGCGGCATCCAATTTTGCATAAGGCCATTATCAAGGCTTATGAAAAGATTTTGTTACCAGAATTGCAGCCTTCCTATTTCATTTGTTTTACCATTGACCCGGCCAATATTGATGTCAATATCCATCCGGTAAAGACTGAGATAAAGTTTTTTGACGAGCAGGCTGTATGGCAGATTTTGCATGCTACGGTGAAGGAATCCTTAGGGAAATTCAGCATTGTGCCATCTATTGATTTTGAAATAGACCGTTCGGTTGAAATTCCTGTACTTTCGCGAGCTACAGATGTCAATCTGCCTCAAATAGATATTGATGCAACTTTTGACCCATTTAAACCTGAGCAAAAAAAGAGCGTAAGCGTGAGGGCTGATTTTTCAAGTCATTCGCGTTCTTTGCCCAATAACTGGCAAGATCTGTACAGTGGGTTTGAAAATGAACCTAAGACAGAGCTACGAATCCCAAATTTTGAACCTGTCGAAAATAAAGGGGCTGATGACGTGCAGGTGTCAAAGCAGCAACAATTTCTTCAAGTTAAGAATAAATATATCCTAACCCCTTCTAAATCCGGCCTTTTGTTAATAGACCAACGCAGGGCGCACTTGCGCATCTTGTTTGAGCAATATCTTGAAAATATTGAAAAAAGTGCAAATGCAGTCCAAAAAGAAATTTTTCCGCAGGTCGTTGAGCTTTCTCCTGCAGACCATGAGCTGATAATGGAATATTCTGCTGCAATCAACCAGGCTGGTTTTGACATTCAGGATTTTGGGCAAAACTCAGTTGTTGTCAATGGCTTTCCGGCTGCTTTGGAGCAGGCCAACCCGCAAAAGCTGGTGGATGATTTGCTTGCCGAATTGCACCATGCTCCTTCGCAAAGCGGGACTTCGGTAAAAGAAACAATAGCCCTGGCATTGAGCAAAGCATCTGCCATACCGTATGGACGAGCGCTTGGCAGTGAGGAAATGTCTGACCTTATTGACAAGCTATTCGCCTGTAAAAACCATAATTATTGCCCTGAAGGCAAAACCATCCTGACCATTATCAATATTGAAGAGCTTGAAAATAAGTTGAAATAATTTTTTTAGTAATATGGAATATTTCCCCTCCTGTATAAGGAAGGGTAGGGGTGGTTTAAATGTAATTATAGTATTTAAGTTTCAGGCTAAAAAGTTATTCCAAAAACAACAAAAACATTTTCGGTACTTGGGTTTATCACAAATGAACCATTACAAGGCAGTGAAAAGCTTGGCGTTATTTCTATTGTCTTGGTCAGAGTGATGCCGACATTTACAATGTTCATATCATCGGCATAATAACCTTTCCCGAAAGTCCCGCCACAAAAAATGTTGTAGTCAATGTTTCCTAAGGTTTTGGCAAAGCTAAGTTCCAAATAGCTTGAATAATAGTTGTCTTCATTTTCATCTAAATCATCGCCATACGCAAATACCGCAGCAGTGAGGCTTAATGGCGTACCAGCAATTTCTGAATAAGTAATGAAAGGCTCCAACGTATGGCCTGTTTCTTTGTTTTTCCAATTAAAATATAGGTCGTCCAAACTATCTGATGACATGAAGTAATCGTTCAACCCTACTGTAAATCCTCCAATTTTATAGGTCAGGAAAAGATCAACCTCCTGTAAGTCGTTATTGGAAGTGGTATAGGAAGCCCAACTGCCAAAGCTTATGTTTTTATAATTAAGGCTTAAAGTTGGCTGGATGGCCGGTGAGGAGCTATTGGCCTGGCCACGCCAGATATAGCGGCTTACAACATCAGCTCCAAGATTCAAACTCAGGCCTGACGAATCTTTTTCCTGCGCCCAGGTATTAACCAAGACAATGGCTAAGAAAGAGGCGAAAAATATAGCTTTCATAGTTTTCGATTTTGAGTTTGTATTAAGTAAAACAAACATGCAATTATCTTACATTTAGTTAAATATACGAAAAAAACTGATAGGCTAATGCTTAAGTTTTATTATCTAAAGGGCTAATCTTATCTTGAGCTTGAATATTTGAAAAAAAAGGCTTACATTTAAATATAAAACCAACACAATTACAATGTATGAAAAAGTCTAAATTGCTTTTGATTTTTATTGCTGTATTAACAGTTTTAAATGTGGTATATTATCTGGGACAGTGGGGCGGGCCTTCTGTATTGCAGTATGTAAGTGATACATTGCCCGTATTGACATCATTTATTGCCGTTGTATGTTTGTATCATACCTTCAAAGCTTTTAAAGAAATAGATTTTGCCCGGGTAAGCTGGGTGCTTATTTTTATTGGTATCTTTTTTGATTTTTTGGCAGAAACCACTTATGCCATTCTCGAAATTGGATTTAAAATTGATATGAATGAGTATTTCCCTTCTTTAGCTGATATTTTCTGGTGTACAGCTTATATTCCTTTATTTGCAGGTTTGTTTATGATGTTTTTTGGTTATAAAAGGAGTGGCTTTCCACTGGGAAAAATGAAAGTTTATGCCATTATTGCTGCCAGTTCTTTCGTCGTTTTTGTGGCAATGGCCTATTTTCTGCTTATTCCCATTTTGTCTGATAATGAATCAGATGATATTACAAAACTTTTTTATATGTATTATCCAATAGCAGATTTGTTAACAGTTATTCCTGCAATTATACTGTTTTACATAACTACGCTTTTTGGACGGGCTGCTATTTCCTTGCCAATGCGCATGTTGTCCATCGGGTTTGTTTGCTTTACAATGGCCGATATGTTATATGCTTATTTAGGTTGGCTGGATATTTATGGAAATGGCAACCTTATTGATGTTTTATGGCATGTAGGTTACCTGGTCATTGGTCTTGCCGGTTTGTATCAAAAAGAATTAGTTGAATCTGTTAATGCACAATAATTATGAGCTCATATACTAATATATACGCGCAAAAAATATATGAAATTCTAGTCCCTTTGATTGGAGATATGATGACAAAAGGTACCCTCAAGAGTCAGGCCGCTAAGCTTGGAATAAATGAAGAATCTATTGCACCGGTTCATTTGCCTGCCCTTGCAGAAGAGCTGCGCAGAGGGCTTGTAGCTTTTTTGGGCTCTGATGCTGCAAAAGCAGTGGCTTCAAAAATTATGTCAATACGTTGAGGCTACATGGTAATCTCCTGACGGATTTGGGCAATAATCTTTTTGATTTTTTCAATTTTCCCGGCCGGCAAATCAATGTTTACTTTTTTAGCATTGATAAGCTTGTTAATAGTATCAATTGAAACATCATCCGGGAAATAGTATATTTCAAATTCGTTGTATGCATTATTCAATGCTTTGAACATAAGATAATACCTGTTTACCGAAGGTTCGGCCTGATAGTTGGCAAGCATAGACATGAGCGAACGTAAAGAATATTTTTGGAATGCTATACGCTCTATGATTTCTTTGTTTTCTACATCGTCATCAGATATTTGTGAGGCAATGTATAGCGCTTCAATCCAGCCACCAGCTATAATCAGTGCTGCTGTTGATTTCCTGTCGTTTTCGTTAAGAAACTTATGTGTAGAAGAAAAAACATCTGTGGCATACTCTGTTAATGAGTCACGATTTGACAAGTTTTGCTCCATTTTTTTCAATGCTTGCGAAAAAATATTGTCCGGGATGCCAAGCTGTTGTGAAAGTTTGTGTATTACTGTAAAATAGAGCAATGTTTTTTGGTTTTGCCCAAAAATCTTATTGTAGCTAAGGTCAACGCCATAAACACCCAAATTAAGGGCGGCTTTGGTACTCGACTCGTATAAATTGACGTTTTCTACGGGGTTCAGAATTTCGGGCGAATAAATAGCCCCGGCTTTTTCAAAAACCTTATACATCTCATTAGGTAAATACATCCGGTAAAAAACACTTCGGGCTTTAGCCACTACTTCTTCAGTATTGACAAGTGTGTCTTCTTCTGTTAAGGTAACATTAGAGTTGCTTTCGTTTCGGCATGCGAACGTTAAAAAAAGAACAGTAATGAACAAAATGTTTTTTATTATGCAGTGTGCCATGAATAGTATATTTTCAGTTACTTGTAGTAAATGTAAATTTAATCAAAGATGATATTTTAAAATTATAAAAACAATTCTTTTTGCCAAAATGTCAATATTGGAGTTTTTTTCAAAAATAGTTTCCGGTAATGGCCTTGAAAAAAATTATAAAACGCCTAAACACGCAAACTCTTTATTAATGGGGCGGTTTGGGTGACAATGTAAGAAATTCCCGGTAACTATTTCAAAAGCTTTGGGAAGAAATAAATGATTTAAAGGTTCCGCAAGCAATGTCCTGATGAGAATAAAAATCTTTTTTAGCCCATTTACGATAAATCTTTGACCTTTAGCATTTTATTTGTAGTACTTTTGCTTTTAAGCAAAAGATAGAAATGTTTAATCTGAACTCATGCTAATAATGGAAAATTTTCAAGCTGTCAAAAATGAAAAAGCTTATCAACTCCTCAATTCGGGAGGACTGATTATAGTATGCACTGTGTCTTCTGAAGGTATTTACAATATGGCTCCTATTGCATGGCATTGCCCGGTGGACTATGACAAAACCACACGTCTGCTTTTTGTTAGTGACTTGCAACATAAAACTTATGCCAATATTATTGATACAAAAAAATTTGTCATTGCTTTGCCTTCAGCTAATCAGGTAGAAATGGTAAAAGAACTTGGCTCTTGTTCTGGCCATAAGGTCAATAAAATTGAGCATCTCCATTTATCAACCTTTGAAAGCCCGGTTCTGAAAATAGCTTTGCCTTTGGATTGTATTGCTTATCTCGAATGCAACCTGCATTCAGTAGTAATGCAAGAAACAGTAGGAATAGTATTAGGTGATGTAATCAATGCCTTCGGCCAAAAAGATGCCTATAAAGGCCGTCTGCTTTCCGAGAATCTGAACGCAAAGACAATTCATCATTTGGGTTCGAATAATTTTATAACAACAGCAGATAAGCTGCTTTAGAGCCCTGTTTTATTTGGCAGCTAATACGCCTTTTTCTTTCAGGTCGAAAAACATATTCAAAAAAGTAGGGATACTTATGGTAGCTGCTTTGTTGGGTGAATTGGTCAAAAACACAATGCCAACGTTCATCTCCCGACACAATGCTATTTCTGCCCTGTAACCCTGTATAAAGCCTCCATGATAGGCCAGTTGATGGCCTTTATATTCGATAATCCTCCAGCCAATGCCATATTGCCTGGAAGCAACTTTTCCCCACTCCTTAAAATAATGCCTGTTTAGCGGAGTAACCACTTGTGGTGTAAATATAGTGCGGATTACACCAGAGTCTAAAGACAAACTGTCTGTTCTTAAAAGCTTTAACAAAAAACTGGCCATGTCCGAAATGCTGGCATTCACCCCGGCTGCTGATATGGTGGAATAATAGCCTTGATTAAGAGGAATTGGCTTATACCCGTTTTTGGTCCATTTGTGCGGATAGGCAATATTGTCGTTGTTTTTAAAAGACTCGTAACTGGTTGATGCATTATACATATTGAAAGGCTTGAAAATCTTTTCCGACATAAGCTCTCCATAAGGCTTTGATGTTTTAACCGAAGCTATAGTGTCAAATAAACTATACATTACATTCTGATAACTATATAATTGTCCAGGTTTTCCAGATATTTCAGCTTTACTCAAATTGTACATTAGCTTATTGAAAGGCATTTTTTGCTCTACAAGGTTGTCAAAAGCATGAGGAGTAAGCCCCGAAGTGTGGCTCAGGATATTTTTTATACGCAAGTTATTTGTATTGACAGCGCTTTTTAATTTAAAATCAGGAATATAATCAATTACTTTATCATTGAGGCTGATAACACCTTCGTTATCCAACAATCCCGCCAAAACGCCTGTAACAGCCTTTGAAACCGAAGCAAGCCTGAACACTGTTTGCGGGTTTATCGAATCGGTTTCTCCTACTTTTTTAACTCCGTAACATTTGAGGAAGTCTATTTTATTGTTGTAAACAATGGCCACGCTGGCCCCAACAACACCTGTCGAATCCATTTCGGCACGCATTACACTATCGTATAAAGCATATAATGCCTCTAATTCAGATTTCACAGGAGCTGGGTTGAGCTCCATTTTTGGTTTTTCGGGATAAGAACTCAGCCCTTTCAGCATGAAAATACTGAAAAGGCCAATAAAAATGACTGAAACAATTATAAGTTTAGTTTTCATTTTTCAATCCCTGTCTTTACTTATCTTTTTAAAAATTATCCTATCCAATAATGTGATACTCTTGAGAATACAAAAATATATTTATTGATGAATAAATAAACTTTTATTGTTAGAAAATATTTATTCCATTTTTGCCGCACTTAACAGCCTTTGAGTATATGGATGTGCAGGATTTTGGCACAATTCGTCAGCTTCGTTATCTTCAACAATAAGCCCTTTGTCAAGTACAACAATACGATCAGACATATACTTAACAACTGCCAGGTCATGCGAAATGAAAATATATGTAAGCCCTATCTTTTCTTTTAGTTCGTTGAGCAGGTTAAGCACTTGTGCTTGTACAGAAACGTCCAGCGCAGATACCGATTCGTCGCAGATTAGCACTTCTGGGTTTAATGCTAATGCCCGAGCAATAACTACCCGCTGACGCTGTCCTCCCGAAAGTTGATGTGGATACCGGCTATACCATTCGGGCTGTATGCGGGTCATTTGCATCAGTTCTATAGCTCTGTTACGTACTTCTGAATTATTTTTATACAAATTATGCACAATTATTGGCTCAGTTATAGATTGCCCAATGGTCTGATAAGGATTTAATGAAGAATAAGGGTCTTGAAAAACCAATTGGACTTTCTGCCTGAACTTCAGCATTTCGTTCTTCGAAAAGTCTTTTATTTTTTTTCCCTCATACTTAATGTTGCCCTGATATCCTTCTATTAACTGCATTAAAGTTCTTCCTAATGTAGTTTTTCCGCTTCCCGAGCCACCTACAAGGCCAAGCGTTTCGCCTTTCCATATTTTCAGGTCAATACCTCTCAATATCAAAGTTTGTTGTTTGTTAAATAAGGATTTTAACGAGAAGCCTACATTCAAATTACTTATTTCTATGAGCGGCCGGGCATTGTATATTTTATTTTGCTTTTCTTTTCGTAACTCAATACTTTCTTCTTCTTTATAAAAAGGCTTTTCATCAATAAAATCATCTACTGTAGGCAATTTAACAGGCCTTGAATGAAATGAAGGTTTACTTTCGAGCAATGCTTTGGTGTATAAATGTTGCGGATTATTCATCACTTGCCTGACAGTGCCTTGCTCCATCATGTTGCCATGTCGCATCACCAGCACATTATCGGCTATATGGCTGATGACATTCAGGTCGTGCGAGATAAATATCATGGTGAGGTTCCGCTCCTGCTTCATTTGCTTGAGCAATTCAAGTATCTCAAACTGAACCGTAACATCCAAAGCTGTTGTAGGCTCGTCTGCAATAATAATGTCCGGATTTGCTGCCATTGCCATAGCTATCATCAACCGTTGCCTTTGCCCTCCTGAAAGTTGATGGGGATATTTTTTTAAAACAATTTCGGGGTTTGGAAGTTGAACATCCTTGAGCAATTGCAATTGTCTTTCAATCAAATTGCTTTTCTCTACTATTTTGTGCAACTTTAATATTTCTTCTATCTGCTTACCACAATGCATTGAAGGGTTCAATGCTGTCATCGGTTCTTGAAAAATAAAAGATATTCGTTTACCTCGTAGCTTAATCATTGATTTTTCAGGTAACTGAAGTAAATCAATATAATCATCAGCAGCATTATCAAGCCAATTGTGAGGTGCAAGAATTTGTCCTGAAATATTTGTGGTTTTAGGCAAAAGACGAGTTATAGCCAATCCTGTAACAGACTTTCCTGAGCCCGACTCTCCTACAATGCCTAATGTTTGGCCTACTGGCAATGAAAATGAAAGATTATCTACAGCTTTGCCTGAATTGTTAAAACTAATACAGAGGTTTTTTACTTCTAATAAGGGATTCATTACTTCACCTTCTTAAGTAATACTTTATTCCCGGTAATTTGGGCTTTCCAATTACTACTAAGTACTATTGGGGCATAACGCAAATAAAGACGGGAACGGATACTGGCATTATGCTCAGTTTTTGATTCGTTTTCTTTGAATTCCCCAGAAAATTCGTACGATGTAGTAAAGTTGTGAAAATGATGAAATATCCTGATAATTTCTATAACTGTGGCAATGATATTATATACCTCGCCTCTGTTGGTTACCGGATAGTCGCTGTCAAACTCATCGCTATCCACAGTAAAATTGACCACCATACCAAGTATATTGTCCACTTTGGGCGCAAACCGGACTTCATAAAATAACCCGCTATCTGAGGTAAAATTGTAAACATAGCCAGTTTCGATAGCAGGCCTGACGATACTATAAACTTTAACTGGAGATAAATAATCGGGTTTTATAATAAAATCTTCTTTACGGTCAGAATAAGGGCTCATACTTATTTTTATACCTGCTCAATTAGTCTTAACAGAATAATTAGCAACATTACAAAACAAAAATAATCCTTTTATTGGCTTTTTTAAAACCGTTGCAAAAGATTTTGCGCTTCCAACTAAGTTCAACCTTTCATCCATAGTCAACTCGCTTTTTGTTAAAAAACATAAAATACCTATATTTGTGTTTTTATTTTAAGTGAACCCTATATTATGACCAACCAGCCACTTCATTGCGGTATCGACATAGGCTCAACTACCATTAAAATGGTAGTTCTGGATGAGAAAAAAGACAAAGTCCTGTTTTCAGATTATCAGAGGCATCACGCCAATATCAGCAGTGCTTTGACCGACATACTTAAAAAAGCCTTCTGTGTAGTTGGCAACCAAGCTATTGCTGTTTGTGTAACTGGTTCGGCCGGCATGGGCGTATCTGAACGCTATGGCCTGCAATTTGCTCAGGAAGTTATTGCAGCAACAGATTATATCTCCCACAAACACCGTGAAATTCAAACGCTCATTGATATTGGCGGAGAAGACACAAAAATGGTTTTTCTTAAAGCTGGCAGTATCCCTGATATCCGTATGAATGGAAGCTGTGCAGGAGGTACCGGGGCATTCATCGACCAAATGGCAACCATTTTAGCTGTGGATATTGCAGAAATGAGCCGCCAGGCTTTGTCTGCAGGGAAAATTTACCCGATAGCTTCTCGTTGTGGTGTTTTTTCAAAAACTGATGTCCAAAACCTTATTGCACGTAATGTTAGCATAGCCGATATTTCAGCATCTGTATTTCATGCTGTAGCTTTACAAACAATAACTTCTCTTTCACGGGGTACAGAGCCTCTTCCAAAAATATTTTTCTGTGGTGGGCCTTTAGCGTTTATCCCTGCACTTCGTCAGGCTTTTGTAAATTATCTTAAACTAAAAGACGAAGATTATATTATTTCTGAAAATGCTGCATTAATACCGGCTTTTGGATGTGCTTTAACCGAAAAACAAGATGAAAAAGCTGTTTTATTGAATAGCTTAATTGAAAAAATTGAAAGCATTAACAAACAGCCTCATAGTATTTCTAAAGGCAGGTTAAATAAGCTTTTTGACAATCAGGCTGAACTTGAACAATGGATTGCCCTAAAGCAAAACCATCGTTTGGAAAGTATAACACTTGAAAAACTTGAGGGCAACGAATGTTTTATTGGTATAGACTCTGGTTCTACTACTACTAAGATTGTAGCTATTGACGATAAAGAACGTATCGTTTTTCAATTTTACTCACGAAACAAAGGAAATCCTTTAAAAACAATATCTGAAGGGCTTAGTGAATTTCTTGTCTTAGCAAATAGTGCCAAGAAAGATATTCACATTGTTGCATCCAGCGTAACCGGATATGGTGAAGACCTTGTTAAAGCTGCATATAACATAGATCATGGAATAGTTGAAACCATTGCCCATTATTCCGCAGCTCAAAAGTTTAATCCTAAAGTATCCTTCATCCTCGATATTGGTGGCCAGGATATGAAAGCTATCTTTGTTGAAAATGGCGCTATTAACAGGCTTGAAATTAATGAAGCTTGCTCATCAGGCTGTGGTTCTTTCATTGAAGGTTTTGCCAAATCGCTTAACTATACTGCAGCTAACTTTGCAACGTTGGCATGCAATGCAAATGCTCCCTGTGACCTTGGTACACGTTGTACCGTGTTCATGAATTCAAAAGTAAAGCAATTTCTTCGTGAAGGAGCTTCTGTTGCCGATATTTCTGCAGGTTTGGCTTATTCTGTAGTTAAAAACTGCTTATACAAAGTACTCAAAATTAAAGACGTTTCTGAACTTGGCGATAATATAGTTGTTCAGGGTGGTGCCATGCGTAACCATGCTGTTGTAAGGGCTTTAGAGCTTCTTACCGGAAAAGAAGTTATATTTTCTGATGTACCCGAACTTATGGGCGCTTATGGCGCTGCATTGTTTGCTTGTCGTATGCATAAAAATGAAAATATTCACAACGTAAGGGCATTGAAAGAAGTGGCATCATTAAATGCATATCAATCTGAACAATTTTATTGCAGTGGCTGCGAAAACAACTGTATTATCAATAAATATACTTTCCACAATGGCAATTCCTATTTTTCCGGAAACAAGTGTGAAAAGATATACTCCAATAAAGGACAGGATTTTGTAAAGGGCGAAAACCATTACAACTTTAAATACAACAAAATTGTTGCCCAGAAAAAAGTAGAAACCACTAATCCTATTGTAATCGGCATTCCACGTATTCTCAACATGTATGAAAATATGCAGTTTTGGCTTACTTTATTTAATGAATGTGGCATAAAAACTGTACTTTCCGGACGTTCAACATTTACTTTATATGAAAAAGGCTTGCCTTATGTGATGTCCGACAATATTTGTTTCCCGGCAAAACTTGTACATGGCCATATTATTGACCTGATAGATAAAAAGGCAAATCGCATTTTCATGCCTTACGTGGTTTATGAGTCTAAAGAAGACAAAAATACTCCCAATAGCTTCAATTGTCCAATTGTATCGGGCTATTCTGATGTTATAAAGAGCTCCATGCCCTTTCTGGAGAAACACAATATTTGTATTGATGCCCCAACTATTGCTTTTAACAATGAGCAACTATTAACAAAGGCTTGCATAAAGTATTTAATGACATTGGGTATTGAAAAAAGTTTGGTAGAAAAGGCATTACCTAAAGCTTTGGCAGCCCAAAGGATGTACGTTAGCTCATTACAAGAAAATTGCCAGCGTATTATCGAGAAAAATTCAGTAGGAAACAATATGGTCATCATGCTGGTAGGCCGTCCATATCATGCCGACCCTTTAATCCAGCATAAGATATCTGATATGATTTCTGCTTTTGGCGTAGATGTCATCTCGGAAGACTTCGTCAGAAGTGAAGAACATAATACTTTTGACAATGTACAGACCATTATGCAATGGGCTTACACCAATCGTATCCTGAAAGCTGCAGAATGGGTTGCTAAAACAAATGCCAACGTCCACCTTGTACAAATGACTTCGTTTGGATGTGGACCGGATGCCTTTATCATTGATGAAGTCAATGAAATACTAAAACGTCATGGTAAAAGCCATACCATTCTTAAAATAGATGATGTTAATAACATTGGGTCACTGCGCCTTAGGATACGTTCGTTAATCGAATCGCTCCGATTTGCTTCTGACAAGGAAGTTACTATAACTCCATTAATTAAAAATAAAATATTTACTGAAGAAGACAAACACAGAACAATACTTGTCCCCTTCTTTTCTGAGTATTACTCGCCTTTTGTGCCGGTACTATTTAAACTGGCGGGCTATAACTTTGTAACATTGCCTCCTTCAGATGTACACTCTTCTGAACTTGGTCTTAAGTTTGCCAACAACGAAGTATGTTACCCGGCAACCCTTGTTATTGGGGATATTATAAAAGCCTTGCAAACCAGGAAGTACAATCGCGATGAAATTGCCATTGGAATTACCCAGACTGGCGGACAATGCCGCGCTACCAATTACCTTTCGCTAATAAAAAAGGCTATGGTAGCAGCTGGTTATGAAGATATTCCTGTGATTTCAATAGCTTCAGGAGATAGCCTGCTCAACCCGCAACCCGGATTTGATGTTAAGTGGCGAAAAGCACTTACAATTACCGCAGTGTCGATGCTTTATGCAGATTGCATCTCAAAAATGTATTATGCAACTGTTGTTCGTCAAAAAGTGCAAGGCGGGGCTGTTTCTCTTAGGGATAAATACATCAATGCAGCTTTGCCTTTTGCCGAAAAGAAAGATATTCGAGGTATGCTTAAACTGTTAAAACAAGCAGCTGCTGAATTTAATAGCATGTGTACTGACAAAGAATTTGTCCCACGTATTGGTATTGTGGGCGAAATTTATGTAAAATACAACGCTTTTGGCAATAAAAATGTAGTAAACTGGCTTATTGAACAAAATGTTGAGGTGGTTATGCCTTCGCTGGCCAACTTTTTCCTGCAATATTTTGCCAACTATAAGATAAACGTTGCAAAACATCTGGAAAAACCTGGGCTGCCTCAATGGATTGTTGACATACTCTTTGCTTTGGTTGACAGGTATATCAAAAAAGTTGAAAACGCTGCCAAAGACTTTAAGTATTACAGACCATTTACCAATATCTATACAGATGCTGAAAAGGCTGAAGAGATTGTCAATACTGCAGCCCAATTTGGTGAAGGTTGGTTGATACCTGCAGAGATTGCTAATTTTGCTGAAGAAAATGTTAACTATGTGGTAAGTTTACAGCCTTTTGGATGTATTGCCAACCATGTTGTAGCTAAAGGTATCGAAAGAAAACTAAAACATCGTTTCCCTTCAATGAATATGCTTTTCTTAGACTTCGATAGCGGTGTGAGTGATGTAAACATCCTGAACCGTCTGCATTTTATCATCAAAGGAGCTGAGCAACAGGCCGAAAAAGAAGCAGAAAAGGCTACGGTATAATTCGCCTCACATATAATGAGGCAATTTTTGGTAGTTTAAGTCTTTTATTTTGACTTGGGCTAATTTTTCATACAATGTTAATCGCCTATAGTTCAAGTCTTTGACTTGGACCTATTTTGTACGACATTTCAATCAAACAACGAAGGCTCTATAAACTTTGCAGCAAAGGTGTGCCTGTGGTGTGGCGTAAGTCCATGTTTCTTTATGGCCAGACGATGATCTGTGGTTGGATAACCTTTGTTCTTTTTCCAATTATATTCGGGATATTCATTATGCAATGATTGCATATACTTATCTCTGTAAGTCTTTGCAAGTACTGATGCTGCAGAAATTGACTGATATAGGGCATCTCCACCAATTATACACTTATGTTGAAGGTTAGGGTATGGATTAAAACGATTTCCATCAATCAATAAAAACTCAGGTCTTGTTTTCAATTGATCTATAGCCCTGTGCATAGCCAAAAAAGAAGCATTCAAAATATTAATATTGTCTATCTCCTCTGCAGAACAGGTTGCAACAGCAAAAGCCAGTGCCTCTTTTTTAATTATATCCCTCAATGTTTCCCGGTTTTTCTCAGTCATTTTTTTCGAGTCATTGAGCAATGGATGAAAAAAGCCTTGAGGAAGTATTACTGCTGCGGCAAATACAGGCCCTGCAAGGCATCCTCTGCCTGCTTCATCGCAGCCAGCTTCAATAACACCCTCTTTAAAAAAAGCTTTTAACATCATGAAATTTTTTTCAAAAATATTTAATAAGGGTAACTCATCATATAAATGTGATAGTGCAAAAGTAGTTATTCATAATAAATTCTTAAGAAAATGAAAAAAGCGCTCATCCCAATCCTTGTTATATTTTTGGTTTCATGTAATACTGCAGAAAAAGCACTAAACAAAGCAGAGATGTTAGAAATTGTCAAGAAATACGATGCACAATTCAGTATTGGTATTAAAAACAAAGACTCAGCATATCTGGCTAATATATATTCAGACAGTGCCCAGTATGTTACACCGCATCGGCCAATATTAAAGGGAAAAGAAGAAATTGCAAAAGACTGGGGTGGTTTCCTCAGATTAAAAGAGGAACCTATTGACATAATTCTAAATATTATTGAGGTTCGAGGAAATCGTGAAATTATTTACGAAACAGGTGAAGGGTACACGCTTTTGGCCGATTCTACCAAATGGCCATTTAATTATGTCAATGTTTGGCGTTTGCAAAAAGATGGTTCGTATAAATTAGAAATAGACACCTACAACTAGCTGACTAACTATATATTCAGTTTTTCAGATCTACGGATTTGACAAACAAAACAATAGGCTGGAATTGTCGTTTGACTTACCAGCCTATTGTTTTTTACCATATAAAAAATCCCGATTTCTCGGGACTTTCAGGGGTGGGCCCACCTGGGCTTGAACCAGGGACCCCCTGATTATGAGTCAGGTGCTCTAACCAGCTGAGCTATAGGCCCTTAAAATCGAAATAATTTCGATTATATTTTTCTGTCCGAATCTTTTGTTAAAAAAGCCAAATAATATCGGACTTCTATAAACTAATCTCTATTTTTGGGACTGCAATATTACGCATTTCAGCTTTAATTTTCAAAATTATTTTTAAAAATATGAATTCATTTTCTATTGGTCAAGCTAATTACCAGAATATCAACAATATTATATTCGACTTAGGCGGGGTAATTGTTGAAATTGACTATCAAATAACCATTGGAATGTTCAAAAAACTTGGGATTTCAGATTTTGACTCGCTCTATGGCCAATATAAACAGGCCCATTTGTTTGATGGCTTTGACAAGGGGCATGTTTCTCCCGAACAATTCAGAGAAGGACTTTCACAATTCCTTCATAAATCTATCGATAAATCTGACTTTGATGCAGCGTGGAACTCGATGATAAAGCAACTCCCAGCTCAGAATATCGTTTTGCTGGACATATTAAAAAATAAGTACAATACTTTCCTTTTGAGTAATACCAATGAAATTCATCTCGAGTATTTTTTTCGAATGATATATGATGTACATAAAGTCAACCAGTTTGAAAGCCTTTTCAATAAAGCGTATTATTCATGCCGAATAGGAATGCGCAAGCCAGATAGGGAAATATATGAGTTTGTGCTGAAAGATAGCGGGCTGAAAGCCGAAGAAAGCCTTTTTATTGACGATACGTCTATTAACCTCATTCCCGCAGAAGAAGTTGGAATAAAGACATTCCTGATGCCTAAAGGCCGTCTTCTTTACCAGGTAATAAATGCGTGCAGCCTATAACAGGCTACACGCATCGATATAAAGGCCTAAACACTAATCATTCTCTTTCCTTCTATAATCCGAACTTCTGACTTCAACTGGTGCAGTCTTGCTTTTATAAACAAACATAATACCAGCCATGACTATCAATGTACCAACAATTTGATAAAGCGTAATTGGTTCATCTATCAAAAGGGCCGAATACATTAGAGTACAAATAGGGCCTGCACAACTAATGATCGAAACGTTAGTAGAACCAAGCTTTTCAATAGCATAATTAAACATAAAAACAGGTACTACTGTTGAAAACACGCCCATGATAAAGCTATATAAATATACCTGTGATGGATAGCCTACAAAATGCGCTTTCCCTGTAATAAACGCATGAATGACAATACTTGCAGTCATTGTAAGACATGCTATGGTTGTAAACCTTATTGAACCTAACCTGTCGATAAGCTTATCGGCCAAAGTAAGAAATATAGCGTAAAGAAAAGAACTTAATACAATCAGTACCACTCCAAACCAAAACATGGAGGTATTTGACATCGTCAGTTTATCTGCAAAAGCTACCAGCAACCCTATGTAAGAAACAATCATTGCAATGAACTGATTGAGCTTAGCTTCTTTGCGCAAAAACAAAATAGAAAGCACCAACACCATAGTAGGGTATAAAAACAATATCAATCGTTCGATAGCAGCCTCAACATATAAAAGACCAATAAAATCAAGTATTCCTGATAAGTAATAGCCGATAAGGCTTATCCCTATAACTTGCAATATATCTCTCCAATGAGCTTTCTTTTGAGGATACTTATTTTCATACCAAAAATAAAAGGCCAGTAAAAAAGGCAATGCTACCATCATCCGCAGATAAAGCATGGCTACAGGATGAACATTGTAAGCATAAATCATTTTGGCAAAAACTGATTTTGCAGAAAACAGCACAACTCCGGCTAATGCCAAGAGCCCGTAAGTGAATTTTTGTGGTCGTAATAACTGGTTCATAATGTTAGGAGTTAATAAACAAAAAAGCCTTCCGTTTTTGGAAGGCTTCAGTATTTTAAGCTTTTTTAGTCATGAATAATATCATTTATTATTGTAAAAAGCACATATCAAAAGCCTTCGCGAGTTCTTATCAGCTGCGAACCATGAAATTGACCTGGTATGCTTTGTACAATTTTTCATCAGAAATTTATGTTTGTTAAATTAACGATAGTATTTTGTTTAACAAAATTTATGCCACAATCGTTTTTTCTGAAAACAAAAAATGGGCTTAAAAATAAAAAAGGCATTAGGAAAACCCAATGCCTTCTATATAGTTTTATATCATTTTACATATTGGCAAACTTGCCGTAAAATTCCTGGAACAACATTTCCAGCTTGTTAGCTTTTTCTGTATTGCCATATTGTTTTTCAATCATTGACAATTGTTGTAATATACGAAGGTTTACCTTCATATCATAGTCCAGCAATACCCTGTCTTCAGGTTTTAACCTAAAAATATAAGTAAGCTCTTGTTCGGCAATAACAGCCAACCTTTCGGATATTGCCTGTGCCTTTGCCGGCTGGTTGAGCTTGTAGTACAAGTCAACATAAGGCATGGTAAAGTAGTTATATGGTACACATTTGTCAGGCATTAGTTCCATAGCACGGTCAACAACCTTCAATGCCGAATCTTTTTTATTTGCTAATATAAGTGCATCGGCCAACTTTGCAAAACTGTTGCGGATGTTTGAAAGCATGCGGAGGATGTTCTCGTCCAAATAAACCTTAGGATTGTTGATACCTCCCCATTTAAACTTGTTCATCATGTTGTTATAGGTGGTATCAATATCAATATTCATAATGTCGCCCATCTGAACCTCAGATTTCACAGGAATAACTTTATAAGTCAACCCATTGATCTGCATATAAGGTTCAAGGTTGAGATAATTGTCATGCGATACTGTTACGGCAAAATATACCGGTCGCTTCCAGTTATTGTGGGCAATGAGGTCAAGAACTAAAATATCGGCTTTGGTAAGATAGTTTTTCTCAATAGTCCACTGCATCTGATTGGTAACTTTAGCTTTCATGTTTTCAGGGACATATTTGTTTTTGAAAACTGCCGTGGTATCTACAGTAACCTTGAATGTTTTACCAGGGATATAATCCAAACGTTCGGCATAGTTGCCGTATTGCTTGGTTTTAGGATCGTCGCTGGCAAGGAATTCAATACCGTCTTTCAGTTCAATAGGCTCTTTTATTTGATTGATAAGGTATGCAATATCACGTTTACCCTGAAGTACTTTTTCACGGGTAAGGCTGAAGGGCAGAGGTTCTGACTCGTAAGCTTTACGGTGCATTTGTTCAAGATACCAATCGGCGCCCAAATAACTTAGGTTGACTACACGAACATCTGTACGGATGCCTTCAACTTCCTGGGCATACCAAAGCGGGAATGTATCATTGTCCCCGTTGGTAAATATAATGGCATCTTTTTCGCAAGAATTAAGATAATTTGACGCAAAGTCCCTACAAGTATATCGGTCTGAACGATCGTGGTCGTCCCAGTTTTGTTGGCCCATCAATACCGGGACACACAAGAGGCAAATAGCAGTGATGCCTCCGGCTTTCAAAACCGATGGTATTTTGTCGGATAGCATTTCGTATAATGCAGCAACCCCAATGCCAATCCAGATAGCAAATGCATAAAATGAACCTGTATAAGCATAATCACGTTCGCGAGGCTGGTATGGGGTTTGGTTCAGATAAAGGACAATGGCTAAACCTGTAAAGAAGAACAATAACATAACAACTGAGAAGTCTTTTTTGTCTTTCTTGAGCTGATACCAAAGCCCTATAATACCTAAAATAAGAGGTAAGAA
This sequence comes from Bacteroidota bacterium, assembly GCA_029572965.1. Lineage (GTDB taxonomy): Bacteria > Bacteroidota > Bacteroidia > Bacteroidales > DTGW01 > JAKPQD01. The sequence goes on along the minus strand of JAKPQD010000273.1, from coordinate 151,383 downwards.
AAAATAAGTATTGCGGCCTTTATTGTTTTTCATAGAATCGGGGAGCTTATCTTGAGGGCCTAAAAAGATTTCATCTATAAACTTAATGCCGCTTATCCAGTTACCTTTAGTGGGTTCACCTGCACCTTGTATATCATTTTGGCGTCCTACAAAGTTCCACATGAAATAACGGATATACATGAAATTTACCTGGTAACGGAAGAAAAACAACAAATTTTCTGAGAATGTAGGTTTCATAATGGTTGTAGGTTCACCTTTTTGGTTTTGCGTCTGAATAGGTACACCTTTTACTTTGCCCCAGTATTCATAGGCGCTTTGATGCGATTGTTCAGAGCTGTACATACGAGGGAAAATTGTTAAAAACCTCTCGTCATATTTGTATTCAGGTTTATGGTTGGTAATTTCATACCTTCCGTTGATAGGGGTGTAAGTAGGTTTGCCATTTTCTTCCATCCCCAAAATAGGGGTATTGTAATATGGGCCCGAGAATAAAGGCCTGTCGCCATACTGCTCGCGGTTGAGGTAAGAAAGCAGCGAAAACATATTTTCAGGGTCGTTTTCGTCCAGCGGGGTATTGGCCGAGGAGCGGATAACAACCATTGCTACCGAAGAGTAGCCAATAAGGATAACAGAAAGCATTAGCAATGCAGTATTAAGTACCACTTTGCGTTTTTTATAGGTGTACCACAAGCCCCAAGCTAATAAAACAACCAAGGCTACCAGGTAAAAGAATACTCCAGAGAAGTAAGGTAGCCCAAAGCCATTAACAAACAAAAGCTCAAATTTTGAAGCCAAAACAATCAAACCTGTAATCACACCATACATCACACCTGCCAGGATGGCAATAGAAACTAATGAAGTAATAATTATACCTTTAGTTGTAACAGGGTATTTTTTGAAATAATAAACAAAAACAATAGCAGGTATTGCCAAGAGGTTCAAAAGGTGTACCCCTATAGAAAGCCCCATCAGATAGGCTATGAGGATTAACCACCTGTTGGCATGTTTATCATCGGCCTGGTCTTCCCATTTCAATACTGCCCAAAATACAAGGGCTGTAAACAATGACGATGAAGCATATACTTCTGCCTCAACCGCAGAGAACCAAAATGAATCAGAAAAAGTAAAAGCCAATGCTCCTACTAAGCCTGACCCCAAAACAGCGATTGTTTTGCCTGTGGTATAATTTCCGTCTTTGATTAATAATTTGCGACCCAGGTGAGTAATAGTCCAAAAAAGAAACAAGATGGTGAGCCCACTTGCCAATGCAGACCAACTATTCATCCATATTGCTACTTTAGTTACATCGCCTCCGGCAAATAAAGTGAAGAACCGCCCGATAATCATAAACAAATAGGCTCCCGGAGGGTGCCCAACTTCAAGTTTAAATGCAGTAGAGATAAATTCGCCGCAATCCCAGAAACTGGCTGTTGGTTCCATAGTCAAAAGATACACCGCTGTAGCTATAGCAAATGTAACCCATGCAATAATGCTGTTAAATAATTTAAATTGCTTCATTATTTGTCCTTGTTAGATTTTGTGCATACTTGTTTGCAAATAAAAATTTTTGTAAAAACAAAATTTTGCCCAAAGTAAGACAATTTTTGCAAAACACATTTAATGACCTGCAAAATTGTTGCTTTTTTAACCTTGTTTAAGAATAGCCCAAAGGAAAAAGGGGAAAGACATAAAAAAAGTTGTATTATAAGGCCTGCCGCGTAAGCAGTAGAGCTATGTTTTATTATTGCTGGTTTGATAAAGTAAAACTTTGAATAATAATATAATTAGCAGCAACATAGTTGCGATTTATTTGTAAATATATGATGTTGATGTAGAAAGGTGCGTAGCACCGGTACATATCGCCACTACCTGGCTTTGTATATACTGTCCATTTTTACAAATATCTCGCCGCCACGCGGCTAAGAATAGTATTTACTACCTCCATGCTTTATTTATTGCCAGGGCAATTTCTTCAAATTCTTCTTTTGTGAGTTTTAGCTTGGGATTGGCAAAGTTCATATCTTGCATGCCTGTAATAATGGGTATTAAATGTATATGGGCATGTGGCACTTCAAGACCAATAACTGTTAGCCCAACACGTTGACACTTTACTACTTTTTCAATGGCTTTTGCTGTACGTTTTGAAAATACCATCATTTTTTCGAGCAATGCATCGTCAATATCAAACAGGTAGTCCACCTCTTTTTTAGGCACTACCAGCGTGTGCCCTTTTATCAGGGGGTTAATGTCAAGGAATGCAAAAAAGTTGTCGTCTTCAGCTACCTTGTAGCTTGGTATTTCACCTGCAATGATGCGCGAAAATATAGTTGCCATAAATTCTGTTTATAATTTATTAATCAAAAATAAAAAGAATTAGACAGTTTCTGAACAGCAAGTTTATTAAATTTTCAAATTATTCTTATCTAATTTGAGGGGCTGATATATGGGTATTTATTGGATATTGTTTTTCCTTGTTTTGAGGGTTATGACCGTATTTTAGAAACACTCATACAATACTTACTAAGGCTCTTATAGCGTTTAGTTTTAATATCTGAAAGCAGTTACAAACTTTAAAAAAGTTTTAGTTGTGAGCCCGTATAGGTTGTCCTAATTAGAAAGTATGGGAGTTTTCGTTACACATTAAACCTAAAGTGCATAATGTCGCCATCTTGTACCACGTATTCTTTTCCTTCAATAGATAATTTTCCGGCTTCTTTGCATGCAGCTTCAGAGCCTAAGGTAACATAGTCATTGTATTTGATTACCTCAGCACGGATAAAGCCTTTTTCAAAGTCGCTATGGATAACGCCGGCGGCTTGTGGGGCTTTGGTCCCGCGGATATAAGTCCAGGCCCTTGTTTCGTCAGCCCCGGTAGTGAAGAATGTTTCGAGGTTAAGAAGTTTATATGCTGATTTGATAAGCCTTGCAACGCCTGATTCTTCTAATCCCAGTTCGTCCAGGAACATCTTGCGTTCTTCGTAGGTGTCAAATTCGGCAATCTCCGATTCTGTTTTGGCAGCAACAATTAGTACCTCTGCATTTTCGTTTTTTACGGCTTCTTTGACCATGTCAACATATTTGTTGCCTTTTATAACAGCTTTTTCATCTACATTGCATACATACAATACAGGTTTATCTGTAAGCAAAAACAGGTCATTAGCCAGTTTCTGGTCTTCTTTGTTGTCAAGTTTAACCACGCGGGCACTTTGGCCATGCAACAATACTTCTTTATATTGAAGGAGTATTTCCAGTAATCGTTTAGCCTGTTTGTCCCCTCCGGTCTGTGCTTGTTTTTGCACTTTAGCTATGCGGCTTTCAACAGTTTCAAGGTCTTTAAGCTGAAGTTCCATATCAATGATTTCCTTATCTCTGACCGGGTTGATAGATCCATCAACATGGGTTACATTTTCATCGTCAAAGCAACGTAAAACATGAATGATTGCATCAGTTTCACGAATATTGGCCAAAAATTTGTTCCCCAACCCTTCGCCTTTGCTTGCCCCTTTTACAAGACCCGCAATGTCAACAATTTCAACAGTTGTAGGAACAATCCTTGCGGGTTTGTCTATCTCGGCCAGTTTAGTCAAACGCTCATCAGGGACAGTAATCACCCCAACGTTGGGTTCAATGGTGCAAAACGGAAAATTTGCAGCTTGGGCTTTTGCATTGGACAAACAGTTAAAAAGAGTTGATTTACCAACGTTTGGCAAACCTACTATGCCACATTGTAATGCCATACTAATTATAATTAAGGGTGCAAAGATAATCCGAAAAATTACTTTGTATTTCGATTAAGCATTTTTAATGCTTAATTTGGGTTTAAAGATTAAAAGAGCATTCTAAAAGAGATAGAACTACAAATAGATACAAAAGACGACTGTGTGAAATTAGAAAAATGCTGATTATTTAGAAATTACTTTATCTCTTTGAGAAACACCACCCTGTCTTTGTCGATGCCAGAATAATTCTTTACTACATTAATGCCGTTGCTGTCTGGTTGGCCAAGTAAGGTCATTCCTATTTTGTTTTTATGAAAACTAACCGATTTGAAGTTTGTTGGGGTGGTAATGGCTTTTAGTTTCTTTATCCCTTTTTGCTTAGCAATATTAATAAAGTGTTCATACAGCATTTGTCCATAACCCTGACGCTGGCATGATTCTCTGACTCCCAAAAGATGGACATAGGCTACACTTTCGGTTTGGGAAAAGAACCCGAACAAATAGGCTATAACCTGGCCTTTTTCTTTGATAACAAAAGCTGTATTGCCAAATTCATAGACTAAATAAGGGTGATGAAGGTACAATGTTCGGTCACTACCCCAAAAATCGACAATATCCCGGGTTATTTCGTTGAAGTCGTCCATGGTACAAGGCAATATGAGGGTTTTCTTCTTCATGGCTTATAAATTTATTTAAGTTCAACAGAAGGATTCCAAAAAAGCTTGTCAAAGTTGACAATGTGGTCGTTGGTAATCTCTACGCCTTCATTCTCAAGCAATTGCTGCATTATTGAAGGGTTCCCAAAATGATGTTTGCCGCTAAGCATCCCATTGCGGTTAACAACGCGATGGGCAGGGATAAACTCTTCGAGGTGATGACAGTTGTTCAGCGCCCAGCCTACCATTCGGGACGATTGCGGAGAGCCTATGAAACGGGCTATTGCTCCGTATGTCGTAACTCTTCCATGAGGCACAAGCTTTGTAACATTATATACTTTCTGAAAGAAGCTGTCGGTCATACGTTTGGTCGATATCAATAATCTCTTGCTGTAGCAATTGGAATTGAAGGTAAGTTATTTTTTTTGTTTTTTGTATGAAAAGTTTTTCGTAGTGGGTAGTTACGCCATAAGTCAACTGGCTGTATGGGCTGTTATACAGGTCATCGGTAGCTACTTTAAGCGGCAACTGGTTATGCTCAATAACCGCTTTGGTGTATTTGTGCAGAAAAAGGCTGTCAGTTTTTAGGTGTATTATGCCTTGCGGCTTTAAGAAATTTTTGTAGCGGTTGAGAAACGAAGGGGCTGTAAGCCTTTTGCGCCTGCGGTTGCTTTGCATTTGAGGGTCTGGAAAGGTAACCCAAATTTCGTCCACTTCGTCTTTACTGAAAAACGATTCGATAAATTCGATGCGGGTACGGACAAAGTAAACATTTGTAAGCCCTTTTTCAAGGGCTTGTTTGGCGCCAACCCACATTCGGTTGCCTTTAATGTCTATCCCGATGAAGTTTTTGTCAGGATATATTTGTGCCAGGGCAACTACATATTCGCCTTTGCCGCATCCCAATTCAAGGATAATAGGATTATTGTTTCTGAAAATATCTTTGTGCCAGGTTCCTTTTACCGCGTGGTCTTTTTGGTACACCTGGTTATAATCAGCTTCAATCACGTGCTGAAATGTATGCAATTCGGCAAACCTCCTGAGTTTGTCCTTCCCCATAAATAGTAATTGTTATTGCTTTGATTTTTCAATGATGATGCCAACATCAATAATTCCTTCCAGCTCATTCTCGCGCATGCCGTGAGTTACATAAAACATGTATTTCCCGTTTTGCGAAAAACGGACAGCCTTCTTGTACCCCAATTTAATGTTTTTGATATCCGAAAGGCCTTTGCCAATCCAGCGCCCTTTTGCATCTGCGAGGTTATATTCCAGGGTGTCTATAATTTTATTACCATTGGGGGCCATGGTAGTAACAAAAAGGTAGATATTGCTATACTTGTAGTTGCCTGAGTGCCTCAGGTTGAAATAAACGTTACTGGGTGAAACGGTGTCATTATTGATGTATTCAAACCGGCATTTGTTCGAAATTTTCCACTTGCTGTCTGCAATAGAAAAATTTTGAACATATTGCTCTCTGTTTACACAGCTTAACACTGTTAAAACAACTAAAACTAAAAGGCTAAGCTTTGTTTTCATTGGGCTTTTGCTGATTGTTCTGTTTGTTTTGTCTATTAGGGTTGTTCTGAAATTTTGGTCGGTTTGCCCCCCCCGGATTATTTGGCCTATTAGCATTTTCTGGGTTGTTCTGCCTGTTGTTGGCGCTGTTTGGTTTGTTAGGCCTATTTTTTTGAAACTGTTGCTTGTCTTTCTTTTTCTTATCGTCAAAACGGGTAAGGCTGTCTTGTCCGACCACATTGGCGTAATCAAGCTCCTCGATAACCGGAACAGCGCCCTGAGGTTTAAGTTCTTCACTATCTAACTTTACTTTAATACCTTTTTTATTAGATTCAATGGTTTCAAAAACTTTTTCGACAGAAAGGGCAATAAAATTGGTTTGTTCGTTTTTGTTTAGTGCATACCACATCACTCGTCTGAATACATCAGTTTTTTGGTGATATGCAGGGCCTTCGGCGGTTTCCAAAACAATGTTGGTGTCCGGGAAGTCTTTTTGGGCATCGAGGTAAGCATCGAGCTCATAGTTGAGGCAGCACTTGAGCTTACCACACTGCCCGGCCAGTTTTTGGGGGTTGAGCGAAAGGTCTTGGTAGCGGGCTGCATTAGTTGATACAGATACGAAGTTGTTTATCCATGTCGAACAGCAAAGTTCGCGCCCACAAGGGCCAATACCTCCAATACGTCCGGCTTCCTGGCGTGCCCCAATCTGCTTCATCTCTATACGTACACGAAATTCTTCGGCCAAAACCTTGATCAGTTCCCGAAAGTCAACACGTTCGTCGGCTATATAGTAAAAGATGGCCTTTGACCTGTCACCCTGGTACTCAACATCTCCAATTTTCATGTTAAGATTTAGAGAGTCGCTTATTTTACGGGCTTTTAACATGGTACTTTCTTCTAAGCTAATAGATTCGTACCATTTGTCAATGTCTGTTTGTTTTGCCTTACGATAAAGCTTGCGATAATCTCCATTTTCTGTACGTACCTTATAACGCTTGATTTGTTGGCGTACCTGCTCGCCAACAAGCGACACAATGCCTATATCGTGGCCTGGCGATGCTTCAACGGCAACAATGTCACCTTGTTTAATTTCTAAGCCATTGACATTGCGGTAAAAACCTTTGCGGGTGTTTTTAAAACGCACTTCTACAACATCGTAAGGAATAAGGCCTTGAGGTAAGTCGTATGCCCAGTTGTATGTATTTAGTTTTGAACATGGCGAAGGGTTGCATTTGAAGGTTTCCATGTTATCATTTACAACTTCAGAACAACCCCGTAATATGATATCTTTTTGCATAAAATTCTATTTAGTGTTACGAAGCAAGAACCAAGAGCTAAGAAAAAAGCTGATTGGTAAGATTTTACTCCATGAACAAAGTAATAACCGATTTGATTAAAAAATCTGACAAATCTAATTATTATTTTAATAAATGAGGGAGCATATATAAGATTTATACATACTCCCTCATTAGTAAATTAGCAATAAATGTTGAAGAAAATTATTCTGGCGGCTATTTTACAATAACTTTCGAGCAAAATTGAGCCCCTCCGTTTGACATTCGGACAAAATAGAGGCCTTGTCTTGAATTGGGGACTTTAATCTCATCTGTAGCCAGGCTGCCAGATTTATAAATTGATTTTGCTATCACTACTTTTCCGGTAATATCCAATACTTCTGCTTTCCAAGTACCAGTATTACTGTTTACTAAAGAAATATTGATGCTTTTTGATGCAGGTTCCCATGAACATCTTAAATTATCGCCACTTGTGATTGAGCTTTTAACATCAGTTTGGTTAGAATCATTCAATAATATCACGCTTCCAAAATATGATGCGTTTATCCAACTAACGTTTTTATCAGCACCTGCAATAGCTACAGAACCAAACATACTTTCACGCGTTGAGCCATTGTCATTATCGTTGTATGCAACTGACATTCCCATTATTTTGTTGAGTCCAAGAGTTACAGGTGTATTATTCCCTCCGTAAACATAAGTATTGTCAAAAACTTTTATACCTACTTCCCATAAATAGACATTTTCAGAAATGGTGTCATATACACTAACTACATCATTTTTAAATAAGTGATTAACCCTGTCAGTGCCTAAATCGCATACATCACCATTGGCCGCAATATGATAGGCAAATGCATTGAAGTTGTATTGATGGTCACCGCCTGAGCGGTCTTCGTCCAGAAATATTTCAATACAATCAAAGTTATGAATATTGTTACAGTTGCCCGGATACTTTGGGTAGTGCTTGTCATCAGTAATTTCTACCAGGAAGTATAGTTGTTCAGGAGTCCATACAACTTTATATTTACCGCTAAAGTCGGCATCATTGGTTTTTGAGCCAATCCACGTTTGGTCAATTTTAGCCCAAGGGGCTTTTTCCCAACAGGCATCAGAGCCATTGGCATCAACAACTGGCGCAACATCTGCTTTTACAGCTTTATAACTTTGTGCATTTATAGAAAATATGCTTAATATAAAAAGAGCGGAGATAAGAATTGTTTTTTTCATTATAGTTTTATTAGTTGCCCAAAAATAAAGAATAGGATTAATCGGGGCAAAGTTAGTTATTGTTTTAACATTAATTTCAGAAATTAATATTAAAGCACTTTAAAGCACTAAAATTCAAAGGTGCGTTAAACATTGTTAAATTGAGTTAATGGATTTTAAAAGCATTTGGATATAAAAAAATGCCATTTTTATTTTTGTCTTACTTTAAACAATACGAAATAAATTCAAATAATCATTCAATTATGGATATCAAAGTAGAGAAGCTGACTAAGAATTACGGCCATCATAAAGCGGTGGACGATATTTCTTTTGAGGTTAAAACAGGCGAAATACTTGGGTTTTTGGGGCCAAACGGTGCCGGAAAAACAACTACCATGAAAATAATAACCAACTATCTCAATTGCGAGCAAGGGGATATTATTATTGGGGGCAAGAGTATACGCGACAATGCCGAAGAACTGAAAAAACATATTGGTTATTTGCCCGAAAACAACCCCTTGTATTTGGATATGCCTGTTATAGACTATCTTGAGTTTTGCGCCTCGCTGCAAGGTGTTGAAAAATCAAAAATTCCCGAACGCATTCGTGAGATGGTTCGTGTATGTGGGCTGAATGCCGAAAAGCACAAGCGTATTGGAGAGTTGAGTAAAGGCTTCCGTCAACGCGTAGGGTTGGCACAAGCCATGATTCATAACCCATCGGTTTTAATACTTGATGAACCTACCACGGGCCTTGACCCAAACCAGATTATTGAAATTAGAAAGCTTATCCGCGAACTTGGCCGTGAAAAGACAGTAATTTTGAGTACCCATATTCTTTCAGAAGTTGAAGCTACCTGCGATAGGATTATGATTATCAATAACGGAAAGATTGTAGCTAATGGTACAGCGGAAACTCTTCGCAAACAGGCACAGGGGCAAGAAATTCTGACTGTTAAAATTGAAGATGGCGATAGTAATGCTATATTTAAAGCTATTCAGGAGCTACCGACAGTTGGTCTTGTTGACTTTACCGACCGTAACCTTAACAGGTTCGAGGTGCAGAGCCGTCCGGGTTGTACCTCAAGGCGCGAAATATTTAATTTATGCGTGAAAAACGGCTGGATACTTACTGAACTTGCTGTTTCGGAAGCAAAACTGGAAGATATTTTCCGTGAACTTACCGTGAATTAAGAATAAAATGAATAATACAACCACGAAATATTTTAAAAACATGAATTCTGTGTGGATTATAACCAAAAAAGAGTTGAACAGCTTTTTCGACTCGCTTATTGCCTACATCCTGCTGGTGTTATTTTTAGGTTTTAGTGGCTTTTTTACCTGGATGTTTGGTAGTGACATTTTTTTAATTGGACAGGCAACACTTCGTCCATTCTTTTCTATTGCCTACTGGAGCTTATTTATATTTATCCCGGCTCTTACAATGCGTATGATTGCAGAAGAACGTAAGACAGGTACTATCGAATTGCTTTTGACAAAAGCCGTATCTGACAGACAATTGGTATTAGGCAAATTTTTAGCGGCATTTTTGTTGATATGCATTTCTTTAGCCCTTACTTTGCCTTATGTAATTACATTGGCGTCTATAGGCAATGTAGATAACGGTGAAGTTATTTGCGGATACCTTGGACTTGCTTTAATGAGTGGGGTTTATATTGCTATTGGCCTTTATGCCAGTTCTCTGACGAATAACCAGATAGTTGCCTTTTTGTCGGCCTTATTTATTGGGTTATTCTTTCATATTATTTTTGATATTCTGGCCAACAACTTTAAAGGCAGTATTGGAGAATTTTTTAACATGCTCAGCCTTTCTAACCATTTTGAAAGCATACAGCGTGGAGTGCTTGATACCAAAGACCTGGTGTATTTTCTTTCTTTAATTTTCCTGGGTTTATTCCTAACGGAGAATAATCTGGCAAAAAGAAAGGTGAATGGTTAATGTGTAATATTTTGTAAAATCCAAAATAGTAATGTAATGCAACACCCATGATAGCTCAGGCACAAACACGAAAATATTTATTGTTGGGAGCAAGCTATCATTCATTTAAAAAAATTAAAAATAACTATGATGAAAAATAAGATGAAAAATAAATGGATAACATCAGTTGTGCTAATTACTGCAATAGTACTGGTAGCCAATCTTATTTCGCAAGACTTTTTTCTTCGTGTCGATTTTAGCGAAGACAAACAATACACCCTAAGTTGGGCAACTAAAGATTTATTGAAAAATTTGCACGAACCAATCACAGTAAAGGCCTATTTTTCTGAAAATGTACCGCCCAATGTTGCAAAAGTCCGCAAAGACTTTAAAGAAATGCTTGTTGAATACAACAACCGCTCAAAAGGCATGGTGGTATATGAGTTTGTTGATCCTTCAGCCAAAGAAGATATTGAACAAGAAGCAACTCAGGAAGGGATTCAACCTGTGATGATTGATGTTCGTGAAAAAGACCAGATGAAACAGCAAAAAGCATATTTGGGCGCTATAATTTCAATGGGCGACAGAAAAGAAGTAATACCTGTTATTCAGCCTGGTGCAGCTTTAGAATATACACTATCTAAAGCTATTAAGAAACTTTCTGTAGTTGAAAAGCCATCAGTTGGCATATTACAAGGACATGGAGAGCCACAAATACAAGAATTGGCGCAGGTTTATGCAGAGCTTAGCGTTCTTTACCAGGTTGAGCCCTTAACATTAAACGATAGTGCAGCCATCCCCGAAAGAATTAAGACAATTGCTATTGTTAGGCCAACCGATTCTATTAAGCAAAGCCACTTTGCACAATTGGATGCATTTTTGGCACGTGGCGGAAAAATTTTAGTAGCAGCAAGCAATGTAAACGCTAACCTTCAGCAGGCTATTGCTTCTGCATCTGCCGCTGGAATTGATCAATGGCTTAAAACAAAAGGGATTCTTTTAAATCAAAATATTGTTATTGATGCTTCCTGCTCGCAAATTCAGGTTGTACAGAAAAATGGCGCATTTCAGATGATACAACAAATACAATTCCCTTACATCCCTGTAATTAAAACTTTTTCAAAAACCTCAATTGGCAGTGGCCTGGAAGCTGTAATACTGCCTTTTGCAAGCACTATTGAGTACAATGGTTCACCTGCCAATATTTATACTCCGTTGGCTTATACCTCTGATAAATCAAACATTGAACAATTACCAGTATTTTTTAATATCCAGAGAATTTGGCATGAAAGTGATTTTCCAAAACATCAACTTGTTGTAGCTGCCACTTTGGAAGGGAAATTGGCTGGGGATCAACGTTCAAAACTTGTAATTATTGGCGATGGGGATTTTGTTATCAACGGGAAACAAGGCGAACAACAAAAACTTTCTCCTGATAATATCAATATGTTTGTAAACAGTATCGATTGGCTTTCAGATGACACTGGCCTTATTGAGCTCCGGACAAAATCTGTAACAGCAAGGCCTTTGGATGAACTGGGTGATGGAACCAGAACAACCCTGAAATGGCTCAATTTCTTGTTGCCCATTTTACTCATTGGGGCTTATGGGATTTGGCGAGCTCAAGCTAAACGTATTCAACGAATTAAAAGAATGGAGGAACGATATGTCTAATAAAATTAATAATAAAACCTTGCTCATTGTATTGGCAGGGCTCATAATAGTATTTGTCCTGGTCAAATGGTACCAGAAAACCCAGACAGAAAGTACATTAAATACCGCTTTGGTCAAAATTGACACTACAAAGGTTAGTAGAATTGCTATTTACCCTGTTGCTGAAAACAGACAGGAAATTTTATTTTCTAAAATTGGCAAAGATTGGAAGGTTTCAAAAGGCAATATAACTGCCGAGGTTGACGAAAATGTGATAAATAACCTTATCATTACTCTTTCTGAGATAAAAGTAAAAAGCCTCGTGGCAAAAAATAAAGACAAATGGGACGATTTTAAGGTTAGTGATACTACTGCAACACGCGTTAAAGTGTTTGAAGGTAATGATGTCGTAGCAGACCTGATGATTGGGCGTTTTACATATCAGCAAAGTCAAAATCCTTATGGAGGAATGTATGGGGGTGGCGTTATTGGCTCTACTTATGTGAGGCCTGCAGATGAAGATGAAGTGTACGCCGTTGACGGATTCCTGACGTTTACATTTAACCAGCAGTTTACTGCATTCCGTAAACAAACGCTTGCCCGATTTGAAACCAACAAAATAGAAAAAATCACGTTTAAATACCCTGCAGATAGCAGCTATACACTGGAATTGAAAGATAAAAAATGGTTTATTGGCGATAAAATGGCAGATTCAGCAAAAGTTGCTTCTTATATCAGTGCCCTTTCTTATAAAAATGCCTCTTCATTTGTCGATAACCAGTCTGCCCTTAATGCGCCTGCATGGCTAGTCAGAGTAGAAGGAAAAGATATGCAGCCTGTTAGTATTGAAGCAAGCAGTGATGGTTCAAAATTTATTATAAATTCAACCCAAAACCCCAAATCATATTTTGAAAGTGCCAAAAATAAACTGTTTGATGAGATATTTAAACCTCAATCATCTTTCTTTGCCACGAAAGAAAAAAAGAAAAAATAATCTGAAAGTAAATTTTAACAGGCCTAACAGTTTTTTATCTTGTTAGGCCTGTTTTTTAATAAAGTACATTATCTATTAGCCGTATTTTTCCAGCAAATACTGCAATGCAGCCAACAACATCTTTGCTGTCTTCCCAATTTTTAATAGGTTGAAGGGTGTATCTGTCTGAGAGTTCAAAATACTCTACCTTTAAAAGTTCGTTATTGTTGATTTGTCCGATAACCCATTGTTTTAGCTCGTCCACCTTTTTAGAGCCTTTTAATTTCTTCGATTCAAAGATGATTTTTGAAATTAACGGCGCTGCAGCCCTATGTTCGGGAGTTAGCAGCTTGTTGCGCGAACTCATAGCCAAACCGTCAGGCTCGCGTACAATAGGACAGGGTATTATTTGTATGTCATATTTCAACTGCTTTACAAAATACTGTATAATGGCAAGCTGCTGAAAATCTTTCTCGCCAAAGTAAGCTTTGTGCGGAACAACAATATCAAATAGTTTGGTAACTACCTGTGCTACTCCATTAAAGTGCCCGGGACGGTGTTTACCTTCCATTACTTTGTCAAGCTGGCCGAATTCAAACACGCGGGTATCTTTTTCTGGGTACATCTCGTTTACTTCCGGATGAAAGATAATGTCGCATTTTGCTTTCTCGAGCATAGCTGTATCGGCTTCTAATGTTCGGGGATAACGCTCAAGGTCTTTCGGGTCATTGAATTGCGTAGGGTTTACAAAAATACTGACCACTACTACATCATTTTCTGAACGGCATTGCGAAACAAGTGAAATGTGACCTTCATGCAATGCTCCCATGGTTGGTACAAACCCAATGGTTTTGCCTTCTTCCCGGTATTGAAGCATCTGGCTATGAAGCTCTTTGGATGATTTAATGATTTGCATATTAATTACTAATTACGAATGACAAATGACTGATTAAAGGATTGCAGAAAGTAAATGCTTCTCCAATCTATTTCTACTGAAGCATAAAGTGTGCAATCTTTCCCCTCCTTTATAAGGAGAGCTTGTCCCGATTGAGGCGGGAGGTTGGGGTGGTTTATTTGCTATTCTGGCAGTCATACATTTCAGCTTTTCAACCGGTAAAGGTCAGGCAAATTGCGGCCAAAGCCATTGTAATCAAGCCCATAGCCGATGACAAAGTCGTTCGGGATTTCCGTGCCAAGATAATCGATGTGAACAGGCATTTTACAAGCCTTTGGTTTGAAAAACATTGATGCTACCTTTATTTTGGCAGGCTGTTGTTGCTCAATCTGCTTTAATAAATATTCCAGCGTTATGCCAGTATCAATAATATCTTCAACTATAACAACTGTCTTGCCCTTAAGGTCGATATTGAGCCCAATAATTTGTTTTACTTCACCGCTTGATTTGTCAGCTTGGTATGAGGCAAGTTTGATAAAGGATATAGTTACATGAAAATTTATTTCCCTTATCAAATCTGCCATAAAGATAAACGACCCGTTAAGTACCCCAATAAAAACAACGTCTTCATTACAAAGTTCATTGTTTATCTTTTGGGCAACATGCTCTACAAGCAATGTAATCTTGTCTTTTGATATGTATGGGATAAATTCTTTGTTGTCGATGGAGATGCTTTGCATACCCTGATTTTTTGCAAAAGTAAGGCAGTTTGGAATACTTCACTTGTTTTAAAGTCCTTTTTTGATTGAAAATGTTTGATAAATACGGATTTTGAAGTTTAAACAATTATTTTTCAACTGCAAACAGCAAATCCGCATAATTATTTATTGTTTTGTAAATCAAAAATTCAGGAATGAAAACGGTATTTTCAGAGATATTTAAAGGCTTATTTCACAAAGCATTAAGCACGGCTTGGTGGATGATTAAAATCATGTTGCCCGTTTCGTTTGTAGTGATGCTTATGCAGTATTTTGGGTGGCTCGAAGTTATTGCTTCTGTTTTTAAGCCGGTATTCTCGTTTATTGGGGTAGGAGGAGAGGGTGCACTTGTATTTATCACCAGTATTTTACTCAATATTTATGCAGCTATTGCGGTTATTGGTACTATTGGTTTTGGTATCCGCGAGATAACCATTTTGGCTATCATGTGCCTTATAGCCCATAACCTGATTATCGAAACGGCGATACAAAAAAAGACAGGCTCGCAAGCTGCGCGCATGGTCATATTGCGTATTTCTATGGCTATTATTGCCGGAATTCTTTTCAATTGGTTATTGCCTGCATCAACATATGTTCAACATATTGTTACTAAGGCAGGGCAACATCTTACCCTTACACAAGTCATGAAAAACTGGGTGTTTGACTCGGTATTCCTTTCTTTCAAAGTGATAGGGATTATTATTGGCCTGATGTTTATACAACGTTTCCTGGAATATATGGGCATCATGCAAAAGCTTTCAGCAGCTTTCAGGCCGTTGATGAAACCTTTTGGATTGTCCGAAAATACTTCATTTCATTGGCTTATTGCCAATGTAGTAGGCCTTACTTATGGCTCAGCTATAATGATAGAGCAAGTAGAGTCGGGCAAACTGAAACTTCGCGATGCAGACCTGCTCAATCATCATGTTGGTATTAGCCATTCATTACTTGAAGATACGCTTTTGTTCGTTGCTATTGGGGTTTCAGCCTGGTGGATTGTTTTTCCGCGTTTAATCCTTGCTATGTTTGCTGTTTGGATATATAAAGCAGAACTTTTCTTTTTACAAAAAAAAAACGAAATTAGCTCAGTAAAATAATCATGCAATGAAGCAGTATTTAGGCCTTTTACAACACGTTTTAGATAACGGGACAAAAAAAGATGACCGCACAGGTACAGGTACTATCAGCATTTTTGGATACCAGATGAGGTTTGACCTTGGCGAGGGATTCCCTTTACTCACAACCAAAAAGCTTCATACCCGCTCTATCATATACGAGTTGCTTTGGTTCCTTCGTGGCGAAACAAACATCAGGTTTCTTAAAGATAACAATGTTTCTATTTGGGACGAATGGGCTGATAAAAACGGAGACCTTGGGCCTGTTTACGGAAAACAATGGCGTTCGTGGCAAACGGCAGATGGCCGGACAATAGACCAAATATCACAGCTTATAGATATGATCAAAACGAACCCGGACTCACGACGACTGATTGTTAGCGCCTGGAATCCTGGAGACATTGATAAAATGGCTCTTCCGCCATGTCATACCATGTTTCAGTTTTACGTGGCTAATGGCAAGCTCTCGTGCCAGCTTTATCAGCGTAGTGCAGATATTTTTCTTGGAGTTCCGTTTAATATAGCATCGTATGCCTTGTTAACCATGATGATAGCTCAAGTGTGCAACCTAAAACCCGGTGAGTTTGTGCATACTTTTGGTGATGCCCATATTTATCTCAATCATTTAGAGCAAGTCAAACTGCAGTTGTCCCGAGAACCGAGGCCATTGCCTACAATGAAGATTGTCAGAAATGTAAATAGTATTTTTGACTTTAAATACGAAGACTTTCTGCTTGAAGGTTATGACCCGCATCCACATATCAAAGGCGAGGTAGCGGTGTAAAATAACCCCAAAAAACTAAACAGAAGCTATTGTTTTTGTTGCATTGCCCAACATCAACTCTTCTGTTTGATGGTGCAAAATATTGGCAACATTAAAAATTCACTGAAAGGAACTAAAAAATAAAAAAAGCTCCCACAAATATTCAGGGAGCTTTTCCTAACAAATGTTATATAAAAGTAATTGGGCTCAACCACATTTCGAGTTGCCACAGTTTTTGCACGTGAGGCAACCTTCTTGATATACTAAACTTTCTGAACCACAAGCTCCGCATTTTTGACCAGCTTTTGCCTGTGTGCCATCCGGGATAAATTTCTTCAAAGCACGTTCAACGCCATTTTTCCAAGTATTGATTGTTTCGCTATCAAGCTGCAATGAACTAACCAAGTTGACCAACTCAGGAATAGGCATGCCATAACGCAATACACTCGATATAAGTTTGGCATAATTCCAATATCCTTTATTAACCTGGTGAGACAAACCCCCTAAGGTGTTTTTATAGCCATATTTGTCGGTGTATTGGAAGTCATAACGGGTATTCCCATCCTCATCTTTATTCTTGATGATCTTTCCTTTTGTAATTGATTTTGGAATCGGGAAAATATCCTCATCCTGCAAACCTGTAAATATCTCATAAGGCTGACCATCCAAAATGCCCACAAATGCAATCCAGTTTTCGTTGTTGTTTTTGAAACGAACAATCTCTGCATCTAATACTTTAGGACGTTTTATTGGTTCAGAAAAACTTTCTTTCTTTTCTTTTTTGGCATTGTTTGAAATAAGCACCCCGGCACGTGAATTTTCGCGATACACTGTACAACCCTTGCAACCGCTCTGCCATGCTTTGATATACAAATCGCTCACAAGTTGTTCATCTACATTCTCGGGCAGGTTGATGGTAACACTGATAGAGTGGTCAACCCATTTTTGGATTTCGCCTTGCATGTGTACCTTTTGCAGCCAGTCAACATCTGCAGAGGTTGACTTATAATAAGGCGATTTGGCTACCAACTCATTAAGTTGTTCCTGATCATATTTTTTTACCTCTTCAACATTATATCCGTTTACCTCAAGCCATGTAAGGAATTTATGATGAAATACAACATATTCTTCCCAATGGTCGCCAACTTCATCAGTAAAAACTATTTTAACATTAGTATCATTAGGGTTTACTTTACGACGACGTTTGTAAACAGGTAAAAAAACAGGTTCAATACCAGATGTTGTCTGTGTCATCATACTGGTAGTGCCAGTTGGTGCAATAGTCAAAAGGGCTATATTTCGACGCCCAAAGCGTACCATATCTTGGTACAACTTTTCATCTTCTTTACGAAGCCTGTTGATAAACGGATTGTTCTTTTCGAGTTGTGAATCATAGATACTGAAAGGGCCTCGTTCTTTGGCCAAATTAACAGAAGAACGATAAGCTTCCAATGCCAGGGTACGATGTACTTCTACCGAAAAATCTATTGCATTGTCGCTCCCATAACGGATGCCAAGAGCAGCCAACATATCACCTTCAGCAGTAATGCCTACCCCGGTACGACGGCCTTCCTCGGTCTTAATACGAATGCTTTCCCAAAGTTTCTTTTCAACACGTTTTACTTCAAAATCTTCAGGATCTGCATCTATTTTTCTCAGGATAGCATCTATTTTCTCTATTTCTAAGTCGATAATATCGTCCATGAAACGTTGAGCAACAGCTACATGTCGCTTGAACAGGTCAAAATTGAAACGGGCCTGCGGAGTGAAAGGATTTTCAACATATCCATAAAGATTGATAGCTAAAAGCCTGCAGCTGTCATAAGGACACAGAGGTATCTCACCACAGGGGTTGGTAGAAACAGTTTTATACCCAAATTGTGAATAACAATCAGGCACAGACTCGCGTATAATAGTATCCCAAAATAAAATCCCGGGTTCTGCAGATTTCCATGCATTATGCACGATCTTTTTCCAAATAGCACGGGCATCTACTTTCTTTGTAAATGAAGGACTGGCCGAATCAACAGGATATTGTTGAATATATTCAGTGCCATCTATGACAGCGCGCATGAAATCATCATCAATCTTAACCGATACATTGGCCCCGGTTACCTTCCCCTGTTCAAGCTTTGCATCAATAAATTTTTCGGCATCGGGGTGTTTGCTGGAAATAGACAACATCAATGCCCCTCTACGGCCATCTTGTGCAACCTCACGGGTTGAGTTTGAATATCTTTCCATGAATGGAACAACTCCAGTTGAAGTGAGTGCGCTGTTCAATACAGGGCTGCCAGAAGGACGGACATGCGACAGGTCGTGCCCTACACCGCCACGGCGTTTCATCAACTGGACCTGCTCCTGGTCTGTCTTCATGATACCTCCATAAGAGTCTGCGCTATTTCCAATGACAAAACAGTTAGATAATGAAGCAATCTGAAAGTTATTGCCAATACCTGTCATAGGGCTGCCCTGAGGTACAATATACTTAAAATCTTTCAAATATTCATATACTTCCTCTTCACTCATAGGATTGGCATACTTTGCCTCAATGCGCGCAATTTCCTTGGCAATACGCCGGTGCATATGGTCAGGGTTAAGCTCATAGATATTCCCAAACGAATCTTTTAATGCATATTTGTTAATCCACACTTGTGCAGCCATCTCATCGCCTTTAAAATACGCAACCGAGCTTTCGAAGGCTTCTTTATATGTAAATGTACCTGGAACTTTTGTTTGTTTTGGTGTTTTGCTCATTGTATCGTCAACTTGTTTAATTTCGGAGACAGGTGTTAGGTCGTTTTGCATGGTTAGGTAATATTAATCTGTTAATTGAACGGGTTTTACAAAAAATGTCAGCGTTTAATTTTCATTGTGCAATTTACATTCTGAAATTCTTTGCTTCCAAAAAAACCACCTCACAGTTATTAACTGATAAAATGTAGTTATTAACATTGACAAAAATCATATTTTTACATTTGCTAAATTGTTAATATTCAAAATATTGCAATTAACAACTGTAATAAAACACTGACATTCATCACAATTTGATTTTTATATAAAAAATTTTATACCTTTATTAAATGTATTATTACCTAAACTTAATTTCCATAATCATGAAACGAGCATGATTAGTTAAACACAAACAAGGATGAATCCCGATTTGTCAGAACGGGTTTTTTCTTCGGATAGCCTTTCGCTGGGTTCATCCGGCCTTATTAAAAAAAATTAATTACAGATGAAAAGTTTATTATTTCTGGTATTTGCATTAGGTTGTAATCTTATTTTAGGCCAAAAAGTAATATTTCTTCACCACTCAACTGGCGGGGGAGTTTATAATGAAGGCAGCGTTGCACAATGGTTTGACACATACAATAGTCAAAACTCCACAAACTATGAAATTACAGAACGTGCATATCCCGATAGCCCATATCCTTGGGAAAATTATCCATACGATTATTGGAATTTATGGATTAATGGAGCATGTAACAATGATAATTCCGGTACCGAATGCATTAACTCGATTGTAACAAAATACGATGTAATCATCTTCAAACATTGCTTCCCGGGAGCAGGTATTGGCGAAGACGAAGCTGAAAATAGCGTTTCATCATCATATAAGTCAATGGGCAATTATAAATTGCAATACCGCGCTTTACGAACTTTGATGGACAGTTTCCCCAACAACAAATTCATAGTTTGGACACTTGCCCCGTTGCACCGAAATGCTACCGATTCGGCTTCAGCAGCACGGGCAAAACAATTTGTTGACTGGGTTAAATACCAGTGGCTTAAAGAAGATAGTAAATCGCACCCAAATATTTTTGTTTTTGACTTTTGGGGATATGTAGCAGAAACTAATGCCAATCCCAGCCAGGGAAAAGTTAATTGCCTGAAGTACGATTATGAAGGCAGTCATGACGGAGATGATTCTCATCCCAATACCCAGGCCAATCAGACTGTTGGCCCAATTTTTGGGCAATTCATAGTTGATTGTATAAAACAAACTAATACCCGCATAATTAATAAAACACTGGACAACATTACTGTTTTTTATAACAATGGCTGTTTGGCAATTCAAGGATTAAATGAAATTGTTCCTCAATCTGACTTGTGTATATATAGCATAGATGGACATTTGCTATACAAAAAACGGATTCAAAGCAGTATAGCTCTGCCTTTATCAGAGGGGATGTATCTTGTATCCATTCACAACAAAACATTTGGAACCCAAACGGCAAAATTCTGTGTGATAAAATAACCTCCAATAAATTTCGTTTCTTTTACAGTTTTTAAAACATATCATAATTACGGTAATCAAAAGCTGCCTATCTTTGTTGCTATAAAACTTAAAAGGATGAGAGTACACTTCATTGCTATAGGAGGCAGCGCCATGCATAGCCTGGCTCTTGCACTGCACGAAAAAGGATATATTGTTACAGGTTCAGATGACGACTTTTTTGAACCATCAAAAAGTAAGCTTGAAAAAGCAGGATTACTGCCAAAAGAAAAAGGCTGGGATGCATCGCGGGTTACCCCTGAATTGGACGCTGTAATATTGGGTATGCATGCCAGGGACAACAATCCCGAACTGGCAAAAGCCCGTGAACTAGGGCTTAAAATATTCTCTTATCCTGAATACCTTTATGAACAAACTAAGAACAAGACACGTGTTGTAATCGGTGGTAGTCATGGCAAAACAACTATCACCTCGATGATTATCCATGTACTCAGCTACTGGAAGAAGTCGTTCGACTATATGGTCGGTGCACAGCTCGAAGGCTACAATAACATGGTGCGTTTATCAGAAGATTCGCCTGTTGCAGTGTTCGAAGGAGACGAATATCTTTCTTCAACGCTCGATCCAAGGCCTAAGTTTCATATATATCAGCCAAATATAGCTGTAATCAATGGTATAGCCTGGGATCATATCAACGTGTTTTCTACTTTTGATGTTTATGTAGAACAATTCAAAATTTTTATCGAAAAGATACAATCAAAAGGCACTCTTATCTACTGTGCAGATGACCCTCTTGTTGCAGGCATTGCTATGACTGCTGCACCGGATGTGAAAAAAGTACCTTACAAAATCCATGAACACCAAGTCATAAGCAACGAGGTTTTCTTAATAAATGACAAAAACAAAACCAGAGTGCATGTTTTCGGCAAACATAACATGCAAAACCTTTCGGCCGCTAAAGCTGTATGCAACGAGTTAGGGTTGACCAACGAGCAGTTTTACGAAGCTATTGCTACATTCAAAGGTGCTGCAAAACGCCTTCAGTTGTTAAGCGAAAATAACATGACCAGTATTTACCTGGATTTTGCACACTCTCCATCAAAATTGACAGCAACAGTTAGGGCTGTAAAAGAACATTACCCTGAAAGGGCTTTGGTGGCTTGTATGGAGCTTCATACCTTTAGCAGCCTTTCTGAAGATTTCCTTCGTCAATACTATGGCACCATGGAAAGGGCCGATTATGCCATTGTTTACTACAGCATGAAAGCCCTTGCGGCCAAAGGCTTGAAACCGCTTGACCCGGAAGATGTGGCTAAGGCTTTTGCAACTAAACACCTGAAAGTATTTACCGATTCTGATCAACTGGTCAAGCACCTTAAAAGTATTGAATGGAAAGGTAAAAACCTGTTACTGATGAGTTCTGGTAACTTTGACGGCATCAACTTCAATACCTTTGCAAAAGAACTTTTAAACCAGAAATAATAATTGTTTACTAATATGTTTAATTTTAAAGATATGAGAAAACTTGTCTTTTTATTCTTCATTATTTTTATTGCTTTCACAAACATCAAAGCTCAGCAGGCTATAGGAGCCCGTCTTTCTGACAACTTTGGCATTACCTATAAATATACCTATAGCAATCCTGTTAAACTCGAAGGGATTTTAGAAATTCACCGCCATGCTTTAACCGTAAACGGTCTTTACGAAAGGTACTACCAAACCCCTTTTTCTAAGTATTTCGACTGGTATTTTGGGGGAGGCGCTTTTATAAACTTCTGGAGCGTCAATGACAATGGCGGTGTCAATGTGGGGTTAAGAGGCGTTGCTGGTATTTGCTATACATTTAGCGATATCCCTATTGACATTTCGTTAGACTGGATGCCAGCTATACAGATTGTAAGTGATTATCATGCAGACTTTGCCATATTGGGACTTTCAGTTCGTTATGTTTTTTGATAAAAATTTTTGAAAAAATATTTTGGATATTAAAAATATTTCTACCTTTGCACCGCTTTTAACGATGGTCCGTTCATCTAAGGGTTAGGATTCAAGATTTTCATTCTTGCCATAGGGGTTCGAATCCCCTACGGACTACAAAAAAGATTAAGCTGCAGTTTTTAAGTTGCAGCTTTTTTTGTTTTAATACTTTCTTTTCATCATATTTAATTTTTTATTTTTAAAGGAATAATAGCTTGTCCCCACCAATAAATATTTTCGTGTTTGGGATTGAGTAATTATGGATGTTTCATTTACTTCATAGTATATTTTTGGGATACATAAAAAAATTTTAATGCGAATTTCAGCCTTAATTTTACTATGCTTCGTTGCCCAATTTGGTTATGCCCAAAAACGCATCTCAGGTTTTTTGACTGATGCAAATGGTGTCCCGCTCGAAAACGCTTCTATTTTCCTGAAAGGGGGCAGATTATTAACTACTACAGACAAAAACGGGGCTTTTTCATTCGAATATAAACAAGACGAAAGTATATGTTTTTCGCATTTTGGTTTTTCCGACACTTGTCTCAATGCTTCTGAACTATCAGAGAATTCAATAAAAATCAGGCTGAACGAAAAAAAGATTGTGGCCGAAGAAATCATTGTGTCATCAAAGTCGAACATGAAAATCATCAGGTCTGCACAGACAGGTCTGTTCGAGATTCGCACAGACAGCCTTCGCAGCCTGCCTAATATTGTTGGAGAAGCTGATCCAATCAAAATGTTGCAATTGTCGCCGGGGGTGACAAAAAGCGATTTCAACATGGGGCTCAATGTCCGTGGCAGTACTACTGACCAAAACCTTGTCCTGATTGACGATGCTGCCATTTACAACCCTACTCACCTGGCTGGCTTTCTATCTGTCTTTAACCCTCTTGTAGTTGAAAAAGTATCGCTATTGAAATCCGGCATTCCTGCTGAATACGGAGGACGGGTTTCTTCTATAACCATTGTAGAAACAGATAAGAACCTGGCTTCTAAAACTGAAACAGAAGGCAATGTTGGAATACTTTTATCGGGCTTTGTTGTAAAAACGCCTTTGTTACAAGACAAAGCCTCATTTCAGGTTTCTGCAAGGCGTTCTTACTTTGACCAAACCATAAAACCAATAAGTAAAATCCTTTTTAAAAATGGGAAGTCGATGTTCAACTCCACGGATTATGCATTTTACGATGTAAATGCCAGCCTGATTATTGCACCCTCAAAGAATGACAAGGTGTTTATCAGTTGTTATGTCGGAAATGATGACTTTTCGCTAAGCAAAACTTCATTCAATCTGCAATATAATATGCAATGGAGCAACCAGGCTTTTTCGCTAAAATGGATGCACCATTTCAGCTCCCGTCATATCATGAAAACCATTGCTTATAGTTCCAAAGGAGACTTCGCAATCTTTCTGGGGCAAAACGACTTTAATTTTCGCCTCAATTCTTCCATTGAAGACTTATCAGCTATCCACGAGCATACTTTCTTTTTTGAACATTGGAGCCTGAAAACCGGGGCACAGGTTTTGAAACAACACATTCTGCCCAACAAAAGCAAGGCCGAGCTCATTGATTTCAATACCGATTTTGGCACGCCTAATACTTTCAACACGTTGACGTTTAGCCCTTACATTCAGTCGGAAGTGAATGTCTCAAAAAGCTTGGCACTAAACATTGGCCTCCGTTACAATGAATATCTCCACTTCGGTCCTTTTGAACGATTTGTGCGGGACAATGGCATTGACATTACCGACACTTTATATTACAAAAAAAATGAAACGGTAAAGAAATATAACAATTTTGAACCTCGATTTGCCTTAAGGTACTTAATTAACTCATATTCGTCGTTAAAATTTTCTGTAACTCATAATATACAATATTTACAGCAAATTAACGTTTCTGCAGTTTCGTTCCCTACTGACTTTTGGATGCCTGCTTCATATCAATTAGCCCCGCAAAAAGGTTGGCAATTTTCATTGGGCTATTTTTCCAACCTGTTTGATTCCAGTTATTGCTTTTCCACTGAAGTGTTTTATAAACACATGGTAAACCTTACAGAATTCAAAAAAGGGATTCTTAGTACTGTTTCAAAGGCCTCTATGGAAGAAAATATCATTACCGGCGAGGGACGTGCTTACGGGATAGAGTTTCTCATTGAGAAGAAGACCGGGGAACTGACCGGATGGATAAGTTATACTTTGTCGCGTTCCGAAAGAATTTTTAAAGAAATCAACAATGGTAACCCTTACCCTTCAAAATACGACCGTACCCACGACCTTTCTATTGTTACACAATATAAAATCAATGAAAAATGGAACGCCTCGGCCATATTTGTCATTGCCAGCGGGAATGCTTTCACCCTGCCTTATGGACGCTATATGATAGGCGAAAATATTGTCAATCAATATTCCGATTACAATTCGTTTCGCATGCCGGTATATCACAGATTGGATATGTCGGTTACCCGCAAGTTTAAAACAAAAGGTAAAGCTGAACATAGCCTTGATATTGGCATTTACAATGTTTACAGCCGGTTAAACCCTTATTTCATGTATTTCGACGTTTCGGGCGATTTGGAAAAATACAAATTGAAAGTTAGTCCGCGGTATGTATCAGTGTTCCCCATACTACCGTCTGTTTCTTATCATTTTAAATTTTAATACTTAAAGAAAATGAGCATAGAAATGAGCATACAAGAAATAAAGCCATTGGATAAACTAAGAAGTGTTTTAAAAACAAGCTTCATTAAAAGCATGACAATTGCTATGTGTTGCTTAACCTGCATTGCCTGCGAACCAGAAATGGACTATGAACTTACATCAGTAAAAAAGCAGCTTGTAGTAGATGGATGGATAGAAAACAATAATTATGCCCAAGTTGTTTTGACATATAACACTGGTTACTTTAGCAATCTCGACTCCGCCTCATTCAGAGGGTTGGTTGCTTCAAGGGCCAAGGTAATCCTTAGCGATGGTACTCAATCCGAAATTCTTACGCTGACAAAAGATACCAACTATTTCCCTCCTTACGTTTACAAAGGGAACGAAATACTTGGCCAACCGGGAAAAACTTATACTTTGATTATTATAGATGAGATTAATACCGGCACAAGAGAAATGGATACCATTGTAGCTATTACTACTATACCCCAGCCTGTAAAGCTTGATAGCGTGTGGTTTTCAGAAACATCTGATAGCTCAGGTATTATAAAAGGCATTATATTTGACAACCCGGATGAAAAAAACTATTATCGTACTTTTTCTAAAATAAAAGGAAAAGACAAACGCTTCATCCCAACCTACATTGCTTCTTTTGAGGACAAATACTTCAATGGACAAAAGTTCACCTTTCATCTCAACAAAGGGCTTGATTCGTATATAAAACCATTGTACAATATAGAATTTAATAAAGGTGATACCATAAACCTTAAAATTGCAAGTATTGACAGAATAAGTTTCTTGTTCTGGAGTAGTTATGACCAGGAAATCTTCAATTCGGGTAACCCTTTTGCTTCAAATTTTGATAGAGTAAATAGCAATATCCATGGGGGATTAGGTATTTGGTGTGGATATGGCGCTACAACATATTTGGTGGTTGCTAAATAAAAAATGGCTACCCAAAGGCAGCCATTTTCAATATTTTGTTGTTGATAACTAATTTATATGGTTAATTTTCCAGTTATAAGTTTTATTTAAGTCATCTATAAAACTGTTAAAACTGGTTATTAAATTGTCAAAGCCTTGGTTGAAATAGGTTTCCATGCTTGACTTTGAGCCATCGGCAAATACCATCTGCACATCTATCACTTTTCTGGTTTTTTGAACAGTTGAACAATTGTATTCCCAAGTATTTGCATCCCAGGTACAGTTATATTCATCATATTTTTCATTTTTTGCATAAGCCTCAGCTTTAGCAACAGCTTTATTATCGCTGGCATAAACTACTACCAATGCCATATTCTTATTAATCATTGAAACAGCGCTATCAATATAAGCTGAATATTTATTTTCTTCAATCTTGCGGTATTCTTTCATGAAATTAGCAAAATCGATTTGCCCAACAATTTTCATATCCATGAACTGGAAATGAGCATTGGCGTTGTACAAAACTCTTTCAGGGAAAGTTTCTGTTTCTTTGTACTCATAAATATTTTGAATAGTTTCGTACTGCCCTGTTTCATAGTTGTAATAGGTATAGCTTGAGGTGTCTTTTATTGTTTTTGTTTCCTGGGCATTGTCAATAGCTGCTTTGGTAAACTTACCCCCGGCGGTTCCGCCCAAATCTAAAATTGTAGTACTTCCGTGTGTAAATGAATAATTTACAGTCACTTCTGTTTCTTTATACCCATAAGTAAGTTTAAGTTCAAAAGCGCCTAAAGTGAGCTTGCCTTCAACATTTGAGGGAAGTCCTTCATCTGTGTAGCTTGCAGTAAAACTAAAGCTTGAAACAACAGTGCCATCAACACTTAATTCATATTTAAGCTCAGAAGGCATCTCTTTTGTATCGACAAGAGTAAAGTTGCCGGTAACAAATTTGGGCTTGCTAATAACTAATTTGCCATCATTGTTTTTGGCCTTTTTAGACGCTATAGAAGCCGGAAATTTAAAAACAACTTGTCCTGAGCTGGCATTGGCAGCAAAATCAAAATCATTTTTGGTATAGTTATAAGTGTAAACCCCGGCAATTTTATCAAATTCTGCTTCTAATTCTAATGAATTAGAAGTTTCAGCTTTAAGCGATTTAAAAATAACATTTGCATCAGGGTTATTGCTACTAATATTTTTCACAGCTGCCATAACCTGAAAGTATGCAGAATTCTTGATGCTTCCATTTACCCCAGTTCCTATATTCATCAGCTCAAGAAGATTAACAGTGGCTTTAACCCCTTGGTCTTGATTCATAGCCTTAAGCTCATTGACCATCTTTATGCCGGTATTTTCCATGTCAACCTTGGTTTCGGCTACAGTTTTTTCGGCATACACAGGTTTTTCTAAATTTACTTCTTCTGTTGTTTTGTCATCATCTTTGCTACATGAAGAAATGATGGACGCACACATTGCAAGAAACAAAATTTTGATTTTCATACTATTTATTTTTTAAAGGTTATTTACTTCAAAGATAACCATTTCATATAAAAGTTAAAAAATCAAAAACCATATTTTTTTATAACAGCTGTTTTATTTTTCATCGCACAAAACGCCTTTTCTTACTGTTTTTCTAATTAGATTAATGATTGTAAACCGGGTTGAACCTTAAATATGCGCTTACAAAACCCAGAAACAATATCTTTGCCATGCATAAATTAAACCATGAACACATGAAGAAACTTACCTTATTTATAGCTATTGCTATAACCTGTTTTTCAGTTAAAGCACAGTATAGTCAGGATGTAATATTATCATCAATTCTAAAAACGGACACCACTTCTATCGGGCAAAAGATTATATTTCCGCAAAACAATAATAACGAAATTTCTATTATTAAAGTAACCATACCGCCCGGAAAATCAACCGGATGGCACAAACACAGCAACCCGGTTTTTGCCTATGTTATAAGTGGCACGTTAACCGTTGAACTTGAAGGGGATAAAAAGCTTACATTCTCAGCCAATACCTCTTTTGCCGAGGTCATCAATACATATCACAATGGCACAAACCTTGGGAAAGAAGAGGTTGTCCTTATCGCCTTTTTTATGGGAGAAAAGGGTAAACTTTTATCTGAACACAAATAGTACTGCATACTACCATTTTTCTTTCAAAAGATCGGGCAGGATGTATTGATTATACACCTTTTCAATTGCCTGCAGTTGTTCTTGGTCCAGATTGGGCAATTCACAAGCTTTCAGGTTTGACAACACCTGCTCTGGCTTTGAAGCGCCGGGAATTACACAGCTAACCTCACGAAACATGATAATCCATCGCAATGCAATAAGGGCAAGGTCAGCATTAGCAGGAAATATCTTTTTCAGCTCATCTACTGCCGCCAAACCCTTTTCATAATTGATGCCCGAGAATGTCTCCCCTTTGTCGAAGGCTTCGCCATTGCGATTAAATGTGCGATGGTCGTCTTTTCCAAAAACAGTAGCCTTGCTGTATTTACCGGTCAGTAAGCCACTGGCAAGCGGAACACGGACAATGATGCCCACGTTCTTTTTAGCTGCTTCGGCAAAGAAATCTTTTGCCGGACGCTGGCGAAACATATTGAAAATTATCTGGACTGTAGTAACATTGTCATATTCAATAGCCTTTAGCGCCTCTTCTACTCTTTCGACGCTTACTCCCATATTTAAAATTTTACCTTCTTTTTTCAGCTCATCAAACAAAGCAAATATCTCAGGACGGTGATAAGTCTCTGTAGGCGGACAATGCAATTGGATGAGGTCAATGGCTTCAAGTCCGGTATTTTTAAGGCTATCTTCAACAAACTTTCGAAGCACAGCAGGTTGATATGCAGCATCAACGTGAGGCGAAAGTTTGCGGCCACATTTAGTAGCAACAAATACCCGTTCTTTTCGTGAACGAACTACGCGGCCTACTGCTTTTTCGCTTTCGCCATCACCATAAACATCGGCAGTGTCAATAAAATTAATCCCGTTATCAATAGCCAGGTTCAATATCCTGTCGGCATTTTCATGGCTAAATTTATCGCCCCATTTACCGCCAACTTGCCATGTACCGAGGCTTATTTCGGATATATTAAAACCTGTTTTCCCAAGTATTCTTTTATTCATAATCGAATTTTAAAAATTCATGACAATCCATATCGTGCAAAAATAGTAACAGAAAGCAAGACTTTTATCTAAACAAAATTATTTTTCAAAGAATGATAGCTTGCCATATCTTTGAAGAGCGAATATCTAATGTAATATTTCTTTTTACACATCCTCGTTTGTGTTTGTAGTAACATGGGGGCGTTCATAATAAATTCTTAAATATTCTTATCAAGTTAATAGCTAACAAAAGTAAATTACTATTTTTACTTTGCTAATTTTACTGTTGCACAAAAAAATTCGACCATGAAGAGGAATATTTGTATGAAAGCTTTCTATTCAATTGTTCAAAAGATTGTTTTTGGAGCGATAGCTTTTACAGTGTTAAGCATAAACCAGGAAGCCAAATCGCAGAACATCAAACAGTTTCAAGGTGCTTATGAAAATGGAACTGCAACTTACCAATATTATGAAAATGCTAATTACGAACGCATCTATCAGGGTAGTTTCAAATACAAAGGTATTGTAATGGACGGTTTGAAAGGTAAGCTAAACCTTACTGTTGTAGGTCAATACAATAACAACAAAAAAGACGGGCTGTGGACATATACTCTGGCCGATCCTTCACCTACCGGGGTTACAGAAGTAGTAACTGGCAACTATTCCAATGGCAACATGGAAGGCGAATGGTCTTCTACTACTAAAGTCAATAATACAAAGAAAGTTTTCAAAAGTACTTCTGCTATTTTTAAGAACAATAAACTTTTTGGCGAAATCAATTATACTTATAAAGTTTACACTTTCAAAGACTATGCCGCCATTTCTATTAAAGGCTCGTTCAACGATTCCAGTTTTTACAATGGCACATGGCTTACCACTTATACAAAAGGCAATATACAGTACGAGGAAACCCGCAAATACAACAACGGAGTACTCTGTTTACTTGTACACCGAAGGCTTTCTGACGGTCAGATTATTGAAAGATATGACAGTACTGCTTTTGTAGATAAGTTTTTTATGAACTATAATGCTGCTCATAATGTTGGTATGGTTAATGACCAAAAATATGTACTTCAGAATGTTGATAAACCTTCTGGTTCACTCGATTTATTTAGCATAGTAGTTAACTACTGGACAAACAATAAAAATACTGCCTATTATAATACGCTCAATGCTCCTAATCCAATGTTTGTTATTAGTCATGGCTATAGTCCTGCTGTTATCAGCCGCGAAAAAACAATTATCAGCTGGTTAAAGACCCGTGAAGGCGAGCGTCAACAATGGCAGTCTGAACAGGATAAAAAACTATTGCAGGAAAAATATGCAGCCCAGCTTGCTATTGCAGATACAGCCTTTAACCGTGCCAAATATGATGAAGCTATTGCTGCTTACAAGGTTGCTTTAACCATAAAAGACGAACAATATCCGAAAGACCAGATTCATAAAGCAGGGCTGAAGCTCGAAGAAATTAGGCTCAGAATGGAAATGGAACAAAAAGCCAAAGAGCTTGAACAGCAAGCCAGGGAAAAATCTTATAAAGAACTGCTAACAAAGGCTGATGCCGCTTTTGCAGAAAAAAGATATGATGTGGCCATTGAGCTATACCAGAGTGCCCTTGCCATAAAAGTGGACGATTATCCTGCCAAACAAATAAAAGCCATTAATGACATTAAAAACGATGAATTAAAGGCAAAGCTTATTAAAGAACTTGATAAACTTTGGGTTACAGTTGAAGCCGGCACTTTTAAGATGGGATGCATACGAAGCGATATGAATTGCCTGAGAAACGAAGAACCTGTGCATGAAGTTTATGTCAACACTTTTCAGATGAGCAAATACGAGGTTACTATTGGTCAGTACAGAATGTATTGCAAAGCAACCGGTAAGCCTGAGCCTCTGGGAGCTGATAGTTTGCCTGCCAATAATATAAGCTGGTACGAAGCTAAAGAGTTTGCCGAATGGGCAGGATGCCGCCTCCCAACTGAAGCAGAATGGGAATATGCTGCCCGTGGCGGGAACAAAAATAAAAAAACCTTATATAGCGGGTCTAATTATATTGATGAAGTTGCTTGGTTCAGCGAAAACTCAAATAGCTCAGCCCATCCGGTTGGCAAACTCAAACCTAACGTTTTGGGTATTTACGATATGACAGGCAATGTATGGGAATGGTGTTTTGACTGGCTTAGTGATTATTCCGAAACCAGCGACATAAACCCCACTGGCCGTTCTACCGGAACTCGTAAGGTAAAAAGAGGCGGCAGCTTTAGCGAAACAAACTTTGAAAGCGACTTGCGTGTTACTTACCGTGGTAGTGAACCTGCTGACACCAGGCTATACAATCTGGGAATCCGATTGGTCAAGAAACAATAAAAAAGAATAAATTGTAAAAAACTTAGCAGCTTTTTTGATTTAACCCAAATTAAGCAATAAA
Organism: Bacteroidota bacterium; assembly: GCA_029572965.1. GTDB lineage: Bacteria > Bacteroidota > Bacteroidia > Bacteroidales > DTGW01 > JAKPQD01. Next base: position 119,535 of record JAKPQD010000273.1, on the reverse strand, counting down.
AATGCTTAATCGGTTAAAATTTTGTATTTCAATGATTTAAAAAAATCAGCTTGCCCCGTTTATAACGAGAGGATTAACCCAACTAAATCTTATAGTTTGGCTTTAAAAAGCCTCATAATGATTTATTTAGCCTGTTCAAGGCAGAACGCTTGTGCAACAGTTAAATTACAACGTTTTGTGTCGTTTTCTGGCAAACAAATGTATTTAAAATATAAATGGTATTAGTCTATATGTTTTTTCCATGTATTCCTTATATTCATTCCCAAAATGCTTAAGCAGCATTTGTTCTTCAATCAGTAATCGTTTTATAAATGAAAATGGAACTGTTAAAACAATCAAAATTATGCTTATCAGATTGCCAGTTAATAATCCTGCCCCAACAAGAAATGTAGTTACCCCCAAATATCCAGGGTGCCTTACAATGCTATAAATACCATGTTTAACTATCTTATGTTTATCTGTTATTTTTAAAGTTCTTGTGTAATACTCTTTTAGTGTAAATGTTGCTATTAACCTAATTATTAAGCCGACTATCACAAAGCTTAAACCAATAAAAAACAAAACTTGGCTATCGATTTGCAATATATTATACAGGTTAAGAAAATAACTGCATAAAACCAAAATAATTGTTGATATTAATGCAAATCTAAGTATTGCCGTCGTACCCTTATCTGAGTCAGAGGTTTTTAAAGATTTGGCATCTTTGCTAAATCTCAAGAAATTCTCAATCATCAGAAATATCAAAATCGAACCAATCGAAATATAAAACCCTGTCATAGTTGATTTTTTTAGATGTTTGCTGACAATGGACTTTGCCTGGTGTAAAATACAAGGCTGATATTGTCATAACTGTAAACAAATATAACGAATAAAAATGTTTTTTTGCAACATGTTAAATTTCAACATAATGTATTAGCTTATATGGATGCTTCCCTTTGTAAAATTTTTTCTATATTTTATTTGCCGGGTTCAGGGGTAAAACAATATGAGTATAGTAAATGATTGTTTTTCTGAATTTTACAGATACTTTTACGCCGGGCAAACTTTATTTAAAACTTTTATAAGGAAATACTATTATTCTATTTCCTTACTTTTTCTTAAAAAAAACTGCCCGACTTTTGAGAAGTTTTTCATAAATAAAGTAAAGCATCCGCCAACCTTATTACGTTTCATGATGTGATAATCTTCTGTGCTTTTTCTGATAATATTTTTCAGGCTTCGGTTACTTGCTCCTCCAACTTTCATGCGGGTTATAATTTGAGGATAATAGTAAATCCTTATACCTGGAAGTAATAACGTACGCAACATCAAATCATAATCCGATGCAATGCGATATTGCAAATTGTAATTCCCGATACGGGCAAATATTTCGCGTTTTACAAAGAAGGTAGGATGAGGGGGCATCCAACCACGCGAAAGCATTTTTCTGTCAAAAGGCAAACTTTTCCAATCCCGGATTATCTTGCCTTCAAAACTCACATACAACAGGTTGCCATACAATACATCGCATTGCTCTTTTTCAAAAGCATTGGCAACGTCTGCAAGCACCTCATTGTTGTCAAAAGTATCATCGGCATGTAAAATTCCAATCACATCACCGGTTGCCTTAGATATACCTTTGTTTAACGCATCATATATACCTTTGTCAGGTTCTGATATATAAACAGCAATTTTATCGAGGTGTCTCTCTGTAATATCTTTTGAACTATCAGTTGAACCGCCATCTATAACAATATGCTCAATGTTAGTGTAGGTTTGAAGGGCTATAGAATTGAGCGCCTCCTCTAAAGTTTTTTCGCTATTATAAACAGCAGTGATTATGCTTATTTTAACCGGCATCAGATTCTGTTTTTAATTTTCACAGCTGGATTACCTGAATGGATAGAATATGGTTCAAGATTTTTAGTTGCTATCGAACCAACAGTAAGGACTGCATGACTTGCTACATGAACCCCGGGACATACAACGGCTTTTGCTCCTATCCATGCACCATCTTCAATATTTATAGGGGCTATCATTAGGTCAAAGGTTTCTTTTTTGTAGTTATGATTGCCGCAAAGCAATAATGCTCCTTGCGAAATACAAACATTTTTGCCAAGGTTTACCTGGTCGAGGTTATCAATCCAGGCATTTTCACCAACCCAGGTGTAATCACCAATGCTAAGCCGCCAGGGATATTTGATATTCACACGGGGCTTAATGCAAACCCCTTTTCCAACCTTGGCCCCAAAAAGCCTCAAGATAGCATTTTTAATACTGTAAGGGAGTGTAATAAAAGAGCAGAAAAAAACTGCATTTACAATATACCACAAGGCTATTACCAGTTTATTCCGTCCCGGATGATACCAGCTATTGTTATATTTATCAAGTCGGGTATGAAACATCGATGCTTTATTTGTTGATAAAGTTATTTAAAGTGCCTAATAAAACGTCTATTTGAATAGGCTTAGTAATATATCCGTCACAGCCAGCTTCTATAGCTTTTTCCATTTCATCGGCCATGGCAAATGCCGTCTGGGCAATTACCGGTAATTCGGGCCTAAGGCTTTTAATTTCTTTCATAGCTGTGTAACCGTCTTTAACAGGCATTTTACAATCTATCAGAACGATAGCAATGTTGGCATTATTACGCACAGCATCTACAGCTTCTTGACCATTCTTGGCCCAAATGATATTTTCTGTCAATCCGTTCAGGATATATGACAAGTACAAATAATTATAATCCTCATCTTCAGCAATCAGAATGACTTTATCTTTGGGAAAAGCTATGTTTGTAATGTTTAAGTTATGTATAGAATTAGGAAGAGGTTTTTCGCTTGATTTGCCAGCAAAATATGGTATATTAAAGTAAAAACAAGCACCTTGTCCGGGTTCTGAATCAACCCACATAGAACCACCTAATAAACGTGTAAGGTTTGAAGATATTGCCAGCCCAAGCCCGGTTCCTTTTTGGTTGATAAAAAAGTTGCTATCTATCACCTGCCCAAAACGCTCGAAAATAATTTTCTGTTTATCTTTTGGAATGCCAATACCTGTATCTTTTACATGAAACTGAATAGTTTTGTTTTCAAGAAATTCATAACCAAACTCAATAGACCCCTTGAAAGTAAATTTTAAGGCATTGCCTATCAGGTTAGAAATAATCTGGCGCAGGCGGAAAGGGTCTGTTACAATATTGCAATCTTCATTGGGCAGGCTTTTGGTACAAATAAGCTTTATTTCGTTTTTATTTTCTTTAATGCGGCTGGCCTCAAATGACTCAAATATTTCATCCATCAGGTTATTGAGGTTGCAATCCAACATCCTGATTTTAATCTGTCCGGCTTCAATCTTAGAAATATCAATAATATCGTCAATAAGATTGAGTAAAGTATTGCCACAGCTTGTAATATGGTTCAAAAACTCTTCTCGTTCAATATCGGTGAGGTCAGGGTTGCGCAGCAAATTAGAAAAACCAATGATCCCGTTCATTGGGGTACGTATTTCGTGGCTCATATTGGCCAAAAAAGCAGTTTTCAGCATATCTGACTCTTCGGCCTTTTCTTTTGCTTTCCGAAGTCGCTCTTCGGCAAGCCTTTTCTCTGTAATATCAATAGACATACCTACTATACCGATGATGTTTCCTTCGCGGTCTTTTACCGGAATTTTGGTAGCTTCTACCCAAATGGTATTGTTTTCAGCGTCTTTTAACAGCTCAAGTTTGCTAATCATGGGTTTGCCAGAGTTCAACAACTCCTGCTCGTCCTGAAAAGCTGTTTCTGCTACTGTTTGTGGGAAAAAGTCAAAGTCAGTTTTCCCAATGGCTTCATTTGCATCCTCAACACCCAAAAGTTTTGCCTGCGCTTTGTTTATTTTGGTAAAATGCCCCTGGGGATCTTTGAGATATATGGTGTAAGGGATGTTGTCCATCAATACCTGCAAGAAATTTCGTTCTTGCTCAAGCATCGAATTGACTTTTCGCTTTTCTGAAATATCGCGTGAAATACCTATCAATCCTTCAATCTTGCCATTTTCGTTAAAAATTGGGCTTTTTGAAGTAGAATACCAACGGCTTGTACCATCTGGCTGTGTAAGCAATTCTTCCTTACCTAATATAGACTGCCCTGTTTCAATGACTTTTTTATCGTCAATGTCTTGTTCTTTGGCATAAGCCTCAGAATAAAAATCTGCATCTGTTTTTCCGTGGGCCATTTGAGTCTCATCAAGCCCCATATTAAGAGCTTTTGCCTTGTTTATACGAACATATCTCCCTGAGGTGTCTTTAAAATAAATTAAATCAGGGCTATTGTCCATCAAAGAGTGCATCAGGTCACGTTCATGTTTGAGCGAGTTGAGCGTTTCTATATTATCGCTGATATTTCGCTCAAAGCCAAAGGTGCCAATAACTTCTCCTTCTGAGTTGATGATAGGCGATTTGACCGTTGCATACCAGCCATTCTCTCTTCGGGTTTGAAAATGTATAGTTTGTTTTTTTTCAATAACCTTTAAGTCTTCCTGGTGAAAAGTATTTGCAATTTCGTATGGTAAAAAGTCAAATACGGTTTTGCCCACCATATTTGCTTTTGAAATACCTGCTATATCCTCATAAATGGTATTAGCATAGATGAACTTGCCATCTTTATCTTTGAGCCATGCCGCAAATGGAATACTATCGAGTATTGCATTACGTTCGACCAGTAGCCTGGTATTTTCGTCGTTAGTGTTGTGTGATTGCATAGTTAATGCAAAACGTTACAGATTTGAAATCCGCCTTAAAGATATAATTTATGTAGTTTAATAACCAAAAAGAAAAAGAAAAAGTGCTGTTAATAGCATTTAAACTATTTAACAGCACTCTACAACTATTTAACGTTTATAATAGTAAAAACCATCCATAGGTCAATTTTGTTCAATTTCTTTCCAAATAAGAGCGCCAGCCCCTAAAATTGCTGCATTAATTTCTCCCATTTCAGAAAGCAACACTTTTATTTTATTCCGGTAGATGGGCAGCAAATGTTTCTCAAGGCTTTGTTGGGTAGGTTTAAGAATCAAATCTCCTGCCTTGGCAAGCCCTCCAAAAAGGAATATTGCTTCTGGGCTTGTATGTGCAACCGAATCAGCAAGTTTTTGGCCTAAAAGTTCTCCGGTATATTCAAAAGCTTCTTTGGCAATAACATCACCTTTAGTAGCTGCTTCTGCAATTTTATCTGATGTAAGCTCATTAAAACTGATGTCGCGCAAAGGGCTATTCTCCATACTTTCAGATAGTATTTCAAAAACTGTACGCCTGATACCTGTAGCCGAAGCATAAGTTTCAAGGCATCCGCGACGCCCACAGCCACACTGGCGTCCATTATGACGGACTATAGTGTGCCCAAGCTCTCCGGCAAAGCCATCATGGCCGTATATAAGCTTCCCGTTACTTACCAAACCACTTCCTAATCCGGTCCCAAGAGTTATGACAATGAAATCTTTCATAAAACGGGCACCGCCATACACCATCTCTCCAATGGCTGCAGCGTTTGCATCATTTGTAAGGGCAACAGGTACCTCAAAATGAGATTTGAAAAGCTTTGCCAAAGGAACAATGCCTTTCCATTTAAGGTTAGCGGCATGTTCAATAGTGCCTTTGTAATAATTGCCATTGGGCACACCAATTCCAATGCCTTTCAATTGCAGGTCTGGCTGAGACGTAAGGTTTTCTTTGATTAATTTTGAAAGTTCATTAACAAAGTTCTCTATATTTCGGTCAGAATTGGTCGGGACGCTGCCTTCGCAATAGCAGTTCCCTTTTTTATCCACTAAGCCAAACTTAGTATTGGTTCCGCCTATGTCAATCCCGGCAACGACTTCAATTATATTTTCCATTATTATTTTTTTTAAGAGGTTGATTGTTTGTGGTGGGCAAAATTATAATTTTAAAATCATTCGACCATAGTTTTTTACTCATGTAGTATTTAAATCGTGTGTGAGATAAAGATCTAAAAATCAGGATAATCAGCATGGTTTTAGACAAAGCTGCTAAAAATCATAATACTTATTTATCAGGTTTGTTTTAAAAGTGAAGTAGAAAAACAGGTTGCTTCGGTTTTGGTAGCTTGCCTCTCTTTTCATAATACCCAACTCCAAACGCCTGTTTGTATAAGGATTTAACACATACGATAGAGAAAGTGTAAAGTATTTCAAATCATTATAAGCACTTTGTCCCGGCAACACTTTTATTTCCTTTTCTCCATAATTTTTATTGCCATAAGAACCCCAATTATATAGAGCATTGACAAATATTCTTTTATGTCGATAAGCCGCAATAATAATGTTTTCAGAAAAATTATTACCCCAAGCATGTGCTAAAGACTGCATGTGATGGGTATAATTCAACAAGGTATCTTCGTTTAGCCCCAATTTATTACCAGCTTTGTTATGCTCATATTGCAATACAAGATTTCTTAGGGTAAAAGCATTGTAATATTTTACACCACCCTGCCATCCGGTATTTGCAGCCTTAAACCCATTATCCTTAATATTGCTGGCCGCTAATTGACCGTAGCATGTTAATGTATTAAAAATATTGACTTTCATGTCAAATGTCAATAATGAACTGCTTTTTTCATTCTGAGAGGCTGTATTTACAAACATTACAGGATTGACAGCTTCCCAGGCGAAGTCTATATTTGACCTTTTATTTGGGTAATGATATATGTTGTATTCAAAAACAGACAAATGAATATCTTGCGAGGCAAGAAAAGACAATATATGCATTGAAGATAACTTTCTTTCCCATACACCAAACGAAGTTTTAGGAATAGAGTCGCCCATAAGCACCAATAATGATTGGGTATATTTAAATTTCCCTACTGACAGAGTATATAATGCATAAGGATAATTAAAAGCATTATCGGTCAACAACAACGAGCGATAGCCATTTCCAACGAACATTTTGTCTGTACCAATAGAAAACAAAAGCTTTTTCGAAACAAACCATGCAATCCTCCCTGAAGCCAAGCCATAATCAAAGCCAGTATCATATTTTCTTGCCCTTCCTTGACCGGATACAGCATTAGTAGCTTTAAAACGTTCATACAAATAAGGTAAAAATGTAGCCTGGCTTTCATAAACGTTTGCCTCGAAAAAAAGGCTACTATTGACATTGCCCCAAACCCTTACCCCTCTGGTGTTTGTTGTATAGTTTTCATTTGTATTTATTTCACGGCTTAATGCAAAATCAAATAAGGGGTCAGCATATATTTTAACTCCGACAGTATCATATTTGACAATACTTTCATCAAACAACTTCTTCCCTGCATAGCGTTTATGAGGCTTTGCATCATAACCAGAAAAGAGTACCTTTTCATCAATATCTTTTTTGCAAGTGTCAAAAACAAAAGGCCTGATGAAGGTATAGCTTGTTTGGTTATTACTTACCGCACCATTCTCATAACTGAGCCAATAATCATTATTAAGGGGCAATACAGCCTGGCCTTGCATGTCAATATTCTGGCAGCATACTCCCAACATTAGCAATGCCCTTGACATCAAACGACAAAAGATTCTATGTTTTACTAATTTAATCATGGCAAAACAATATCCCTTTCGTTATTAAATATGGCAGTACTTAAACCAATGTTAAAAAATACATCTTTGGAGGAAAATGATCCTTTGCTGTATATACCCATAACAGAGTATAAAGAAAAATGCTTGTTTTTATCTAACCATTTACCAAACCTTAGCTCTGACCACTTCAATATTTCTTTTTGCCCCTGCCAAAGCTTTACATTATAATCATTTTTTCTATTACGCAGATTGTATGACTTATAAATATCTTGGCCCAAATTAACAATAGATGTATCAAGACCGACTTTTGCTAAAACAATTTTAGTCATCATATACCACGAATGATTTGAATACCTGAAGATGCCAACACCTTCGGCGAAGTTTGCCCCCAAAGGATGGGCAAGAGAACCATATAATGTCCCGTAATTCAATGTTGTTGAGGTATGCGAATAGGTGTAAGGTCTGGCCATATTAATTTCTGTCAATAAAGAAACTTGATGTTCTCCATAAGCCTTGCTAGTCCTGAAACCAAACTGCATTGCATATTTGTTGCCCCACCAGCCTGAGTTTTTGAGCAATTCTTTTACCATCAAATCGTCAAGGTAAAGTTGTCCGTACAGATAACTTCTTTTACCTAACCTTAATGATGCATTGCCTCCAATATTGGCATTATCCGGCGAATGGATGGAATATTCAATTGGCCTGAAAAAGATTACAGGGTTCAAATAAGCCGGGTCAATCCCGCGAACTGTATTGGCATCACTTCCCCACCAAATAACCGACTCGTAAAACCCGATACTCAACCTCCTGGTAAGGTTTATGTCCAAATAATGAAAAACGCCATATTTATCTGTAAAACCATTGTCGCTAATGTCATTCAAATAAGCCCACATGATAAAATAGTTCACGCGCCACGATTGAAAGTTGATTTTCACAAATGGGTATGGTGCCGAATTCTCAGACAGAAGTACTGAACGATAGCCATTACCCACAAAATTTCTATCGTATCCGGCCTGAAACAAAAAATGGTTACCGGGTTTGTAGTTTATACTCCCTGTTATTGCCGGGAAAAAATAAATTTTTTCGCTTTGTGAAAACCATTTTCCGCAGTATGGCAATACTTTAAGCGTGTCAAAACCATTTGTGCCTTTTTCAAAATATTGCCCCCCCGCCATAATGCTGGCTTTAATAGAAAATTTACCAGATGGTTTATACCTTATAGAAGCTCCTTCGACAAAAAGCATTTGTTTCCCAAAGTCTCCAGAATATCTGAATCCAGTTTCTGTTTCAGGGCGGATTGAAATCTTCCCGGTTGACGTTATGAAACTGTTTTGAACTACAGAAGTATCAAATCTTTCATCAGAATAAACCCACGGTTTAACGGAAGTGTGAAAATCAGAATCGACAAACAACGCATTTTCAGCATATAAATATAAAACAGAATTAACAGGAATTGTACTTCCCTGACCAGAAAGGGCTTGTATCAGGATAAGAACGTATAATATTAAAAATACAAATCCTTTCACATGCTCAATGTATATTTTTCAGCCTTCTTTGTCTGATAAAAAAGATGGTTTCAGGCATAACAGAAAACACCAAAGCCATAATAACTATTAACAATAAGAGGTCTATCATTCCCCAATCATTTAAAAGGAATACAGTAATGATGATAATCAGGTTAGCCCCAAGGATTAACAATGTTGACTTCAAATGCGTAAGGCCAATAAATAACAACTTATGATGAACGTGGTTCCTGTCTGCACGGAATGGCGAATGCCCTTTCAATATACGAATAATAAAGACCCTCATGGTATCAAACAATGGCACTATAAGTATGCCAAAAGCAACTGATGGCGCAGCATGGATATAAAATGGGGTATTAACATCAATATTTACTTCGCAAAACTTAACGGCAAACACTGCCATAAAAAGACCTATCATCAGTGAGCCGGTATCGCCCATGAAAATTTTGTTATTCCGCCCAAATACATTGAAATAAAAGAACGAAATAAGCGAACCAAAGACGGCAATAGCAACTATGGCATATTCATATTCTCCGCTAAGGAAAAACCAAGTCCCAAAAGCTACCGAAGCTAACACCCCAACTCCAGAAGCCAATCCGTCAATACCATCAATAAGGTTCACCCCGTTTATAATTACAATAAACACAAACAAGGTTAGTATAACGCTAAACCAGTAAGGAATAATCTGATAGCCCAGGAAACCATGTAAAGAGGTAAACCTAAAATCGCCCATGATAATAATTATCAGCGAAGCTATGATTTGCCCCATCAGCTTTTTTGTCGGGGCTATTATCAGGATATCATCTTTTATCCCTATAAAAAATAAAATCACTGAAGCAATAACAATGTATTGAAATTCAGGTACTATACTAAATCTGATAAACAACAGACCAGATATGATAATGCCTGCATAAATAGCAATACCACCTAAAGTAGGGACAATTTTTTTATGAGCTTTGCGTCTGCCTGGCTCATCGTTAAGGTTCTTAATCCTGGCTACATTAACAATAGTGGGTATAGATGTCATTACTATAACAATTGCAGTAATAAAAGCTAATACCAATGATAAAGGGTTTGAGAAATACATTTCTTTAGGTTTTCTGTCAACAAAGTTAGATAAAAATAAATACTATTGGTTTATCAACCCAATTATTTAATTTTTTCTTTACTTATTCTCTAAAAAAGAAGTAAACCATTTTCCAGAGTCCTTTATAATCCGGCTTTGCGTGTCATAGTCAACATACACTAACCCAAAACGCGGACGATAGCCCTCGGCCCATTCAAAATTATCTGTAAATGACCAGGCAAACATGCCATCAACCTTTACTCCTTCATACTTTGCTTTTAACAACCAGTACAAATGTTCTTTATAAAATTTTACACGTTGGGCATCATTTATGGCAGTTCCCTGAACTTTATCAGGAAAAGCAGCACCGGTTTCCGAAACCAACAAGCTTTTTACCGGGTATTGCGAAAACTGTTTCAGGATTTTGTACAAGCCTTCGGGATGCACTTCCCAATTCATTTCAGTAATTTCGTTGCCCAATTTCTGAGGCGAAACCCGGGTTGATTGCAGTATAGGAATTGCCCTGTTCCCGTTTACTACAACCCTGAAATAATATTGCAGCCCCCAGAAGTCATAATCAAAGGAGAGGTGTTTCTCATCATCTGCCTGCATATATTTGTCTATTCTGTGAAGAATCGAAGCGTCAGAATATGGATATCCCTTCCCTAAAAGAGGTTCAACAAACATTCGGTTCATAATGGCATCCAGACGACGGGCAGCCCGGATATCACTCTTTGAATTCGGGTCTTGGGGCTCAATTGGCGAGCATGATATTGCAGTACCAATGTTGGCATTTGGCAAACATTCACGAAGTACTTTACCTCCTAAAGACTGGGCAAGGGCTGCATGATGTGCCGCATGAAAAAAGTTGTTTAAACCAATCTCTCCGGGAGCATGAATACCTATACCATATCCAAATAACGAAAAACTGAGCGGTTCGTTTAGCACAATCCAGTTTTTTACCCTATCACCAAAAGCGTCAGCACAAACCTTAACATAATCACAAAAAGCATAGACAGTATCACGGTTTCGCCAACCACCTTTGTTTTGCAATGCTTGAGGGAGATCCCAATGATACAATGTTACCCAAGGTTCAATGCCGTTTTCAATACATGCATCAATAACACGGTTATAAAAATCAATGCCTTTAACATTTATTTCACCCGTACCTTTTGGAAAAATGCGAGGCCAGGAAATCGAAAACCTCAACGCCCCAAAATTCATTGATTTTAAAAGAGCTATATCTTTTTTGTAATGGTGATAAAAATCGCAGGAGGTATTTGCATTGGTATGGTCTTTAATGTTGCTGGTATCATTGGCAAAGGTATCCCATACAGAAATGCCTTTCCCGTCTGCATCCCATGCCCCTTCGCATTGATATGATGCACAGGCAACTCCCCATGTAAATCTGCCAAAATCGGCAGCACTCATCTCTTTTATCTCTGCTTTAGAAAAATAAGCGCTTAACTCTCTGTGAAAAATAAAAGGCAATGATAATGAACCTAATAATTTTAAGGCATCGCGACGTGATATCTTTTGCATCTTTGTATCTATAAGCGTAACATGATAATCCTATGGTCTATCAGCACAAAGATAACCGTAATCAGGGCCGAATAAAATAAATACCAACCTACTGGTATATACTCATTTGGGTTAATGCCCAGTTTAAAGTAATTATAGGACATCAGAATTATTTTCTCAATGACATAAACAATTACCGTGGCAACGGCAACCCCTACAATCCCATATCGAGGTATCATCAGAAATGTAAGGCCTACGTTGATGATGATATTAAAAACTGCAGTCCACATTACCACTTTGTTCTTTTTAAGCCCTATCAATATGGTTTGCGGAAATACCAACCTGCTTGTAATCAACAACACATAAACCATGAATACGTCCGAGCTTTGATAAAAATTTTTAGTGAAAAGTATCGGGTAAATCAAATCGCTAAAAAACAAAAGCAATATAGAAATCGGAAACAATATATGCATCAAACGCAATGATCGCTTCTTTAAAGTAAGCAAACCAAATTTCATTTTCGACATAGACGAAAACTGTGTAAGCATTGCATTGTTTAATCCACTTGCAAGCGTTACAACCAAAGGCATTTCTTTTGCCCCATACCTGAAAATAGCAAATTTTTCGGGCGAAAATTGAGCCGAAACAATCAATCCATCAATATATTGAGCAGAACCACTCAATAATGAACTAATAATCAACGGTAAGGCAAGATAAAGATGCTCTTTCATAAAAGATAACGACACCTTTATTATAGCATATTTTTGGATTAACCTTAATAACCATAGAAATCTTATCCCTGAAATAATTACTAAACCCCAAATACCTCCCTCAATACCCCATCCTAATTTAACCGGAATAATGACAAATAAAGTTTGTAATGTAAACGAAATCAGACCGTAAGCAAGAATATGTTTTGGTTTGTTATATAATAAGTATATGTACTCAATCAGACAAGCCGGGCTACTCAATAAAATATACCATAGCAAACCATCGGCATAAGGAAGCGCCTGGCCAGTTTTATATACCTTTATTCCATCTTTAAATAACCAGCCGGCTGCAAAAAGTAAGAGAGAGATAAACAATATGAGCAAAAAAGTATTAAACAGCTCTGGCGATTTCTGAAAAACTTTTCCGTTACGTAGCTTAAAACTTTGATTATTATTAAAAAGAGGTAATAAAGACTGGATGATACCTGTTATCCAAAAGAATGTAACAGTACTTGCCAGGAACAATAAGAGTTCAAAATCGCCAATGTCTTTTTTGGTCAGGTCTATACGGGTAAAAATAACACTTATAATTAAAAATGACACAAACCTAAGTACCTGAAATACCTGCAAACCCAAAATATTGCTTATGACGAACCTTCTGGCCAATGAAAATTATTTGAAGCAAAAATACACTTTACAAAACAAAGAACCTAACTTGTTACTGCCAAATTTAGTCTTATTGTTGAGCTTTTGCAATACATGTTATTCCAATTACGCCCAATATAGTAACTGTCCATGCCACAGCACCAAACCCTGTCAAATCTTGCAGATAAACCTGGTTGGATGGCTTATACATCAGGTTTTCAGGGTCTAACATAGTATTAGATATACTTGAAACCCAAAATTCATTTTGTATATAAAAGGGCTCAGACTTATTATCTTTCAATGAAAAAGTTAAAAAACACCTTAATGTCATTGGAGTTGAATCGGGCTTAAAATAGTAAAATACTTCAGAAGTCTTACCTACTTTTGAATAAACATTCTTTCGGACCTTATTGCTTTTGTCAAATTGTTTAATAAACTCGCTTCTCAAATAAACCGGCGTTCGCTGAATAAATGATTTAGGGGCTACAAAAGTAACTTGTTCACTTTTTGCCATTGTCCCTGTGATGTCTGAATTGCTGTAAGTAAAATTCTTAGAGAATTTGTATTCTTCAGAAGAGGAAGAAGCGTTAATTGTCGCAATATCCTTCCACAAACTGATATTATGTCCATTTACAATTGCTGAAGATTTGCTCCAATCAATGTATAAAGGAAAATTTGACTTATTATAAATTTCAAAGCTCATTGGAAAACAATTTCCATTAAACGAATATACAACTTTAACAGTATCATTTTCAAAAACATACGCTTTGCTTTCATTTTGATTGACGTTTCCACTCAATGTAATATACTGATACTTAGTACACCCAGAAAAAGTAATTACGCCTAATGTTATTGTCAAAATACAAAATATCCTTTTAATCCTAATGAACCTCATAACCCAGAGTTTAGTGTTTAAATGTACATTAACGAATTCTATGCCAAATTAAAACAAATTTGTCTTATAACTATTCTTTTCAAATAAAAAACAGAAGTTGACCTTCTAAAAAAATATTTGCAGAGATTTATTTTTCCTTTTTACAACAAAGCCTTATTTTAGCAAAAACTCATACCATGGATGCAATTAAAGATCAAAAAACACCTCCCATTACATTGCCACAGGCTGTATTGGCACCACTTCTTTCTCTTTTTCAAGCGCAAGTTCATGCAGGTAGGGCATTTCTAAGTTATTTGCTTCAAATAGGTTCGCCCCATGTTGAGGTTGACGAATCTGGAATGATTATAGAACAAGCCCGTAAAGAAAAAGAAGCATTGTATAAGCAAACCTTTACTTTTGAAAAAAAAGTTAATGACCAAACACAAAAGTTTGAGCTTTCGGTCCCTACTTTATCTCTTGTTCCTATTGCTCCGCTGGGAATTGACTCTGCCGAGTTCGAATTCGATTTCAGGGTTGAAAATTTTCAGGCGCATGCCCAAATGCAAAAATCTGAAAAGAAGGCTCTTGAAAAGGATGCCTTTTCATCTGATAATCGTCCATGGTACTTAGTTGAAAACCCAATTAATTTTAGTGGCAATGTTGTGCCTCCTTCTGAAGAAGCTACAGCGACAAGTAAAACGCAAAATGTTATCAAAATTAAAATTACTGTTGGGAAACAACCCATTCCATCAGGATTGGACAAATTTCTGGTATCGCTCAACCAATTGGCTGAGGTAAATGAAATGAAAAGTGTGCAATAAAATTCAAAAATTGCAAATATTTTGATACTATTTATCCGCAAATAATCATCAAGCCTCAATAAAGGATAGTGCATACATAAAAAAAAATGCACCCATATTTCTACGGGTGCATTTACAAACTAACCAACCTAAAAAGAGATTTCAAGAAATACTATCAACCTCAGTACTACTAACTTAATGCATATATAATATGTATTATACCAATCTTTTGTTACAAAATAAATCTTATTTAAATAAAACTAACTCTCAATATATTTCAAAATAGTAGAAATTTTAACCATTTTTTAAATCAAATATCAATATATTTGATTCAAAAAATCAAATAATTTTATATTTTTAGCTATGTACAACATTTTCAATTTTTATAATTACAACAAGCTTAGCGTATAATATACGCTTTGAAAGCCCTCAAATACTGATAATACTAATTTTGACAGAGTTATTTGACAGATTTTTCCCCCTTGTTTGCAACTAATGAATTTAGCTTTGGCCAAGCAATTTTTCTCTCAACTACAATACTAACAAAATTAAACAAGTATGAAACAAAATGACATTGAATTGAAAAGCAATGTAAGCTTTAAACGAGCCTTTCTGTTTTTAGCTTCATTACTTATTTTCACGTGGGCCATAGGCCAGGAAAAAACCATTACCGGTCAAATTGTTGACAAAACCGGTAGTACATTACCAGGTGTAAATATTGTTGTTAAAGGCACAACAACAGGAACTGTTTCTGACATTGATGGTAAATTTAGCATCAAAGTCCCTAATGAAAACGCAGTATTGCAATTTTCATTTATTGGATACGAAACACAAGAAGTTGTTGTAGGGTCTCAAACCAGCATTCCTGTTACTATGAATGAAGCTGTTAGTGAGCTTAATGAAGTAGTAGTTATTGGTTATGGTACACAGAAAAAAAGCGACCTGACAGGTTCTGTAGCTTCAGTATCTGGTGCTAAGCTTGCCGAAGTGCCTGTAGCTAATATTGCCCAAGCATTGCAGGGCCGCGCAGCTGGTGTTAGCATTACTACTAATACAGGTATGCCTGGCGGTTCTGTTAACATCCAGATTCGTGGGATGACCTCAATCAATGGAACAAACCCATTAGTTGTTATTGACGGTATCCCCGGAGGTGATATGACTAAACTAAACGCAGCAGATATTGCTTCTGTTGAAATTTTGAAAGATGCTGCTTCTGCTGCTATCTATGGTTCATCAGGTGGTAATGGTGTTATCCTTGTAACAACAAAAAAAGGTAGTGCAGGAAAAATTACAACCAATGTAAACTATTCTTATGGCTGGCAAAGCATTGCTAACGAAGTAGAAATGATGGGCCTTAAAGATTACAACAGGGTATTAGGCGAACTCAAGTTAGCTCAATTTACTACTAATATTGACACATTAGAATATTACAACTGGAACGATCTTTTCTTCAAAAAGAATGTTCCTATGCAAAGTGCTGACTTTAGTGTTGCAGGCGGTTCTGAAAAATCAAATTTCTATATTAGTGGTTCTTACCTCGAACAAGAAGGTATTATTAAGAAATCAAATTACACAAAAACAAACTTGCGTGTAAAAGCTGACCAAAAGTTGACCAACCATATTAAGTTTGATCAAAATGTTAGTTATTCAAACACAATCAACGAAGGTTACGAAGAATGGATGTATACTGGTGTTTACCAAACCCCGGTTTATAATGCCATCATTATGCCACCTTACATGAAAGGATATCAGGACGATGGAAAATGGACTGTTACACCTGGTGGGGTAAGAAACGCCATGGTTATGGTTGATAACAGAAATTACTGGTCAAAAAATGCTGTATTTGAAGCCAATGCAGGTTTAACCATTGAATTGTTTAAAGGATTGACCTATACTCCACGTATAGCCGGAACAATGTCAATTCTTGATAATCAAAACTACACTCCAAAATACTTTGCTAAAGCTGATGATTATCAAACATTTAACCTTTTAGAGAAAAATATGCAAAGAGGCTTCAATTGGATGTTGCAAAACGTTGTTACTTATAACACTAGCATTTCTGAAGTACACAATGTTTCTGTAATGGCAGGTATGGAAGCTTCAAGAAACTGGGGGTATAATATTCAAGGTTCGAGGCAAAATATAGCAAGCGATTTGCCAAACATGCTTTATTTTGTTAAATCATTGGACGACACTTCAAATTTTCAAAATGTTACAGGTACAGGTTATGAAAGAAAATTTGCTGCATACTTTGGACGTTTGTCTTATGATTATAAAGGATTAGTTCTTTTACAGTTTAACCTGCGCCGAGACGGTCAGTCAGATTTTGGGCCTAACAACAGGTGGGGTAACTTCTATTCAGGTTCTGCCGGTTTCAAATTCAGCGAATTAGAAGCTGTTAAGAATTTAGGGTTAATTAGTTTTGGTAAAGTAAGGTTGTCTTATGGTGAAATGGGACAGTATCCACGTTCAAACTGGCCTTATTTAGCTAAAATCTTAACTACTGTCCCTACTTATAATTATTCATTTAATAATAGGGTTTCTCAAACTGGTGCAGGCCCTGTACAAATTGCCAACCCTGATATTCAATGGGAAAAGGTTCAATCACAAGGTGTAGGTCTTGATTTAGGCTTTTTTAAAGACAAAGTCATGTTTTCTATTGATTATTTCAACAAATACAACAACAACATGTTGATGTACAAAGATGTTGGACTTGTAAACGGTGTTTTCCAAACCAATTCAGGTGGTGAAGGCGGGCCTACAAGACCTGAAGTTAACTCTGGTACAGTAAAAAATAGTGGTATAGAATTATCTCTCTCATACAAAGAAACTTTTGGAGAACTTAAATCGCAGTTAGACTTTAACTTAACTTATGTTACCAATGAGATTACTGATTTAGCTACCGACTCAATTGTAAAAGGAAATGTTCACAACGAATTTTCGGGTATTACCATTAGTAAAATTGGACATTCAATTGGTGAATTTTGGGGTTATCAATCAGATGGAATTTTTAGAAAAGGAGACCCTACATTAACCGATGCAAAAGGGAAACCTTTCTTCTATACTATAAATGCTAAAGGTGATACTGTTAAATATAGCACAGCTGTCACTGCCGGAGATGCAAAATGGGTAGATTTGAACAATGACGGTATTATTGACAACAACGACCGTACCTATTTAGGAAACCCTAACCCTCCATTCGTATTCAGCTTTTCTATTAACCTTGCATACAAAGCATTAGACTTTTCTGCTTTCTTCAATGGAGTATATGGCAACAAAATATTCAATGGTGGGAAACGTTATTTCTATGACTGGAACAACAGAATTACCAACCGTGCTGCTGCCTTTGCCGATAGATACAGAGAACCTCTTACAGATAAACAAGGAAACTTAATCCTCGACAACCACGGGGTTCCTATTGACGAAGGAAACACTTCAAGCAGTATGCCTAAAATGGGGGTTAACAGTTGGGGCCGTTCTTCTGATTTGTTAATTGAAGATGGCTCATACTTAAGGTTAAAATCTATCCAACTAGGATATACAGTTCCACCAAAGCTTACCCAAAAAGTGAAAATTGAGAAATTTAGGGTGTATGTATCAGTATCTAATGTGTTTACATTGACAAAATACTCCGGATACGATCCTGAAGTGGCACGTTATGACTTTAGTGACCCATCAATATTGGGTGTTGATATTGGAGGATATCCTAAAACAAGGATGTTTACAGTAGGAGCTAATCTTTCATTTTAACAAATAAAATCAATTGAATATGAAAACAAAAATATATAAGTACTTATTAATCGGTTTGTTATTTAGTTTTGTAATGAGCTGTAAAGAGGATTTCCTCAATGTTGAGCCTATTGCAACAGATAACGAAGCATCTTTCTATTTAACCCAGAAAGATGCAGAAATGGCTACTACTGCTGTATATGCCCAATTAGCATATATGACTGCCTGGGACAGGGAAACATCTATGTTATTGGGTAATATGGCTTCTGATGACGCTGATGCTGGCGGTGAAGACCCTGGAGATGTTACCAGTTTTCAGGATATTGCAAAACTTAAACATATCCCATCGAATGAAAATCTCAGGCTTCCATATGGTGTGTTTTATAAAGCTATTATGCTTGCTAATAAAGCTTTAGAAAAATTGCCCAATATCCCTAAAATTGACAAAGAGGCATCTCCTGCTGCAATAAATCAAATGATAGCTGAAATTAAAGCTCTGAGGGCATTAAATACCTTTCAGTTAACACAGATTTATGGTGAAGTACCTTTAGTTGACCATGTTTTAGGCTCTTCTGAATTTATTCAGCCTCGTGCTAAAATGAAAGATCTTTATGCTTTTATGGAAAAAGATTTAAAAGAAGCTATTGAAGTACTCCCTTTAAGCTATGATGCTGAAAATGTTGGAAGAATTACAAAAGGGGCTGCTATGGCTATTTTAGCAAAAATTTATCTCTTTGGTTCTTCTTATGCAAAAAATTACCCTGGGGACGCTCGTTTTGAAGGATTGACCGAAAGATGGGCAGATGCTTTGGCTATGGCTGAAAATGTTATGAACCTTGGGGTTTATAAGCTTTTAGGTGCTGATGGCGAAACATATAGTTGCTGGAGGGGTGATAAGGTTAGCGGATTCCGTTATTTGTTTACTACTGCCGGCGATAACAGTGCTGAAGCAATACTTGAAGTACAAAATATCCAGGACGGATTAAAATGGTTGAGCTCCAGAGGTTCATCTATTGTTCACTGGTCTGGGCCTCGTTACTATTATGATGCCAAAGGGGTAAAACAAACTACAAGCTATTGGGGCTTTGATATACCCACAAAGTCACTAAAAGACGAATTTGAAGCTGGTGACCCACGCTTGGATATTACTATTCACATGCCTGGCGGAAATGACTCAATCAACTTAACAGGTGGCTGGTATAAAATTTGCTTTGACAATTCATTAACCCGTATGTACCAGAACAAATACGAATGTTCGTATGATGAGTATCGTAAAAATACCGGTTCTTGGAACGAAGCTCCTATGAATTTCAAAATATTGCGCTATGGCGAAGTTGTTTTGACTGCTGCTGAAGCTGCTGTAATGCTTGGCAATAATGATAAAGCACTGAAATATATCAATATGATACGTTCACGTGCACGTGCTTGTGGTGGCCCAGGTAATACTGTTCCTGCTGATCTTACTGGTACCGTAACTTTAGATCAGGTAAAACATGAACGCAGGTGCGAGTTAGCCTTGGAAGGGAAACGTTTCTACGACTTAGTTCGTTGGGGAGATGCTTCTGCCAAGTTAAACGGGTTTGTTAAAGGAAATGATGAATCTGTTGTATTTGTTAAGGGTAAACATGAGTTTTTCCCTATTCCTCAAGCCGAGGTTGATGTTAGCAAGGGTGTTCTTAAACAATATCCTGGTTGGGAATAAACTTGATTATTTTCATATAGCATAAAAAAAGGTGCTTCATTTTGTGTGAAGCACCTTTTTTTATGCTGATACTAAAAACACTATGCAAATTACAATGTCGTTTATTATGACAACATTTTCAATGATAATTGTCAAGGATTTGTTGTTAACTTAAAGTGTTATTGAAATACAAAGGAATTTTTCTGTTAAAGGTTTCGCTGTTTTCATTGCATCGTTATTGCCTTGAATTTTTGTAATTTTTGCTTCAGGATAAAAGTTTGCAATGCTAATACCTATGCATTCTTTTAATGCTTTTAATGTCGAACTGACGTTAATCTTATGACGAATTCCGTTTTAATTTTATTGAATTTATTGTTTACATCTTTCTCGCATGGTGTCTATCCAGGCTATTTCTTGGTCAAGTTTAATTTTTTTCATTAATCTTTCCAACTGATTATAATCTTCTATAAATAACCTTTGAGGCTGTCTTTTGAACTGATAAAAAAGCTTTTTAGCTTTTTCATAGTCATGATCTAAAACGGCTCTTTGTATATGGGCTATTTCAACATAATCATAGTGCATTACAAATGTTTTCTCAGCATTTATATTGATAAACTCGGGATAATTAACAACTTGTCTGAATTTTCGGGCTTTTTCGACTAAAACTGGAGCTGACGAGTTTCCATTTTCATCAATATGAGTAAGAAACAAATCTGTATAAACGCTCATACCTTTTGATACAAATGCAATCCAATGTCCATTAGGCGACCATGCATGCCATGAGTTCATCAGCGGCAAATTACAACTTAATTCTTTAGCAGTCCCCCCGGCTGTTGGTACTATATACAATTTGCTGTCGGGCTGTAACAGCATGAAATTTTCGGCCTGGCAAAATACTATCCATTTCCCATCAGGAGAAATAGCTGGGAAATAATTGCTTTTACCATTATTTGAGGCCCCTTTTATTGGCAGGGCTGTTCCTCCTTTGCCCTCGTTAAACGGAATAATGCAAATGTCGTATTGTAACCTTCTTTTTCGTTGTACATATTCGTCAATAACAGCTTCTTCAGTGATGTTTATTTCTAATGAATCTATACGTTCTACTGCCTTTGCGCGACAAAAAATAATATTTTTCCCATCGGGAGTCCAGATTGCATTTGTATGAACATACTTTTCGTCATTAGCCCCGTTAAGCTCGCATATTTTACCTGTTTGTCTGTCATACACTGCCAATAAACCGTTTACAGCAAAAAAAAGTTGTGAAAAAGCCAAATTTTCGGGTTCAAATGGGAAATTTTTGTGTATAACCCGGTCTTTTACAGTTGTAACAATATATCGCCCATCTGGAGAAAGTTTTGAAAATAAACCGAAAGTTTTTCTATTCTCAATTTGAGTCCATGACATGTAATTGTTAGTGTTGAAATATATTGTATCATTAACCGGGGCTACAAAATATCCGCCTTTATCTCGCAAGCCGGCATCTAAATCTAATCCAATATATTTCCCTTTATCGCTAAACGAATGACAATTGCCACATACTGTAAATCCTTTCATGGCTATATGAGGAGGTTCTTTTGATCCAATATTGATTAAGGAATAGTTCATTGAGTCAAGGTTTTCTTCGGCCAAAACAAAGGGTATAGGCATTTGCCTGTACAAAATTGGGGCGCCAACCGAATCTTTACTAATGTCAAAAACGAGCGAAGCTTTTCCGTATTTATCCAGTGGTTTAATTATCAATTGTACTTCACTGCCTTTACTTTCCTTTTTTATGTTCTCCCAAACAGGTTCTGAAAGTTTTAAAACTGTTGTACTGACAATGGTATCAACTAATAGCTTACTGTCGGATTTTACAGAAAAAGACCATTTGCCGGTATAACTGCCACGGTATTTCCATTCAAAGGTAGGAGATGGGAACTCAGGAGGAAAAACAGCCTGATTAAACGGGTATTTTATGATGATTTTTTTGTCCTGATTTTTTTTAATAATAAAAAAAATAAATGCTAAGAATAAGCCTATAGCCAAAACGTTTAGCAATACTCTATTTTGAAAGATTTTCATACTTCATAGTTTAGCCGTAAAGTAATAAAATTATCTTGGTACGAACAATCAACAGAAGTAAAAATTAGCTAATAATTAAATAAAAGTTAAAATTTCATACTATTTTCGGCAATTATAAAAGTGCAAAAGTATGTGCAAAAGATTATTGTGGGTTATTTTATGCTGTATGGTAATAAGCTCATGCAATAACTCGAAAATCAAAAACCAGTGCAAAGATTTTCTCATTGACAAAAGTAAAATTTCGGGGATTTCTGTAGTTTACCCTCAAGAAAACACTTTATTCCCTATAGATTTTCAAAGCCCAACGTTTGTGTGGAAAGATTCGTTTACAAACAATTCAAAATGGTATGCCTGTATCAGTGACTCAGCCGGGAATATTTTGTTAGGTGAGTTTGTAGAAAATAATAAATGGAAACCGGATTCAACCCAATGGGAAGAATTAAAGAAAAAAAATCGTGATAATTCATTAAAGTTTGCCGTAATTGGGTTTAATGAGAATAATGAGAATGTTACGGGCAACAAACTAAAGTTTAAAATTTCGCCCGATTCAGTTGGTGCCGAGATATTTTTCAGGGCAGTAACCTTACCTTTTTCTTATGCAGTAAAGAATGTAAATACCATTGAATGGTACATGGGAAATGTCAGTGGAGGTTCACCGCGAAAAATGCTTGATAATATGCCGGTATGCGCCAATTGCCATACTTTTTCAAAAAATGGGCCAACACTGGCAATGGACGTTGATTATGGCAATGACAAGGGTTCTTATACCATTGAAAAAGCCGTAGATACGTGTTTTCTAAATCCGGAAAATATAATTTCGTGGACAAACTTTAAAAAAGAAGAAAATGACCCCACTTTTGGCTTATTGTCACAAATCTCTCCTTCTGGCGAGTATGTTTTGTCAACTGTTAAAGACCTGTCCATATTTGTTGCCATTGACGACAACCTGGCCTATTCGCAGCTATTTTTCCCTGTCAAAGGTATTATTGGCATATACAATCGTACAACAAAGCAATTTAGCGAATTGCAAGGCGCTAATGACCCAAAATTAGTTCAAAGCAACCCGGTTTGGTCCCCTGATAATAAAAAAGTATTATTTTCCCGCACAAACTCATACATCAACGAAAGGATAAGAAAATCCGGAAGGGCATTGCTTTATGCAAAAGACGTTAAAGAGTTTACTCAAGGCCACAAACCATTTAAGTTTGATATTTATTCAGTAGATTTCAATAATGGTAAAGGTGGGCAGCCCTCACCGCTGGAAGGTGCTTCAAATAATGGTAAAAGCAATTATTTTCCTAAGTTTTCTCCTGATGGAAAGTGGGTAGTGTTTTGCCAAGCCGAAAATTTCATGTTGTTACAGCCCGACAGTAAACTTTACATTATGGAAGCCAAAGGGGGGAAGCCCCGCTTGATGAATTGCAATATGAGAAACATGAACTCATGGCATTCATGGTCGCCAAATGGGCGTTGGTTAGTGTTTTCGTCAAAAGAACAAAGTTTATATACCAGGTTGTACCTGACTCATATTGATGAAGAAGGGAATGACTCCCCTGCGGTTTTAATTGAAAACTTGGTGTTTGACAAACGAGCTGCCAATATCCCCGAATTTTATCCTGGCGATGCAAAGAAATTTGTAAAAATCAAAGACAACTTTTCAAATACTGCAGGGTATTATACGCAACTTGCCATGGACAATATAGGGAGCGAATACTACCTTAGGGCTTCTCAAAACCTTGAACGGGCCATCAACTTAGATGCTGAATATCTTGATGCTTACATTCAGCGAATTTTACTAAATGCCTTGTTAAAACAAGCCAATTCAAAAACAGACCTGGCAGACAAGAAAAAAGCGACAGATATTATTCAGAAATTAATAGAAAAAAACGGAGAGGACAAAGCTTTACTTATACTAAAAGCCATGATAATGTCAGCAAATGGCAATAATAAACAGGCTGAAGAAATACTCAAAAAGCTTATCACAAAAGAACCCAATTATTACAAGGCATACGAATTGTTAGCCAATATTTATAAGAAAGAAAGCAAAACAGAACTTATTATTCCGCTTTACAATAAAATGAGTTCGCTTGTGCCGGCCAACGATTTGCAAGTGAAACTGTCGCTGGCGAAAGCCTATATCTCAACCAATCAAAACTCTCAGGCCTTAGCTTTGCTAAATACCCTGAAAAACAAATTGCCTGACAATGAAGAAATTCGTTCATTATTATGCAAAATATATGTTAATACAAAAAATTTGAGTGCTGCGACTAAAGAAATAGATTTTCTGCTTGCTGCAGACCCTGCAGACTATCAATACCTGTTTATGCGTGCAGAAATATCGCAATTACAGGGGTCGGTATATGAGGCTAATACATATCAGGAGAAAGGAAAAATGCAACTTCTTAAAAAATTGGAAGCCAATAAAGAAAATATACCATTAGCTTTTGAACAGGCGGCATTGCTCTCTCAAGAAAAAAAGTACACTTCAGCAATAGATGTTTATAATTCTATTTTAAATGTTCTGCCTTCAAATTACCAGGCAATGAAAGAAAAAGCCAGGATAATGCTCATTACGCAGCAATGGCAGGAAGCTGTTAAGCTTTATCAACAATTGTTAAAAATATATGTTCCCGAAGAAGAATTTTACAACAACAAAGCTATAGCGCAAATAAACATGGGCAATCTTCAAGAAGCTTTATCAGAGTTTAATAATGTTTTGAATTTAAGCCCAACCAACATTGACGCTTTATATAACAGGGCAAAGCTGTTTAAAATGCTCGGAGAACCACATAAGGCTGCTAAAGATATAGATAAAATCAAAGAACTGCTAAAAGCGAAAAAAAATCTTTCGGAAAGCGAAAAAAAACTTTTAAATATCTGATTGGTTTTTCTTTACGTTGATGTTGTTTATACAATTAAACATCATGGCAACTTCTATTTTGCCAGCTGGCATTTATTATATTTCTTTTTTATTTAATCCATGAAGGTGCTTGGCTTTTGGTTGCTCTAAAATATTGGTTATGGAAATGTCTTATATTTATTGATTTTGCTCACACAGTCCACTATCGAATAATATTTTTTCTTTTTGTCTGTTATGCAAACTTTCATCTGGATAAAATTTTAAATTGTTAATTGTCAGATGGAACTCCTGGTTTGGCTATTTTATTACTATCGTGTTTATTCACTTCGTTCATGAGGGCGCTTGGCTTAGTTGCGTTCGCAAGAACATGGCTGTTTCATTTATAGGATTATTTGATGGCAAAAACCTTCGTCAACACTTTTCCACCATTCGTCACCAAAAATTAACTGTTTGTCCCAATTTACCCCCCCCATCAAATATTGATAGTCAATTACTTATATTTTCAACAGCATGAATAAATTTGAATAACAAATTTTTATCCTTAACTTTATTAACTTTAAAACTATGAAAATGAAAATCTTGTTTATTGTTGTTGCATTGATTGTCATGCCTGCTATTAGTACTTATTCACAAATTAAAGTTTTGTCATCCGGGGCAGTTAACATTGGCAAAACCGGGTATGAAATGATTGTCTTTGACTACTCTGGTTATAATGGTACCGGGCCGGTGTTGTACCCATCTGGCAGTAACAGTGCTATACAACTGGGAAAAGCAGGGAAAGGCTTCTTGTGTTTATATACTACTACTGTATATTACCCTTCTGATGCCCGGTTGAAAGAGAATATCACTAATATTACTTCTCCGTTACAAACTTTAAAATAACTAAAAGGCGTAAAGTACGATTACAAAGCATCAATGTACATGAAAGATAGTATAAATGTTTCTGCTCCTTATAAGAAGTATATTGACAAAAGCCGGAAAGACAACTTTGGGTTTATTGCACAAGAAGTAGAAAAGGTATTGCCACAAGTGGTTAACCACGATGATTCTACAGATCTTTATTCCATTGATTATATAAAGCTAATCCCATTGCTTGTTGAAGCTGTTAAAGACCAGCAAAGCCAGATTGACTCCCTCAAGAGTGTAATAAGTAAATCTAAAGTAAAAACCAGCATGAAGGAAGCAGTTGAGACTACTGAAGAAACAACTACTGAAGTGAACACAACCCAAACAAATAGTATTGCCACCTTAGGGCAAAATGCACCCAACCCGTTTAACCAACGAACGCAGATTAATTATTATTTGCCCGAAACTGTTAAACAAGCTGCTTTATACATATTTGATATGAATGGACTGCAAATACGTACGATTGCTATTAATACAAAAGGCAACGGCAGCATCACCCTCCATGCCTCTGAACTAAATGCTGGCATGTACCTTTATACCCTCATTGCCGATGGCAAAGAGGTGGATACGAAACGGATGATTTTGACTAAGTAAAAAGGTCAAAATTTAATAATATTAATCAAAAGCATTTAAGTTGTAAATAGTGCTGGTTATCAATTAAATAAAGCCTATTTTAAATAATTACATCTTATGAATAATAAATATCATCTAGTGAGAGTAATATATCTCTTGTTTATTTTACAATTGATTATTGTATCCGTTAATGCTCAAAAAAATATTGAACATGAGATAATTAAAGTATCTGAAGCGAATTTTAAAAAATATTTAGAGAAAATTCCATATGGTCATGAAGATTATTATGGGTTTCAAAATAGAAATGAGTTTGAACAGGTTGTTGTTGGCGAGCCTTATCAGATACTTTATTTAACAAATATTGAAATGCCTGAAGATTCTATTAACTACGATAACCTTATTACTTATTCTGATAGTTGGGAGGTTCCCCTATTAGTAAATAAAGAAAAGCGTTGTTTTTTGCATGTGCAAAAAATAATAAAAGAATACAAAGTAGTTGGAATTGGCTATAATATGGTTGCTAATGAATTAAATGAAACAGAAACAAGGGCTATATTTAATAATAAGAAGGTAAATAAATCTATTCTTTATTTACCTTCAATTAAGGGAGTTTATTTGCTTAGAGATTCTCTTGGTAACAAGAATAGCAGAGATTTGAAATTTATACCATTAGGCTCAACATTAAAACATGTTCATGATATAAAAAAAGAAACATATAGTGGTGTACTGATAGAATATTCAATGAGAGATTTTATGCATGTAATAAAAGTAAAATATAACCAAATTTTAAATAGTTAGCAATGAAAACAAAATACTATAAATATTTAGTTGTTTTATTTTTGACAGTAAGCCAAAATATAAAATGTCAAGTGCTTAACTTGCCACTATTGCCAGAAATTCAATGTAATACTTGGTGTTGGGCAATATCTTGCAGGCATATCATATATTACTATGGTAATGATAATATTACTTTATGCGAAATAGCTGAGTATGCTAGAACAAGAAACCCTAATAGATTTGGACAAACAAACTGCTGCCAAAGTATTGATAATGGTTGTTGTAATGGTAATTTTCTTAGTGGAGCAGGTGGAATGACAGAAATTTTTTCGCACTGGGGGTTAAGCCCTAATTATACATTTAGTCCTTTAACTAAAAATGAAATAACTATAGAGATTTCAAATAATCGGCCTTTTGTTATTAGATATCCAGGGCATGTTGATATTTGTTATGGTATTGTTGCTAATGATATTTATATTAGGGATCCAGGATGGGGTTTTGATATTAGAGATTATAATACACTCATTTCTGGAACAAATAACAATAATAAATGGACTGAGACTATTAGGATAAATGAATCACCAGTTGTATGTGATTTTGAAAAATCATTAACTGGTACTATTTCATATAGTAATATTTATAAGGCTTCTGGGATTTATGATGTATCTTGCATTATTAATAACAATTCGATTATTACAATAAAAGCTCCTGATTCAATAACTCTTAGTCCTGGCTTTTCAATTGAATTAGGGTCGTCATTAGAATTACAAACTGGCTCAAACTTAAATATTAATTGTCCTTAATTAAAAATAAAACTATGAAAAAAATAATACAGATAATTACGGTTTTGATTGTTTTTGTTTTGAACGTTCATTCGCAACAATTAGTTGAAAAGGATAAAACTTGGAGTATTGCTCAATTTGATGATAAGAATGGATTAGATACCTGTTATTATTTAAAAATTGGGGATGATACCTTGATTAACGATAGAACTTATTCAAAAGTATTAATATCAGGAGACTCTCTAATGACAAATTGGCTTGAATATGACAAATATCTTTGCCAAGATCAGAATGTTGTTTATTGTTATAGTAAATCGGTTCAAAATGAATACGTCCTTTATAACTTTAATTTATCTATAGGAGACAGTATTAAGGTTGAAGGGAATGGCTTTTATATTTATTTAGATTCTATAAAGACTAAAAACACAAAGAAGTATTTTTATTTTTCACGAAATGGCGAAATTACCACATGGGTTGAAGGTGTTGGCTGTTTAGATGATTTGTTTCAAAATTCCGGGAATATAAATATTGTAGGAGGATATTCCACTTTACTTTGTTGCAAGATTGGCAATGATGTTTTGTATCATAACGTAAAATACAACAATTGTTTTTTAACAACTTCGATAAAACGTTCAGTAGATGAAGCTATTGTGTTTCAGAACTATCCTAATCCATTTAATGATAAGACTTACATAAATATTAATAATTACTATAATACCAAAGCATTTCTTTGCATCTATAATGTATCAGGTGTATTATGTAAAAAAATTGAAGTAAGGCAATATGGCGCAAATAATATATGTATCGAGAATTTAGCCAAAGGGGTATATTTTTACAATTTTACCATTGACGGGAAATATAAAAGCCAATTAAAAAGGATGATATGCTACTAAAGACATTTGGGTAAATGACTTTACGATTTTTAAGCACCAGCTTTTAGCAATGGCCTTAATTTCAAAGCTGTATCCAAGAAGATAATATTGGCGTTCCCATTACTTTCAATATTTGAGGCACCCGCATTGAACAGTTGGGCCAGCCTGTCGCAATTGGCCTGGTTAAAAAAGGCGTTCATCCTTTTTGAAAATTCTTGTTGTTCAGTGTTTTGGTAAAGCAGGGCTGTGTTTTGGGTAAGGTTATAGACAAAGCTGTTTCGTATGAGGTTGAGCGACAGGTTGAAAAAGCTTTTTTGCTTCTCGCGGCCAAGTGTGGCCATTTGAGCAGACCAGCCCACGAGGTTTATCACATCGTTTTTTTGCACCAGTTCAATGAGCGATTTGAAATAAGCGAAGTTGTCCCTTTCGTTCTCATTTTCCCGGATGAATTCACCAGCTTTGACAAAGTTCCCGGCAGCCATCCTGGCGATTATTTCGGGGTTTTCCACATCAGGGAATTTTGCCCGGATTCCTGCTACTAATGATTCGGCATCAATGGGCGGTACATGCGTCAGTTGGCATCTCGAAAGGATAGTTTTCAGGAGCATCCCCGGGTTTTCAGATACCAAGATGAAGTAGGTTTTCAGAGGGGGCTCTTCCAGTATTTTCAGTATTTTATT
Source organism: Bacteroidota bacterium (assembly GCA_029572965.1). Classification (GTDB taxonomy): domain Bacteria; phylum Bacteroidota; class Bacteroidia; order Bacteroidales; family DTGW01; genus JAKPQD01. The sequence goes on along the minus strand of JAKPQD010000273.1, from coordinate 89,945 downwards.
TGAGACCGTTTCGTTCATCTTTTCCGGAAGCCAGATAATCATGGTCTTTAGGTCTGATTCAAATGGCTTTAGGTTTATTTTTCGCAATATTTCAGAGCTTTCGTGTTCAAAAATACCTGTCTGCTTGTTTTCGTTGCTGATTTTCTCGGTCCAGTTGTTGAGGCTGAAGTATCCCTGCTCGTGGAGCATTTCGCGCCATTGGGGCAGAAAATCGTTACTGCTTTGCTTACGTGAGCCTTCGGTGTTGACAGTAGGAAAAACAAAATGGTGGTCCGGGTGTATGTATTTTTCAAACTTGAGGCATGATGGGCATTTTCCGCAGGCATCAGTCTCGGTTTTGTTGGAACAATGGATGTATTGGGCAAAAGCTATTGCCATTTGCAAGCCCCCGTTTCCTTCAGGGCCTGCAAACAGTATAGCATGGCTAACACGGTTTTCGCGTATAGCATTTATCAGGCGCTTCTTAATGTCCGAATGCCCTATTACATCAGCAAATTTCATATTTGTTGCAAAAAGAAGATATTATTTTACCAAAGAAGCCTTGTTTACAACAACATCCATCAAGTAGCCATTGCAAACACCTTTTATTTTAACTGTTTTGCCAATCGATATTTTAGAGGTATCAGCAACCTGGCTTTTCCCCAATGCACAATTGACTCCGGACATGGCTCCTTCAGGGCGTAAAACAACAACAACAGCATTACTGTCAACAGTTATTTCGGCTACCGGGCCTTCTATTTCAAGAATCTTGCCCAAATACTTGGCATTTGCAGTGTTTTCATTGTTTTCAAAATCGGTAACGAGCTGCTTGCTTTGTACCGAATAATCTGTTTTTTGTTTTGCCACGGTATCGTCTGCTTTTCTGAAAACAAATAAAAGCACTATAAACCCAATTACTGCAAGAGCCAGCCCAATAATGAGGGTATATTTAATAAAAGTCTTCGCTTTTGACATAATAATAAGTTTTAATGGATAAAGGAGAACAAAAGTATGGTAAAAAAGAAAATTGTGGCTTATTTTTTCTCAGCTTTCAGTTCGAGGTTAATCTTTACATCTACAATTTTAGCCACCCTGTTTTCTACTACTTTAGGTACTTTTATATCATAATCGGCAATAGAAACCTTGAAATTGCTCGAACCAACAATTACACCGTCTTTTAATGAAACAACAACCGGCAAGCTCACGTTTTTTGTTTTTCCATGAATGGTAAGCTGTCCTTCGGCAGTAAGCTTAGTTTCGGCAGAGGAAAGCTTTGCCATGTCAAAGCCTGCGATTTTGCCTTTGAAATTTGCCTTAGGATAAAGGTGCGATTCCATGTAGGTTTCGTTGAAATGCTCTGAGGCTGTTGCCAGTGTAAATTCAAAAGCTTTTATAAGCATAGCGCAGGCTACATTGCCAGTTTGAGTTTCCAGTACGCAAAAAACCTGATTGTTGGTGCCATCAATATCAATTACATCAGTGTGCGACATAAAATAAGCTTTACCTGTTTTGGTAAAGTACTTGTCCTGACTGTAAGTAGTACAAATAAAACAAAGTGACAAAACAAGAAATAGTATGTGTTTCATGATATTAGTGTGTAATTATTGTTGAGTTGTTTTTCTTCCTAAGGTGAAAACCATAGAAATGTTGAAGCCAAGACGGATATCTCCATCTGTGAACGATTCTGAGGATTGTGTCAACATCCCCGGCTCGAGCATTGAAGAACTGTTGGTGAGCATGATTTGAAAAACGTGCCCTGAAACCTGGATATCAACTCCAATGTTTACCGGGTCATAGTATTTTTGTGTGGCAGTGTTTCTGTCGCCTATCACGTAAAAGTATTCAGCATTGACCGAGAAAGTGTTGGTGAGCTTATAGCGCCCCCCAATGCCTAAAGCATAGTAGTCATTATCTTGTTGGGGGGTTTCGACCATGTTGCGGTGTACAAAGGTTGGCGAGAGCTGCAACGACAATTTTGGCGAAAACATCCGTGAAATTAGCAATTGATGGGTATAGCTGCACCTGCGGCTGAAATCATCGTTTCGTTCCTTGTCATTCTCATAGTTATAGGCATCGGCTGCCATTGTCGAAACCCAAACAACATTTACTGGGATGGTTCTTTTCGATGATTTTTGTTGGCGAAAAACCGAAACTTTGGCAAAACCATTGAAGAAGGCATCACTTTGTCTGCCAATACCTGCCATCAGGTAGTCTGTAATACCATATTCGAGGCTTAGGTACGAGTGCGACCCGTCAATGCCCCAAAAACGGTTGTACCCTTCGCTTACCTGGTCAAAACGGTGGTGAACCCTGAAGTCGAGCCCGCCTTTGGGTATCATTTGAGTAGATTGAAAATTGACAATGCGACTGGAATAAAATGTCCCTAAAGCATAATCTACGTGGTCTGCCATTTGTTCATCCAGAAAAGCATCAAGGTCGTCCTGGGCTTTGAGGCCAATGGTTGAGATAAAAGTGGCTAAAAATATTATATAACTGTATTTCATGTGTCTCATTTTTTTCGGGATTAAAATTTCTTAAGGTTTTCACGTTCATCTTTGGTCAATGCCCGCTTGTAAATAAGCAAATCGTCGATATATCCTTTGAAAAAGCCTTTATTGGCGCTGCTTTTGCCAATACAAACCTGGCCGTTTTTATAGTCAATGTTTTTAGGGAGCAGGCGCCATGCATCTTCTCCATTGATTTTGTTGTAAAATATCAGTTTGTTGACCCCGTCATTTACAATTTCTATAATAACCAAATTCCATTCGGTATAAGTATCAATGGTATTTGTTTTATCTTCAGTTTTTTGGTCACCCACAATCAGGTTGATGTCAGAAGCACCGGTAGTGCCATCTACCTCAAAAACTGTTGCTCCCTGGCCTATATCAACAAGTACAGGTTTGGGTTCACTCAGGTATTTTAGTTGTTGTTCGCTTTTTAGCCAAAAACAAACCGTAAGTGTGTCATATTTTTGGTTCAATACCTTAATAGAATTGTTGCCATTAAGATAAAGACATGCTTTTGATAATGCGCCACGGGTATTATTTGAGTAACTGACCTCATTTTCAGCTTCAACTGTCTGACCATTATTTGTTTTTTCATTTAGAGAATTGTCAAAAGCAAAAAAAGCAATCAGCCCTTTGGTGCCATACTGATATACAGAGTCTGTACTGGCATGTTCTTTTTTCCAATCCTCTTCATTTTGATAAGTGCAGGCAGCCAACATGGCTATTATAGTAATAGCAGCCCATGTAAAATAGTTGTGCTTCATAAAAATTAGTTATAGTTTGAGCGGTCTAAGTTAGGGTTTGAAATTTAAACAGACAATGATTAACTGATTTTTAACAGGTTTTTTAAATGTTGAAAATACACTTTTAAAATTAAAAAAAAGGGCCAATCTTGTTGTATATTTGCTGTTGTATAAAATTGACTTGACAATTGCTTAAAAATTCATTATATTAGAATAAAAAACAATGAAACACGAATTGCCAGTTTTGCCTTATGCTGCCGATGCTTTAAATGCGGTTATTAGTCCAAAGACTATTGAATTTCATTATGGGAAACACCACCAGGCCTATGTAAACAATCTCAACAACCTTATACCCGGCTCTGCCTTTGAGAATGCAAGCCTTGAAACTATCATCCGTGAGGCCGATGGAGGTATATTTAATAATGGGGCCCAAGTTTGGAACCACACCTTTTATTTTATGACTTTTTCTGCAACTCCGCAGGCTGAACCAACGGGGCCTTTGGCTGATGCCATAGTAAAAAAATATGGTTCCTTTGCCGATTTTAAAGCAGCTTTTGCAAAATCTGCAACAACTTTATTTGGTTCTGGTTGGGCTTGGTTAGTACTAAGGCCGGACAATACGCTTGATATTGTCCAGGAACCTAATGCCGGAAACCCTATGCGGCAAGGATTGAAGCCACTTTTAACCTGTGATGTATGGGAACACGCCTATTATCTCGATTATCAAAACAGGAGGCCGGATTATATTGAGGCTTTTTGGAAAATTGTAGATTGGAAAATTGTTTCTGAAAGATTTTTAAAACAATAACTTTTGTTTTTGGGTTATTGGTACAAATTTTGTTGACATTTGCAACTTCAAAATTTGATAAAATTTTGATTTTTCATTTTAGTTAAAATTTTGAAGTTCAGGATTTTAGAAACATTTTTCACAGAGTATGAATTATATTGAAGCGTTCATTTTAGCGGTTGTTGAAGGTATCACTGAATTTTTGCCCGTTTCGTCAACTGGGCACATGGTAGCCTCCTCTACATTGATGGGAATAGCACATGATGACTTTACAAAGCTTTTTACTATTGTTATTCAGTTTGGGGCCATTCTTTCAGTTATTGTATTGTATTGGAAAAAATTTTTTCAAAGTATTAATTTTTACCTGAAATTATTTGTGGGTTTTATCCCGGCAGCTATTTTTGGCGTATTGTTTAGCGACCAGATTGACGCAATGCTCGAAAATGCCATTATTGTAGGCATAATGTTAATTATTGGAGGAGTATTCTTCTTATTTGTGGACAAACTTTTTGAAAAAACACAAGTTGACGACAATCTGCCAGGCTATAAAAAGTCCTTTATCATTGGTTTTTTTCAGTGCATAGCTATGATACCAGGGGTATCTCGGTCGGCAGCCACTATCATTGGGGGGTTAAGCCAGAAGATGACGCGTAAAGCGGCTGCCGAGTTTTCATTTTTTCTTGCTGTGCCAACCATGTTTGCGGCTACTACCAAGAAATTGTATGATTTTTATCAGGATGGGATAATGATGAATGCTGAACAGGTTAAAATTCTTGCTTTCGGAAATATTGTTGCTTTTATAGTAGCCATCATTGCTATCAAATCTTTTATCACATTTTTGACAAAGCATGGGTTTAAGCTGTTTGGTTATTATAGGATTATAGCAGGAATCCTCATTTTGGTAATGGTAATGTTTGGCTTTCAATTGAAATTTTAGTATGACGGCCGAAGATTTTAAAGCAGGACAAGTTATCCTTATTGATAAGCCGCTTACCTGGACTTCATTCAACGTGGTAAGCAAGATAAAATATGCCCTGAAACGTCAGTTACAACTGAAAGACCTTAAAGTTGGCCATGCCGGGACACTTGACCCGCTGGCAACAGGTTTGCTTATTGTTTGCACAGGCCGTAAGACTAAAGAGATAGAATCAATACAAAATACTGAAAAGGAATATATTGCTACTATCGAGTTTGGGAAAACTACCCCATCGTATGACTTGGAAACTCAGTATAATGGCCAATTCCCTTTTGAACATATAGATGAAGAAGCCATAAATAAAGCATTTCAGTCTTTCTTGGGTGAAAGTCTGCAGGTGCCGCCTGTATTTTCTGCCAAAATGATTGACGGTAAACGGGCATACAAATATGCCCGCAAAGGAACAGAAGTAGAAATGCGGCCTAATATTATCAATATTAGCGAGTTAGAAATAATAAGTTTTGAACGCCCGGTATTAGTTGTACGCATCAAATGTAGCAAGGGTACATACATCAGATCGTTTGCATACGACCTTGGCAAAGCCTTGCAAAGTGGCGCACACTTGAAAGGCCTACGTCGCACGGCCTCAGGAAATTATCATGTAAATGATGCAATTTCTTTAGACACATTTCAGGAAAAATTAGTAACTTTGCAGCCTTAAAATTTTATAAAATATTGAATAGCAACAAGTTGCTTGTTTAAACATTAATATTATAAACAATGAAATTATCCCAGTACAAGTTTGCGTTGCCTGCCGAGTTGATTGCAAGCTATCCTTCTCCAAACCGTGATGATGCACGGTTGATGGTAGTCGACAGAAAAACGGGAGAAATAGAGCATAAAATTTTTCATGAAATCATCAATTATTTTGAAGAAAATGATGTGATGGTTTTCAACAATACCAAAGTATTCCCGGCACGCTTGTACGGGAACAAAGAAAAAACAGGTGCTGAGATTGAAGTGTTTCTTTTACGCGAACTTAATCGCGAACAGCGCTTGTGGGATGTACTGGTTGACCCTGCCCGCAAAATACGTATTGGCAATAAACTTTATTTTGGTCAGGACGATTCGTTAGTTGCTGAAGTTATTGACAATACCACCTCTCGTGGACGTACGTTGCGTTTTCTGTTTGACGGTGACTATGATGCATTTAAAGAAACATTGTATAGTTTAGGTGAGACCCCTCTCCCAAAAACAATAAAAAGACCTGTTGAAGCCGAAGACCGTGAACGTTACCAGACGGTATTTGCACAACACGAAGGGGCTGTTGCTGCGCCTACTGCAGGATTACACTTTAGTAAACCTCTCCTCAAACGCCTCGAAATAAAGGGCGTTGAGTTTGGATTTATTACGTTGCACGTTGGCCTGGGCAGTTTCCGTTCTGTTGACGTTGAAGATCTTACTAAACACAAGATGGATTCGGAGAGGATTATTATTTCAGAAGAAGTCGCCAATATTGTTAATAAAGCAAAAGAAGGTAAAGGAAAAATATGTGCTGTCGGGACAACTGTGCTTCGTACCCTCGAAAGCTCTGTAACCACCAATGGTACACTTAAACCTTATGATGGTTGGACCAACAAATTCATCTTTCCTCCTTATGATTTTAGTGTCCCCAACAGTATGATTACCAACTTTCATTTGCCTTTATCAACGCTTTTAATGACTGTATCGGCTTTTGCCGGGTATGACCTGTTGTTTAAAGCATATAAAGTGGCCATTAAAGAAAAATACCGCTTTGGTACTTACGGCGATGCAATGCTGATTTTGTAACAAAAGCAGACAGTGATGGACAAACTGCTTGCAATAGTTTTTCTTTGTTGGGGCATTTACTGTTTAGATGCTCAAACAAAGAATGACACTATTTGCGACAAAGATATCCATACCATTCAGCTTTATGTTGAAGGTTGGGAGATGTCTAACCCTGTTATTTTTCTCAACTCACAAGATAAATTGCACCTTTCTTTCGACGACCTTTCGGGAAACCCCAAAAAGCTTTATTATACCATCATTCACTGTAATGAAAAGTGGGAACAAGAAAATGTTTCGTATTACGAAATAGCCGAAGGTTTTGAATCAAACCCGCTGATGGATTATAAATACTCTGTTAGCACAGTGGTCAACTATTTGCACTATGACCTAATTTTTCCCAACGAAAACTGCAGACCAATTGTATCTGGCAATTATTTGCTCATTGTTTTTGCAGACAACGATATAGAGAAGGTTGTTTTTCAAAGAAAGTTTTATGTTGTTGAAAAATCTGCTATTATCGACTTCCGTATTATCAAACCTGAAATAGCACGCTATATGCAAAGACAACACCAGTTTTATCTGGTTGTTACACCCGATGTGCAGAATAGTATTGACCTAAGGTCAGAAATTAAGGCTGTTGTGGTGCAAAATTTTAATTTTAACACCCGAAAAACCTGTTATTTGGCCCAGTTGCAGGATAATAAAATATTGGTGTATGACAACCCGGACTCGAACCTTTTCATGGGTTTAAACGAGTTTCGCAATTTTGATATAAAAAGTATCCGTTATCAAAGCCCGCGTATCAAGTCTATCTCATACCTGATGAACTGGTACGAAGTTGTTCTCCATCCTGACTCTTGGCGCAATAAAAAACAATATTTTTCTGAACAGGATATCAATGGAAAGTTTTTTATCGAAAACTCAAACGGAAAAACAAAAGATATAGATGCCGACTATGTAATGGTGTATTTTCGCCTTCTAACTCCTGATAGCCTTGAAAGAGGCAATTTATATGTGAATGGGGCATTCAATAACTGGCAATGTAATGAATATTCGCGTTTAAAATATGATACGCTTGAACATGCTTATAAAATTAACCTTCTGCTAAAACAAGGTTATTACAATTATCTGTTTGTATACAAGGAAGCTCCTTCCAGTATTCCTGATTATGTTTTTGTTGAACGTTCGCACTATGAAACCGAAAATGAATACCAAGCTTTCATCTACTATCAAATGCCAGGCGAACGCTATCAAAGGCTTATAGGATATGCAGTAGCCAATTCATTGCACAAATAGCACTTGATTTTTCAGATCATTTAGTCGAAAATAGCTTCTCTTCTACCAATCTAATTAGGATATGTATCACCTTGATGTGAATTTCCTGCGTCCTGTCTGAATATTGAGTCTTAGGGGCCCTAATTTCTACATCTGCTATTGAAGCCAGTTTTCCGCCATCTTTGCCAGTCAAGGCCAGCACCTTTATACCCATTTGTTTTGCCACCTGGGCTGCTTTTAAAACATTGGCAGAGTTGCCGCTGGTGCTTATTGCCAATAAAACATCGCCCGGTTTGCCTATTGATTCTATAAAACGTGAAAATATAGCGTCAAAACCATAGTCATTACCGGTACATGTTATGTGCGATGCGTCAGATATAGCAATAGCGGGTAGTGCAGGACGTTCGCCACGGAACCGCCCCGACAGTTCTTCGGCAAAGTGCATGGCATCGCTCATGCTTCCTCCATTGCCGCAAGAGATAATTTTACCTCCGGCTTTGATGCTGTCGACAAGCATTTGACTGGCATTGTCTATGTTTTTGACCTGTTGCGTATCTTCAATAAAACATTGGAGGGTATGCAAGGCCTCTAATAAGTCTTTTTCTATGTCATTGGTCATAAGCTTTTCGACAGTTAAAATAATTTCGACAAAAATACCTTTCGCAATGGATTGAAGCAACCTTTTTTCAAAAAAATGTCAATATTGTAAAAAGGATCTTTTAAACGGTTCTTTTTACCAATGAATATTTTTTTTGTTTTCATCCTTGTTTGTGTTTAACGAATCATGCTCGTTTCATGGCTTGTTTATCTTCTTTTGCGGGTGCGAAAAAGAAGTAAACAATCTTATTTTTGAACATACGAAATAGAATTGGTTGAAGCCTTTTGATGGCATTATTCTTTATTTTTTTCACCATTGTCCGATATAAAACTAAATATTAGGCTAAAGCCCAATTACATCATAACTTCGACTCCAGCCTCAGGACTGGGGTTGCAAATAGTAACTTGCTGAATGACTTTAGTCTTGGTACTATTATCGGACAACAGTGATACTTTTTATGATAATTAAAACAATTCTAAATGAAAAAAGCATCAGGTTTGTGTTGTTTATTTATATAATTTTGCCACAATTTATTTTTAGACAATATGAATTTTCGTAGGTTCTTTCCTCGTTTCCAGGCCGAACAATATCTGGTGCTCTTATATCGTATTTTTATTGTTTACTTGCTGTATTCACTTAGTCGGTTAATCTTTTACCTTTATAATATCGACCATTTCAACAATATTGGGTTTGATAGGCTAATGATTATCTTCGGAGGTGGCTTGAAGTTTGATACAACTGCTATCATTTATACCAACCTGTTGTTTATCGTGATGAGTATCCTGCCAATACCGTGGCGGCACAACCAAGGTTACCAAAAAGTATTAAAATATATATTTTTCATTACTAATGGCATTGGGTTAGTAGCCAATTTTGCGGATATTCCGTATTTCAACTTTGTATTGGAGCGTACTACCATCAAAGTTTTTGCCCAGTTTCAACACGAAACCAATATGGTCCTTTTGTTTATGAGGTTTATTGTTGATTACTGGCCAATTACGGTTTTATATATCTTTTCTATGTTTTTGATGGTTTACCTCTACAACCGGCTTGATGTTGGGAAAGCCTTTCCTAAAAAATGGTACTTTTATTATCCATATTCAATAGTTGTTGCCTGCATTGTTATATTATTGTCTATTGCGGGTATCAGGGGCGACCTGAAACATAGCACAAGGCCTATTACGATGAGCAATGCCGGACAATATGTAAAATCTCCTGCAGAACTGGCTATCGTGCTAAATACCCCGTTCTGTCTTATTCGTAGTACCGAGGGGGTTGCTTATTCACGTCAAAACTATTTTGCCGATGAAGCATCTCTTGAAAAAGTGTATTTACCAGTGCATTACCCTGATACCACAAGGCCTAAGCACCCGGTTAACGTGGTTATCATTATTGTTGAAAGCTTGAATAAAGAGTTTATCGGGAGCTATTACCCAGAAATAGACAATGGCCAATACAAAGGCTATGCCCCTTTCCTTGACTCATTACTAAAGCACGCCAGATCATATCAATATTCGTTTGCCAATGGCCGCAAATCTATAGACGCATTGCCTTCTGTATTAGCTTCTATCCCTGCTATCGAATCTCCTTTTGTCCTTTCACCATATTATAGTAATACCATGACAACATTACCCAATATGCTCAAAAAAATGGGGTACAAGTCTGCATTATTTCACGGGGCGCCAAACGGATCAATGGGTTTTCTTGCATTTGGGCAACTGGCCGGGGTGGACGAATATTATGGTATGACTGAATACAATAACGACAAAGATTTTGATGGTACATGGGGCATTTACGATGAAGAGTTTCTTCAATACATGGCCAATACCATTGATACATTTAGTAAACCATTTCTGGCCACAGTTTTTACTGTTTCTTCGCATCATCCCTTTAAGCTTCCTGCCAGATATGACAAGCGTTTTGTGTCAAAAGATTTTCCTTTGCAACGTTGCATTGAATATACCGACTATTCTATCAAGCGTTTTATGGAAACAGCCTCAAAAATGAAATGGTTCAATAATACACTTTTCGTAATTACGGCTGACCATGTTAGCCTTAACCAACGTCCTGAGTTTAAAAATGACATTGGATATTTTGCAGTGCCGATAATTTTTTATCATCCGGGAAGTTCACTCAATGGTATAGACAAAAAAACCATAGCCCAGCAAATAGACATATTACCAACAGTTGCCAATTATATAGGTTATCCTGAACCTTACTTCTCGTTTGGGCAAGATTTATTCAATCCTCCAGCCAACAAATTTGCCGTGAACAACCTGGACGATATTTTTCGATTTTATCAGGATGGTTATTTGTTTATGTTTAACGCTAAAGGGCCTTTTCATTTATACAACATGATAGAAGACCCGCTTCTTACAAAGGATTTGCTTGGCAAAGAGCCTAAAATTCAGGAAAAACTTGAGCTTACAGCTAAAGCTTTTATTCAACAGTATAAAAACCGTATGCTGGATAATAAAATCAGTTTAAAATAAAACTTTTGTTTTTCAACACTTAGCCTCTTATCCCCTGAAAGAAGGATTTTTATGCAGATATTTACTGTTATTTTTGTAATAATGGTAAAAAAAATATGCGGTTTGGACTAATTCTGCTTGGGTTGCAGTTTTGCTTTAATGTTGGCTTGTTTGCGCAAGATAAAAATACTCATTTCTCAATTTTGAGAAATGATATTATCCGTTGTATGGATAAAAAACTTGATTCTGCATTTTTCTATGCCGAGCAGCTGGAAAAAGACGCATCAAAATCTAAACGTCCCGACTATGTAAGCATTGCTTTACAATATAAAGGTAAAATCAATATCCGGCGTGAAGAGTTTAGTACTGCTACCGGCTACTTTATTGATGCACTTAGAATTGAACAAGCCAGAAATAATGAAGCCCAAATTGCTGAAATAAAATTCATGCTTGGATATATTTTTTATCTGATGGAAAAATACGAAAAATCCAAAGGATACTATCAAGCTGCGTTGGAATTTTATTTGAAAAACAAAGATAGCCTTGGAATGGCAAAAACATATTCGCACATAGGTAATCTTGAAACTTCCAGGGAGTATTGCGAGAATCGTTCTATACCTCAAAAAGCAGAGGATTATTATCTTGGCATTAATTTTTATAAAAAGTCATTGGAAATAGCCCATAAAATAGGGAATAAAGAAGGCGAGGGAATAGCATATCATAACATTGGCAATACATACAGAAAACTCGAAAAGCCTGGTTTGGCCATTTCTTATCTATTAAAAGCAAAACAGCTTTATGCTGAGATTCATGACACAAACAGACTAATGGGCTTAAAGCGCCCTTTGAGCATGGTTTATTCAATGATTGGGCAACATCGGCAAGCCATTTGCGAACTAACAGAATGTATTGATTACAGCGTTAAAAACAACCAATTGCAGGGTATTCAGTTTTTGTACGAAGATTTGGCCTACATATACGAACGCGCTGGTGATTATAAACGTTCCAAAGAGAATTATGTCATTTATATGACCATTCGGGATTCAATTTATAACAGCGAAAAGACTCATAAAATTTTTGAGCTTGAAACCCGCTATAATACTGTTCAACAAGAAAAGCAGATAATGAAACTTACTGCCCAAAAGAAATTGCAAAGAGCTTATCTGGGCATATCTGTTGTAATAATACTTTTATTGTTAGGGTTAGGTTACTTTATTTACAAAGCACTAAAAAATAAAAGAGTTTTGGCCGAAAGGAACCTCGAAATCCATGAGCAAAGGCTGGTTCAGCTTGAAAAAGATCATAAAATATTAGCCTCTCAACTTATCATTAAGGGTGAAGAAACAGAGCGTCAGCGCTTGGCCCGCGACCTTCACGACGGTTTGGGAGGTATGTTGTCGGGAGTAAAGTTATCACTTAGCAGTATGAAAGGCAATGCCATTGTTTCAGAGCAATCGGCCAAAGAATTTGACCATGCCCTAAATATGCTTGATGCATCAATTAAAGAACTTAGGAGGGTGGCACATAACATGATGCCTGAGGCCCTTATACGTAGTGGACTTAAAGATGCGCTATCAGACTTTTGTGCTTCATTAAACGAATCGTGCCAGATGAACATCAGTTTTCAGTTTGTGGGTGCGTTTCAACGCATTAAACCTGAGCTTGAAATCAATAGTTTTCGCATTGTACAGGAGCTAGTCAACAATGCTCTTAAACACTCACAAGCCACAGAGCTTGTTGTTCAGATGATTCAGGAACAAGATCGCTTATGCCTTATTGTTCAGGATAATGGTATTGGGTTTGGCCCTGAAATAGCCAAACTTCAGAAAGGAATGGGTATTGACAGTGTAAAGTCACGGGTAGAGCTTATGAATGGTTCTATTGACGTAGCCTCAAAGCCTCGACAAGGTGTTGAATACACTATAGAATTTTCTTTATTATAAGTCTAAATGGCTAACTTTATTGACAATCACAGAGATAACCCCAAGTTTGGTATGTAAAATCTTGGCAGCATGCTGAAAAATATGTATGTTTGTTACATATTTTTTAAAATATGTCCCAAATCTTAATTGTTGACGATCATCCTGTAGTTGTTGAAGGTTTACAAAAGCTTGTAACAGACAAGAAAATTGCCCGGGAGTGCATTGTGGCATTTTCGTGTGCCGAATGTTTAAAAATCATTGACATCTATACCCCTGATCTGATATTACTTGACTATCAATTGCCTGATGGCAATGGAATTAATTTGTGCTCGCAGATTTTAAAAAAAATGCCAGAAGCTAAAATTCTTGCCATCAGCTCTTTCAAAGAACTAAGCCTCGTAAAGCAGATGATTGCTGGCGGGGCATTGGGCTATGTTTTGAAAAATGCCTCTGATGTTGAGATAGAAGAGGCTATACGCAAAGTATTGGCTGGTAAAAAATATCTTAGCGATGACATTGCCGAAAGCATGCAGCATGCAGATAGCAATTTTATTCTCACACGTCGCGAATTGGAAATTTTACACTTCATAGCCGATGGCTTTACCAATCCAGAGATAGCCGAAAAGCTTTTTATCAGCCCTCTTACCGTAGATAGTCATCGTAAAAACCTGATTGTTAAGCTTAACGCAAAAAATACCGCTATGCTGATCAAAGTGGCTGCTCAAAAAGGGTTTTTGTGATAATTTTTTAAAACTATGCAAAAATGAAGAAATTTATAATAAAAAACATTTACAAAGCTTTTATTCTTTTGGGTATTATCATTGCAGCATGTAACAAACAGCCTGTCAATATTGTCAATCAAAAGGTAAATATCCGATACGACTCGTTAAACTTTATTTCTTTGGCTGATACTATTGTTTGCGATATGGTAATAAAGAACCCCGACAAAGATGACAAATGGACAGAAGAATGTTTGCAGCAGCTCCAACGTAAAAAACTTATAGACACTTTATTTTATCAGGTTTATAACAACGAATTACAGGTTTTGGATTATTATACCAATACTACACTTTGCCCGTCTGAAATAAGAAAAATAGAAAAGGAATTTTCCAATAACCGCGATTTAATTGGCAAAATCCAGTTTCGCGAAACCTGGATGTACGATGTTAAAAACAAAGTCTTTATTAAAAAAGTTCATTCGATGATCCTTGGTTACGAAACATTTGATGATAAAGGGTTTGTAAAAGGATATAAACCTCTTTTCAAGATAATGCTGCCATAAAGAAGCCCCGCTAACCAGGCGGGGCTCATAAACCAAATATTAACCAAAAAAAACCAAAAAAACCAAAAAAACCAAAAACAAAACTAACTACTAACTAACATAACTAATTATACTACAAAAATAAGGTTGCAAACCCTAAGATTTTAGTTAATAAATGTTGGTTTTCAGGTTTTTACATATTTTAACAATTCTATTCTGAATAGTTTGCATTAAAAAAGAAAAACCCCGCTTCAAGAGCGGGGCCCCACCTAAACCAATTATTAACCAAATAAAAACCTAAACAAAAACTAACTACTAACTAACTACAGCAAAATTAATATCTAAATATCCGAAATTTTTGTTAATAAATGTTGGTTTATAGCATTTTACAAATATTAACAATTCTATTTTTGTCAAATTTTTCTATTTACCTTTCTTCAATCTTCAGGTCGCCAAATACCACATCTGCTTTAATTTCTAAATAAGGGTTATTCACATCCAGGCTGTCAGACTCGTATATTGTGGTACCAAACGAAGTTGAATTGCCATTTGGCAGGTGTGCACCCGAAAAAACAGCATCAACATTTATTTTTACAGGAAAACTTTTGTCAACAATAACCACTGAACTTCCAAAAACAGTGGAGATTTTAACCTTCCCGCCTTCTCTTTTAGCTTGTACCCCCCGCAAATCAATAACACCCTTACTGAAAACCACTGAATATTCCTTCCCCGGTTCAATATTGTCAAATGAAGACTCGCCAAACACTACCTCAGTATCTGTTTTGTGTCTTGAGAAAGGATGAAAACTCTTGCCAACAATTATTTTTATCCCAATGTATATAAAAATAAAAGCTACTATCAACCTGAATATTGGAAAATCAATATTAAAAACAATTTTTATTATCAGGCTTATACCAATTACTATCAGTAATAAACCCCAAAACATCCCTGAACTCATTTTCATTTTATTTAATGTTTAAAATTATTTTTTATCAAAAGTATTATCCAGAATATATTGAATTCAATAATCTTTCGGCGAATAACTTAATTTTACCGACCAAAAAGCTTAATCCGGGCAAATGTCATTTTGTCGTTTTTGGGGTTTTGGCAAAAGTTTTGATAAACATATACCGATAGTAAACCATAGTTTATACGTCAAAATAAATGGTATTAACATATTAAAATTACACATATAATATGAAAAAGGCAAAGCATGAAGAGGTGAAAATGGAAAATGATGCTCAGCAACCAACAGGCACTGACAATATTTCAGCACAACAAAATGAACAAATGACAGAACAAAATTCTAATAATGCTGAAGATGTTGAAAAAACTGAGGCTTCAGTTGCTCAGTTTGAAAAAGAAGCGGCCGAATGGAAAGACAAGTACATGCGTTTATCTGCAGAATTTGACAACTACCGTAAACGCACTCTCAAAGAAAAAATGGACCTTACAAAATATGCTGGCGAAGAAATGCTTAAAAGCCTTTTGCCTGTAGTGGATGATTTTGAAAGAGGCCTTGCTACATTAGAACAAAGCAACGATATTGATGCTGTAAAGCAGGGTATAGAGCTTATATATGCAAAGTTCATTAGCTTTATACAGCAAAAAGGCCTGAAAGAAATCGAAGCTAAGAATCTGCCGTTTGATACTGACTTTCATGAAGCTGTTACTAAAATACCGGTGGAAGATAAAGAAATGTCAGGTAAAGTAGTAGATGTTATTCAAAAAGGATATTTGTTGGACGAGAAGGTTGTGCGTTTTGCTAAAGTTGTTGTAGGCGAATAAGTCTGTGGCCATTTAAAAAAATTGAACATGTCGAAAAAAGATTATTACGAAGTACTTGAGGTACCAAAGAATGCTACCAAAGACGAAATTAAAAAAGCTTATAGGCAGCATGCCCTCAAATATCATCCTGACCGCAACCCGGGAGATAAGGCTGCTGAAGAAAAATTCAAAGAAGCAGCAGAAGCATACGAGGTTCTTAGTGATGACGAAAAGCGTGCCCGTTATGACCGTTATGGCCATGCTGGAGTAGGAGGCGCTTCAGGAGCAGGAGGCTTTGGAGGGGGCGGAATGTCTATGGAAGACATTTTCTCGCACTTTGGTGATATATTTGGAGGGCACTTTGGAGGTTTTGGTTTTGGTAGCAGCTCATATCAAGGCCAACGCGTTAGCAAAGGCCAAAATTTGCGTGTAAAAGTTAAGCTTACACTTGAAGAAATTGCAACAGGCGTTGAAAAGAAAATTAAAGTAAATAAATACGTACAATGTAGCAGTTGTAATGGTAGTGGTGCCGCCAAAGGTTCATCACATACTACCTGCAGTACCTGTCATGGACAAGGCGTTGTGACCAAAATTACAAACACCTTTCTTGGACAAATGCAGTCCACTTCTCCATGTCCCAGTTGCGGCGGCGAAGGTAAAATTATTACTCAAAAGTGTACCCGTTGCTATGGCGAGGGCATTGTAAAAGAAGATGAGATAATAACTATCAAAATTCCTGCCGGTGTTGCCGAAGGGATGCAAATGACAGTACAGGGCAAAGGCAATGCTGCCCGTCGTGGAGGTATCAATGGAGATATGATAGTTACATTTGCCGAAGAAAAACACCCCGAACTGTTGCGCGATGGTAATGACCTTTATTTCAGTTTATTTGTAACGTTTCCTGTTGCTGCACTTGGAGGGACTGTAGAGGTGCCTACCCTGGAAGGTAAAGTGAAAATCAAAATAGAACCCGGAACCCAGCCGGGTAAACTTCTGCGTCTTAAAGGTAAAGGTCTTCCTGAAGTAAACGGATACGGCAAAGGAGATTTGCTGGTGCATATCAACGTATGGATACCTAAAAACCTGACTAAAGACGAGAGAAGGATTATAGAAAAATTTGCAGAATCAAGCAATTTTGATCCAAAACCAGAGAAAGACGAGAAAAACTTTTTTGAAAAAATCAGAAACCTGTTTGAATAGACTGGTATAAAAAAGAACGAGGCTGTATTTTATGTTACAAAATGAACCATCAATCAAAATCGGTTACTGGTTTGTCACACAAAATACAGCCTCGTTTTGTGAGGTCGGTGGCGGATTCGAACCGCCGTTCACGGTTTTGCAGACCGGTGCCTAGCCACTCGGCCAACCGACCGTTTGTAGGGCTGCAAAGGTAAAACCTTTTTTAAAGTTTTAAAACTTTTGTCCTACTTTTTTATTTTTTATTTACTAATTATCTGTTTTTGAATATCGTAAAGGCCACCAGATTATGAACATAGAAACTGCCGCCAACACTATGAGGCTTATCATAAAACTTGGATTTTTAAAGAAATAGAAATAATCTGTCAAGAATATATCAAAGCCCCTAAAGCCGGCAAGGAATAGTCCCATCAAAGCTTCCCCGGCAATCAGTCCCGAAGCAATAAGTATCCCTACATTTTCAGCTATTGCTTTACGCTCGGGCGAATATTTATTTCTGTCCGCTATCATATCTGCAATACCTTTTAACATGCCCCCAATGAATATAGCAAAAGTAGTTTGCAAAGGAAGGTAAATGCCTACACAAATAAGCATAGGGCTTTTGGCCTGCATCAAAATTAATGATGCCCCTAATAGCATCCCTGCAATAATTAAAGGCCAAGCCATATCGCCCCCAACAATTCCTTTTGAAAGAAGAGCCATCAGGCCTGCTTGCGGGGCCGAAAGATTTGAACTTCCAAAACCGCCCTGGTATCCGTCGCGCACACCCTGGGCAATATCTCCGTTGTTCAATAGCACTAAGACCCCAAACATAACTAATGACGATAGAATTACCCCAACAATATCTCCAGTTTGCATTTTCCAAGGTGTACCGCCAAGGATATGTCCGGCTTTTAGGTCTTGCAGCATCTCTCCGGCTACAGCTGCCGAAACACAAACGATAGCAGCAACACCTAATACAGCTGCAACACCTTCTTGCCCTCTTACTCCCATCAAAACCATAATTAATGCAGTTACTACAAGAGCTGTTAATGTCAATCCGCTTATTGGATTATTGCTTGACCCCATAATACCTACCAGGTAACCTGATACTGCTGCAAAGAAAAAGGCCAGTATAAGTAAAACTGTTGCCGCCACAAATGCTACTAATAATGTAGTGTGAAAAATAAAAAATGTGATGATAAATGTAAGAATCGCTACTCCAAATATACCAAGAAGTATCCATCCAAAACTTAGATCCTTTTCATTTCTGGGAATATTTAATTCGTGGCCTGCCATGGCTTTTTTTACATCTCCAACAGAACGGCTTACTCCCGCAATGAGGCTCTTGCGCATTTTAAACAAGGTGTAAAATGCCCCAACTAACATACCCCCAATAGCAATTGGCTTTACAATATATCTGGCTATTTGAGCTATTAAGCCTATTGTTATGCTTTGTTCAGCCTGGTCGGGGCTAATTCCGGGATTGGCAGCAATCATGGCTGTTTTTAAACTTTCCATATCAATCCCCGGGAGCAAAAAGTATAATATCATCGGGATTAAAATACCCCATGCTAAAATACCTCCACTAAAGTTCAATGCTGCCAAACGCGGGCCAATGATGTAACCCACGCCAAGATATGCAGGGCTGATTTCAGGAGATCCTGCCAGAATGCCTCCTTTGGCTTTAATGCTTGTGCCGGTTATAGTTTGTTTTGCAAAAACGATAAATTTGTCCCAATAGACAGCAAAAAACCTCAACTCGCCCAATAATTTAACCAAGCCTCCTACGCCAATGGCAATAAATAAAAATTTTGAATTTCCGGCAGAAGAGCGTCCTGCTTTATGAATTTCGGCAGCAGCAACCGATTCGGGGAATGGCAGTTCTACATCGTCCACCATGATGCGCCTGAGCAACGCTACAAACATGATCCCCAAAATCCCTCCTGCAATTAGTATTAAGCTTGCTGTGATATAATTGCCAGGGCTATAAAATGGATCCCAAAGTCCGGCTATATAAAAGGCCGGTAAAGTAAAAATTGCCCCTGCAGCAACCGACTCGCCTATTGACCCAACAGTACGGGCAAAGTTTTCTTCCAAAATTGTTCCGCGAAAGGCTTTTAAAATAGCAAGGCTTATTACAGCTGCCGGGTAGGTAGCTGCAATTGTCATCCCGGCTTTTAATCCCAGATAAGCATTGGCTGCCCCTAAAACTACGCTCAACACTAAGCCAATGAGCAATGCCCTAATGGTCATTTCAGCCATGTTTGTATTTGCAGGTACAAATGGCACAAATTTATTTTCTGACATAATCTAAAAATTTTCTAAGAATTAGTTGCCTGTAGCACTAAAGCCTCCTGAAAGGCTTTTGGGTTTTGGGTTAACTACCATTACCGGAATTTTAGCCGAGTTGGCAATGATGAGTTGTTCTGACGGCCCCAGCATGTAATCCATAAAAGTCAGGGTACGTGATGTCATGATCAGAATAAGGTTTCCTTGGGCTTGTTGTGCATATTCTATGGTATCCTTTGCAAAATTAACTTTATTGCCAACAGTTTTTATTTCAAACCGGATATCGGTATTGTCAAAATATTTTTTGGCAAAAACAAGGTTTGAATAAATACGTCCCCTGAAAATACGGTCAGTAACCAACGGGTGTACAATATGGATACGAGCTTTGTACAAATTACATAAGTAATGAGCCCATTTTATTTTCTCTTTGTTTTCTTTTTTGAAATCTATAGGGAAAATTATATTGTCAAGCTTTTGTGAAGCAGGCATATCTTGTACAACAAGAAACGGGACCTTTGATCCTCTAATAACTTTCAAAGCCCAACTGCCAGTAAATTTTTGAATGCCTTTAATTCCATGAGTAGCCATAATTACCATTTCGGTATTACCTTCAGAAGCATAACTACTGATAGTTTTAAAAATGCTGCCAACCAAAATTTTAATCAAAGGTTTTATGAAATACGTTTTTTCAAGTTTAGAAGCAACAGCTTCTAATTGTTCTTGAACAGAACTAGCTTCTTTTTCATTTTTTATAATATGAAGAAGTGTAATACTGTTTCCTGTAATTTTTGACACATTAACAGCATGTGCGTATGCAAACTCACATTTTGGGGAAAAATCCCAAAGTACCAGCAAAGTTTTATCTTTCGCTTCCATTTCCCGTTTTTTCAAATAATCACAAAAGTATTTGATAAAGATAGTATTTTTGATTAACATTACAACAAAAATGTAATTAGCCTCTAATTTATGATATTTATTAGCAAAAAGAATTTTTTTTCTTGCTTTTTTTTAGGTTGTTTTATGTTGTTTTGTGCAGTTACATCTGCACAACAACCTGAAAATAATATCATTCAGGGCTCTCCTTTTATTCAAAACTTTACTTTCCCTGAAAGGTCTTTTTCTTCTGGCAAAATTTCTGTTTTTGAAAGTCCTGATGGCGGGTTTGTTTTGGGAGGAAGAAATAAAATAATACTTTTTTATGGTAACGAATTTATTTCTATGCCGCTAAATGGACAAATTAATGTCATTGGCGATGATAAAACCTCCTTTTATACAGGGTTTAACACTGTGGGGGTTATAAGGATTTTCAAAAACTCATTACCTAAACTAATACCGTTAGTGGACGATAAAAAAAATCATAAAAATCGTTTTGGGCAAATAAACAAAGTTTTTATTAACGATAACGTTTTGGTATTTAATAACAGGAAGTATTTATATCAGTCTGTAGATGGGTCAAATATTCAAATCATTGACAGTTCAAAAGTAGAGTTACGCCTTTTTAAAGTAAATAATGCATTACTGGTTACTAAATACGAAAAAGGTATTTGTCAATTTACACAGGGCATCATTGATAATATCCCTGGTGGAGAACTTTTTAAAAATAAAGATATAGAATGTATTCTGTCATTTTGTGGGGCATTACTGGTGAAGATAAAAGGCGAAAAAGATTTTTGTGTATTGAAAAACGGGCAAGTTGCCCCTGTTCAATTTGGTTTTGAGGATTTTGTCCAAAAAAATGGATTTTCAGATGCGGTTATTCTTCCTTCGGGTGATATTGCTATTGCTACAAAGAGTTCTGGGCTTTTAATTTTTAATAAAAAAACTAAAAGCATTGTAAAAATATCTGTCGAAGACGGTTTGCCAGAGAATTCACTCATTAATTTGTATGTTGACAAAACAGGGAATTTGTGGCTGATGCACAATAAAGGAATTAGCCGGATAGAATTAAATATCCCTGTTAGTGCATATGGATTTAATGCTGGTCTTTCTGGCAATGTTAATGATATCCTGAAGTTTAAAAACAGATTGTATGTGGCAACTCAAACAGGGTTGTATTATGCAGGTTTTTCAGGAAACAATAACAAAAAACATTTTGATAATATTAGGTTTAAGCATATTGAAGATATTTCGGGTGAGGTAAATTGTCTTTTTGTTGAAAAAGGGAATTTGCTATTTACCACACCTAACGGAATTTTTAAATTAAATGATGATAAAGTCAAAACAATTTTTTTCGATGAGATAAAATCTTTTGAAAGAATTCAATTTCAAAATGAAAGTTTCTTTTGTATTGCAAAAGAAAGTAGTTTGGATGTTTTTAAATATCAAAATGAGCAAATAGATACTGTTGTTATTATTAACATGGCTGACAACCCTCCATCATTGGTCAATGAAGACAATGGTATTGTGTGGGTGAAGACAGAAAACAACGACTTATTGTACCTTGAGAAGGATAAGCTGGGAAGCATTGTTTCGGCAAGTGATTTTGTTCAGATAAAAACCTTTTCGGGGAATAATTTTGGAGTCATCAAGACTGAAAGCGGATTACGTTTTACATTAGCTGAAAAGGTTTTTAGGTATGATAAGTTCCGAAAAATATTTGTTGAAGAAAAAATAACTCTTTTCGGAGTAGAAGAAATACCGAGGCCTGTAAAGATGATTACCGATGTACATAACAACCAGTGGTATAATCTTTCAGGTTCATTACAAGGGTTGAAAGGTATTTTATTATATCAGAAGATTGGCAGGGATAGTGTAAATACTGTATTTTTCAATACAGGTTTAGATGTGAATAAAATCTTTGTAGATACAACAAGTGTATGGATTGCTGCTTCTGACAAATTACTCAGATATGACCTTCAAAGAAATTACAAGCCCCAACGGCAGTTTTCGGCTATTATTAAAAGGGTCATCATTGGGCAGGATTCAATATTGCCTGTTGAACTTGAAGACCCTGAAATCAAATATAGCTTGTCAAATGTTAGGTTTATAGTGTCTTCTACATGTTTCGAAGGCGAGCCTTATATTAGGTATCAACACAGAATATTAGGAAAGAGCAAAGAATGGTCAGCCTGGGATAGCAAAAGTATTATTACATCAGGGAAACTATCTCCTGGAGACTATACTTTTCAGGTAAGGGCCATTAGTATTGAGGGGCGTGTATCTGAAATAACTGAACTCCACTTTACGGTGCTTTCGCCTTTTTATAAAACCATACCAGCCTATGTGGTTTATGTAGTATTGTTAATGTTTTTGATTTTTGTTGCTTTAAGGTACAAAACATGGAGGTTTATAAAGTATAAAGAAGGGATTGAAAGGATTGTCCAGGAAAGGACCAAAGACATTTTAAAAGAAAAAGAAAAGAGCGAGATTTTAATAGCTAATCTTTTGCCTAAAGGTACGGCAGATGAGCTAAAACAAACAGGAAAAGCTACTTCGCAGAAATTTAACATGGTAACAGTGTTATTTTCTGATATTCAGGGTTTTACTAAAATTGCAGAGCAAATGAACCCTGATGTGCTTATTGACCAGTTAGATGCTTTTTTCTTTCATTTTGACAGTGTTGTCGAAAAGTATAACATTGAAAAGATTAAGACTATAGGAGATGCATACATGTGTGCCGGCGGTATTCCTGATAAAAACATTACCAATCCGGTAGAAGTTGTTTTGGCAGCGTTGGAAATGCAGGAATACATGGCAGGCTTGAAAAAAAATAATTCGGACATTTGGGATTTACGAATTGGGATACATACAGGATCTGTTATAGCCGGGGTAGTTGGCCATAAAAAACTTTCGTATGATATTTGGGGTGATACGGTAAATACTGCAAGCCGTATGGAATCGTCTGGAGAAGCTGGCAAAGTAAACATTTCGGGCCAAACATACGAGTTGGTTAAAGATTTTTTTATTTGCGAATATCGAGGCAAGATGCCTGTCAAATATAAAGGCGAGATTGATATGTACTTTGTAAAAAGTATAAGGCCCGAATTGTCAATAGATATGCACATACAGCCCAATAAAAAGTTTTTTATTATGTTACAGTTGTTGAGGCTTCAGGATGTTCAAGACGAGGTGATAGAAAAATTAATAAATGGGCTTCCTAAAAACCTTTACTTCCATAATGTAGAAAGGGTCAAAGAATTGTTTAACCTTGTAGATTTATATAGTAGGGCAGAGGAAATGAGCGATGAAGATAAGCTTGTTGTAAAAACGGCTGCATTGCTTGCAGATGTTGGTTACATCCAGTCATATGATGAACATGAAGAGTACAGTATTGAGTTTGCCAAAGATTTTTTGCCACGTTTCAAATACAACCAGGAACAAATAGAAAAAATATGTGCCCTTATTGATATAACCAAGCAGAATCGGAAGCCTCAAAATAAGCTTGAAGAAATATTGCTTGATGCAGAGATGAACTATTTGTCGCGGGCTGATTTTGTCAGTCTTAATGAACAATTGTTTAAAGAGCAGCTCGAACATGGGAAAATAGAATCGAAGGAAGATTGGGTCAAGATGCAGGTGGTTTTGCTTTCTAACCATAAATATTATACCCAGGTGGCCAATGTGTTAAGAGATGTTAATCCTGACTCCCAAATTGAAAATTTGCTTCAAAACCTGCAAAAAAACACCTAAGGTTTTTGAAAAACGTTTACCTTTGATAGCTCAATATTTTAGGCTTAATGGCTGGTGATGGAAGTGCAACCAGTTATTTTGAATATTGATAAAATGGAAGCTTATAATTTTAATACAATGGAAACAATGGATTGGAAAAATCTGCCTTTTGGTTATCAAAAGACAGATTACAACGTTAGATGTTACTGGAGGGATGGTAACTGGGGGAGACTCGAGATTTGTTCATCAGAGTTCATTCATATGCACATGGCAGCTACTTGTTTGCATTATGGACAAGAAGCATTTGAAGGGCTTAAGGCCTATCGTGGAGCTGATAACCAAATCAGGCTTTTCAGGCTTGAAGAAAATGCAAAAAGGATGGCAGAGACTGCCGAATACATTTTAATGCAAAAAGTGCCGGTTGAATTGTTTAGAGATGCTGTAATTAAAGCTGTTCAGTTAAACGAAAGGTTTGTACCTCCATATGGTACGGGGGCTACTTTGTATGTTCGGCCTCTTTTAATTGGAACTGGTGCTGAAGTTGGAGTTAAGCCTGCTAAAGAATATCTTTTTTTGGTTTTTGTGACTCCTGTGGGAGCTTATTTTAAAGAAGGCTTTAAACCTACAGATATGGTAATATGCAGAGAATATGACCGAGCAGCTCCTCTTGGGACAGGGCATGTAAAAGTTGGGGGAAATTATGCCGCCAGTTTACTGTCACTTAAAAAAGCTCATGATGAAGGGTATTCGTCGGCCATTTATCTTGATGCCAGAGAGAAAAAGTACATTGATGAAAGTGGCCCGGCAAATTTTTTTGGAATAAAAGATAACAAGTACATTACTCCTCGTTCGCGTTCAATATTGCCATCTATTACTAATAATAGTTTGATGGTTCTTGCCAAAGATATGGGAATGGAAGTGGAGCAACGGCAAATAGAAATATCAGAACTGAGTACTTTTGAAGAGGCAGGAGCTTGCGGTACTGCAGCTGTTATCTCGCCAATCAGGAGTATTACAGACCCTCAGATGGAAAAGGTTTATGTTTTTAGCAAAGATGGCAAAGCAGGTCCAGTTTGCCAGAAGCTTTATTCTCGTCTTACTGCAATACAATTTGGAGATGAGCCTGATAAATTTGGGTGGATCACCATTGTTGAACCAACAGAAACAAATACCATATCTAAATATAAAATGGAATTGAAAGAAATAATGCATTCTGTTGCTGCCAATGTTAAGAATTACGCAAACAAAAGGGCAAAAAATAAAACGAAATAAATACCATGTCCGGCAATCCAAATAAAGATAGCTATAGAAGGCTCAGGAGTTCGTATGTAACTTCTACTATAAGCCTTACGCTTGTGCTTTTATTGTTGGGTATTGTTGGTTTGCTGATATTAAATGCTAAAAAGCTTTCAGACGTAGTAAAGGAAAATATCAACTTTACGATAGTCCTTAAACCAAATGTAGAGGAAGCTGATATTTTGAAACTTCAAAAGCAGATAGACCTTTTGCAGTATGTTAAATCTACCCGATATCTAACAAAGGAAAAGGCAGCTGAAGAGTTTTCAAAAGATTTGGGAGAAGATTTCGTCTCATTTTTAGGTTTCAATCCTTTACTTTCAAGTATTGAAGTGAAAATGCATGCTCAATATGCTAATGAACAGTATGTAAAACTATTTGAAAACAAGCTTAAAAGTTATCCTGTTGTTAGAGAAGTTATTTATGAAAAATCGTTAATTCATTTGGTGAATGAAAATGTCAGGAAAATAAGTCTTGTTATTCTTACATTTTCGGCATTGTTGTTTTTGATAGCTGTTGCCCTTATTAATAATACTGTAAGACTGTTAGTTCATTCGAGGCGTTTTACAATTCGTACTATGCAGCTTGTAGGAGCAACAAAAAGTTTTATCCGCAAACCATTTTTGTTCAAAAGTATGGTGCTTGGCTTTATGGCTTCCACAATTTCGATAGTTGCAATTTCGGGGATATTGATATATACCGAGCGTAATTTTAGTGATATGAGTTTGCTTGTAGATTTTAGGTTGCTCTATTATCTGTTTGGCGGATTAATTGTATTAGGTATAATGATAAACCTGATAAGCACTTTTTTTGCATTAAATAAATATCTAAATATTCAAAAAAACAATCTTTATTAAAAATAAACTATGGCAAAGGCAATAAATAAAAAAGAAAGCGAAGCAAAAGTTGATTTTGCTTTTGGAAAAATAAATTACATATTGATGGTAGTAGGAGTTGTGATTATCTTTATTGGTTATCTGCTTATGATGGGTGGAAAATCTGAAGATCCAAACGTTTTTAATGCTGACGAAATATTCAGTTTTCGTCGGGTTACACTTGCACCCATTGTTGTTCTTTTAGGATTTGCTTTTGAAATTTATGCAATTATGAAAAAGCCCGTGGAATAGCCACAGGGCTTTTATTGGATTTTTCCTTTGTAATTTTTTTCAAATTCTTCAAGGGAGGTAAATTTATATTTTTCTTCGGCTATAAAATGTAGTATAGTTTCCATTTGCATGGCATTTTTATAACCCGGGATAGGCCCAAGGTATTCAAATCTTTCAGTCATATAAACAATAGTAGGGTATGAGGGCCGCCATCCTAATAATGACAAAGCTAAGGGGTGAGTCCTTGAGCCGAAATTAATATATTTGCTGCCTAAAAAAGTAATTGTATCTTTTGTTTCTGCATTGAACTTGACAGGGTAAAAATACTTGTTGAGATATTTTGCAATTTCAGGGTGTTGAAATGTTTCTTTATCCATCTTCTTGCACCAGCCACACCAATCGGTATATGCATCTATCAAAATCTTTTTGGGATTTGTTTTGCATAGTGTTTCTGCTTGTTCAAGAGATAACCACATTACTTTCGTCGAATCGATAGCTGCCTTTTGCTGGGCTAAACCATATAAAGGCAGAGCTACTGCAATTAAAATAAAGAGTTTTTTCATCCTTGTTTGTGTTTAACGAACCATGCTCGTTGTTTTATTGATAAAATTTTTTTCAAATATATTAAAATAAAGGACTTAACAACCTTGCCAGAGATTCTTTGGCTGCATTAATCCAAGGTCGGTTGGACCATTCTTCAATGGAGTAAACTACGCAAGACTGTAAATCCTTAAGGTAATGGGCTTCCAGTCGGTTTGTCAATTCTTCATCATAAATGATTGCATTTACTTCAAAATTTTGGTCAAAGCTACGGATGTCCATGTTGGCTGTACCTATTGAGGCAACTACTCCATCAACAAGCATAAGCTTGGAGTGGTTGAATCCTTTGGCATAGAAATATATCTTTACCCCGGCTTCGAGCAAATCGGCTACAAAAGACAGGGTGCTTCTGTAAACTACGTGTGAGTCAGATTTGTATGGGAGCATGATGCGAACATCTATACCGCTTAGGGCTGCTGTTTTCAGTGCAGTAAGTATGCTTTCGTTAGGGATAAAATATGGTGTAGCAATGTAAATGTGGTCAGTAGCGGTTACGATAGCCGAAAAATAAGCCTGCATGATACTTGCCCAATCCGAATCAGGGCCGCTGGCAGTAATTTGGACTATCTTTTTTTCGTTTATTTGGCAGGGTGGGAAAAACCTGTCATCGTTGATGGCTTGGTTGGTAACAAAGTACCAGTCAATGAGAAATATTGTTTGTAATGAATGCGCAGCTTCTCCTTCAATACGAAGCTGCATGTCTTTCCACGACCCAAGTTCGGCAACCCCTTCAATATAGCGGTCGGCAATATTCATTCCTCCAACATGGCCAATATTCCCGTCAACAACAATAATTTTTCTGTGGTTGCGGTAATTGATTTTATTAGTGAAATAAGGAAAGCGAACAGGTAAAAAAGCATGTACTTCAACACCTGCAGCAATTAATGGTTGTAGAAATTTTTTGCCAAGACCCCAGCTGCCCAAATCGTCATAAATCAACCTGACTTCTACTCCTTCTTTGGCTTTACTGACAAGTAAATCACGAATTTGGTTACCTATTTTGTCTTCTTCAATGATATAATATTCGAGGTGGATATGGCTTTTTGCATTTGTTATGTCGCTGATAATGATGTCAAATGCATCTCTGCCTGATGTATATATGTGAAGTTGGTTGTTTTCGGTTAGCATTGCTTTGCTGTTATTGAGCAAAAGCTTCATTATTTGTGTTTTGCTTTGTAATTTTTCGCTTAACAAAGCGGCATGTTTGTCTAAGTGCTGCATTTGAATATGACTGAAATCGCGCATACGTTCAAAGTCGCTCAGTCCTTTGCGGTTGAAAATTTTTTGTCGGCGATAATTTTGCCCAAAATAAAAATAGAGAATGATTCCGGCAATAGGGATAAGAATAATCACCAAAAGCCATGATATTGTTTTAAGAGGTTCGCCCCGCTGCTTGATTACCAGGTAAATAATAAACGAAACAGTAATAGAATATAGAATTATGAGATAATTTTCAGCCAGGAACCGCAGCATAATTACTTTTTGTTTGGGTTAAAAAGCTGCTCGCGGTACGAAAGCATCGGGATCTTGATGTAATGGGCTATTTTTTCGGTAGCATCAATTTCAAGTAAGGACTTGAAGAAGCCTTCGTGTTCTTTGAGCATCAATAGGATGTCAGCGTTGTCAGCGTCTAAAGCGTCTAAAATCCCTTTTACAACTGGCTTTGCTTGGATTTGTTTATATGAAAGGCATTTACAATTTATACTTTCTGCTATTTTCTGCTTGAAACCTGTCATTTTTAATTCGGCATTGAAATCAATCGGTTTTGGTGAAACGTGCAAAATCTGTATATCTGGTTGTTTGTTTTTTGAAAGCTTTAGGAAAGATTGCAGAAGTGCAATGTCTGCCTTGTTAAAGTCAGTAGCAAAAACAAGTTTCTCAATGGGTTTGTAACTGGCATTTGAAGGTACTACCATTACCGGGCACATTGATTCGGATATTATGCTTGATATTGTATTGTGTGTAAAGCGTGTGATTAAGTCCTGTGACCTGGAAACAGCTAAAATCAACAGTTCTATTTCTTCAGTAGCAGACTCTGATATGACTTCATTGACCAGGTGCCCTGCAATAACTTTTTTATTGAAAGGAACAGAAGCCGGAAGAGAAGGGTTTATTTCCTGAATAAGGTTTTCAAAAGAGGTCATAGCAGACTCTTCCATCATTTTTA
Source organism: Bacteroidota bacterium (assembly GCA_029572965.1). GTDB lineage: Bacteria > Bacteroidota > Bacteroidia > Bacteroidales > DTGW01 > JAKPQD01. The sequence goes on along the minus strand of JAKPQD010000273.1, from coordinate 60,665 downwards.
TATTATCAGAAGGGAGTATTGATGAAATAAGCTCTGCTTCGGAAGCTCCAGCCGCAAATTTGTATATTTCAAGCACATGAAGCAGCTCAACAGACAAGCCTAAGTCTTTGGCCAACTGAAACCCGTATAAAATAGAATTTTTAGAAATGTCTGAGAAATCTGTTGGTATAAGTATCTTTTTCATGGCTAATATTTTTAAAGGTCACAATTTTAGCAAAAATATTAATAAAGCCTAATAAAGATACAAAACTTCATCAGTAAAACCTATTTTTTAAATATAAAATAAACGGCCAAAATCAAGAAAATAAAACCAATCAGGTGGTTTAACCTGAATGTTTCGTTTCTGAACAACAGGGTGGTAAAAATTATAAATACCGTGAGGGTAATTACTTCCTGTATTACTTTCAATTCAACTAAAGTAAAAGGGCCCCCGTTTTCTTTGTAGCCAATACGGTTGGCCGGCACCTGAAAAAAATATTCAAAGAGGGCGATGCCCCAACTTATCAAAATTACTGCCAGCAGAGACAAAGATGAAAACCATTTCATTTCTTTGAATTTCAGGTGGCCATACCACGCCATGGTCATGAATGCATTAGAAGTGACCAAAAGAAGTATAGAATACAAGCCTTTCATATACAAATACTTAAAATTGACGGGTGCAAAATTATCGATTTCATTGTTTTTAAAACAACTTAAATGATGATTCAAATTATCTTTGTGCAAAATTTTAACACTATGGAAGGAAAGAAAGTACGTGTACGATTTGCTCCCAGTCCTACCGGGCCTTTACACATTGGAGGCGTTCGCACCGCGTTATACAATTATTTGTTTGCCAAAAAATATGACGGAGATTTTCTTTTACGTATAGAAGATACAGATTCGAACCGTTTTGTGCCCGGAGCAGAAGAATACATAGTGGATTCACTCAGATGGTGCGGCATTGAGTTTACTGAAGGTGTTGGAATTGGAGGCCCTCATGCTCCGTACAGACAGAGTGAGCGTAAAGATATATATTTAAAGTATGCTCTACAGCTTGTTGAGAGCGGAAATGCTTATTATGCTTTTGATACCTCAGAAGAGCTTGATAACCTTCGTAAATCGCAGGAAGCTAAAGGTATGGCGTTTACTTATAATTATGAAGTACGTACCAGGCTTAAAACATCTTTAAACCCGGAATATGCAGACTATCAGGAACGCATAAAAAAAGGCGAACCTTGGGTTATTCGTTTTAAGATGCCTGTAAATCAAAATGTACACATGAATGACCTTATCAGGGGCGAAGTAATTGTCAATACTTCAGCGCTTGACGATAAGGTATTGTTTAAAAGCGCTGACGGACTGCCAACATATCACCTGGCCAATGTTACAGACGATTACCTGATGAGAATAACCCATGTCATCAGGGGCGAGGAGTGGTTGCCTTCATTGCCTTTGCATGTATTGCTTTACAAATCTTTTGGTTGGGAATCAAAAATGCCTTTATTTGCGCATCTTCCGTTGCTCCTTAAGCCTGATGGCAAAGGGAAACTTAGCAAACGCGATGGCGACAGGTTAGGTTTCCCTGTATTTCCTAAACATTGGGATGATCCGGCTACAAAAGAGCTGGTAAAGGGTTACGATGATTATGGTTTCCTTCCTCAAGCGTTTATCAATTTTCTTGCTTTACTTGGTTGGAATCCTGGTACAGAGCAGGAAATATTTAATATAAATGAGTTGGCAGATGCTTTTTCATTAGACAAGGTTAGTAAAGCTGGTGCTAAATTTGATTTTGAAAAAGCTAAATGGTTTAATCATCAGTATATCCAAAAGCTTACCAATAAGCAATTAGCTGAAATGATATGTAGCGTTTTGGATGAAAAAGGGATTAAATGCGAAATGTCTTATTTAGCTGATATTTGTGGGCTTGTTAAGGAGAGAATGTTTTTTCTCAATGATTTTTGGGCCAATGCCTACTTTTTCTTCCAGTCCCCTGAAGGGTACGATGCTGAGGCAGTAAAAAAACGCTGGAAAGACAATGTTCCCGAATTGTTAAAAGACGTTAAGGCTGTGTTATCCGATATCAGCCATTTTGAGGCAAATAGTATCAATGATACTTTGCATCATCATGTTGAAGCTAAGCAGATTTCTATGGGGGTATTGATGAATGCTTTGCGTATATGCATGGTTGGGGCTTCTTTTGGCCCAGATTTGCCGTTAATTATGGAAGTTGTTGGCAAAGAAGAAACATTACGACGAATAGACAAGGCTTTAAACGAAATAAAGTTATAAATCTATACAATGGTGCGGTTTTTATATAGTGCCATTTTTGTATTTGTTTTTTCATGTGCTGTTGCACAAGAATGTCAGATAGTTGCCTCGGGTGGAATGGCCTACAGGCTTTTTGTCATTCCCGACAGTCTTTCGGCTGCTGAGGCTAAACATCAGAAAGATTTAAAACCAGGTAATAGCTTTGGTTTTGATGTCATTTTTATGTATGAGCAAACGGGCTGGGGAATTGGCTATTCTACTTTCAGAGGTAGAAAAAGTTTATATAATGAAGAAGGAAGCTCTTTGACTGCTTTGCCTTCGTATGACCAAGTGGTTGTGAATTTTTTCAGCCTCAATTATTATTTGCGTAAATCTGTTTTTTCTGAAAAGCTTTTTTTGAATGGGAAAATAGGGCTTGGGTATGTTGCATATAAGGATTACTGCCGGGAGGGAGGAGAAGAATATACCAAAACTTCCGGTACTTATGGCATAAGTTCATATATTGGGCTTTCATATATGGTTTCCAAACATTTTTTGGTAGGGGCCAATTTGGGGCTTTTTATTTCTAATACTGATAAAATCAAAGTTGATGGGGTAGAGCAAGCGCTTTCATCAAAGCTGCGTTTAACTCGAGTGGAGTCTAATGTTTGTTTAGGATACATTTTTTAAAAAAGAAAAGCGGCTATTACCGGGCCGCTTTTTTAAATACTGTTAATATAAACCTTCTATTGATAAGTATCTTTCGCCGGTGTCATAGCTGAAAGTTAATACTCGACTGCCTTTAGGTATTTCAGGGAGTTTTTTGGCAACTGCAGCAAGCGATGCCCCTGATGATACTCCTACAAACAATCCTTCTTCTAATGCTGCTCTTCTGGCGTATTCGTATGCTTCGTCCTTGGTGATGCGGATGACCCCGTCAAGAATATTGGTGTGAAGGTTCTGTGGTATAAACCCTGCCCCAATGCCCTGAAGTGGGTGAGGACTTGGCTGTCCACCACTAATAACAGGAGAAGCATCAGGCTCTACTGCAAAAACCTTTAAGTTTGGGAATTTAGCTTTCAAAGTTTCGGAAACGCCGGTAATATGGCCTCCAGTGCCTACACCTGTTATTAAATAATCAATACCCTCAGGAAAATCGTTGATAATTTCCTGTGCTGTTGTGCGTTTATGGGCTTCAATGTTAGCTTCATTGCTGAATTGGTCTGGCATCCATGCATTAGGAGTTGAAGAAACAAGTTCTTTAGCTTTTTCGATAGCTCCACGCATTCCTTTTTCACGCGGGGTAAGCTCAAATTGGGCCCCATAAACAGCCATTAACCTTCTGCGTTCGATACTGAATGATTCGGGCATCACCAAGATGAGTTTGTATTTTTTTACGGCAGCAACCAAAGCTAACCCAATTCCTGTATTCCCGGATGTTGGTTCAATAATGACGCTTTCGGGTTTAAGTATCCCTTTTTTTTCGGCATCTTCTACCATTGCAAGGGCAATACGGTCTTTTATTGACGAACCCGGATTGGTCTTTTCTACTTTTACCCATACTTCATGGTTTTTGCCATACAAACTGTTAACCCTCACGTGAGGGGTGTTACCGATGGTTTCTAAAATGCTTTTTGCTTTCATATTTATCACGTTTTAAAATTTTCAGGAAGTAATTTCTTTAACAAAGGTAGTTTTTATTTGAGAGAAAACAAATTTATTTTCAACTTTTTGTTGTTTTATTTTATTGAAAATAAATAATATAAGTGATTATCAATGTTTTATATTTTTTTAATCATATAGGAAAAATAGGAATAATAACTTTTAAAAAATATTGATACAGAGTATTGGAAAATAGTTTACTTTACAATAAAAAAGTCGTGAATAAAATAATATATATATTTTCTCTTTTAGCTTTTTTAGCTGTTTCTTGTACTTCTCCGGATATTGAAGTGGTTGGTATTACCGATATTAGCGTAAGCGAGTTGTCATTTACCCAGGTAAAAGGCAAAGTAGGAATAGAAATTGATAGTAAAAGTATGCTAAGCTATACAATAGATAGTAGTGACCTTGAGCTGTGGTTCGATAATAACAAGCTTGGAAAGATTACGCTTCTTGAACCTTTTGAAATTAAAGGTAACACAAGTAAAACATACAATGTACCGTTTATTCTTAAGCCTGAAAATTTGAAGGCTGCTGTTACGGTTATTCCCAAGGTCTTAAAAGGCGATCAGCCTAAAGTTGCCATTAAAGGTTCGGTACAAGCAAAAACTTTGTTTTTGAAAAAGAAGATAAAATTTGAATCATTAATTAGTAAGTAATTTTTTACCTTTGCATGGCGAATAAAAATGTATGGCAAAGTTTAAATTGTTTATAACCTGCGTTTTGTGTTTTCTGATAACACATTTTTCTTTTTCGCAATCCCCAACTTCAGATATTTTTGGAATTGTTACATCAAAGGCGGGTAACGAGGGAACAATTAAAATCTTACAGAGTAACCAAATTAAAACCCTTGTCAATGCTTATGTTCAGAGCAAGCAAAGTGATGGTCTCATTGTTGGGTACAGAATTCGTATTTTTTCCAATTCTGGCCAATTGGCCCGCGGAAAAGCTGCAAGTGAACGAAGCCGTTTTATTTCGCTTTACCCAGACATTAATACATATCAAGAATACGAGGCCCCTAATTTTAAGATTTATGTTGGAGATTTTAGAAATAAACTGGAAGCCTTTAAAGCTTATCAAAAGATCTCGAAAGATTTTAAAAGTGCGTTTATTATATCTACACGGATAAATTTACCAAAACTATAATAGAAGGGAATGCAAGATGAGTGAATTGATAAAACATGAATGCGGAATTGCACTGGTAAGGCTTCTAAAACCGCTTGAGTATTATCAATTTAAATATGGGACCTGGCGTTATGGATTGCAAAAGCTTTATCTTCTTATGGAGAAACAGCATAATCGGGGGCAGGATGGAGCAGGGGTTGTAAGTCTTAAACTCGACCAAAAACCTGGTACTGACTATCTTCACAGGCAGCGTTCTAACGAGCCTCAGGCTATTGAGGCTATTTTCAGGGACATTTATAGCCAATATTCTAATATTGAAGACCGTTTGTTGTCTGACGCTGTTTGGGCTAAACAAAACTTGCCTTTTGCAGGCGAAGTGTTTTTAGGACATCTGCGTTATGGGACATTTGGAGGTAGTAACATTGAGTTTGTCCATCCGGTAATACGTGAAAACAACTGGCGAACCAGGAATCTTGCTTTGGCCGGGAACTTCAACCTTACTAATGTTGATGAAATTTTCAATCACCTGATAGAGTTAGGGCAGCACCCTAAAGGTTATTCTGATACTGTGACTATTTTAGAAAACGTTGGTCACTTTTTAGATATGGAAGTACAGCGTAAATTCATTTTGTTCAAGACCCAGGGATTTGAAAACAAAGAAATATCTGACCTTATAGCTGAGCATATTGATGTGGCTGCTGTATTGCGCGAGTCAAGTAAACGTTGGGATGGAGGGTATGCCATTGGTGGTATCATTGGGCATGGCGACTGTTTTGTAGCCCGCGACCCGTATGGCATCAGGCCGGCTTTCTATTATGCTGATGATGAAATAGTAGTTGTGGCTTCAGAGCGTACGGTGATTCAAACAGTTATGAATGCCGAATATGAAAAAGTTCATGAAATAGATCCCGGGAAAGCATTGATTGTTAAAAAAAGCGGGTTTGTTTCGATAGAAGAAATAAGGCCATCAATGCCTCGTAAGGCTTGTTCGTTTGAAAGGATATATTTTTCGAGGGGTAGTGATAAAGATATTTATAATGAGCGCAAAAAGCTTGGCGAACTTCTTACCCCTGCTATTCTTAATTCGGTCAATGGCGATTTTGAAAATACTGTATTTTCATATATCCCCAATACTGCTGAGTCGGCTTTTTATGGTATGGCCAAAGGTATTGAAGATCATATAAAGCAATATAAAAAAACAAAGATTCTTGAGCTTGGCCCAAAACTAACGCCTGAAGCTCTTGATAAAATTATGGCATTGCGTCCCCGAATAGAAAAAGTTGCCCACAAAGACATTAAGCTTCGTACTTTCATTACGCAAGATAAGGGCCGCGATGACTTAGTAGGCCACGTTTACGATATTACTTATGGTACAATTAAAAAAGGCATAGATAACCTTGTAATTATTGACGATTCAATTGTCCGGGGCACAACATTGAAGCAGTCTATCATCCGTATCCTTGACAGGCTTGGGCCTAAACGCATAGTTATTGTGTCATCTTCTCCGCAAATCAGATATCCAGATTGTTATGGAATAGACATGGCTAAGTTAGGCGATTTTATTGCATTCAAAGCGGCAATAGCCTTACTTAAAGATTCTGGTAAGGAACATATTATCAACGAAGTGTATAAAAAAGCTAAATTACAACAGGGATTGCCCAAAGAAGAAATTGTCAACCATGTAAAGAGCATTTATGAGCCTTTTACGGATGAGCAGATTTCTGATAAAATAGCAGAACTCCTAACATCTTCAGATATCAAAGCCGAGATAAAGATTGTTTATCAAACTGTGGAGAATTTGCACAGAGCTTGTCCAAACCATGTTGGAGACTGGTATTTTACCGGGGATTATCCAACACCAGGAGGAAACAAGGTTGTAAATACGTCTTTTATTAATTTTATTGAAGGTAAAAACCAGCGTGCATACTAACATGCAACGTTTTGTTGAAAAACTCGAAGCCCGGGGCGAACTCATCAGGATAAAAGAGTTTGTTGATCCAATTCTTGAAATTGCTGAATTTACCGATCGTATTTCAAAGATGCCTGGTGGGGGTAAAGCGATATTGTTTGAGAATACAGGTACGGCCTTTCCTGTGCTCACCAATGCAATGGGTTCTGATAAGCGTATTTGCGAAGCTCTTCATACTAAATCATTAGATGAGATTGGCCATAGAATTGATAAGCTGTTTCACATTTTTTCAAGCCCCAAAAATACCATTTGGCAAAAGCTAAGTCTGTTGCCTCAGCTTAAAGAAGTAAGTAATTGGATGCCCAGAAAAAAAAGAGGCAGAGGCGTTTGCCAACAGGCAGTGATGCAAGAACCTGATTTGTCAAAGCTCCCAATTCTCAAATGTTGGCCTGGCGATGGTGGTCGATTTGTAACATTGCCATTGGTTAATACTATTGACCCCGATAGTGGTATCAGAAATATAGGGATGTACCGTATGCAGGTTTTTGCAAAAGACAAAACCGGGATGCATTGGCATATGCACAAAACCGGGGCTCGTCATTACGAAGCTTATAAAAAAGCTGGGGAAAAAATGCCGGTAACTGTTGTACTTGGCGGAGACCCTGCTATTATTTATGCCGCAACTGCTCCACTTCCTGATAATATTGACGAATATATTCTTGCCGGGTTTCTTCAAAATAAGCCTGTAGAGTTGGTAAAATGCTTGACAAACGAACTCTGGGTGCCTTCAGAGGCAGACATTATCATCGAAGGCTATGTTGACCCCAAGGAAGAAAAACTTTGGGAAGGGCCTTTTGGCGATCATACCGGGTTTTATTCTGAGCCTGACTGGTATCCGGCATTTCATGTAACATGTATAACTCATCGTCGTGATGCCATATATCCTGCAACTATTGTAGGTGTCCCTCCGCAAGAAGATGCTTATATTGCAAAAGCTACAGAACGGATATTTTTGTCACCTATGCGATTTGCCCTTGCTCCGGAGGTTGAAGATATATACCTGCCAGCAGAAGGGGTTGCTCACAATTTAGCTATTGTTAAAATCAATAAGACATACCCCGGCCAGGCTTTCAAAGTGATGAATGCTTTATGGGGCGCAGGTCAGATGATGTTTAACAAAACCATGATTGTTACTGACGGCAATGTTGATATATTTAATCCAATAAGTGTATTAGAAGCTTGTGCTGAAAATGTTTTTCAGACACACCATATCTGTTTTCAGGAAGGACCGGCTGATATTCTTGACCATGCAGGTAAGGCATTTGGCTTTAGCGGAAAAATGTGTATTGACGCTACCCGAAAAATGCCACAGGAAATCATAGCTCCGTTTGACAATAATGTTTATTCTGAAAAAGAGGCAGAAATATTCATTGATCAAATAAATAATATTGAAAATATATGCAGTGCCAACAGTTTAAAAACAAAAAATGGAAAAACCCTTGTGTTTGCTGGTTTTAAAAAAGAAACCCCCGGAGATGTAAGAACGTTTATCAGTAAATTAAAAAACAGTACATATTTACCATCTCTTTTGGGTATCATTCTTTTTGATAAAAATACTGTTCTGGGCCATTTTAGTTATTTGTCATGGTTGACTTTGTCAAATATTGATGCTACAAGAGATTGTTTTGTAGTTGAACATCAAAGAGGAATAACACTTATTATTGATGCTACCTCAAAGTCACTTGAAAAGGATAACTTCAACAGGCAATGGCCTGCAATAATCATGTCATCAGATGAAACCATAAAAAATATTGACAAAAAATGGTCAATCCTTACAAAGCTTCCTTTTGTTCATTCACCGACTTTATTGTCGAAAAAACAATCAGGAATACAGGAATAAATGACAAATATTAATTTTTGTTAAAACCTTTTTGGTAATCATTAAAAGAAATGCTATTTTAGCCATTGATGAGGGTTGTATTTGCAATATTGACCATACTTCTCTTTTTTGAGAATACATCTTTTTCGGCCAACAGGGTGTTAGGGTCGCGAACAGAGATGTACACCATTGAGAACGGGCTGTCTCAATCTTATGTCAACCATCTTTTTATTGATTCTCGTGGTTTTTTATGGATTTCAACTTATGACGGGCTTAACCGTTTTGACGGGCTCAATTTTGTGGTCTATAAGCATAATCCTGTTGATACAAATTCATTGAGTGACAATTACGTGCGCCATGTATGCGAAGACAGGGATGGCAATATATGGGTAGCTACCAACAATGGCCTTAGCTGTTATCTTTTTTCAAAAGGTGTATTTGTAAATTATTACAACGATCCTCAATATGCTTCATCTATTTCTTCAAACAGCATATTTAATGTTTTTTGTGATAAAAATGATGTTATTTGGGCCAAAACTCTAACTTCACTTGAAAAATTTGATAAAAAGCAGCAAAAGTTTTATCATTATTATCATCATAATGATATTTTTAACCAAATTATTGATGACCGTAACTTTGACATTTTTGAAGATTCACGCGAAAAACTATGGATAGCCACAAAAGATGGGTTGAGTTGTTTTGATAAAAGGTTAGAGCTATTTGAACATTTTACATCAACTCCATCTGATATAAAAACTATTAGCGACAATAGGATCAGGAGTATATGTGAAGATTGCTTCGGCAATATTTGGGTGGGCACTGCCAACGGATTAAACAAGTTTGATATAAAACAAAGGCGTTTTTACAGAATTTATGCCGGCTCTGATAATGTTTCATTGATTAGCAATAAAATAAGTTCTTTATATACAGCAGATAAGAAAAAGATTTTTGTTGGAACAGAGACCGGGCTTTCAATTTTGAATATTAACAGTATGACATTTGCCAATTATCCTTTTTTTAATATTCAAAATAGCGAGGTCCCCTTATCCAACATAAAATCATTGTTGCTCGATAAAGCTAATAACCTTTGGATTGGCTGTCGTGAAGGACTTATTAAAGTTGATTTGAAGCCTCTTAAGTTTGGTTTGTTTCGGTCTTCAGGCGGGGCTTTTAGCGAGAATATCAGTTCTATTTATGCTCAAAGCAAAAACGATATATGGTTAGGAACTTGGAATAATGGGCTACTTAGGGTTAATCTGGGGGCAGAAGAACATTCCTCTTCTGTTAAGCCGGCAAAAAGATACTTTAGTAATACATCAATATACTCATTATATAAAGATAAAAATAATAAACTTTGGATTTCGACTGAAAACGGGCTTACTATATTTAACATAAAAACTAATACTTTTGAGCCTTTTAAGCCTAAAAACAAAATGCCTTATGGTTTTAGCAACGAAAAAATATATTGTTTTTACGGCGATGGTGACAAAATTTGGATGGGAACAAAAATGGGCTTATTGCTATTTGATAATAAATTCAATGAGGCTCATTTGTTTTCAAAAATACCTGACAGTACAGGAATACAAGTAAATTCTGCATATTGCCTTACAAAAGACAAGTCAGGGGCTCTTTGGATAGGCACCAATGACGGCCTGATTTGTTTTAATCCCGAAACAGGCGAATACAAAAAATACCTTTCAAGTCCTCATTACACTCAAAATGCCCTGTGCAGCAACACTATATATTCATTGTGTTTTACATCCAAAGGAGAACTTTGGATAGGGACCAACGCCGGATTGTGTAAATACAATGAAGAAAAGGACAATTTTATTATCTATTCAGAAGTAGATGGTTTGCCTAATAATACCATTTATGCTATATTAGAAGATCAGAATAATAACCTTTGGTTAAGCAGCAATAAGGGAATAATTCTTTTAGAGCTGCCATTGGGGTCATTTACTTCATTTGATCAGGCAGATGGCTTGCAAAGTTTTGAGTTTAACCATGCAGCAGCTTATAAAGACAATACTGGATGCCTTTATTTTGGCGGCATCAATGGGTTAAATTATTTTTATCCCGATTCATTAAAACCCAACAAACACATTCCTTCGGTTCAGATCACCCTTGTTGAAATAATTGGCAATAGTATCAGGAGAATAAGCGCTCTTAGTGATGGAAAGCTTATCTCTATCCCTGCCAATACCAAACTTTTCACTATTAATTTTGCTTCGTTAGATTTTACATTTCCTTCAAATAATCAATACATGTACAAGCTTTCTTCAAAAAAAAGCGAAGGCATGTGGATAAATAATGGAACAAAGAATTTTGTTCAATACTCAAACTTGCCTGAGGGGCGGTATTATTTCAGGGTAAAAGGGTCAAACAGCGATAAGGTCTGGAGTATCAATGAATATTCACTTATTTTACAGGTTGAAGCCCCCTGGTACAAAAGAAAGATTGCCTATTTCTTTTATTTTCTGCTTTCTGCATTATTGGTTTATGGTACGGTGCAACTGCGTACGCGCAAACTTATCAAAACCAATAAAGAACTTATTGATAAAGAAAAGATAGCTCAGAAAATTGCCCGACAAAAAGAAGAGCTTACCTTGAAAAACAAGAGCATCACAGATAGTATAAATTATGCTAAGCGTATTCAGGAGGCTATGATGCCTTCAGATAAATATCTGAAACGCATATTGCCCAATTCATTTTTATTTCATAAACCCAAAGACATTGTTAGTGGCGATTTTGCCTGGGTTAGCGAACGCGATGGTAAAGTATTGGTTGCAGCTGTTGATTGTACAGGTCATGGTGTTCCTGGAGCTTTTATGTCTATCTTGGGGATAGAGCTTTTTAGAAATATTCCAAACCTGTCATGGAAATCGCCGGGGGCCATATTGAAGCAAATAAACGATGAGTTTGTGCACATTTTTAGCGACATGGAAGATGTTAGCCTCCGCGATGGTATGGATGTAGCTCTTTGTATTATTGATAAGAAAAATTATACAGTACATTTTGCCGGTGCGGTAAATCCGCTTTATCTTGTTACGGGGGACAAACTGGAAGAAATAAAAGGGAGCCGTTTTTCTATCAGTATTGAAAAGCGCACTGAAGAGATATTTTTTGAAGACCATATGGTACAGTTGAAAAAAGGGGATATGATATACATATTCTCTGATGGTTATGCTGATCAGTTTGGGGGATACGAAGGTAAAAAATTTAAATTCAGAAGGTTTAGGCATTTGCTTCTTAATATTTCGCAGTTGCCGCTTGATAGTCAGAAGGAATATCTGCTTGAATCAATTGAAAATTGGCGTGGAGCGTACGAACAGGTAGATGATTTGCTTGTTATTGGCATTAGAGCAGATTTTGAATGAATAGTATTTAACCCAAATTAAGCATTAGGAGGCTTTTTAAAGCCGAACTATATGATTTTAGTCGGGTAATCTTCTCGTTATAAACAGGACAAGCTGATTTAGAAATTGTTTGAAGAATTTTATTAAATTATTGAATTACAATTTCTTAATCGATTAAGCATTTTTAATGCTTAATTTGGGTCAAACTTTTTTGATTAGAGCTTTAAATCTATTGTTAGTTTTTAAGCAATTCCTTCATTTTTGAAACCAGTACATCCAGCTGGAATGGTTTGCTGATGTATTCGTTCATTCCGGCAGAAAGGCATATTTCGCGGTCGCCCGACAAAGCATTGGCGGTGATAGCAATAATAGGTACATGAGAGTTAGTGCTGGCTTCGAGTTCGCGTATCTTACGGGTAGCAGTAAGCCCGTCCATAACTGGCATTTGTATATCCATCAGTACGATGTCATATTTTTTATTGCCAAACATATCTAAGGCTTCTTTTCCATTATTGGCCACATCGATATTGGCTACTAATGTTTTAAGGCTCAGGAGAACAATCTTTTGGTTGATTAAGTTATCTTCGACCAACAAAACATTGGCTTCTTTTAAATCAACGTTTTTCACTGTCGAGCTAACTGCAGAAACAATTGTTGGTGCAGCCGTCGGAGCTTCAGAAGCAGATTTTTTATACTTAATGCTAAATTCTATAGTGGTAATTCCGTTAGAACAACTGGCTACAAGCCTGCTGCCCAATACCTCTATCAATTTTTTAGAGATAGAAAGGTCAAAACCAGGCTCGACAATAGACAATTTGTTGTGCATGTCATCACTAAACAGCCAGCTTTCTTCTGTAAGGTTTACTACAGGGAGTAAGAAATCAAAATTTATCTGAAAATTAAATTCCACCTGGCTGGAATTTTCTTTTACCAGCTCAAGGTTTATTTTTACATGGTTGCCTTCTGGTTTTCTAAATTTCAGGATGTTTTCAATCAGGTTCAGAAATATCTGTTTAATCCTGATTGGATCGCCCATAACGTTGTAACGTTTGTCTTTGCCTTCAAGCTCAAATGCAACAACTTGCTGATATTGCTGTTCGAAAAGTTTTAAACTGCTTTGAATAGTGGATAAAAGCTCAAAGTTGATTTTATTTTCTTTTTCAGTAATTTCTGCCGCAGAAACTTTAACAATACTATTGACAACATTAACAAGGTTATGGGTTGAAGCTAACACTGATTCTAACAAATCCCGTTGGTTATCATCAAGCTTTGTTTCTGAAAGCAAATCGCCCAAAACCATAATATTATTGAGAGGTGTACGGATTTGGTGCGACAGTTTGCTTAAAAATTCATCCTTGCTCCTTGATTCGTCTTTGGCTTCTTTGATGTTTGTTTCGGCTACCGTAAAGCTTTGTTCTGTAAGGTATAAATATGCATAAGTGAGGACAGATACAAAGAAATAAATCATGATTATCCTTACTATAAGAGGAAAAGTGTAATGCACTTTAAGCAAACCTGCAGGCTGAATAACAAGAATTAATGTAATAATCAGTAAAAAGCCCATAGCAAAAAGAACCCCTTTGCGTGTGCCATACAAAAACATACTGATAATAGGGTAAGAAAAGATCCACAAATAGCCATAATCTCCAACTCCTCCGGAAATAACAAAATAAATGTACACTACCGAAGTAAGTATCATTAAAAAATGGTTGGAAATAATGTAATTCTTTGTTTTTTGCAGGATAATAAAGTTAGCAGCTACCATAATGGTAACTATTGCCACTATGATAGCATGAAAATAATTCTCGTATGAAACAGAGATAAATATAAAGGAGAATAATAATAACAATGAGAGAAACGTAAACAAATTAGTGATTACAATTGAGTAACGCCCCTGTTTATTGGTAACACCTTGTGTCCCAATTGACAATTTTTCAAATATCCATTGAGAAAAAGACATAATTAGATACTTTGTTTTTTTACGAAAATATTAAAAAAAAACATTTAATCAAGAATAATCATCAAAGTTATTCGTGCATTCATGGAATATATTTTTATTAATTTTTATAATTTTAAAGCAAAATGGACGTTTTTCTAATTGTTTAAAATTCAACATGTTAAATTAATACTAATAAAACCATGAAAAAATTATTTTTCGTTCTTATTATTGCTTTGGCTACACTTACTTCATTTTCGCCAGATTATGTACCTACTGCTGATGAGGTGAACAAATTTTACCAAACGAAGACTTTGGTGGTGCTTGATGATAATCCTCTTGCCGAATACAATTTTGTGATTAAGGATTTTATGCAAAAGGAATGGAAACTTACGCAGTTTGATTTTATCAAGCAAAGTGAGTTTGAGGAAAAGCGAATGGACAAACAATATTCGTTTATCCTTCTGAACTCGGTACGTTTTGATAAAGATAAGAGCCTTGCCAGGTATATTTTTTTGAGCCTTGTTCTTGGAGGCGACGATAAAATTGTTTCAAACATGCCAGACCTTTGTCCTGTACCTATTGCTTATTATGGGGTAGATGAAGACCATTACAACTATAAGTTTCAAACCATCCTGCGTTTTATGCAACAGCATGTTGAGCTTATTCACAAAAATCCAAAGCTGATAAAAACCAACGCTTTGAAGATCTATAACGATAGCATGCAAAGCGTGAAAACAAAGACTTTGTATTTGATTAAAGACGAGCTTGCCCCAGAATGCAATACTGAAGCAAAAATCAAAAAAATTTACCCCTATAAGTTCAAAATTGTGTCACGTGAAGAAGTAGCAAAGGCTATTGATGAGCGAAATCCTGATGTAGTGTTTTTGCATAAAGTTGGCCCTGAAGGGACAAGGTTAATTGCCCGTTGTTACAAAATACTTATCGGGGCTGCCGATTCAAAGTTTTATTACTTTGATTATCATAAAATTGAAGATGATGCCCCGGATGGGTTTTTAGCAAAAGATTTCAAGAAATTAGCAAAATAGTTTATACTTTATGTAAGTATAATAGGCCTTCCAGGATTCAAAAACTTGGGAGGCCTTGTTTTTTTAAAACCTCTTTTGATAACCATGACAATATGGCAATGTACCTTTATGGTTGTAATAATCCTGGTGATAATCTTCTGCTATATAAAACTCAGTTGCAGGAGTGAGGCCGGTTACCACATCAACCCCTTTAGCTTTAAGCATCTGAATTAGTTTTAGGGAAATCTCTTTCTGCTTTTCATTGGTATAAAATATTTCTGAGCGGTATTGGTCCCCTATATCAGGGCCTTGCCTGTTCATCTGGGTAGGATCGTGTATCTCGAAAAACAATCGGGCTAATTGTTCAAAGCTAGTCTTTTTGTTATTAAAAACTACCTTTACCACTTCGGCATGCCCTGTAGTATGCGTACAAACGTCTTTGTATGAAGGGTTGCGGGTTTTACCACCCATAAAACCAACATCTGTGGATATAATGCCCTCAGCTTTTTGCATATAATATTCTACACCCCAAAAACAGCCTCCTGCAAAGTATGTTGTCTCAATAGAATCTACATTTTCTAATGGTAAAAACTGAATAGACAAGGAATTGACACAATGCCTTGTATTTTTGGGGGTAAAACCTTCGCCTTCAAAAACGTGGCCTAAATGGGCACCACAATTGGAACATACAATCTCAGTCCTTTTGCCATCTGCGTCAGGGACCCGTTTTATGGCACCTTGTATTTCATCGTCAAAAGAAGGCCAGCCGCAATGTGAATCAAACTTGTCAGACGATTTGTAAAGCTCTGCATTACAGCGTTTGCAATGGTATGTCCCCTTTTTGTCAAAATTATAATACTTTCCGCTAAAGGGGGCTTCTGTGCCTTTATACAAGATTATTCTTTCTTCTTCGGGTGTTAATGGATTGTAATTCATATTATTATTTTTTTGGGCACATGAAAGTACCGGAATTAAAAACAACACAAACCACATTTTTTGCATCATTATATTTTTTTACATAAACAAGCAATAAGTAAGTTTGTTAGGGCAAAGTAAACTTTATTTTATACTTCGTCATTATTTGAAATTGGTGTAAATTTGCGTTCATTTTTTAGAAAAGTAAAAGCACAAAATATGAGCGACGACAAAAAGATTATTTTCTCGATGGTAGGTGTAGGAAAGACTTTCCCGCCTCACAAAAGGGTTTTAAACAATATTTATCTTTCCTTCTTTTATGGTGCAAAGATTGGCATCATTGGGCTCAATGGCTCTGGCAAGTCCACACTGCTAAAAATTATAGCCGGAGTAGAAAAAGCATACGAAGGCGAAGTAGTTTTTTCACCAGGATATACTGTTGGATATCTCGAACAGGAACCTAAACTTGACGATTCTAAGACGGTTAAAGAAATTGTACAGGAAGGCGTTCAAAAAGTAGTTGATTTACTTAAAGAATACGAAGAAGTTAATAACAAATTTGCTGACCCAGACTTAAGTGCAGACGATATGGATAAGCTTATTGCCCGTCAGGGTGAGCTTACCGACTTAATAGAGCAACATGATGCCTGGAACCTCGACAATAAACTTGAGGTTGCTATGGACGCTCTTCGTTGCCCTGATGCCGACACTAATGTTAAGAACCTTTCGGGAGGAGAAAGACGACGTGTAGCTTTGTGCCGCCTACTTTTGCAAGAGCCCGATATCCTGCTCCTTGATGAGCCTACAAACCACCTCGATGCAGAAAGCGTTGAATGGTTGGAACAACACTTACAACAATATAAAGGTACTGTTATTGCTATTACACACGACAGGTACTTCCTGGACAACGTTGCTGGTTGGATACTTGAGCTCGACCGTGGCGAAGGAATACCATATCAGGGCAATTATACATCATGGTTGGAACAAAAATCGAAACGCTTAGAACAAGAAGAAAAACAAGAAAGCAAACGTCGTAAAACCTTAGAGCATGAGCTCGAATGGGTACGCATGTCGCCTAAAGCACGTCAGGCCAAAGGTAAAGCCCGTTTGAACGCGTATGAAAAATTGATGAGCGAAGATACCAAGCAAAAAGAAGAACGTCTGGAAATTTTTATCCCCAATGGCCCGCGTTTAGGCAACAATGTTATTGAAGCTAAGAACGTTTCCAAAGCATATGGTGATAAGTTGTTGTTTGAAGACCTGAACTTTAACCTGCCGCCTGCTGGTATTGTTGGCGTTATTGGCCCTAACGGTGCTGGTAAAACAACATTGTTCAGGCTAATTATGGGGCACGACAAGCCTGATTCTGGCAGTTTCAGTGTTGGCGAAACTGTAAAAGTGGCTTATATTGATCAAAGCCACACTGCTATTGATCCGGAAAAAACAGTTTTTGAGGTTATCTCTGGCGGTCTTGACTTTATTACTATGGGTAATAAACAAGTTAATGCCAGGGCTTATGTTGCAAGGTTCAATTTCTCAGGTGCTGACCAGGAAAAGAAATGCGGCGTGTTATCCGGTGGAGAGCGCAACAGGCTTCATCTTGCCCTTACACTGAAAGAAGAAGCCAACGTTCTGCTGCTCGACGAGCCTACCAACGACATTGACGTTAATACACTTCGAGCTTTGGAAGAAGGTTTGGAAAACTTTGCTGGCTGTGCTGTGGTCATCTCGCACGATCGCTGGTTCCTTGACCGTGTTGCAACTCACATCTTGGCATTTGAGGGCGATTCACAAGTGTATTTCTTTGAAGGCTCATTCAGCGAATACGAAGAAAACAAAAAGAAACGCCTTGGCGATACAGGGCCACACAGGATTAAGTACAAAAAACTAACTCGATAGTCAGCAAATTTGAAAATTTGCCAATTAGCAAATGAATGAAAACAATTTTAAAATGAACCAATCTTCGGAAAATCCAATATTGAAATTGACTTTTGCGTTTGCTATTGAGGCGGTAAAATATAGTGAGGTTCTTGAGACCAATAAAAAATATGTAAAAGCAATTCTTAAGGTCAGCAACATCCATAGGAGCTTGTGTTCGGGAAGCCCAAAATGCAGAAAGTAAATTGGACTTTGTTCACAAAATGAAAATAGCTGCAAAGGAAGCTGATGAAACCGAGTATTGGTTAGATATTTGCAAGCATTCGGGGCACTATCCAGAATGTCAGGAATTACTGGACAAGATTAATGAAATAAAAAAGGTGTTAAACAAAATAATTGGAACAACTAAGAAAAGCGTAATTGGATTTCAGAAATAATGAATTTCATTTGCTAATTCTCCAATTTTCAAATTTTCAAATTGAGCATGAAACCGAGCATACCACAAGGTACCCGCGATTTTGGGCCTGTAGAAATGGCCCGCAGGAACTATATATACAATACCATCCGCAATGTATTTGAACTTTACGGGTTCCAGCAAATAGAAACTCCTGCCATGGAAAACCTTTCTACCCTATTAGGAAAGTATGGCGAAGAAGGCGACAAGCTGCTGTTTCGGATTCTAAACTCGGGCGATTACCTGACGAAAGTGGATGACAAAGATTTCAGAAAAGACAATTCGCTTGGATTATCCGGAAAAATCTGCGAACGAGGCTTACGTTATGACCTTACTGTGCCTTTTGCCCGCTTTGTTGTTCAGCACCGCGAAGAACTGACCTTCCCTTTCAGGCGATATCAGATACAGCCTGTTTGGAGAGCCGACAGGCCGCAGAAGGGAAGATACAGGGAATTTTATCAATGCGATGCAGATATTGTTGGTTCAGACAGTCTTCTCAATGAGTGGGAACTTGTACAGATTGTTAATACCGTATTTGAAAAACTTGGCATTAACATTTGCCTGAAAATAAACAACCGCAAAGTACTTAGTGGCATTGCCGAAGCTATTGGCGCTGAGTCCCATATTACAGACATCACGGTAGCCATTGACAAGCTTGATAAAATTGGCATTGAGAAAGTAAAAGACGAACTTAAAGAACGTGGAATTACAGAAAGCGCAGTTGAAAAGCTGATACCTATCATTGAATTTAAAGGTAGCAGTCGGGATAAGCTTGAATTGCTCCGTAAAACACTTGCTGGTTCTGCTACGGGACTTAAAGGTATTGAAGAAGTAGAAACTTTACTTAACTATATCGATGGGGCACAGTTGAGCTGCGAGATAGAATTTGACCTTTCATTGGCCCGTGGGCTCAATTATTACACTGGAGCCATTTTTGAAGTAAAAGCCAAAGATGTTGCTATTGGCAGCATCTCGGGAGGCGGCCGCTACGATAACCTTACAGGAGTGTTTGGTATGCCTGGGGTTTCAGGTGTTGGTATTTCGTTTGGTGCTGACAGAATCTATGATGTATTATTGCAGCTTAACCTTTTTCCCTCAGAAACAAGCCAAACAACACGTATTATGTTTGTAAACTTTGGCAAAAATGAAGAAAACTATTGCTTGCCATTGGCTGCACAACTGCGTCAAAATGGGATAAGTTGCGAGATTTATCCTGATGCCCAAAAACTCAAGAAACAGTTTGACTATGCCAACAAGAAAAATATTCAATTTGTTGTTATTGCGGGTGAGGACGAAATAAAAGCTGACGAAATCACTGTGAAAAATATGATTACAGGAGAACAAACAAAAATCAGCAAAGAGGGGATTGTAAGTTTTATTTGTAAAAATATCTAAAGAAAGTTATTGGTTTTGACCGGTTTAGCATGATTTCGGCTATTTAACAGGTAAAGTAAATATAAAAGAACTGCCTTTGCCTGCCTGGCTTTTTACATAAATTGAGCCACCATTTTTTTCCACAAAGTCTTTACACAAAACTAAACCTAACCCAGTTCCTTTTTCACCTTCTGTACCTTTAGTACTTTTTGTAGAAGAAACAGAAAATATATCCTTAAGCTTTTCTTCTTCAATGCCAATCCCGTTGTCTTGTATGGTTATTTCTATCATTCCGTCTGAGGTTTTGTCAAACAATTCGATGCGTCCACTTTGAGGGGTGTATTTTATGGCATTTGAAATTAAGTTCCGAAAAACAGTGAGGATCATTTTTTCGTCAAAAGTTGATTTGGCCTTTGGTTTAATATTATTAATTATCTGGATATTTTTTTTGTCAGCAATCAACTTCAAATGGTTAACAGCAACTTGCGAAACATCAAATATTGATAATTCCTGACATTGAAGGCCAAATATCCCTTTTTGAAATGCAGCCCACTCTAAAAGATTGTTGACCAATGAATATAAGTTGTTTATTGATGAAGCAAATTCGTTGAGCAAAGCTGTTTTTTCGGCAAGTACGGTTGTGCCTGAAATAGTGTTAATTAAAGAAACTAAAGCAGCCAAAGGGCCTCGAAGGTCATGGGCAATAATTGAAAGCATTAGGCTTTTATTTTCATTAAGTTGCAATAACTGCGCGTTTTTTGACTCTAATTCATTTTGAATTTTCTTTTGAGCTGAAATGTCAAATACAATACCAACTAATTCAGCCGGCTTGTTGTTTGCATCACGTTTAACAATAATGCCACGGTCATAAAACCACTTCCACTCACCGCTTTTGCTCTTTATCCGGTATTCGCATTCATAAGCTTCACTAACGCCATATAAGTGGTTACGCATGTTTTGCATGACCATCTCATAATCGTCAGGGTGGATTTTTGAAGTAAAAAATTCAAACCCAATTTTGTCCGGGATTTCTTGTACACTATATCCTAAAGCTTCTACCTTTTTTGAATTAAAATGGACTTTGTTGTCTTTAACGTTCCAATGCCATTTTCCAAGGTTCCCGCTCCATTCAAACTGAGCCTCTTCATGATATACCAATTCTTTGTTCAATTGAACCACCTGATTTTCCAGGTCCATTATTTTCTCAATAAGCTCTTCTTTTGATAAGCTGTTTAAAAGGGTTTCTTCCATAAGATTTTTGTTTTATTATCCCAAACAAATTGGAAAATGTATTCTGTAAAAAACTAGGCTAATAAACAATGTGAAAAACGATTCTTCAAGTGTGCTCTAATCAAAGATAACTAAAAAATATGGCAGAAAATGACTAATTTTGAAAAAACAATATTTATGGAACGGTTAATAAATTTGCATATAGAGAAACTTCCTGAAGGATATTATCTGGCGACTTCAGATAGTATTCAAGGACTTATAGCTCAAGGAAGGACGATATCTGAGACTATTGAGATAGCTAAGGATGTTGCTAAAAAATTAATCGAAGCGCATGAAGATCAAATTTCTCAACTGGCTAAAGTAAAAGACTCTTTCGATTATCCTCTTGTTATTGGGGTCTGATATGGGAAGGCTATCAGGATTCAGATATAGGGATATTATTCAAATACTCAAGAAATTTGGATTTGAATTTTACAGGCAAGCTGCCGGAAGCCATGAATTATGGCACAATCCTGTTACAAAAAGGTTTACAACAATACCCAATCATCCGGGAGATATGCCCGAGGGTACTTTGAGTGCTATTCTAAAACGACATTGACGTTGATAGTTTTTTAAAGATAAAGTAAAAAGAGTTATAAAACTAAGAAGTTGAAGAAAGCTGCTAAGAAAGACGAATTTGACGATACCGGCCTTGAAGTAATAGGTATTGCAACATCTCTAAAAGATGTAACCCTTCTCTGGCAGCTCAACAATACATTACATTTCAAGTTTAAGTATTTTGGGGCTATAGCCCTTGATGACAAAAATACAGATGCATTTCCATATTTCATAGATAATGAATCAAGGCAGTTTCAATATGCTTTGTTTTATAATAGGTATAAAGCTTATACTTTGGTGCCGGCATTTAAGCAAATAGACTTCTTTTTGGTTAGTTACGTAAAGCTTTATGAAGAAGAAAAAGCTGTATTGTTGAAAGACCTTAAATCGATTTCAGGAGTTTCCATAGCTATGCATCTTTCAGAACCTAAAAAGAATGCATTTGAGATTTTTTATATCCTTTAAAAATTTTTATCCCCCCTTTTTTTAACTCGCTGAAAATTAAATTTTAAAAGCGTAAAAGCTACGTTTTATCAGGTTTTTAGCCAAATAATTTTCGTCAATATTTTAAAATTTGGATGAAAAAAACAGCTTTTTTTAATTAACTTTAATATCACCTTATTCATAACTAAAACAACCCTAAATATGAAAAGAGAATTATCAAAAAATCAAAAACCTGAAGAGAGCTTCGCTTTTTCAAACCAAAAGCGTTCATCGTTCAATCATGTCTATCAAGCATCAATCAACAGTTTTGATGAAGATTATTTTTTTGAGGTGGAGGATTTTTAACTTTGATGTACCCGGTATCAGAACAACTGCTATGGAACGATGGCAGTTGTTTTTATTTTAAGCGGCTTCCATTTTTCGAAAAACATTCATCAAAATACACAAACTTTTTTTTCAGCAATACAAAAGTTTCTATTAACAATTGTCGCCACACCTGTTTATAAATACGACTTCTAATGCCCCCCTTCTGACGTTAATACACTCAATTTTAATTTTTACCTTTGTAGCAAAATAAAAATCATTCATCATGACAGGGCTCAAAAAAATTAAATCTGCGTTAATTTCGGTCTATCACAAAAACCATCTTGACGAAATTGTAAAGAAACTGCATGCTCAAGGTGTAAAACTATATTCTACCGGAGGTACAGAAGACTTCATCAAACAGCTTAATATACCTGTTACAGCTGTTGAATCATTGACCGGATATCCTTCCATTCTTGGAGGACGCGTAAAAACTTTACATCCAAAGGTGTTTGGAGGTATTTTGGCCAGAAGGAATGAAAAAGGCGACTTGCAACAGCTTGCAGAATACGAAATTCCTGAAATTGACCTGGTAATTGTTGACCTCTATCCTTTTGAAGCAACCGTGGCCAGTGGAGCTGAACATCAGGCTATCATTGAAAAAATTGACATTGGAGGGATCTCGCTTATCAGGGCTGCTGCCAAAAATTATGCAGATGTGCTTATTGTGGCATCACAGGCTCAGTACAAAGACCTTCTTGATATCCTCAATGACAAAGACGGACAAAGCACTTTATCAGACAGAAAAATGTTTGCTGCTGAGGCTTTCAATATTTCGTCACATTATGACACTGCTATTTTCAATTATTTCAACAAAGAGTACAATTCAAACGTCCTTAAAGTAAGTATCCAGGAAAGCATGCCTTTGCGTTATGGCGAGAATCCTCACCAAACCGGCGTTTTCTTTGGCGATTTCAATAAAATGTTTGAACAAATTTGTGGTAAAGAGATTTCTTATAATAATCTGCTAGACATTGACGCTGCTGTAAACCTCATCAATGAGTTTAGTGAACCTACTTTTGCCATTTTAAAACACAACAATGCTTGCGGGGTTGCTTCGCGCAGCAATATGCTCGATGCATGGAAGGATGCACTTGCCGGCGACCCGGTTTCAGCTTTTGGGGGCATTATCATTACTAACAGGCCTATTACAAAAGAAGTTGCAGAGGGTATCAATACAATATTCTTTGAAGTGGTGATTGCTCCTGCTTATGATGCTGCAGCATTAGAGGTTTTACAATTAAAGAAAAACCGTATCATCCTTATCATAAAAGAAACCACTCTTCCTACAAAACAAATCAGGACTGTGCTTAACGGTGTTTTGATGCAGGACAAGGACTTAAAATCAGAAAACGAAAGCGACATGCGGACTGTAACCCAGAAAGCGCCTACGGCACAAGAAATTTCTGACCTCGAATTTGCATGCAAAGTTTGTAAACATACCAAATCAAATACCATCGTTCTGGCCAAAAATAAACAACTCCTGGCAAGTGGTGTTGGACAGACTTCACGTGTAGATGCATTGAAGCAAGCTATTGTCAAGGCCGGAAGCTTTGGTTTTGACCTGAAAGGCGCTGTAATGGCTTCAGATGCTTTTTTCCCTTTTGCAGACTGCGTTGAAATTGCAAGTCAGGCTGGTATTACAGCTATAATTCAGCCTGGAGGCTCTGTACGTGACAAAGATTCTATAGATTATTGTGACAATAACAACCTGGCTATGGTATTTACCGGAATAAGGCACTTTAAACATTAAAATTTAAACATCAACAAAAACGGGAATAACAAAAAGTTCCCGTTTTTGTTTTCAGGAGCCCTTACTCAAAGCTTTGGTTATTGAGATTTTTAAGGGTTGTAAAATACTGAGATGAATACCAGTTACTAAAAGAATTAAATATTTGACAAAAATAGTTATCAACATATCCATTTTATGCCTCAAATATTTATAAATTAGCAGCCAATCATAAGTTGGTGTCGTGAGACATCAAAAAACAATGTAACAAAAAATAAAAATTGCTGATATGGGTGTATTTTCGTTCCTTACACAGGAAATTGCAATGGATTTGGGAACCGCCAACACAATTATAATCCAGAATGACAAAATAGTAGTTGATGAACCTTCTATAGTGGCTATCGATACAAAAACAGGGAAATTGATTGCCATTGGCGAAACAGCCCGCCAGATGCACGGGAAAACCCATGAAAACATCAAAACCATCAGGCCGTTGAAAGATGGTGTTATTGCCGATTTTAATGCTGCCGAGCAAATGATAAGGGGGATGATTAAGCTGATAAACAAAAAAAACCAGCTTTTCAACCCGGCATTGAAAATGGTAGTTAGTATCCCTTTGGGAAGTACAGACGTTGAAATGCGTGCAGTGCGTGACTCTGCCGAACATGCCAACGGTCGTGAGGTATATATGATATACGAGCCTATGGCTGCAGCCCTTGGTATCGGTATTGACGTAGAAGCACCAGAAGGAAGCATGGTTGTTGATATCGGAGGGGGAACAACAGAAATTGCCGTTATTGCCCTTGGTGGTATTGTTTGCAACCAAAGTATCCGTATTGCGGGTGATGGCTTCACGGCCGACATTCAGGCATATATGCGCCATCAACATAATATTAAAGTAGGTGACCGTACTGCTGAGGAAATCAAGATTGGCGTAGGTTCTGCATTACCAGACCTTGACACTCCCCCTGCTGACTTTGTTGTACGAGGCCCTAACCTTATGACAGCTATGCCTATTGAAATACCTGTGTCATACCAGGAAATATCACACTGTCTGGACAAATCATTAAGCAAAATAGAAGCTGCTTTGGTTGCTGTGCTTGAACAAACTCCTCCTGAGCTTTATGCTGATATTGTTACAAAAGGTATTTTCCTTACTGGTGGAGGAGCTCTTTTAAGAGGCCTTGACAAACGGTTGAGCGACAGGATCCAGATACCATTTCATGTTCCTGAAGATCCGTTGCACGCAGTAGCCAGAGGTACAGGTATTGCGCTTAAAAATATTGACAAATTTTCATTTTTGATGCGTTAATAAAGTTATTATCCAGAGGCAGGTTTATATGAATGCTATTATACGCTTTATTATTAAGCATCAGTTTGTATTGTTGTTTCTGCTTCTGGAAATTATAGCATTAGTGCTTTTTGTGCAAAATAATGGATATCAGAAAATAAAGTACCAGGCTTTTGCCCAGGACTTTGATGGCTATTTGATGCACAAACGTCACAGAATTGGGCAGTATTTTGGTTTAAAAGAAGTAAATAATAAGTTGTCTGCTGAAAATCTGATGCTGCGCAGGCAAATAGAAATGCTTAAAGCAGAGAAAGCAAACAAAGATACCGCTGTGAATTTTACCAGTTACATAGGGGCCAGAGTGATAGACAACAGTGTTAACAAGCCTTATAATTATGTTCTTGTTGATAAAGGGGCGAAAGATGGTGTAAAGCCCGAAATGGCTGTTATTTCAAATCAGGGAGTAGTAGGTTTGGTAGCATCAGTAAGTAAAAATTATTCATTGGTAGCTTCTGTATTGAACCGCAAAATAAAAGTCAGTGCAAAGATTAAGAAAAATGGTTATTTTGGTTCGTTTGAATGGGACGGGTTAAATTACCGATATGCCTATCTGCACGATATCCCTTATCATGCTGAAGTTAAAGCTGGCGACACCATTGTTACAAGTGGTTATTCGTTGATTTTTCCTGAAAATATCCCGGTTGGGGTGATTGATGAAGTGGATTCAACCGGGGGCAATTTTTTGAATATTCGGACAAAACTATCGGTTGACTATAAAAAGCTTGATTTTGTATATATCATTGAGAATAATTCAAGGGCTGAGATAGAAGGATTACAGAAAAAGGGAAGCAATGATTAGGGTATTGACACAAAATATTATTCTTTTTTTTACAGTCATTCTGTTACAATTGTTTGTTTTTAACCATATCCAGCTTAATGGGCTTATTATTCCTTATTTTTATGTTCTTTTATTATTGTTGCTCCCCTTTGATATCTCAAAATCGATGTTGTTATTTGTTGGATTTGTTTTGGGTATTATTATAGACATTTTTTCATTTACTCCGGGTTTACATGCTGCAGCCTGCACCTTTGCTGCCGCAGTAAGGCCTACTATTTTAGAGTGGTTTGCCCCTCGTGATGGATATGAGTCTGGTACATTGCCCAGAATTAGTTATTTTGGTTTGGCTTGGTTTATAAAATATAGCTTTGTGCTTATTATGGCCCACCATATTTTTTTGTTTTTTTTAGAAGTGTCCACCTTTCATGGTTTCTTTTCAACGCTTTTCAGGGCAATAGCTAGTTCTATATTCACGTTGACGTTGGTTACCGTAAGTCAATTTTTCATTTTCCGCAAATAAGCAGGATATGAACCAATACTCTACCCGGCAGTATATTATCGCAGGCATTTTCCTTTCCGTCTTCCTCATTTTTCTTGTCCGACTTTTTTATATTCAAATAATAGACAGTACTTACAAGTATTCTGCTGAAAATAATTCACAGAGGTACGTAACCATCTATCCTGCACGTGGGCTTATTTATGATCGGCACCACAAACTATTGGTTAGCAACAAGGCAGCGTATGATTTGATGGTAAATCCCCAGGAATTGCGTGAGTTTGATACTGCCAGTTTTTGTAAGATACTTAACATCAATAAAGAATATGTTGACAAAACATTAAAAAAAATTAAGGACTATTCGAAGTATAAATCTTCGCCCTTTCTTTTTCAGGTTTCAGACACAACATACGCTGAGTTGCAGGAAAAGCTTTACTTGTTTCCGGGCTTTTATGTTCAGGCGCGTACTTTGCGGCAATATCAATATCCTATAGCAGCACATTTGTTTGGATATGTAGGGGAGGTTGATTCATCTATCATTAAAAAAAACAATTATTATCAGATGGGTGATTATATTGGGATGAGCGGGCTTGAAAAATCGTATGAAGAATATTTACGCGGGGTTAAAGGAGTTAACATTTTACTTGTAGATGTACACAACCGGGTTAAAGGTTCTCTTCAAAATGGGAAGCTTGACAGGCCTGCTATACTTGGGAAAAACCTGGTCAGCTCTATAGATGCCGACTTGCAAATTTATGGTGAAAAGCTGATTAAGAATTTTAGGGGAAGCATTGTAGCTATAGAACCTAAAACCGGAGAAATATTGGCTATTGTTTCTAATCCTACTTATAATCCCAGCTTACTTGTAGGACGCGAGCGTACCAAAAACTTTATAGACTTACGAAATGACAAATCTAACCCTTTGTTTTACAGGGCTATTATGTCAAAAAACCCTCCAGGCTCTACATTTAAGCTGCTCAATGCAATGATAGCATTGCAAACTGGAGTTGCAGTTCCTTCCACTACAATAGGTTGTTATCATGGATATACTGCTGGCCCTGTACATGTAAACTGTCACGTACACCCCAGCCCTTTAGATATGCCCCATTCAATTCAACATTCATGTAATGCTTATTATAGTGTATTATTTCGGAAGATTATAGACGAGCAGAAGCTGCCGCGTAACCAAGCTTACGATGTTTGGCGAAAACTTATTATGTCTTTCGGGTTAGGGCAAAAAATACATACCGACATTGCCAATGAGTTAGGAGGAAATATCCCATCCAGTAATTATTACGACAAGATTTACCGCAAATCTTGGAATTCTCTTACAGTTGTATCATTAGGCATAGGTCAGGGCGAAATAGGTTTGACGCCTTTACAATTGGCCAATGTAGCATGTGCCATTGCCAATCGGGGGTATTATTACGTGCCTCATGTGGTAAAACAGATTGAAGGTATAGATACAATTGATCAGCGATTTTTGAAGAAGAATAAAACGTTGATAAATCCTGAGTATTTTGATACTGTTATCGAGGGGATGTACATGGCTGTTAACGGGCCTGGGGGAGGGACTGCAACAGGTGCTGCGGTCAAGGGCTTAGATATATGTGGAAAGACTGGTACAGCTCAAAATCCTCACGGTGAAGACCATTCAATATTTATAGCATTTGCTCCTAAGGACAATCCCAAGATTGCCATCTCGGTATATATTGAAAATGGAGGTTTTGGAGCTACAATAGCTGTTCCTGTTGCCAGTCTTATGATCGAAAAATACCTGACAGATTCAATTTCAAGGCCTTATTATGAGCAGTATTTAGAAACAAAGAGAATTAATTACCCGGTAAAATGAAAAGGGCATTTAACGTTTGGAATAACCTCGACTGGTTTACAGTAATGATATACTTAGCACTGGTTATTATTGGTTGGATAAACATATATGCAGCTGTTTATTCGGATGAGCACCAACATATCTTTGACTTTCAGATGCGTTATGGGAAGCAGATGATATGGATTATGGCAGCTATATTTTTGGCGATAGTAGCTTTAGTAATCGATATTCGGATATATTCGTTTTTTGCCTATCCTGCTTATCTTGCAACAATATTATTACTTATTGCTGTAATATTTTTAGGAAAAGAAGTAAATGGGGCCCGTGCCTGGTTTGAAATTGGAGGGCTGCGGATTCAACCTACCGAATTTGCCAAAACTGCTACCTGTCTGGCATTGGCAAAATATTTAAGTTCTTTTGAGATAAGGATTGATAAGGTAAAAACAATGATGACTATATTGCTAATCATTGCCATTCCATCAACTTTTATAATATTACAACCTGATGTAGGATCATTACTGGTATTTGTGTCATTTGCTTTTGTGTTGTACCGCGAAGGCATGCCCGGAGGTTTTTTGTTTTTTGGTTTTTTACTTGCATTTTTGTTCGTTTTTGCTTTAATAGCACAACCGTTGACTGTATTAATAGTAATACTTTTTATTGCAGTAGTAGCCTTTTTCTTATTAAATAAAGGGACAAAAGAGACTCTTATTTTCATATTCACGTTAGTTGGCTTATATTTTTTAATATTTATCATAGCCAAACTATTTCATATAAAATTATCTTATTACAAGACATTATTAATAGCTTCGATTATTACCGGTATAAGTGGACTGGTGTATCAATTTTTTCGAAAGGTGCCGTATGCTTTTTGGGTTGCTGTTATGATGTTTATAGCTATAGGGTTTACCTATTCGATAGACTTTGTATTTAACAATATTTTGGAGTCGCATCAGAAGCAAAGGGTCAATATTTTATTAGGCAAAGAATCTGACCCTCGCGGGGCCGAATACAACGTTAACCAGAGTAAAATTGCTATAGGATCGGGAGGTTTTTTCGGAAAAGGTTTTTTACAAGGCACGCAAACAAAATATAATTTTGTTCCCGAACAAAGTACAGACTTTATATTTTGTACAGTTGGGGAAGAATGGGGGTTTTTAGGCTCGTTTATTGTTTTGGCGCTTTTTGGCTTGCTCCTTGTTCGTATAATCTATCTTAGTGAGCGACAGCGTTCGGCTTTTAGCCGAATATACGGGTACGGGGTAGCTTCTATTTTGTTTTTTCATGTTTTTATCAATGTTGGAATGACCATAGGTTTATTGCCGGTAATAGGCATTCCGCTTCCATTTTTTAGTTATGGGGGATCATCGCTGTGGGCTTTTACTTTGTTACTTTTCATTTTTTTGAGGCTCGATGCCGGGAGGTTGGAGCTCTTTCATTAGTTCTGTGAAATCAATAACAGCAAGTCTTTCATAATGATTCTAAATAAGTAAAAGTTTAGAAAAAATTATCCTTAATATATTCTTTTGTATAATTTTGTCGCCTTTAAATTTCAGAAGTAAAAAGAAACTATTATGAATCAACTTGTATTAGTCTTATTTATTCTTCCTTTGCTCGTGAGCCCATTATTATTGGTATTGCCACGTAAAGCGAGGACATTTGCCACAGTAACGACTGTAAGTATTTTATCTTTGATTTCAGTTTACCTGTATTTTAGGGCAGATGAAACCATCAGCATCATGCTTCCGGGAATAGTAAACACTATTATAGCAGGGGCAGATGTGATATTGCTTTTATATTTTGGCTATATAGCCATTCAACGCAAAAGCTTGCTTGTGGGTATCATGAGTGTCCTGCAGCTTGGCGGCGTTTTGTTTTTATTGACAAAGATGCCTCACCACGAAGCAAACCAGATATTAGTTGACAAGTTAAGTTTATTTATGTTCCTGCTCATCAATATTGTAAGTGGTGTTATTGCAGCATTTGCTATTGAGTATATTGAAGAGGAGAATTGCAGCGAATATCGCAAGCGCTTTTTTCTTTCTGTTATCATGTGGTTTATTGGGGTAATGAACCTGATAGTATCGGCCGATAACCTCGAATATTTCTTCTTGTTCTTTGAGCTGACAACATTGGCATCTTACTTGCTTATCAGCTTCAGAAAAGACGAAGAGTCTGTACACAATGCACTTACCGCACTTTGGATGAACCAAATTGGCGGTATTGCTATTTTAGGGGCTATATTTATGGCTGTATTTACGCCGGGTTATGGTGAAATTACTTTTTCAAGCCTAATTGCCAAAGCTCCTACTGTTGGTGTATTACTCCCTTTTGCTTTATTGGCAGTGGCTGCATTGATTAAAGGAGCTCAAATGCCTTTCAGCAAATGGTTGCTTGGAGCAATGGTTGCTCCGACCCCTGTTTCTGCATTACTTCACTCGTCAACAATGGTGAAGATTGCGCCATTTGTCATCTTACGTATTTCACCGGCTATTCACAATACTATGCTAGCGCAGGTAATTATAGGCCTAACGGCTTTTGTATTCCTGGTAGCAGCTATTAGTGCACTGGCACAAGATACCTTTAAAAGGATACTTGCATTTTCAACCATTTCTCTTTTAGGCCTTATGTGCTTAATGGCTGCAATAGGTTCTGAAGTAGCAGTAGTGGCAGCACTTTTACTTATCATCTTCCATGGTTTGTCAAAATGTATGCTCTTCCTCAACGCTGGTATTATTGAAAGGATATTCCACTGGAAAAAAGCTTCAGATATGGACAAACTTGGCGAAGTAGGCCCATTCACTTCATTGATAGTAGCAGTAGGTTTTATGTCATTGTTACTGCCTCCATTTGGCGCATTTGTTGGCAAATGGTTTAGTTTGGAAACTATAGGCGCTGGTCTTGGTAACTCACAGGTTGCCGGGGCTCTTGTTATTAGTGCAATTGCCATTGGAGGTGCTGTAATGTCATTGCTTTACTTTAAAGTAATGGGGTTAATTATTGCCCGCTCTGGTGAAAAAGATAAAGTACAGTTTGAAAGCATGCCAATTCTTTTCTCATCAAGTATGTACATTTTACTTGCTTTAATATTTGCTGGTATTATCAGCTTACCATTTATGATGGGAGGGTTCTTTGCCCCGGTAGCATCTGATGTTACTGGATTAGCAGTTAACGTTCAATGGAGCAAGCTGACGATGATGATAGGAGAAGCTCAATTGCCAATCATCCCATTGTTCCTGGCTTTCTTGTTTTTGCCTTTGACCATGATAATAGCCATGTTTGTCCGTTTTAAAGGAGCTGACAGGGCTAAAGAATATATGTGCGGAGAAAAGGTCGAATACAGGTTGTCTTCATTCTACTTCAATACTGAAAAAGTTACTCCATATTTCATTGCAATAGGTATTATATTCTTCATTGGGATTGTTACCGTTGCTATTATTTAATTGGTTAATGTAAAATTTTATAGATATGAACAGTATCATTATTTGTACCATCATTGTTATACTGGCTCCATTTATTGGAGGCTTGGTATATGGTATCGAGCGTAAGGTAAAAGCACGCATGCAACATCGTGTTGGGCCTCCAATTCTCCAGCCATTTTATGATTTTATGAAACTTGTCGATAAAAGGGCTATGATAGTTCATTCAGCTCATGCTTTTTTGGGCATTATGCATTTTATAGCATTATGGTTTGCAGTAGCTGTTTTAATCTTTGGTGGCGACTTTATTTTGGTTATTTACCTGCACCTGATGGCCACGGCATTGCTTATCATTGCCGGTTATAGCACCAGGTCAGTATTTAGCCACCTTGGTTCAAACCGTTTAGCCATAAGTGCTTTGGCATACGAGCCAGTACTCATTCTTATTGCTATTTCTGTTTACCTAACCACTGGTAGCTTTGAGATTTCGTCAATATTTAGTATGTCAACACCGCTTATTGCAAAAATGCCTTTAGCATTTGTTGCATTGTTGTTAATATTGCCCATTAAGCTCAAAAAATCGCCTTTT
This sequence comes from Bacteroidota bacterium, assembly GCA_029572965.1. Lineage (GTDB taxonomy): Bacteria > Bacteroidota > Bacteroidia > Bacteroidales > DTGW01 > JAKPQD01. The sequence goes on along the minus strand of JAKPQD010000273.1, from coordinate 28,096 downwards.
GACGTAGCAGAAGCTCACCAGGAAATTACAGGTGGCGCTGAGATTGAGTATTCGGGTATTTTCTTCGAATTCTTATATACAGCCAAATGGCTTGACTATGTATTTTGCTATGTATTAGTTTACCTTTTTGCAGCAAACAACGTTTGGCTTGGATTAGGTTTAGTAGCAGCTACATTTTTATATATTAATGCCCTTGACAACTCTACTGCCCGCGTGGACTACAAACAGATGCTGAAATTCAGTATGTATGTAGCATTGCCAATAGCATTTATCAACCTTTTACTCACCATCTTAAAGTAAAGATATGAAACTCAGCGGTTATCGTAAAAAATCACCATGGATATTACATTACAATGCCGGAAGTTGCAATGGTTGTGATATCGAAATTCTTGCATGTCTTTGTCCTAAATATGACGTAGAACGTTTTGGGCTTATCAATACCGGTAATCCTAAACAATCAGATATTCTGCTCATTACAGGGCCTGTAACCAAACGTTCACGTGAACGTCTGGTTGAGATTTATGCCCAAATGCCAGAGCCAAAAGTAGTCATTGCTTGTGGTTCATGTGCCAGTACAGGTGGGGTATTTCGTCCGATGTACAACATTGAAGGTGGAGTAGATCAGGTTATCCCTGTAGATGTTTATGTTCCTGGTTGTGCTTGTCGTCCTGAGCAAATTATAGATGGCGTAGTTACTGCTCTTGGAATACTTGAACAAAAAACCAAAGAAATTGAAAAGAGCCACATTCTTCATGTAGCACCATTAGAAGAAGACGGACAGGTAAACCGCCGGCACATGGCCGGGACCATTAAAAAGTGATTTGTTTTGAAGTTTGTAAATTTTTGAAATACAAATGTCTATGAAAAAGATAGAAACAACGCTCGAAACTTTGAAGGCCGATATTGGGGCTTTTTATAAGGTGGATGAGCACCATTTTATAGTCATGAACGTTGTAGATTTAGGTGGTAACCAACTCGATATACAGTGGTTCTTTAGCGACTATGCACAACCTTGCGAGGTAACAATGTTTACAGCTAAAGCTGATGCCGGAGTTCAAATTCCGTCTATCAATTCAATAGTAGCCTCTGCATGGGTTGCTGAAGCTGAGTTAGTTGACCTTATGGGGGTTAATATTGAAAATGCCCAAAAAGGTTTTGTTCTTGAAGATGATTTTGAAGGTTCACCATTAAGAAAAGTAAAGTAAACTATGGCAACACAATATGATATTCCGGTTGGGGCGCAACATATATCGTTGCTCGAACCATTACATTTTAAGCTCACTACAGAAAACGAAAAAATTGTTGACGTTCAGGCCAACGTGGGTTATGTTCACCGGGGCATTGAGCTGGCATGTACCTCTAAGTTTAAATTTAGACAAGTAAGTTTTGTTGTTGGCCGTGTTTGCGGGCTTTGCTCTATTTCGCACACCACTGCATACTCACAGGTAGCTGAAAAACTGTTAAACCTTGAGCTTTCAAAAAGGGCTAAATACCTTCGTATTTTAGTACTAGAGCTTGATCGTATCCACTCGCACTTGTTGTGCTTATCGCACGTAGCTGAAAATTCGGGTTTTGAGGCGCTTTTCATGAAAACTATGAAAGACCGCGAAATTTCGATGGAGTTGCTCGAAGCTGTTTGCGGGAACCGTGTACAATATGACTATTCGGTAGTCGGAGGTGTTGCCCGCGATTTGCGCCCAGAGGTTGCACAAATGGTATTGGCACGTTTGAACGATTTCAAGCCAAAACTCGATGATCTGAGAGAAATTTTTGAAAACAACTATTCGCTTTCTTTAAAAAATAGAGGTATTGGAGTATTGAGCAGTGAAAACGTGAAGCTGCTTAATGCTGTAGGTCCATTGGCACGTGCTGCAGGTGTTCCTATTGATGTGCGTAACGAAACTGAAGACCTTCTCCCATGGAAAGAAGTTGGTTTTAATATGGTGCTTGGCGATGCAGGCGACGTTCATGCCCGTAACATGGTTCGTATCCATGAGTTGTACAATTCAATTCAGATGATTGAAAATGTTATTAACGGTTTGCCTGAAGGAGATATCATTACAGAAACTAAAGCTATGCCAGAAGGTGAAGCTGTTGTACGTCTGGAAGCTCCTCGTGGGGAACTTTTCCACTATGCTAAAGGGAACAAGACCCAGATTTTGGAACGTTTGAAAATCAAAGCTCCAACATTCTCAAATATCCCGGCATTTATTGAGACATTCAAAGGTAACGAATATGCAAGTGCCCCGGCTATCATTGCTTCATTCGACCCTTGTTTGAGTTGTACTGCACGATAATTATAAACTGTTAACAGAAGTAACCATGAAATCATTTTTCGAAGCGTTAACAAACCTTTTCAGGAAGCCAGCTACGGTAAAATATCCATTTGAAAAAACATATATCCCGGAAGACTACAGGGGGATGATAGTTCATAACCCTGAACTTTGTATTTGGTGCCGCAAATGCGAGATGGTATGTCCTCCAGGCGCTATTGTGTTTTCACAAGATATGGATGGAAAACAAACATACCACTACAATCGTGCTGTATGTATTTATTGTGGCGAATGTGTCCGTCAATGCCCAAAAGATGGGGCCTTGATGCAATCGGCTACTCCTGGTACCCCTGCTGTTAAAAATGAAAATATCAACAACAGTTGGAAGGTCACTTATGATGAAGCATTAAAGAGCCGTGCTGCATACATGGCTGCTAAAAAAGCCGCTGCTGCTTCAAAATCTGCTGAAGGGGCTGCTGAATAATTAGCTTTTTGTTTTAGACCTAAATAATAAATCCCGGGAGGTTTGTCTTTCGGGATTTTTATTTACATTTTTCTTCCAGCTCAATATATTTGCTGACAATGCTGAGAAATAGCTCAGGTAAGACAGGTTTGTTGAGGAAATATTCGATGCCAAGATCATATATTTCTTCACATCGTTCAGTGTAGGCGCTAATAAAAACAATAGGGACTTTAAATCGTTCGTTAATTAAGAATTTTGTCAACTCAATGCCATCAGTGTCTGGAAGCATAAGGTCCATAAGTATCAGGTCAAACCTTACCGGTTTTTTTGCATGATATTATAAAATTCTTTTCCATCTGCAGCTCTTACCATTTCTACATTATATTCTGAAAGGATTTCTTCCAGCAAATAATAATTTGTATCGTTGTCTTCTATGGCAAAGACTCTTTTCATAAATGCCTGTCTGCTATTTTTTTTGTTGACTTAATGGTACTAAGTTAATGAAAAACAAAAAAATGGGCAGGTGTGTGTGTTATTTTTCAATTGATGCTCGTCAAAAAATTTGACTATTGCGATTATTCTTTATTCTCGAAATAATTTTCAATAATATCGCGAATGGAGCCATGCATTAAAGGTTTAAGAGGGATTATTTCGTTGTAAGGTAACCACAAAGCACGTTCTATATCTTCAGATGTTTGGGGTTGAAGGTTTTTGTTTGACTTACACTGCATAAGGTACCAGTGGGTTTTTTTCAAAACCAATTCTTCTTTTAAAAAATAAAGATGATAAGTATGTTGAAAAAACCTGTTGATAGAAAGCTTTTTAGCTCCGGTTTCTTCTTCTACCTCTCTAATAGCTGCTTTTTCGGGGGTTTCGCCTTTGTCTATTTTACCTTTGGCCATATCCCATTTGCCACGTCTGAAAATCATCAAAAAATTTTTATCTGCATTTTCGACCAAGCCTCCTGCAGCTTCAATAATCCTGAACTTCGAAGCAAAAAGTTTAAAAGTACCCTCTACATCTTCTGTTGTAAAACATTTTGTTTCAGAGGTATTATTGTTTTGAGCTGTAGCAAGCCAATCAATAAATTGTTTTTCATTTTCAAAGGGGATTGCTTGCAGTTTAATCTTGTCAGCCTCGTTTTTATTAGCTATGACTAAAAAGCTATTGTTAAAAAAAACTTTATACATTTGTGGCCTGAATTATAAGTGTAAAAACGTTGTAAAGATATGGAATATAGCAAAAAAATTGCTCAATTTTTGATTGAAAGCCAGTCGGTAAAACTTCGTCCTGAAGAACCTTTTACTTGGGCATCGGGCTGGAAATCGCCTATTTATTGCGATAATAGAAAAACATTGGCATTCCCGGCTATCCGCGAATATATTAAAAATGCTTTCGTTGATATGATCAATAAAAAGTTCCCGGAACCTGATGTTATTGCAGGTGTTGCAACAGGGGCTATTGCTCAGGGTGCGCTGGTGGCTGATTTGCTGAAAAAACCATTTTGTTATGTCCGTTCTGCCCCTAAAGATCACGGAATGGCCAATCTTATTGAAGGAAACCTTGAGCCAGGTCAGAAGGTTGTTGTAATTGAAGATCTTATATCTACCGGAGGAAGTAGTATTAAAGCTGTTGAGGCATTGAGAAATGCCAAAGCCGATGTTCTTGGCATGGTGGCTATATTTACTTATGGGTTCGAATCGGCAAGTCAGAATTTTAAAAAAGCAGGTATCAATGTTTATACATTGTCGGATTATGACACTCTTTTAGAACAGGCTATTTCATGGGGATATATCAATCCGAGCCATTTGAACCTGCTCAAAGAATGGCGTGTTGCACCGGATAAATGGGGGAATGCATAATATGGAGGTAAAAGTAGAGAGCCGTGTTGGTAAAATGCCTGTCAATACTGAGGCTTTGTATAGGTTGTTTTCAGACTTCAGAAACATGACACAGTTTATCCCTAAAGATAAGTTGCGTAATTTTCAGGCAACTGAAGATACCTGCTCGTTTGAGGCAGATATGGTGGGGTTAGTAGGGCTGAAAATTGTTGAAAGAAAGCCCAATTCGCTTGTAAAGATTATTTCTTCGGAGATCTCGAAGTATAGTTTTACTTTTTGGGTACAATTGAAGGAGGTGGCAACTATGGATACCCGCATTAAGCTGACGTTGGCTTTTGAATCTAACCCGTTTATGGCTGCAATGTTCAAAGGGCAGGTAGAAAAAGCTTTGAATTCTATGATTGACCGAATTGAGCAACAAAACTTCAGCTATAACTGATGTTTGTACAAGCCAAAAAAAAATTAGGCCAGCATTTTCTGAATGATCAGAATATTGCTTTGAAGATTGTTGAGGCAATAGAAGGTCAACCTGGCCTTGTCATTGAAATAGGCCCGGGAATGGGCGTTTTGACGCAATTTCTTGTAAAAAAAATTGAAAATTTTATTGCCATTGAGATAGACCGCGAATCGGTTGAATATCTTACAAATAACAATATTATCAGTGAAAGTAAGCTCTTTCGTCAGGATTTTCTGAGGGCTGACTTGCAAAACCTTTTGAAAAACAATACATGTATTATTGGCAATCTGCCATATAATATTTCCAGCCAGATATTTTTCAAAGTGTTGGAAAATAAACAGCAGATAACCCAAGTCGTGTGCATGGTACAAAAAGAGGTGGCAGAGCGTATTGCAGAACCTCCCGGTTCTAAAACCTACGGCATTCTTAGTGTTTTTTTACAGGCTTTTTATGATATTGAATATTTGTTTACCGTACACGAACATGTGTTTACACCTCCGCCTAAAGTAAAAAGCGCTGTGATACGGCTTAAACGAAACTGGAGACTTGAATTGCCTTGTGACGAAAAGATGTTTTTTACTGTGGTAAAAACGGCATTCAACCAACGTCGCAAAACAATGCGAAATTCGCTTCGTCCACTTTATCCTCCTGAGGCGCTTGCGGACCCGGTATTTGACAAACGCCCTGAACAGTTATGTGTTGAGGAGTTTATAGAGTTAACAAAGATGCTGGAGCCAAAAGATTAAATAATCCAATCTTTCTTTTTCTTGTAAATTACCCAATATCCAATGATTCCAATAATGGGCAAGAGCGTAATCATGGCCATAAAGGCATATTTGAAAATAGGCTTTTTGTAAGTTTCGTGTAAAATAATGAATGCGGTATAAACAAAGCCTACCGCAAACCCTACTATGATGAGCCCTCCTAAAATACTTCCAAACATCTTTCTTATTCTGCGTCTAATTCAAAAGGTAAACGGGCTTGAATGCCTTGCATACTATGTACTTTGTTAGCTATACGAATATACTTTGTATATTCTGCATATTTTCCGGTGAACAATTTCATCATAACTTCACCAGATAGCTCGTTGATAAACTTTTCCCATGGGTCTTGTTGTAAAGGGAGGTTTACAACCCTATACTTTTCAACTTTAGCCATTTTTGCTGCTTTTGCAATGGCATCATCTATATAGCCTAAGGTGTCAACCAGTCCGATTTTGAGGGCATCTGTAGCAGCCCAAACACGGCCTTGTCCAATATTGTCAACATCTTCAGCTTTCATTTTTCGGCCTTCAGCAACGTGATTGATAAAGGTGTTGTAAATACGTTCAATCTGGCTAAGCATCACTTTTTGTTCGTATTGGTCCATAGCCCTTGTCCCGGATGGGAAGTCTGAGTGTCCTTCAGTCTTTACTACATCGGTGGTAATGCCCAGTTTTTCATTTAACAATTTTTTGGCGTTGAACATCACTCCAAAAACACCTATTGAACCTGTAATGGTTGAAGGTTGCGCTATGATATAACTGGCAGGGCAAGCAATGTAATAACCTCCGCTGGCAGCTAAATCGCCCATAGAAGCTACTACAGGTTTTTCAGCAACAGTAAGGGCTACTTCACGCCAAATGATATCCGAAGCCAGAGCGCTGCCACCAGGAGAGTTGATACGGAACACAACTGCTTTGATTGACGTGTCTTTGCGGGCTTTGCGCAATGCTGCTGAAATCTTTTCTGACGAAATATACCCATCTGCGGCATCTCCCATCACTACATCGCCAAAGGCATAGACTACAGCAATTTTGTTTTTGGCAACGCCCTCACCCGTAACAGCTTTAGGAACATTTTTGTATTTAGCCAAAGTCACCAGTTTGGGTTCCTTGTTGCTTGAACCACTTATTTTTAAGAGCTTAGCGAAAATCTGGTCTTTATATAACAGACTGTCAACTATGCCTGTTGCAACACAACTATCAGCATCTGATGTATTGAGGGTGTTTGCTATTTTTTTTACTTTTTCAGGGCTTATATTTCTTGATTTTGCAATGTCATTTACTGTGTTGTTCCAAATAGCATCGAGCATTGCCTGAAGTTGCTCGCGGTTTTCGGGGCTCATCTTGTTGTTCAAAAAAGGTTCTACGGCACTTTTAAATTTACCATGACGTATAATTTGGGCTTCGATGCCTAACTTGTCCAAAGCGCCTTTAAAGAACATCACTTCAGCCTGTGCCCCTTTGAAGATGATACTACCTTCTGGGTTTAGATATACTTCGTCAGCTACAGATGCGAGATAATAAGCTCCTTGTGACATGTATTCGCCATAAGCAATGATCTTCTTTCCTGAAGTTTTGAATTGGAGAAGGGCATTGCGTATCTCTGAAATGGTTCCAATACTTGCCTGAATAACTGAAAGCTCTAAGTAGATGCCCCGAATGTTGGGGTCAACTTTTGCTTTTTCAATGTTTTCAAGAATTTCGTTAAGCCCGTCTTGTTTAGATTGTCCGTAGCCTATGTCAATATTGTCAAGAATCCCTTTGGAGCTTCTTTCAACAATTTCATTTTCAAGAGTGAGCTTTAATATGCTGTTGGGTTCAATGCTGGTAGCTTTTTCCATGTCTGAAACTAAAGCACTCATAATGCCAATAAAGACAAAAAACATAATGATGCCGGCTATAAAAACGCCTAATATTGAGGCCAATAAGGTTTTAAAGAAGCTTTTCATAAAGTTTTATTTTTATTTCTGATAAGACAACAAAGGTCATATTTTCCCGAAACAAAATTATAAATAAAAGGCTTAAACATAATTTTCACTAAGTTATTTACAATGCTTTCAGTGGCTTATTTTTTGTTTTTTAAATTTAGTTTTAAATATATATAACCTATTATTCCGGCTGTTAAAGAGGCTAAAAGGATAGCTATTTTTGAGCCTGCAACAAGATGAGGGTCGTCAAATGCAAGCAATGTAATGAAGATAGACATGGTAAACCCGATACCGGCTATAATTCCGGCACCAATAATATTAGTCCATTTTAAGTCTTTTGGAAGGGCACTCCATCCCAACGCAACACTTGCAAAAGCAAATAAAAATATTCCAATAGGTTTGCCAAAAATGAGCCCTGTCATTATACCAATGCTGTTATCGTGGGTAAGCGATGCAAACCAGTTGGGCTCAATAACAATACAGGTATTGGCCATGGCAAATATAGGTAAAATGATAAATGGGACTGGCTTTTGCAACGCATGTTCAAGAATAGAAGAAGGCGATTTTTTGCTGCCATCGACAAATGGTATGGCAAAAGCAAGCAATACTCCGGTGATAGTGGCATGAACTCCTGAATGTAGCATAAAATACCACATAATTGTCCCTCCTATGAGGTAAATAAAGAGTTTTTTAAATTTAAAATAATTAAATAAAAGCAATATCCCAAATATACCAAGGGCTATTAATAAGTTGAGAACAGAAAGGTCCGAAGTATAAAACAAGGCGATAACTATAATGGCGCCCAAGTCATCAATGATGGCCAATGCCGTTAAAAAGATTTTTAGAGAAGCTGGGACTTTGTTGCCAAGCAGTGACAATATCCCAATGGAGAAGGCTATATCAGTAGCCATGGGGATGCCTGTACCTGATTGGGTTATTTTTCCAATATTGAATGCTGTATATAGCAGCGCGGGGACAATCATCCCTCCTAAAGCCCCAAATACTGGCAGAGAGGCATTTTTGATGTTAGATAGTTCTCCTTTGTATATTTCTCTTTTGATTTCTAAACCTATTAAAAGAAAAAACACGGTCATTAGGCCATCGTTGATCCAATGTTCTAAGTTGTGGTTGGCAACCGGAAACCCCCAAATACTTTTGTAGGCATCATGCCATGAAGTATTGGCCAATATTAATGATATAATTGTGACTGCAACAAGAATAATACCCCCTGTTTTCTCGTTTTCCAAAAATTCTTTGAAAATCTTTGAAAACCTTGTTTCTGAAATTCTTTTCTTTATCATGGTGAAAATTTGTTTATCAGTTTGTAAAATTAGGAAAACAATTTTTTTAGGTTGCTAATATTCAATATTTATTGTGCATTAATGATTCAATGGCATCAGCGTCAATAGGGATGTCAATACTTAAGTTGATACCACCATCCTGAGTTATCAGGATATCATTTTCAAGACGAATGCCAATACCTTCTTCTGCAATATATATGCCAGGTTCGCAGGTAATAACCATATTTTCTTCCAGCGTATCATGTTTGTTGTTGGGGTCATGTACATCAATTCCTAATGAGTGGGCTACTCCGTGCATCAGATATTTTCTGTACAAAAGTTTTTCGGGTAGTTGCTTTTTGAGCTCTGCTGGTGTAATTAGTTTGAGGTCAACAAGCTCTTTTTCAATAAAAGGTATTGTTTGTTGGTTTAGTGCTTCAATAGAAATACCTGGCTTTATCATAGATATGATGTTGTTGTGAAGCCTGTACACGGCTTCATACACTTGGCGTTGCCTGCTTGTAAATCGGCCGTTTACAGGGACAGTTCGCGTAATGTCTGCATTGTAATAGTTGTGTTCAGCGCCAATATCCATCAAAATAAGGTCACCATCGTTGCAAATGCAGTCATTATTGATGTAGTGCAAGATACATGCATTTGCCCCACTTGCAATAATTGGCAAAAATCCATGCCCATTTGCTCCATTTCGAATAAATTCGGCTGTTATTTCAGCTTCAATCTCGTATTCCCTTTTCCCCGGGCTGATTACTTTCAGAGAACTGAGAAAACCTTTGCGGGTAATGTCAATGGCTTTTTTGATTTGTTGTATTTCCGCTTCTTCCTTGATTCTTCTTAAGCTGTGAATGATAGGGCTCAGGCGTTCAAAGTGATGCAAGGGATGAACCTCTTGTATATAATGTGCCAGCTTGCGCTGATTAACCGGAATGTCGTATGCGGTTTTTGCAATATCTGTAATTGGCAGGTAAAATGTTTTTATTTTTTCGGCGAAGCTTGAAACGATTGCTTCAAATTCATTAGCCAACATTATTTTCTTTATTCCTGATAAGAGGGTAGCTTTTTCGGAAGTTAAAATATTGCCGTTCCACGTTTTATCGTGTTCTGTAATTTCGGGGATAAACAAAACTTCCCGAAATTCAGCTTTGTCATGGTCGGGCGAAAGCATTAGAATAGCATTGGGATGGTTTATACCTGTTAAGTAATAAAAATCACTGTTTTGTCTGAATGGATAATGTTGGTCAGCAGTAGAAATTATATTACTTGCGGCAGGTATTATGGCTAAAGAATGTGGTGGCAGTATTTTCAACAGTTTTTGTCTGTTTTTTTCAAAAAAGTAACTGTTTATTGGTGTTGTACGCATAGGATATAAATTTTTTGTATAAAAGTCAAAAGGCAATTACATTTTTTGCTTTTCTCCTTTCGCCTCATTTTTTCTCTCTTAGCTTTTTTATCAGGCTATTTAACATCTTTTTCTATAAATAGTTTTAGCATATTCCCTCGAGATGAAATTTACTTTTATAGCTATTTCGAACCGGGTTTGTAATGCAAACAAAGAACCTCCACTTTATTTCCAGAAAGTGTATGTTGATATCCATATCTTTCTGCAATGCCTGAAGGGATAGACATTGCACTTCTTTGAGATGTTAGCGAAAAAATTTCTTCTTTCAGTAATTGCTTAGTAAGTGCATAGATTTGTTTTACCAATTCAATAGCTTTCTGCCATACAATCAAATCTCTATAAGAATTCATAATCAAAATATAATTACAATCATTCCCTTTTTATGCCTTTTCCTTTCTTTCTTTCTTTCTTTCTTTCTTGTATCTTATCTATACTCAATCTAAATAGTGAAAATTTTTGCCAGATCACATTCAAGCATTTAAATTTGCAGCTCATTAAAACGAGAGAAGAAAATCTTTTCAAGTGCAATTTAAAAAAACTTTATTGAATTGATATGAGTAATCTGGTAAATTCTTCTATTGGCAAAAAGCTGATGATGGGGCTTGCAGGGCTATTTCTGTGTGCTTTTCTTTTGGTCCACCTTGGGATCAACTTATTGATTTTGTTAAATGACGGAGGTGAAGCTTATCGAATGGGAGTTGAATTTATGACTACCAATATTCTTATAAAAATTATGGAGATATTTTTGTTTGGAGGTTTTTTGCTTCATATTGTTTATGCTATCTATGTACAGGTCCAAAATTGGTTTGCGCGCCCGATACGTTATGCAAAGACTAACCATTCACAGACCTCTTTCTTTTCTAAGTATATGATTCATACAGGTGTTATTATAGGCATCTTCCTGGTTTTGCACTTTATCAACTTTTATTTTGTTAAGCTGGGTATTGTTGCTGTACCTGAAGGAGCAGAGGGGAAGCATGACTTCTATAACATGGTGCTTAACTTGTTCAAAAACCCTGTTTATTCATGGATATATGTAGTTTTCATGATTGGGCTTGCATTTCACCTCAATCATGCATTCCAGAGTGCATTTCAGACTCTTGGCTGGAACCACAAAAAATACACCCCGATTATCAATTTTGTTGGAACTGCATATTCTATTGTTGTACCTGCAGGGTTTGCTATTATTCCTATATATGTGTTGTATATAATGTAAGCTCCTCTTTAATCACCCCCAAGGGGAGGATGCTAAAGCAAATGATTAAGAAAGTATGAAATTAAAATATAATATAATTTAGAGTTGACTTTCGCCCCTCTTTTGGAGGGGTTGGGGGAGGCTTCTTAAATATTTTTTGTATGAGTTTAAATTCAAAAATACCATCAGGGCCACTCGAACAGAAGTGGAGCTATTACAAGAGCCATCAAAACCTGGTGAACCCTGCAAACAAGCGTAAGCTTGATGTAATTGTTGTTGGAACTGGCCTTGCAGGGGCATCTGCTGCTGCTTCACTTGGTGAGCTTGGTTTTAATGTTAAAGTTTTTTGTTACCAGGATAGTCCGCGTCGTGCCCATAGTATTGCTGCGCAAGGGGGTATTAATGCTGCAAAAAATTACCCTAACGATGGCGATAGCGTATATCGATTGTTTTACGATACAATAAAAGGTGGAGATTACCGTGCACGTGAGGCAAACGTTTATCGTCTGGCAGAAGTAAGCGGGAACATTATTGACCAGTGTGTTGCCCAAGGGGTCCCTTTTGCTCGCGAGTATGGCGGGTTGCTTGACAACCGTTCATTCGGAGGGGCACAGGTAAGCCGTACATTTTATGCTCGTGGCCAGACCGGGCAACAGTTGTTACTTGGTGCTTACAGCGCTTTGAGCCGCCAGATTGAAAAAGGTACGGTGAAAATGTACAACCGTACCGAAATGCTTGATGTTGTTCTTGTTGATGGCAAAGCTCGTGGTATTATCACCCGTAACCTTGTAACCGGGGCGATTGAACGTCATTTTGGCCATGCTGTGGTACTTGCAACAGGTGGATATGGCAACGTCTTTTTTCTTTCGACCAATGCAATGGGCTCAAACGGAAGTGCAGCTATGCAAGCTTATCGCAGAGGCGCATACTTTGCTAATCCTTGTTTTGCACAGATCCACCCAACATGTATCCCTGTACATGGCGATTATCAGAGTAAACTTACCTTGATGTCAGAGTCATTGCGTAACGATGGCCGTATTTGGGTGCCAAAGGATAAAACGGTATCTGAAAAACTTCGCAAAGGCTTGATGAAGCCAACGGATGTGAAAGAAGAAGACCGTGATTATTACCTCGAACGCCGTTACCCTGCTTTTGGAAACCTCGTTCCTCGCGACGTAGCCTCGCGTGCTGCAAAAGAACGTTGCGATGCAGGTTATGGGGTGGGCGCTACCGGATTGGCTGTATATCTTGACTTTTCAACTGCTATTCAACGTTTGGGCAAACATGTTATTGAGGAACGTTATGGAAATCTTTTTCAGATGTACGAAAAGATTGTAGATGAGAACCCATACGAGACCCCAATGATGATTTATCCTGCCATTCACTATACTATGGGAGGTATTTGGGTTGATTACGAGCTTATGACTACTATCCCAGGTTTATATGCCATTGGTGAAGCCAACTTTAGCGATCATGGCGCTAATCGCCTTGGTGCTTCAGCTTTGATGCAAGGTTTGGCAGATGGATATTTTATTTTGCCTTATACTATTCAAAACTATTTGGCCGGAGAGATTCGTACTCCCCGTATGAGTACTGATGCTGCTGAGTTTGTTAAAACTGAAGCTGAGGTAAAAGAGCGTATTAAAAAGATTATTAACATTAAGGGCAAGCATAGCGTTGATTCATTTCACAAACGTCTTGGACATATCATGTGGGAATATGTTGGGATGGGACGTACCCGCGAAAGCCTTACCAAAGCTATTGAACTGATTGTTGCCCTTCGTGCTGAATACTGGAAAGAGGTATATGTACCCGGAACAAATGATGAGTTTAATCCTGAATTGGAAAAAGCTTTGCGTGTTGCCGATTTCTTAGAGCTGGGCGAGATGATGGCCCGTGACGCCCTCAATCGTGAAGAAAGCTGTGGCGGGCATTTTCGTGAAGAATATCAAACCGAAGATGGAGAAGCATTACGTAATGATGATAAGTTTATGTATGCCTCAGCTTGGGAGTACAAAGGTGATGCGGCTCCTGAAATGCATAAGGAGCCTTTAAATTATGAGTTCATTGAAGTAAAACAAAGAAATTATAAATAGAGACAAGAGCCAAGAATCAAGAACAAAGAGTATAGACTCTTGATTCAATGATGACTTTGGTGTAAGAGCTTTATAAATTTAAAAATTAAATTTTCTTGATTCTTGGCTCTTGGTTCTTGATTCTAAAAAGATAAAATATGGAATCAAAAGGTTTAAACCTCACCCTAAAGATTTGGCGTCAGGAGAACGCTAAGGCAAAAGGAAAATTTGTAACATACGAAGTAAAAAATATTTCGCCTGACTGCTCATTTCTTGAAATGCTTGACCAGTTGAACGAAACACTGGTCGAAAAATTTGAGATGCCCGTTTGCTTTGACCACGATTGTCGCGAGGGTATTTGTGGTATGTGCAGTTTGTATATCAATGGCAGGCCTCATGGCAATGATAGTGGAGTTACTACCTGTCAGTTGCACATGCGTAAGTTCAAAGATGGCGATACTATTTATATCGAACCCTGGAGAGCTAAGGCATTTCCTGTAATTCGCGACTTGGTTGTTGATCGTTCTGCTTTTGACAAAATTATTCAGGCTGGTGGGTATGTTTCAGTCAATACCGGAGGGGTGCCTGATGCTAATGCCATTGCTATTCGTAAAGAAAATGCAGACTTGGCAATGGATGCTGCTCAATGTATTGGTTGTGGCGCTTGTGTGGCTGCTTGTAAAAATGCTTCGGCTATGTTATTTGTGTCTGCAAAAGTTTCGCACCTGGCTTTGTTGCCCCAGGGCAAGATTGAGGCTAAAGAACGTGTAGAAGCTATGGTTAGCCGCATGGACGAGCTTGGTTTCGGGAACTGTTCAAACACTGGTGCTTGTGAGGCAGAGTGCCCTAAAGAAATTAAGATTACCAATATTGCCCGTTTGAATAGAGAATATATCTGTTCGAAACTGGGTTAGTTTAAATAAACACAGAGGCACAAAAACACGGAGGAACACTGTGTTTTTGTGCCTTTTTTAATTTATTATTAAACTTTATTTTTAATCTATGGTTTATCAACACAAGTACATAAATTTATTGGAATAGATTATATCTCTGTGTTTTAGTGTCTTTGTGTTTAAAAGTATTGATTATGAAAGAAAAAATTGAAGAAGCCCTTCGCAATGTTAACCACCCTGCTAAAGGGACAGACATTGTAAGTGCTCAGGTGCTTCAAAATATTGAGATTGTTGGCAATAAAATAATTCTGACCATGAATTATGGTAAAGCGAATGACCCATTTGCCAATTCAATTAAGAAATCTGTCGTTAAGATTTTAGAACCTGTTGTAGGAAGCCAATATATTGTTGAATTTGCTGAAGTTAACAACAGAAAGCCATTGTTACCTGAGTATTATACATTGAAAGAGGTAAAAAATATCATTGCTGTGTCTTCCGGCAAAGGTGGAGTTGGAAAGTCAACAGTAGCAAGTAACCTGGCTATTGCCTTGTCGCACACAGGGGCAAAAGTGGCTTTGCTTGATGCAGATGTTTACGGCCCTTCTGCTCCCAAGATGTTTGGTGAAGAGAATTTCAGGCCTGTCATGATTGAGAAAGATGGAAAAGAATATATTGAGTCTTTGCAGAAATATAATATTGGGGTACAATCTATTGGGTTCTTTGTAAGCCCCGGTGAGGCAACTATTTGGCGTGGCCCGATGGCTTCCAATGCTTTAAAACAGGTCATTACTCAAACCTGGTGGGGAGAGCTTGATTTCCTTGTTTTGGATATGCCTCCGGGCACAGGTGATATTCATTTGACTATTGTCCAGGAGCTCCCTGTTACAGGGGTTATTGTAGTCAGTACTCCCCAAAATGTTGCTTTAGCAGATGCTATAAAAGGTATCAGCATGTTTCGTAGCGATAAAATAAACGTTCCGGTTCTTGGGTTGGTTGAAAACATGGCATGGTTTACGCCTGCTGAGTTACCTGATAATAAATACTATATTTTTGGTAAGGATGGATGCAAAAAACTTGCTGAATCCCTCGAATTGCCTTTGCTTGGCCAGATACCAATTGTTCAAAGTATTTGTGAAGACGGCGATAACGGTACTCCAAGTGCA
The DNA here is from genome assembly GCA_029572965.1 of Bacteroidota bacterium. Lineage (GTDB taxonomy): Bacteria > Bacteroidota > Bacteroidia > Bacteroidales > DTGW01 > JAKPQD01. Next base: position 12,348 of record JAKPQD010000273.1, on the reverse strand, counting down.
ATGAACCCTTTTACCCCTCAGGGAAAAGCTTTTGCCGAATTGGCAGAAGCTGTGATAGCTCAAGTTGAGATTCGTAACAAAACTCTACCTCCGACTAAAAAGGTTGAAGTGACGCAGAAATAAATCCTGCTATCGATTCGCAAGAATTTTTATGATAGGTTTATCAGATAACATTTTCCTTCATTACTTTTGATATGTCCCGAAGACTTGTAATACCTGATATTCATGGGTGCTCAAAAACGTTTGAAGCCTTACTTGAGAAAATAGTATTTACACGTGAGGATCATCTTTTTCTTTTGGGAGATTACATTGATCGGGGACCTGATAGTAGCGGAGTAGTTGATTTTATTATCAGGTTAAAAACTGAAGGTTATAAAATTGTTGCCTTGAGGGGCAATCATGAAGATGATTTGCTGAAAGCATCTCAATCTTTTGATAAAGATAGTTTTGTTTTTTATGTAAACCGTTTTAAAAGTGGAGATCTATTGACTGCTGAGGGTCAAATAAAAGAAGAGTACAAAACTTTTTTCAATAGTTTGCCTTTTTATTTCGAGCTGCCTGATTTTATCTTGGTACATGCAGGAGTCAATTTTAAAATTCAAAACCCTTTTGAAGATAAGGATGCTTTAATATTTTTGCGCAATACAGATTATAATGCCCACAAAGCTAAGAACCGCAGGGTTATTTATGGACATCAGCCTACTTATATTAATGATATTATGGCTGCTATTGATGAACAACGTTTTCTTATTCCTTTAGACAATGGATGTGTGTATAATTCATTACACAAGGTTTATGATTACAGGTATTTAGGCCACTTGTTATGTCTCGACCTTGATAGCTGGGAGCTTTCGATGGAAAGAAACCGGGATACTTAGTTGTAAAAGTTCCAGGTCAGTCCATATTGCATAACAGGTATCATTAAAGGGTAGTGAGCTGCTACGAATGTATTTTTCTTATAAAATCCGGCGTTGATGTGTGAGTATTTAAAGAAAAAGCTCACAACCTTCACTTTGAAAGTGAGGTGTACATCAACAACAGGATAATCGCCTGTTTTGGATACTTTTTCATTAGCAGAAGTGAGTGCAAAAACTCCCAATGAAGGTATATAAGTTTCTGGTGTGTAGCTGCTTTCATATTTTACATCAAATCCCAGGCGTGCATATAGCTTTCCTCCTGTTGAGAACCTGAAAGTATGCTGGATATTGGTAGAGTTGTAATAAACCATTTGTGGTACCTGGAAGTAACTGTTATCAAACTCCTGAAAAGTAATAGCATTGGTGGTTTCAAATTTCCACAAACGTAAAGTGTTTGAAAATGTTATACTTGCAACATGCAGCGTTTTTGAAGTTTGTGTCACACCTTCGGCATCAAAATATACCATGTTAGAAATAATATGGTAATTTCCGCTAATAGTAGTATTAAGCTTATCTGCAGAGATTGAGCCATAGATTCTTTGCTTATATTCGCGTTTGAAATTATCGCCTTTGTTCCACATAAAATGGTTTGAAAAGAGCGAATTGTACATAAACGAAGGCTTATGTAATTCAGAAACAAAGCCTGCATCAAAAGAGAAGTAACTATTAGTGTCTTTGTTCATCCACAGTCTGGCATCCAATCGTTGATCGCCAATATTATAGCCTGCCAGGTGACTTTCCCATACAAGTTTGCCTTTCATCCGCTTTATTGATTTCTCAATGCCTGCAGTAAACCAAAATTTATAGTAGTCGCTGAAAGATTTGTCCGCGTTCCCTTTTAATACTATGGTGTCGTTGCTAAGCTGACCTGTGTAAGTTCGATAGCCATAAAGCGGGGCACCCTTTGCATTGGCAGAATCAAAGCCGGGAATATAAATATTGTTTTTTTGAGGGAATGGTGGATTAAAATGTGTGCCATTTATTATCAATGTATCAGGCACACAACCTCTGAATGCCGAATAGTATCCAACGTGTATTGATCCAACAAAATTTGGCAGATACTTCCAAAGCTCGGGCGATTTAAGTATTACTGCGTTTTCAATTGTGGTAAGCGAAAGCGAGTCATTAGATATTTTGCTGGCGTAATAGTTGTGTTTATAAAACGAAACAGTATCCATTTCAGTTTCTTTATACAACTTTTTTTGCGAGTTTACATCAAGTTTATAAGTAATGGAACCTGATTTAATTTTGTTGAAAAAATTAGTACTATCGTCATTGATGCCTTGTAAAAAGTGCAACTGGTGAAAAGTAGAAAAGCCCATGCCCCGATATCTTGATTTAGCAGTTTCAAGGTTAACAGCTACGCCTTTAAAATCGCCGTTTTTGTAATTTATCAAGGTGTCATTCTTTACTCCGCCTGATTCTTGCAAGGTAGTACTATTCCAAAATAGTTGAAGGTAGGAGTCTATACTTTCTCTTTTTTTAAAATAGTTGATAATGAAATGGTGGTTACTTGCACTGGGAATTTCATTGGTAGCAGCGTATGAATAAAAATTATAATCAACGCCAATCGAAGAATTTTTACCCAATGACTTGGCAAACCTGACCCCGGCATACTCTTCTTTATCGCTCAACCCTCCGGCTATTTTGTATGTAACACTTGAAAAAGTCTTATTCAAATGGTAAAAAGACAATTCTGGCGTTTCCCTGAAATACATGGCTATTGATGGATAAAAGTTCGTATTCATCGTCAAACGGTCTGATAAGTCGTTTGAAAGAGATGGATATCCATTATAAGTCAGGTACGAGTATGATTTCTCGGGTTTTTGATAATTCTTTAAATTGTGCAGGTGGTTGATAGATGTGTCTATCGCAACAGTGTCTGCCAATAAATGATAGTCGAGTTTTACCTCAGCCAGATAGGTTGTATCGCGCTTTGGTGGTGTTTTCTTTTGCGAAAAAGCCTGCACAACAAATAACAGGCTAAGAACTGTAAATAAAACTCTCATGCAAATCTTGATTGGCACTTTAATTTTAAAACGCCAAAGATAGAATAAAATTACGAATGACTAATTACGAATGACTAATTACGAATGACGTATCAATGTCGTTTAGTTAATTATTAAAAAAAGCCAACAGGCCTGAAAGACGCTGTCGGGTTAGTATCACCTCTGAGCTTACAGCGTTCGCAGAACCTGTCCAGGTCATAACTAAACAACATTGAATTACTAAATATGAATGATGTAATTCGTAATTTTTAATTGAAAATTAGTCATCAGTCATTAGTCATCAGTAATTGGCTTATTTGCTTTGCATGGTTTTTGGTGTCCACCTTTTCAATGATATGGGCAATAACCCCTTTCTCATCAATGAGGTACGTTTTTCTTAAAATCCCTTCATATTTCCTGCCATACATGCTTTTTTCGCCCCAAGCGTTGTAATCTTTCAGCATCTTTTTTTCGCTGTCCGAGATGAGCGTGAATGGCAATTGGTGTTTTGTTTTAAACTTTTGATGAGAAGCTTGCGAATCGGCACTTACACCAATAACTACAATTCCATTTTTAGTTAAAATATCGTAATTGTCCCTCAAGCTGCATGCTTCAGCGGTACATCCAGGAGTGTCATCTTTGGGGTAAAAATAAAGCGCCAGTTTTTTACCTTTAAAATCTGCCAGTGTCACCTTTTTTCCGTCCTGGTCAACGCCTTCAAAAAAAGGAGCTGGTTGGCCTGTTTTTATTTCACTCATATTCTGATAAATGTAATTTTGTTTAGAATGTTAGATATATTTGCAGCATTAACAATGAAGCAGTTAATATTGTTTAATATTTTTCAAAATAAGTTCATCAGCTTGGGCAAGTATATTTTTCAGGGTTGTATAATTGCAATGTTGCTATTTATAATTACGCCTTCTTGGGGGCAACAGCAAAGGTCTTCTCAAGCCCAGACGGCTATACAGTTGTTTGATGGTGGGCAATATACTGAAGCTTTGCCTTTATTTAATAATCTTGTAAATAAATACCCGAAAGATAACCTTTATAAAAAATATCTTGGGGCCTGTATTGTAGAAACAAACGGCACACTTTCGCAGGCTGTAAACTATCTTGAAATGTATAAGGTGGGCGAGAAGCTGTATTGGCCTGAATTGTACCTGATAAAAGCCTATTTACGCCTGTTTAAAGTTGAAGAAGCCCGAAAAGTCCTTGAATCATTAAAAAGAGATATGCCTTATTTTGAAGCCCGTAAATATGGGCTTGCTGAAATGGAACGCTATTTAAACTTCTTGAATTTTAATATTTCAGAAAACGAATATGGCCAAGTAGCTGAAAAAGTATTACTAAATATTGATATCCTAAAAAATAATGCAGAGGCATGGTTTGATTTAAAATATCTTAAAATTGGCGCAGACAGTTTTTGTTTGGTGTTGGTGAAAAATGAAGAGTTACAGCCAAATACTACTTATTTGTTAAGGAAAATGCCTTCAAAAGATAATGCGCTTTACATGAGCCGTTTTTCGGCTTTTGGGCAATGGCAGCAACCCGAAAAATTTGATGCTGCTTTTGAAGGATTTACCATTTCAAATGTTTTTCCTCCTTATATTGACCAGCAAAAACATGTAGCTTATTTTTCTTTAGAAAAAAAAAGCCAGCCAACTGGTTTTGATATTTATATGGCCGAGTTTACTCCGAAAAATCTGAAACAAGTAAAATTAAAAATATTGCCATTACCTGTTAATTCTCCGTGGAACGAGTATTTATACATTTCGTTTGATACGCTGTCGCTTTTAGTGTCAGATCGTGAAACGTCTCCCCAAAAGGCTGTGCAATATCTTTTGCAAAAGCAAACAAAGATAGACCTTGCGAATTTTAAATCTTACGAGTTGTATAATTTTTGTTTTTTCAAAAAATCAATCACTAAAATTTCTTTACCGCAACAAAAAATTGAAACATCAAAAGTTTTACCTTCATCATATCAAGATGAAGAGATGGTTACACAGGCTTTAGAAAAACAGCGCATCGCAGATTCTGCCATGTTTGTTGCATATCAGATAAAAATAAAGATTGCTAATACCGAAGATAAGAAAATGCGAACAACGTTGTTTGGAGAAATGAAAAAAGCCGAGAAACGTGCAAAAACTTTACAAGACGAAGCCAATGGTATGTATCAGCAATTTATCCCTGCATTGTCTGCTAAAAGTCAGGAAATTAATAAGTTTTCAGAAGTGATGTCAAAATCAAAAAATAGCGAAGGCGATGTAGTTACAAAGTCTGATGGAAGTTTGGTTTCTTATCGTATTCAACTCGGGTTATTTTCTAATCCCAAACCGGCAGTTTTTTTTGCCGGCATTGATTCTGTTACCTCTGAAAATGTTGATAATGGAAAGGCATTAAGATATTTTACACCTTACTATGGGACCTATCCAGATGCTGACAGTATGCTAACTATTGTAAAAAGTAAAGGGTTTAAAGAAGCTTTTATTGTGGCCTATTACAATAAACGCAAAATACCACTTGAACGCGCGCGGCAGATAGAGAAGGAGTGATTTACTTATTTTTAACATTTGCTATTAACAAAAATCATGATTGTTGTTAATAACTTGTCGTCAAAATACATTAAATTTGATATACAAATTGAAATTAGCTTACTAATTTTAATTTCATGTTTTAATTGCATAGAAAATGAAAAAGTTTGATGAATTTAGTCACAGCCCTCAATTTGATGAAGATATCGAGAAGACGAACGGGCTGGCCAATTTTCTTACCCTTCATAATGATGATTTGCATACTTTTGAATATGTCATAGAATCATTAGTAGAGGTTTGCAAGCATGATTTTGAGCAAGCTGAACAATGTACTTATTTGGTACATTATAAAGGTATGTGTGATGTAAAAAAAGGTAGTTATCATTCATTGATCCCTTATAAAAAAGAGCTGTCCCGTCGTGGTTTAAAAGTTACCATTAACTGATAGTTGCTGATGACCATACTTACCATTGTCCTTCTTGTTGCATTAGCAATATTTTTGCTGGTTCTTGAATTATTTATTATACCCGGTATTAGTATTGCCGGCATTGGTGCAATACTCGTTTATGCAGGAGCGATTGCTATTGCTTATATCAAGTTAGGTGTGGTTGGGGGAAACATTACCCTGGCTGCTTCTATTATTAGTTCTGCCATAGCAGTTTATATTTTCTTTAAGCCCAGTACTTGGAAGCGAGTTACATTGTCAACCGAAATTACAGCCAAAGTACCAGAGTATGAAGTTTGTTCCCTTCTTAAACCAGGTATGCAGGGTGTGGCTAAAACCCGGCTTGGGCCTATGGGCGAGATAGAAATAAACGATATTATTACCGAAGCTCAATCAATGGGAGCAATTATCAATGCTAATACTCCTATTGAAATTGTTTATATAGAGGATCATAAAATTTTCGTAAAACCTTTAATCTGAAATACTATGGAAATAGGAATTTATTTGTTTGTCGGTGCCATTGGTATTGTACTATTATGGATATTCTTTTACCTTGTCCCAATCGGCCTTTGGTTTCAGGGGATACTTACCGGTGTAAAAGTTTCTTTGTTGCAGTTAATCTTTATGCGATGGAGAAGGGTTCCGCCTTCTGTCATTGTTAATGCCATGATAAACTCCAAAAAAGCAGGCCTTGATTTAAGTCCAGACCAGCTAGAGGCTCACTTTTTGGCAGGAGGTCATGTGCAAAAAGTTGTAAATGCACTTATTTCAGCTGACAAAGCAAATATTCCGCTTGATTTTCGTGCTGCAACAGCTATTGACCTTGCAGGAAGAGATGTATTTGAAGCAGTTCAGATGTCTGTCAATCCTAAAGTGATTGATACTCCTCCTGTTACCTCTGTGGCAAAAGACGGTATCCAGTTGATTACAAAAGCCCGTGTAACTGTACGTGCTAATATCAAACGTTTGGTTGGTGGTGCTGGTGAAGAAACTGTTCTTGCCCGTGTAGGTGAAGGTATTGTTTCATCAATAGGCTCATCTGCTTCACATAAAGAAGTACTTGAAAATCCTGATAAAATTTCAAAAACAGTGTTAGCCAAAGGCCTTGATGCCGGAACCGCATTTGAAATTCTGTCTATTGATATTGCAGATATAGATATAGGTAAAAACATTGGGGCTGTATTGCAAATGGATCAGGCTAATGCTGATAAAAATATTGCTCAGGCCAAAGCTGAGGAAAGACGCGCTATGGCTGTTGCCCTTGAACAGGAAATGAAAGCCAAATCTGTTGAAGCCCGTGCAAATGTTATCCAGGCTGAAGCTGAAATCCCTAAAGCCTTTGCAGATGCTTTACGCTCTGGTAATATCGGTGTAATGGATTATTACAAAATTAAAAATATAGAAGCCGATACCAATATGCGCGATAGTATTGGAAAATCAGGCATTCAGGAAGACCCATCAAAGAAAAAACAATAAAAGTTTCTGAATTTTTTGCCAGTTTCGGTTGTTTTTATACTTTTGTGGCGCTTTAAAATTTAAGGCTTGTTCGGTGAGGTGGGTGAGTGGCTTAAACCAACAGTTTGCTAAACTGTCGTACGGGTAACCGTACCGGGGGTTCGAATCCCCCCCTCACCGCAAAAATACTATCAAGAGAGCAACCAATCGGTTGCTTTTTTTTTGCTTTATTTTTTTTAATACGTATTTATACTACCGTCATACTACTGCCTAAAATGTAGTTTAATGCCCTATTTCATTTCATAGTTGAACGATTTACTTTTGGTGATAGCTAAACTAATGACTTTACATTATGGGGGCACTATACGACGAACTTGCTAAAGATATACATCTTCAGGAAGGACTAAATGCTTGTATTAACTGCGGTACATGTACTGCAATATGCCCTGCTGCTGGCTTTTATAATTACGACCCCCGCCAGATAGCCGATATTGTGCAGCAGCAAGATGATAAGCAAATTGAAGAACTGCTGAAAAGCGAGACGATATGGTATTGCGGCGAATGTATGAGTTGCAAAACTCGTTGTCCGCGTAACAACACTCCCGGGCAAATAATCATTGCCCTTAGAAGTTATGCTCAGGAACATGGCTATTTTACTCAATCAGAAAAAGGCCGTCAGCAGATATATTTAAAAAGAACTGTTGGACAATGGATTCTTGATCATGGCTATTGCTTATATCTTGAAGGTGTAGGAACTGACAATCATCCTGAGCAAGGGACCATCTGGGATTGGCGTCAGGATAACTGGACAGAAACAATGGACAGGTTGGGAGCCAATTATCAGAAGGCCGGGGCTGGTGCTATGCGTAAGATTCCGGAAGAGGCCCTGGAAGAAGTGCGAAAAATATTCGAAGTAACTGGAGGAATGGAACGCTTTCGTAAGATTGAAGAGTATTCTGCACAGAAAGCCAGTGAAATGGGCCTCGAAGACGAGGAATATGTTAAAGAAGTATATACAACCAATAGCAGTCAAGATAATAAATAGCCAGATAAGATGAAAGTAGAAGGAAAAGCCCGGATCTGGAAAAATTATCAGAAAGAAATACCTGATAACGATTTCTTTTATGTTCGCAGTTGTGTACGCCAGAACTTCTTTCCCGGTGCGGAGACTACTTTTTTGCGTATTATGAAAGATGAGCTGGGTATTAATGTATATGACGATCCTGCCCATACTTCATGCACTGGCATTGGATACCATGCAGATATTGTTCCTTTCGATACGACCATGACCGTGGTGGCCAGACAGTTTGCCCTGATGACCGAAAAAGGTTTTAAGAATATGATTCCTTCCTGCATTACTTCATTTGGGCTTTATACCGAAATTCTTGAAACCTGGGAACACCATCCTGAAGTGTTGGAAAAAGCCCGTAAATACCTGAAGGAAGCTACAGGACGCACTTTTGAGATACCTGAAAACCTTTCGCATGCCAGCGACGTGATTTTTAAATTTCGTCATAAAATAGCTGAGAGAGCTAAATATAAACTGATAAACAAATATACAGGCAAGCCATTGCGTGTGGTTGAACATATAGGATGCCATTATGCTAAGATGTTCCCGAGTAAGGGAGTTGGAGGAGCTGAATATCCTTATGTTTTGACAGGTATGGTGGAATCTTTTGGTGGTGAAATAGTTGATTATCCTGAACGTCGCAGTTGCTGTGGCTTTGGGTTCAGGCAATACCTGGTGATGGCCAACAGGGGTTATACTATTGCCAATACAAAGAAGAAGTTTGATTCAATGGATCCTTATAAACCGGACTGTATAGTGACAAACTGTCCTGGGTGTCCCATGTTTCTTGATAAAGGGCAATATGCCATAGCGGAACTTGAAGGCCGTGTGTATGGTGACGGAAAGTATGGCATACCAGTACTTACATTTGAAGAACTTGCAGGTATTGTTTTGGGGTATGACCCATGGGATATAGGATTGCAGGTACACCAAATTCCGGTAGAACCATTATTGGATAAAATTGGAGTGGAATACGATAAAAGTGCCAAATATAAAGGTATTGGTGGTAGAGATTTAGGAAAACCACAGCATTCTAAGCTGATTAAAGCATATATAGAATAATTATGGCTGAAAGCAAAAAAATAGCAGTAATTGGCGGAGGCATTGCCGGAATGGAAGCTGCCGGGAACCTTGTTAACCTTGGTTTTGAAGTCTATCTTATAGAAAGGACCAACAGGCTTGGCGGCAATGTGGCAAATTGGTATTGCCTTTTCCCGGATTTTAAACCATCATCAAAGGTTGTTGAACAATTAAAACCTGCTATTCAGAACAAAGTGCAGTTTCGTTTTGGAGCCGAGGTTTGTAAAACCGAGAAAAAAGGGAACAAGCATTTACTGCATCTTAATGATGGAGAGGTGCTAGAATGTGATGCTGTTGTTGTTGCTTCCGGTTTTTCACTTTTTGATGCCCATCGCAAAGAGGAGTATGGATATGGGATTTACGACAATGTAATTACTTCGGCCGATTTGGAAAAGCAACTTGCCGAAAACCACACAGTAATGACAACTCAGCATAAGGCACCCAGAAAAATAGCCTTTATACACTGTGTTGGTTCACGCGATCATAAAGTTGGAAATGCTTATTGTTCTAAGGTTTGCTGTGTTACTGGTGTAAAACAGGCTATAGAAGTGGCAAAAATGCATCCTGAAGCCGAAATATATTCATTTTATATGGATTTGCGCATGTATGACCGTCAGTTTGAGGATTTATACATGGAAGCACAGACTCAACATAATGTAAGGTTCATCAGGGGAAGGCTTTCGGAGTGTTTTGAAAATGCCGATAAGACGATTCTTCTTAAAGCTGAAGACACCTTGAGTGGAAAGCCTTTTCGGTTAAGTGTAGATATGGTTGTTTTGCTCGTAGGTATGCAGGCAGACCAATCTCTGAAGCATATTTCGGACATGTTTGCATTGAAAACTTCGGATGATAGGTTTCTGAGTGTAGCCGATGTTCATACTTCTTCAATATATTCGGGTGTAGAAGGTGTTTATCTGGCAGGAGCATGTACAGGGCCAAAATCGATACATGAAACGCTGAATAGTGCTCGTGCAGCTGCATTAAGCACAGCTATATATCTGAATCAAAATTAATAGCAATGAAAAACTGGGGCTATTCTATACATAAAGACAACCAGATAGACCTTGATCGGAACGATACAAGTGTATATAAGGCATTGATTCTTGTAGAACCTTCAATAGCCCGTTGCATATCATGTGGGTCATGTTGCGCTACATGTAGCTCAGGAGAATATACCAGTTTGAGCTTCAGGAAAATTATGATTCAGATTTCACGAGGTGAAACAAAAGATTTGTATTCAAACCTTTCTCAATGTATGCTTTGTGGGAAGTGCATCCTTGTTTGCCCCCGTGATGTCAATACCCGCAATGCCATAACAAAGCTTCTTCAAATATTAACCACAAAAAACTAAAGCTATGTTGTTTGATTGGTTTGTCATACCTTTTTCAATTGGATTAGTTTTTGTATTGGGTTATACCATTGCCAAATATATTAGCTGGGTTCATCAGCTTGATCCTAAAGATAAAAAGGCCTTTTTTGCCCATTTGTTTTCTAAGGGTATATTTTTTTCTATCAAAGAAATCTTTTCAGAATCGCTTCTGCACCGAAAGATTTTTAAGGTAAACAAGAAGTTGGGCTTTATGCACATGAGCTTAGCTTTTGGATGGTTTTTGCTTATTGCCCTTGGTAATATCGAGATTAAATTTTATGCTGAATATGCTATTAATCCGCCGTATGTACCTATTTTTTTAAGGTTTTTTCAGCCTGATCCGGCTCCACACTTCTTTGGGCGTGGTGCTAACTTCCTCATGGACTTGTTGCTCCTTATGATACTTGTTGCTGTTGGTTTGGCAATATACAAAAGGTTTCGCCCCGGATTTTTTGGGATGAAGAAAACTACGGTGCTTCATGTTCCTGATAAAATAGCCCTTTACGCATTGTGGTGTATCTTTCCCCTTCGTTTTTTTGCCGAGAGCTTTACTTCTGGGGTTTATAACAATGGTAGCTTTCTTACCGGCTCTGCAGGTTCCTTTTTTGCAGCATTTTTGCCAGTTGAAAACTTGTATTATCCGGCCTGGTGGGCCTATTCTTTTGCTTTGGGTACATTCTTTTTGTTTTTGCCTTTTTCGAGGTATATGCATATCCTTGCAGAGGTTATGCTTATTGTAATGCGCAATGCAGGTGTTAAGGCTTGTATTAAAAACGATGTTTACCATCAGGTGCAAATAATTTCGTGTTCGCGATGTGGCGTTTGTATTGATAAATGCCAGCTTTCGAAAGTTAATGATTATGCAATACAGCCATCATACTTTATTCGTGAGGTCAGGTATAACAAGCTACAACAAACAACCACAGAAAACTGTTTGATGTGTAGCCGATGCGACAGTATTTGCCCGGTTGGGGTTGAATCTGTAGATATCAGGCTGAGAAAAAGGGCAGAGGGTAATAATATTACATCTATGGGCTATGAAAAAATAAAACCTGTTGACCTGCCTCATAAAAGTATTGATATTCTCTATTTTGCAGGCTGCATGAGCCATCTTACACCAGCTGTTAAAGCTTCTATGAAGAAGATTTTAAAAGCCTCAGGACAGACGTGGCAAATGATGGATGAAAATGCTACCATCTGTTGTGGAAGGCCACTTCAATTGAATGGACAGTTTGAAGCTGCACAAAATCTTAGAGATAAAAATGCCAAGCTGATAAAACAAAGCGGGGCAAAGCTTTTGGTTACTTCTTGTCCTATTTGTTTTAAGACTTTTAAAGATGATTATAACCTCAGTATTCAGGTAGTTCATCATACCCAATATATTGCATCGCTTATTGATAAAAATGTTTTGCCAATTGAACAAACTGATGGCCGATTCTCCTATTATCATCATCCATGCGAATTGGGCAGAAATAGTGGGGTTTATGAAGAACC
>JAKPQD010000269.1 GCA_029572965.1 Bacteroidota bacterium | reverse complement strand
GGTTTTGTGCCGATGTATGATTTAGAGGCGGGGTGGAAAGATGCGATTAAAGAGATGAGGGAAAGAAATAGTTCTGAGTTTTGAGTTTTGAGTTTTGAGTTCAAGACAGGAGACAGGGGGCAGAAAAACTAGTTTTGAGTTTTGAGTTTTGAGTTTTGGGTTATGGCTAATAGTTTGATAAAAGATAAAAGTTATTGTTTTGCTTTGGAGATTATTGGGTTGTATAAGGTTTTGTTAGAGAAAAAAAGTTAGTTTTGTCGAAGCAATTGCTTAGGTCGGGGACGAGTATTGGTGCCAACGTTGAAGAAGCCTTGGCTGGACAGAGTAGAGCTGATTTTTTATCAAAAATGTCCATAGCTTCAAACGAGGCACGGGAAACAAACTATTGGCTTCGATTGCTTAAGGATAGCGAGATAATCCCCGAAACAGAAGTGTGGCCGCTTTTGGCAGAATCAGAATCAATTGCAAAGATACTCACATCCATCGTAAAAACGACCTCGCAAAACAAAAACAACTCAAAACCTAAAATCTAAAACTCAACACTCTTTAAGGTATGAAGCGTATTTTTGATGTCATTGTAGCAATAGCTTTATTAGCGATTATTTCCATGCCGATGCTGGTCATTGCATTGATGGTTAAGCTGACTTCAAAAGGGTCGGTGTTACATTGGTCGGATAGGATAGGGAGAGGTAATGCTATTTTTAAGATGCCAAAATTCAGAACTATGAGGATCGATACACCTGCAGTTGCTACTCACTTATTGAAAAATCCTGACAAATATCTCACGCCTGTGGGGTCAATAATGAGAAGGTTCAGCCTGGATGAATTTCCCCAACTGTGGAGCGTTTTGAAGGGCGATATGAGCTTTGTGGGACCGAGACCGGCTTTGTACAATCAGGATGATCTGATTGAATTGAGAACAAAGAAGGGTGTGCACAAGCTGGTGCCAGGCATTACAGGTTGGGCACAGGTGAATGGAAGAGATGAATTACCAATACCTGTGAAGGTGGAATATGATGAGTTTTACTTAAAGAACAGGTCATTCTGGTTTGATATGAAGATATTATGGCTGACGTTCATAAAGGTGGTTAAAAGAGAGGGT
>JAKPQD010000264.1 GCA_029572965.1 Bacteroidota bacterium | reverse complement strand
CAAATAAAAGCAATCATTGAACATGGTAAATGGTTGTGAATATCTTACCAGACCGAAAAAAGTTATTAACAAAAAACAGTATTTTTTGTACCCACCATAAACCTTTCTATTAGTGAAAATTTCTTCCGAACACCTGTGGTTTTATTGAGCAAAGCGAAGATAAAAGCGAAGGCATGTCTTCTACCGTTGATTGTACTATAGACTATTGACTGCTGATTGCTGATTGCTGTTCAGAACGTACAAGTGAGTGACACAACAGGCGATGCTATAAAATACTTTAGCTGACTTCCAAAGATTCTATATCATTCTTCTATTTTTATAATCCCCATGCTGTAAAATTTCCTGCAACTTTGCCAACCTTATATCAATCATGAAACAAAAAAGTGTACATACAGCACTGCAGCCTTATTTAGAAGGAAAAGTATTATTGATTAATAAACCTTTGCGTTGGACATCATTTGATGCCGTAAAAAAAGTTCGTGTTACTACCGGGGTAATGAAGGTTGGGCATGCAGGTACATTAGACCCCCTGGCTACAGGATTATTAATTATTTGTACCGGAAAATTCACAAAAAAGATCAACGAATATATGGGCATGGAAAAGGAATACACCGGCAGTTTTACGCTAGGTGCAGTTACACCCACTTACGATCTTGAAAGTGACCCCACAGATTTTAAATCCTTTGAGCATATTACAACCGGGCAAATTGAGGCGGTTTCAAAAAAATTAACTGGTTTTATTTTGCAAGTACCTCCTGTATTTTCTGCTATTAAAAAAGACGGCAAACGCTATTATGAACTTGCAAGACAAGGGAAAGAAATAATGGCCGAGCCAAGGCCTGTAACCGTACATGAATTTGAAATAACAAATATTGCATTGCCTGTTGTTAGTTTTAGAATTGTATGTTCAACGGGAACTTATATACGCAGCCTTGCTTATGATTTTGGTGCGGCTTTGGGTACAGGTGCTTATTTAAGCAGTTTATGCAGAACCAGAATTGGAGATTTTCATTTAGCAGATTCTGTATCTCCTCATGATTTTGAAACATTTGTACAACAGTTAAAATTATCAGAAGGGAAGACCAATGCCTAATTGAATGGCATAATTATTCCTTGTGAGCGGCTCATACCTGCCGGTAACAGGATTTTTGATGCTGTATTCATAATTTTTCCAGGTAAATTCTGAAGGATTTAACCAACCGTTGTTTGCGCTTCTTACAGGATCTTTTAATTTAATACCAAAATCTACCCTGATAAGAAAATAGCTGAAATCGAATCTTATACCTGTACCAATTCCAACGGCAATGTCTTTTCCTAAGCGGTTAAAAGAAAAGTTACTGCCAGTTTGCTCTTCATCCTTATGCAGGTTCCATACATTGCCAATATCTGTAAATAAAGCACCCCCGATTTTCACACTGCTAAACTGAGCTACTGTAAAACGATATTCAGCGTTTGCTTCCAGTTGCACATCGCCATACCTGTCTCGAAAACTTGATGATGTATCACTTGCAATAGAAGAACCGAGCCCGATAAGCCTTAGACCCCATGCACGCATACTGTTAGGGCCACCACCTACAAACTGTTTATAAAAAGGAAGGGTATTGCCGAATTTTGGTGAATTTCCATAATTATAACCTATACCTCCAAATACCCGGAATGCTATGGCAGATTTTCTATAATTGATTAGCTTCCTGTATTCAGCTTCAAGTTTTACATATTGGTAAATATCGTTTTGCAAGCTTTTTATCCGCCCCAAAATTCCTCCCGATTCTTCAAAAGCTACCCGTATAAAATTGGTACTTTTATAATTTCGTTTCCCGGTATATGTTTTATTGAAACTTAGTTGCTGGCTAATTATTGATCCGGTATTAAATGATGTTTTTAAAAAAGGATTTTGCAAAATAGCAGCATCCAGTAAAGGCAATTTGTCTAATGAATATAATTCTACATTCAGTGGTTTGTATTGCCATACTACTGTTTTCTTTCTCCATTCATAACCCCACCCGGCTACAAAAGACCGCACCCTGAAAAAATCTTTTCTTTCTGAATAACCAGCGCTAAGGCTAAGCTGGGTTTTTAAGCCATCAAGTTTATTGGGATGCTTAATGAGCACTTTTTTTATACTATTCGGTATAATTAAACGCGGAAAAGAATAAATATGGCTTAATGAAGTTTGTATTGTTTGCAACAAAGAACTATTTTGTATAAAGCTGAACTCCACACCATTACTTAAAGTAGTAGCCGATTGTATGGCCCTGTGCCATACATTACGATTGATGTATGTTGTATTAAGGGCCAGGCCTATCAGGTTTCCGGAACTTAAAAAATCCCCGGTATTACGGCTTGTTTCAAGATTAAAACTAAGTGTTTGCTTTGTTGCCGGAGTAAGAAAATAGTGAAAATCAACAGAATCTTTACGAAGCACAGTTCGGTAATCAACTCGCTCCCACGCGCCTGACTGACTAAAATTATTAAGGGTTTTATAAAAATTATCTTCGTTATACAATCCGCCTTTCCGTTGATAAGTATGTTCCCGCAAGGGTTGAAATTTAAACAGGTTTTTCTTGTAGAAAACTGTAAAAAAATTCTGTTTGTATTTGAGAAAGCCAGTAGTGTTATTCATCAAACTATCGGGATCACCATAAAAGCCATACCGGGCAGTCTCGGGGTAATAATAAATATTTCCAACATAATATGGTTTAAAATGTGCTGAGTCTTCACCTCTATTTAATGTATCCACAGGTTCCCTTTTTTTTATAACGACTGTACACGTTGGATTTAGTTTTCTTTTCTCAGCAGCATCCGATATTTTTTTAGCCTGCTCAAAAGGATCAAGGGTAATTTGCAAAAGAGAAACATCAGCTGTATCTACTTCTGCCACAAGGTTATCACGGGTTAACAAAAAATATCCTAACCGCCTGTACAAAACCACAAGGCGGTCTAATTCTGTAGCAATTACCTGCTTTGAAAATGGAGTTTTACCAGGCTTTATTACGCTGTTTACAGTGCTTTTCATTGAAACACTGTCTAAAAAATTATTTTTTAAATTGTATGAAAAAGTATCGATGATTGTGTTTTTACCCGGATCAATATCCAGTTTAATAGTAGTTCTTATCTGGTTGCCTACTGTATCGAAAGGTAAATAACAGGAATCTATATTGGCGAAATGAATATCGTAATATCCCTGAGAGTTAAGGTAACCGGTCATGTATAACCTTGTGCGGCTAATATTTACAGTATCAAAAACAGGAGGCTTTTTTAAAATGTAACGCACCCCAAACTGCTGTACTTTTCTTGCATAAAGACTGTCATCCCAATAGGTAGCAAGATCATTTGTTAATCTTTTTTTCTCATCTTTATTTAAGTTACCGGTAATATTTATTATGTTGTTGTAAACAAAGGGTTTGCCCGCAGGGTAATCTTTTACAACAGTACAGGAAAAAAATACACAACTTAGAAAAAGAATTGTCAAAAAGTTATTCATCAATTTACGGGTAAAACACATAGGTATGATCAGTAAGAATGAAATCAAATATATCCAAAGTTTGTTCCACAAAAAAACAAGAGATGTAGAGGGTGTTTTTATTGCCGAAGGCGTTAAGCTTGTAAGCGAACTTCTTGAAAGCAGTTTACAAATAAAAAAAATTTATGCAACACAGGAATGGGTTGCAAAGCACAACAATTGGCAAAATGTTGTACAAATAGAAGACTACGAACTTCAAAAGATCAGCAGTCTAGCAGCACCCAACCAGGTGCTCGTAATTGCAGATCAGAAGAAATTACTGTTGCAACCGAAATTGCAAACAAACATTACACTTGCCCTTGATGGCATACAGGATCCAGGTAACCTGGGTACGATCATTCGAATTGCCGATTGGTTTGGCATTACGCAAATCGTTGCAAGCGAAGACACTGTTGATGTATATAACTCAAAAGTAGTGCAATCAACTATGGGTAGTATTATACGGGTTAATGTATGGTATAAGAATTTAAACGAATGGTTAAGCAATTGCAATGTTCCGGTGTATGGTGCTATGCTGAATGGAACCAGTATACATGATTATGAAATTATTAAGGAAGGCGTACTTGTTATTGGCGGAGAGTCAAAAGGCATACGTGAAAGTGTGCAGCCATTAATTCGTTATAGCGTAACCATTCCAAAAAAAGGCGGCGCAGAATCTTTAAATGCTGGCGTTGCAACGGGCGTTATTTTATCGCATTTTACCAGGTAATTTTTTTGGCCAGCTTTAGTGCATACTTCAGCTTCGTTGTGTCACTCACTTGTACACTAAATCTTTATGCAGCACCATTGCATGTTTGTATCACAGGGTGTAACATTTAGAATGCTGTTTGCATTATGCTGAAGAGCGAACAAAACCCTCAAGGGTGCGACGCAACGGAAGAACAATAGTAGCAATGTGGCCCGGATCATAAAAAAATTTATAATACACATTACTCTCATTAATAAGTACAGGAATGTTAAGTTAACCTTGTGCATTAACAGCCATCCTTTGTTTGGGGTTAATTTTAATTTGCACCATATTTTCAGCAAGAATATTTTCCAACCTTGCCAGGTGTTTATCTATAAGTTTATCGTTGATTTTTTTAAGAAAATACCCTTCGTCAATTTTATTGTTCCATATGATATACGTAAGGCATTTGAGCACGGTATCTACATTGATCTGATTGATCCAGTGATCTGCAGATTCAAATTCGCTGGGCCTGCTTTGTATAATACTGTAGTCAGTATCGGCAAAATTATTCTGACAAAAAATTTCGATAAAGTTGTCAATAGATTTTTGTAAGGCAGCATCGCTGCCTTTTGCTTTTTTACCCTTAATATCAGCTTTTAAAGTATCATCATAGAAAATATGGCGATACCCGGCAAGTTGTTGCAGAGCGCTTAATTCGTAAGAAGTGTATTCCTTTATCATTTATAAGATTGACAGCTAAGATAGTACTAAGCATAAGTACGGATTTACCGTTAAACAAGATTTATATCGTTTTTAATAAGCCTATTAAAACACGATTAAAACATAATGTATTTTTGCCCGGTTTTGCCCGCCATGCAAGCGGGGCCATATTCATGCTGGAACATCAGGTAAGTTGTATTTTGTACACATTACCCGATGTCTGAAAATTATTTCTTATGCCTGTATTACACAACCGTGTTTCCAATGAAGCGTTAAAACAACTGATGCTTAAGGAAACAGAACCAAGAACAACTATTAGTTTCTACAAGTATTTTAATGTTCAAAACCCGCAGCAATTCCGCGATCAGCTTTATAAAAATCTAAAAGCCATAAACGTGTTTGGCCGGATTTATATTGCACATGAAGGCATTAACGCACAGGTTAGCGTGCCTGCTTCCAGGTTCAATGAAATGCAGCATTTTCTCTATTCTGTTGAGCAGCTTAATGGCGTTAGGCTGAACATTGCAGTTGATGATGATGGCAAATCTTTCTGGGTACTTAAAATAAAAGTGCGTGATAAAATTGTTGCAGATGGTATAAACGACCCCACATTTAACATGCACAAAAAAGGCAAATATGTTGATGCTGAAAGTATGAACACTTTGCTGGAAAATCCTGCTACAGTTGTGGTAGATATGCGTAACCATTACGAATACGAAGTTGGCCATTTTAATAAAGCACTTGAAGTACCATCTGATACTTTTCGCGATCAGTTGCCAATGGCCGTAGATATGCTTAAGGGCAATGAAGATAAAAATATTATTATGTACTGCACGGGCGGCATACGCTGCGAAAAGGCCAGTGCATTTATGCTGCACAAAGGTTTTAAAAACGTGTTTCATCTCGAAGGTGGTATTATCAACTACGCGAAAGAGACCAGGGAAAAGGGATTACAAAGTAAATTCATCGGTAAAAATTTTGTGTTCGATAACAGGCTTGGTGAGCGCATTACAGAAGATATAATTGCCAGTTGCCATCAATGTGGGAAGCCCTGCGACACACATACAAATTGTAAAAACAATGGTTGCCATTTATTATTTATTCAGTGCAGTGATTGTGCCGCTGAATACGATGGCTGTTGCAGTAAAGAATGTAAGGATACAATCAATATGCCCGTAGAGCGCCAGAAAGAAATACGAAAAGGCATAGATAACGGTCAGAATATTTTTAATAAAAGCAAAGTACGCCTGCGCCCCAAACTGAGTGATAAAATAAAAGAAAAATAAAGAAGTTATTAGCCGGGCAATATATCGTTGATTGAACATTGTTGCGTCGCACACTTGTACGTTCGGATTATAAATGAAGTTTTAAGCGAATTAAAATAAACAGGGCTGGTGTTTTTATCACCAGCCCTGTTTTATTACATAGCATTTCTATTTTACCTGTAACAGCAGCAGTGCAGCATTTAACTGATTTACTGCGCCGAGTTTTACTTTGATGTTTGTTTGCACACTGTCTTCAAAATCTGCTCTGCTTATTTTTACCGTGTATGTTGCGGGTACTATTGGTTTTATTTGATAGGTGCCTTGCGGGTTGGTAATAACACTAATACCTGTTTCTACAATGAGTACCATGGCATCTTTTATAGGGCTGTTATCTGCTGCATTGGTAACCGTGCCGGTTAATTCTGTAGTAACCTTGCCGGGGTCTATAATTATGCGGTTGGCTTTGTAGGTGTTTACAAAATCGGGATTGGAGGCTTTAAAACCTGCAAGGGTTTTATCCATCTGTTCTTTTAATATGAGGTCTGTTGCCGTAAATAAATTCTTTTGATTGAGCCTTATTGTTTTTTTATCTGCTGCTGCATTGCGTGGCGTGGGTACTTTTAATTTGTAGGCGATGATGGTATTTTGCAGGGAGGTAAGTATTGGCGCTGTAACACCAAATGGTGCGAGTGCGGCAAGATGTGCAGTGCCTGCATCGTGAATGTTCTGGCAACGCACAGGAAGCAGTTCATCTTTTGAAGCGAGCAGATCGGAAAAGGAAAAATTTACCTGTGCTTTTAATGTATTGTCGTTAATGGAGGATGCATAAGCATAAATAAGCGCCCCTACATCGGTGCCTAATTGTGCAAGGCTTTTTTTACCCACCTGCTTATCGGTGGCAATGCCTTTTGTTACCTGGTCTTCCTGTTGTGCATTGGCAATAAGCGCAGTTACATTTGCTTTAAAGGCTGTAAATGCTGTGGCGAATGCGGGTACTGTATTTACGATGGGCATGTTATTGTCGCAGTAGGTTTGGGTTGTGCGGTACATGCCGAGTTTAGATTCGAGTCTGGAGGTCATAGTGTTGTGTTTTTAAGTTAATAAAAGGGAATTGATGGTTTAACTTTTAGATCTAATACCTGTTTTTTTAAAGGAGCAACTTATTTCTTTATTGTAGTTGTTGATTTGTGCCTTGTAAGCGGTGATTTGTTCGATGTAAAAACCGATTTGTTCCATGTAAGAAGTCATCTGTTCAATGTAAGGGTTCATTTGTGTCATGTAAGAAGTCATTTGTTAGATGTAATAGTGCATTTGTGTCATGTAAGATGCGATTTGTTCGATGTAAGAACCGATTTGTGCCATGTAAGAAGTCATTTGTTCGATGTAAGAAATCCTTCTTTGAACGTATAAAGCACTGAAAATGAGGCCAAATGAAAAAATACCGCTTAAAAAAGCGGTTTGGCGGTGGCGGGCTATGGTTATTTGGGTTGCATGAATACATAATACGTCTTTTTAAAAAAAAGAGGGTATTATGCTGACTGATTACTAAAGTACAAAACTGGTTTTGAAAAATGCAAACTATTTTGTACAAACTAAAATTTAATATTACAAAGACTTGAATTTGTGATATTTAAAACCTAGATTACGATCACGTACCTTAAAAACTTTTGCTTATGAGACCTGCACCCGGTTTTTTACATAACACAACCTTCTTACTGAAACCAGAAAAGATTATCCTGCGTTTGATTGCAATCGTATTTATTAATGGAGCATATATAAAAGTTAATGCCCAAGGTGGAGAATCCCAGGGAGGTGGCTGCAATAGCCTTATAAGCTCTTATTGCAGTTACGATCTTACCGATACGATTCCCGGGCTTACAATAGATTCAACAAGTTCAACAAGTCAAATCAGTTATGGTATTATCAATGCCAACCTTAAAGATGTACTTTATGAAAAGGATATGAATAAATGCGATACCAGTTACCATCTCGGTGATGATTGTATTGATGGCCTGGGTTCATTAACCTTTTATGTTTATTACCCCCAAAAATTGAACGGCAACCCCATTACCTGCAAGCTACCTGTAATCATCAATTTTCATGGGGGCAGTTATTTTGAATGCAGCGTTTCTACTCATCCAGGGGCAAAAGATATTTGCCGCCGTTTGGCGAAACGTGGGTTTGTTGTAATAAATGCTGAATACAGGAGAGGGGTTATACTGGATAAACAAAGGGCACCTAATCTTTTTCAGGAAATATCAGTACAACAGGTATTGGCAATATACCGTGCCAACCAGGATATAAGGGGTTGCATAAGAAGTGCAATAAAAATGCAGCGCATGGGCGTAAACGGATTTGGAACCACTTTTAATATTGATACTACAAGGATTTTTGTTGCCGGGCAAAGCGCCGGGGCAGTAATGGCAATGGGTGCCGCTTACTATGAGCGGCAGGAGCAGATTGATTCTGCGCTTTCATCGGGGAACGCTAATTTGAGGAATGCTTTAGGGCGTTTGGATGCCCCCTGGTATTACGGAGACACCACCATCAATTATAAACCTTTGGTAAAAGGTGTATTGGCTATGTGGGGCGGTTTGCCTGTTCACAGGTCGTTTTACAGTAATACGGCAAATTATTTTAATACCAATACTGTAAACCCGCCACTGATTGGTTTTACAGGAAAGAAAGACTCCACATTTCCACCAGGTAAAAACTATTTTTATTTTTCAACGACGCCTGTTTCGGCGGCGAAATATAAAACTGAATCTCTTTGTTTGGTTGGTACCGGCAGCTATTCAAACCCGGATGATGTTCCTAACCCTATGGATCCAACAGTTAATGCCGATGCTGTTTGCGTAGGCATTGATACGCTTCATGCAACGTTTAAAAGAATAGGAAAATATTCAGAAGTGTATGTGGATTGCCAAATGGGGCATGGATTGGATCCAGACTCGGTTGGTGTTACTTATAAAAGTGAATTTGGCACAGGAGCTATGACTCAGACCGATGTTATTAATTATATTGCCGGCAGGGCTGCTACTTATTTTGCGGCAATAATGAATGCTTCTACTTACCCATTATCACTCATAACAAGAACGCGGTTTATTGAATGTAGTAACAGTCGGAGCCATTGCGATGTGCCCGGCGATACCAGTACGGGCTGTTTGTATTTACCAACGGTGGAGGATAGCGCATCTTGTCCGGGTCCTTAAAAAATATCAACCAAATAATCAACACTAATATTTTAAAAACATTTTATGAAACAGATCATTTTTAATAATACGAAAAAGGGGTTGGCAAAAGTTGGGCTTCTGGCCATTATTTTTAATCTACTGGTTAATGTAAATGTTAATGCCCAACCAGGAACATTAGATAGCAGTTTTGGGGTAAATGGTACTGCACCGGTAGCAGGTTTTGAAGTTGCCAATGCCACTGCTTTTCAGGCCGATGGCAAAATTGTAGTTGCAGGTGAAATTACCGGGAGCTTTGTAGTTTCCCGGTTTAACAGTGATGGCAGTATTGATGCAGGTTTTGGCCAAAACGGTATTGTAAAAACCAACACTTTCCCCACCCATAACTTTTATACATCGGAAGCCACATCGCTTGCGGTACAGCAGGATGGTAAAATTTTAGTGGCAGGCAGCGGGTATTATACGAGCCGGTATTCTGATGACCAGTATGATTTTCTGATCATCCGCTATAATACAGACGGGAGCTTAGATGAAAGTTTTGGCGACAGAGGTGTGGTGATCAGCGATTTTGAACGCCATGAGGATTATATAGACAACATGATATTGCAACCAGACGGGAAAATAATAGTAGGTGGGTTAAGTTGGATTAATTCGCTGATAGCCCGGTATAATAGTGATGGCAGTATTGATAAAAGCTTTGGTAATGGTAATGGCTGGGTAAGAGAAGTTTTGGGTAGTATATCAGGCTGTCAGGGGCTTGCCTTGCAGGTGGATGGTAAAATTTTAATGCTGGCTGGAGATCAGAATATTTATTCTTATTTGGTAAGGTATCAAACGGATGGTGCCCGGGATTCCAGTTTTGGGGTAAATGGAAAAATTGTTACCAACGCTGCTGACCATGAACAACTACAGGATATCGCCATTCAGGAAGATGGTAAAATACTTGCAGCAGGGTACAGTTATAAAGGTGAACTTGGTGATAAGTATGTAGCACTTTTGTTTCGGTACAACCAAAATGGGGGTTACGATACCAGTTTTGGAGAAGGCGGAAAAGTTGTTACCATTTTTGACTCCGGAAGATGTGGGGTAGGTCCAATTAATATTCAAAAAGATAAACAAATTATCACAAACGGTTATTATACTCCTACTAATGATATTCTTGGTTCAGGGTTATTAATTAAATATAACAAGGACGGTACTTATAATAACCATTTTGGTAATAATGGTAAACTGATTACAGCTAATGATTTTACTGTAGATGCTAAATTGCAACAAGATGAAAAACTTGTGGTTTTAGAATGGAAAAATTATGTTTACACACTTAATCGCTATAACGGCGAACCCATAACCGATCCCCAATTTGCCAAAATAAAAAAATGGTTGCATAAGCATGGGTTTACATGGGATGATTTTCCGCATCTTGCGCCCGGTGGCAGTATACATGTAGAGCGCAGTGCCAATGGCAATATATTTACTACCATTGCCAGTATTGCCGCGCACAATAATAACCAACCTTATAGTTTTGAAGACCCTGCACCTTTGGCGGGTACCAATTATTACAGGCTTACTGCAACAGCAGCAGATGGCAGCAATGTAAGTTCTAATGTAATTGCGATAGGGAGCAGCGATGCGGCTTCTGTAAAAGTATTTCCCAACCCTGTTAGGAATAGTTTACAGGTAACGGGTTTACAAGCCACACAAAAAACCACACTCAGCATTACAGATTTAAGCGGTGCAGCAAGGGCTGCTGTTACTGTAACAGGTAGCAGCTATAACTGGAATGTGGGGCAATTGAAAGCGGGGAGTTATATTTTAAGGATTGAGAACGGGGATTTAGTAGTTTCGAAAATGTTTATTAAAGAGTAAAAGTTAGTGTATGTTTTTATATTAATGCCTGCGGTTTGCGGGCATTTTTTTTACCACAGAGTAACACAGAGTTTTTTCACAGAGTTACACAAAGGCGTTGAATATTGGCTGAACCACGAAGACACAAAGACCGGAAGGTGTACTAAGATTAAGTGCATTATGTATCAACGGCGGCAGGCTGTTGAAAGCTGCCTTATAATCCGAACGTACAAGTGTGCGACGCAAGAGACGATGCCATAATAACCTGCTGCCGGGCTCAAAAAAACCTATCCTTTATTGCCGAACTTTTGCTGCCAGTCCAACATGCCACCAACAAGGTTTACGGGATTTTTAAACCCAACCTGCTCCATAAAAAGACTGGCCATGCCACTCCGGTTTCCGCTGCGGCAATAAACAATTACTTCGTCGTCTTTCCAGTCTTCAATATCATCGAACTGCATGGTTTGTATTTTGCCAAGGGGCAGGTGTGTGCCACCAATATTAAAATCGGCCCTTTCATGATCTTCACGCACATCAAGCAGGTGCGGTGTTTCGCCTTTATCTAAGCGGGCTTTTAATTCTTCGGCAGTAATGGTACGCATGGCTGTATTTGGTTTAATTCAAAAGTATTTGGTTTACTGTGTTGTTGTAGTGTCTCTTAAAGGCGGTGTTGTACTAATCCAGATATCTACAATTTCGCCCGGCCTTATTTTATTGATGAGGGGTTCACCAGTGTCGGTGTTTTGAGTAAACCTTTCTGGCTTTTGTTTACTGATATAAGCGGTGGCGGTATCGCTTATTTCGCCCAACCCGATTATAGCGCCCAGCTCTATATTATTGGTGTTAAGGTAGCCACGGGCCTCGGAAACCGTCATACCAACCAGGTCTGGCACTTCCATTTCCTGATCGCCAATGCCATTACCCACCAGCAGGTCTATAACACTGCCCATATTTATTTTGGTACCGGGTGCTATTGAATTGCCATTGAGTAACTGGTCTTTTACAGCATTGCGGGCAATATCGGCAACATAGGTTAACTGGCCCGTTTTAAGGCTGAGGCTTTGCAGGTAAAGCTGTGCACTTTTAACCGAAAAACCCCGCAGGTCGGGCATTTCAACAAGTGGCGGCACGGCACGGTTAATGGTTAAATAAATGGTTCTGCCTGCTTTTACTTCTTCATCTGCATCTGGTGATTGGCGCATTACCTGCAAAGGGTTTGCGGTATCGGCGTAAACAGAATCCTGTATGCCTGCGGCTAAACCTGCTGCTTTTAAAATCTTTTCTGCTTCATCGTAACTTCTGCCCGTTACTGATGGCACTTTTTGTGTTTCGCCATGTTTGGTAATCAGGCCCAGTAAACTAAAAAAAAGAAAAACCAACAGCAGTATAACCAGTATCACTACCAGCAGGTTTACAAAGAAAGATTTATTGGTAATGAATTTAAACACGTAATGAATTTTGAAATTGCAGAAAAGTACATTTTGAAATCAACAGGCAAGGAAAGATATTTTTTCCAATTCCCCAATTTCAAAATTATACAAAGGCTTCTTCAATTAACGCTGTATAAAATTCTTTTAGTGTCCAGCCCATAGCTTTTACCTGTTGCGGAACCAGGCTGGCCTCGCTTTGACCGGGAACGGTATTTATTTCGAGCATAAAGGGCTCCCCGGCTTTTTCGTTATAAATAAAATCAATGCGCACAATACCCTTACAATTGAAAATGGTGTATATTTTTTTTGCTGCGGTTCTAACCTTTTCAGCAATATCTTCTGAAACATCTGCCGGTG
Organism: Bacteroidota bacterium; assembly: GCA_029572965.1. GTDB lineage: Bacteria > Bacteroidota > Bacteroidia > Bacteroidales > DTGW01 > JAKPQD01. Next base: position 5,115 of record JAKPQD010000264.1, on the reverse strand, counting down.
TTATTTCGTCGCTTTTACCCAGGTATTTTGCTTCGTAATCAAAGAAATCTTTTTTTGAAATTATTTCCGTCATGGGCAAAGTAATAATCTCCCCATTCCTTCTGAATACACCAATCGTAAGTTCGCGGCCTTCAATATATTCCTCAACCAGCACCTGGTTGTCTTCGCGAAATGCTTTTTCAATTGCTACGCCAAGTTCTTCAGAAGCGCTGTTTACTTTAGACATCCCGATGCTTGAGCCGCCATTATTTGGCTTGACAAAAACCGGGAACTGAAGATCATTAATAATTTCTTCAGGGCTGGTAAACCTGTCTTTAAAAAGCAATACCGAACGCGAAACCCTTATGCCGCTTACGGAAGCAACTGCCACTGTATATCTTTTATTAAAAGTAATAGCTGAGGTGGCAGCATCGCAACTGGTGTAAGGAATTTTAAGCATATCAAAATAGCCCTGTAGTCTGCCATCTTCGCCGGGATTGCCATGAATGCACATTAAAGCAGCATTGAATGTAGTCTTCTTTTCGCCCGTATTAATTGAAAAATCGTTTTTATCAATGTTTCCTTTATTGCCATTTTCATCTGTATATATCCAGCCTTCTGCACAAACATCTATGGTGTACACATTAAACCTTTCTTCATCAATATTATTTCTTACGGTAACAGCGCTTTTGTAACTTATTTCTGCTTCACCGCTGTAACCGCCTGTTACCAGCGCAATTGTTTTTTTCATGAAAATGCAAGGTTAATTATGAAGCAAAGAAATAGAATTTTTTATGAAGCAAACTTTAATTAGTTACCGCTTTTATAAAATAAGATAGATTTTTTTGAGCCGGGCACAAGAATGTATATGAAGCTTCAGTTGCGTCGCACTATTGTACGTTCAGATCGTGCATGGGCTTTAATGAAGCGTATGCCCAACTACATTTAAAACAGTTTTATTTAGTAAGCCAAATTGCACATTGCTGAATAGCATTACCGAAAGTAAAAGTGAGTGACACAAGGAACGGTGATAGTAGTAATGCAGCCTGATCAACAAAAAATATCTGAAATCAAATTACGAATGATCAACCAGCTTATCCAAAATAAAAGGTGAAGGAAACTAAGCCTTCACCTCTTGTTGCGGAACATATCACCCGCCGATTTAGTGTCGCCGTTATTGCGACAGGTATTATAACTGAAAGGTATGCCATCCCTTTATTAAATGCAAGAAAATCTTTCAGTTTTCAGCAATTTTAATGTGCCCTGCTAAATGTGCATTTTTTCCTTCTTGGCCATCAGTTCATCCACAGTCTCCCTGTACATTTCATCAGGCACACAGCAGTCAACAGGGCATACCGCAGCACATTGTGGTTCTTCATGAAAACCCTGGCATTCTGTACATTTATTTGGAACAATATAATAAGTATCTGTAGCAATTGGTTCAAACTTATCATCTGAATTAACAACGGTTCCATCAAGCAATGTAAAGGATCCTTTAATGGTTGTGCCGTCTGCAATAGCCCACTCAACACCACCTTCATAAATCGCGTTATTCGGGCATTCAGGTTCGCATGCCCCGCAGTTAATACATTCTTCTGTTATTTTTATAGCCATAGTATAAGTAATTTTGATTTTTCGAAGTTGACAAACTTAATGGTTATTGCCAAATATACTTTACAGTTTTTTAAAATTTTTTAATGGAATTACAAGAACGAATTGATCTGCTATGCCGCCTTGGCGAATATATGAAAAGTGAAGACATTTTTTTTGAGGCAGTAAAAGATAAAGCCCATATTAATAACCCCTGGTTTACGGGTGAGTTTATACAACTTGCGGTTAACAATATTGCAAATGAGTTTCTTCAGAAGGATAAACTAAATAAATGGTTGCAGCATTACCCGGTAAAGAAAGATAAACAACCTGCCAAAACAGTTGGCATTGTTATGGCCGGCAACATTCCACTAGTGGGTTTTCATGATTTAATATGCGTGTTTGTAAGCGGGCACCATGCAGTAATAAAACCATCCTCCAAAGATGAAGTATTAATCAAACACCTTGTTCAGCAAATGTGTAACTGGAATGCTGATGTAGGGTTGCATATTTCTTTTGCCGAAAATTTAAAAAACTGTGATGCCTATATTGCAACAGGCAGCAATAATTCCGGCAGGTATTTTGAATATTATTTTGGCCGCTATCCTAATATTATACGCCGCAACAGAACTTCGGTTGCTTTACTGGATGATACAGAAACAACAGCCGAGTTGGAACAACTGGCTGATGACATACAACTTTACTTTGGACTGGGCTGCCGCAATGTAACCAAGTTGTATGTTCCTGCTGACTATGATTTTGTTCCATTACTTAACGCTCTAAAGAAGTATGATTATTTTATGGATTTTCATAAATACAAACACAACTTTGATTATCACCTTACCCTGTTGTTGATGAACAGTAAATATTATATGACCAATGAGAGCATTATACTTACTGAGCATACATCACTGTTTTCGCCTGTTAGCCAGATACATTACGAGTTTTACAGCACGCCTGCTATTGTAACTAAAACAATAAAGGAAAACAATGATGTGCAGTGTATAGTTGGTCACGGCTTTGTTCCTTTCGGTTCGGCACAAATACCTTCTTTAAGTGACTATGCCGATGGCGTAGATACCATGCAATTTTTATGTGCTTTATAATTGCTTAAAAATTTATTACTCCGCTATTAGCCCGCCTTTATGCATTACGTTTGTGTACTTTTAAGGATATGATATTATTTGCAGGTGAGGATTTTGTATTGGCTGCTAAAAGATATAAAGTACAAGTGAGTGACACAACAGGGATGCCATTATTTATGCTGCCTGTAACATGGTTCTATTGATTAAGTAAAATTGGCAGATGTACGATGCACTTCGTCAATTTATTGTTAAAAGGAATCTTTTATGAACTGACGATTAAACAGCTTTGTTCCTTTGTTATCAAAAGGAACGAAATTTGTTTTTCAAATAAAAATTAAAAAAGGAAAAAATACAATGAAACTCAAAAACATTTTACTTGTAGTTGCCATCAGCGCTTCTACCGCTCTTTTGAGTGTTTGGGGCTATGGAAAATGGATGGAAAACCAAAGTGGTTCTACCCTGCAGCAGGAAGGTAAACTGCCGGTAAACTACGCCGGCTTTTTTGATAAAGGCAATATTCCCGGTGGCCCGGTAGATTTTACAGCTGCTTCTACCGCTGCTACACCTGCAGTTGTGCATATTAAAACACGTACTAAAGAAAGGCAGGTTAGCAATAACCTTCCAAAACGTAGTAATCCCCTATCGGATTTATTTGGAGACGATGATCCCTTCTCCAACTTTTTTGGAAACCCCCGCAGCGGTGTGATTCCTGAACAGCGTGCAAGCGGCAGCGGTGTACTCATAAGCAATGATGGTTATATTGTAACCAACAACCACGTTGTAGAAGGTGCCGATGAAGTTACAGTAACCACCACTACCAGGAAAACATATAAGGGTACCGTGGTTGCTACAGACCCCAATACAGATCTTGCCGTTATAAAAATCGATGGCACTAATTTACCTTACCTGGCTTATGGCAACAGTGATGATGTGAAACTTGGGCAGTGGGTACTTGCAGTTGGATATCCGCTTAACCTTGATGTTACTGTAACAGCAGGTATCATCAGCGCAAAAGCACGGTCAATCGGTATTAACAAAGGCGACCGCCCCATTGAATCTTTTATACAAACCGATGCAGCAGTTAACCCAGGTAATAGTGGGGGTGCATTGATCAACACCAATGGTGAATTGATCGGCATCAACTCTGCCATTGCCTCGCCTACCGGATCTTATGCAGGTTATTCTTATGCAATACCTGTAAACATTGTAAAGAAGATCGTGAACGACTTGATGAAATTCGGAACCGTACAAAGGGCATACATCGGTATTAGCTATCCTCCTGATAATATACCTGATGAAAAGAAAAAAGAATTGGGTATTAAAGATGGTGCCGGTGTATTTATTAATGGCGTTGCCGATGACGGCGCTGCAAAACAGGCCGGAATTCAAAAAGGCGATTTCATTACAAAACTGAATGGCGTTGAAGTAAACAGCGGCCCCGAAATGCAGGAGCAGGTTGCCCGTTACAAACCAGGCGATAAAGTTTCTTTAACTTATGTAAGAGATGGCAAAGAGAGTTCTGTAAATATTACTTTAAAAAATAAGTCAGGCAACTATGAAGCTGTAAAGCAGGAAACTGCCATGGATAAGCTTGGTGCAGAATTGGTAGATGTTGATAAAGCCACTGCAAAAAAGAATGATATTGCCGGCGGTGTTCTGGTTAAAAAAATTGGCGATGGGCCACTCAAAAATACCCGTATGCAGGAAGGCTTTGTAATTACAAGCGTAGATGGCCAGGATGTAAAAACTGTAGACGAGCTTAAAGCAATTTTAGGCAGTGCACAAGGAACAGTAAGGCTGGAAGGAATTTATCCGGGATATGAAGGTACTTATGGCTATCCGCTGAATTTAAACGATGATGGCCAGGGTGATAAATAAAATATAAATGTATTATTTACAAACCCGTTCTGAAAAGAGCGGGTTTTTTATTTGTGTAAGTGTAATAATTTTTAGCCCGGCTTTATGAGCACTGATGGAACTTTTGTTGCGTCGCACACTTGTGCTTTTAATACACGAATCAGCAATGTGCGTCATCAAAATAATTTCGATCATTAATAAATACTAAGCTCGCAGATTGCTGAAAATTATTCTTCAGCATAAGTGTGCGACGCAACATGCGATGCTATATTAATCAAAAGCCGGGCTCAAAAATTACCATTCATGCATAGTAACAAATTACGCTTCGGTGTGATACACCATGTATTCCCAACCCATTAATTCAAATTGCTCATTACTTTTCAATGTAAAAGCCAAGCCGGAAAAAAGGCTTTTGTAAGTACCTGCCATTGCTTCATGCTCAATTGTAAAACCTATCCGGTCATCAGGTGATATATTCAACAGCACAAGCACTTTACTTTCTCCGTTAACAAGCAGGTATGCAAATATTTTGTCATCTGCATTGGTGTGAAGTATAAAACAGGAAGCATTTTTTTGAAATGCTTTATTACTTTTTCTTAATTCA
>JAKPQD010000257.1 GCA_029572965.1 Bacteroidota bacterium | reverse complement strand
GTGAGGTAATATTTCCTTTGCTTTTCATCAAATTTTTCAATGCAGTTACGGAGTAATACCCTAGGCATTGCAGCAGCGTATTTGTCTAAGAATTGTATCAGCCTGTTTCTGTCAATATCACCTGCCATCCGAAGCATCCATCCTGTTCCTTTGTGAACAAGGTCTTCTTTGTCTTTCAACAATAATTCCGCGATCTTAAATGTGTCGTCAAATTCTTTTTGCCTTATAAAATAACAGGTACTTAAAATAGCTGTACGTCTTTCCCACATATTCTTCGACTTTACCAGTTTGTACAAAATCGTTCGTGGTTTATTGAATAAATAACTCCCGGTCATCCATAAACAACCAAGATCTACCAGGTCCCAATTGTTGATCCTGTCGTGCCTTCTTATGTAAAGATCAAATATCTCCTTTCTTCTTTCTTCAGTTATCTTTTTATGGCGGGCAGCTTTGTCCATAATACTTACGGCGCAGGCTCTTACTTCGTGTATATCACTCTCCAGTAATTTTTCAATTTCTTTTACTGGCAGGTCAATAAACTCCTTTGCTGTTTCAAATACTTTCCCCATTTTAATGCCGATAAAAGTATCTCCTTCAGCATATTCCCCTTCACCGGATTTGAAATAGCGCCGGATCTTTTTTAATTCATTGTCATCCTGTAAGGTTTTCAATTTTTCAATTACCTGTTTTGCAGTCTTTTTATTTGTAATTGATTTCAATGGAGAATATAATTATGGATGAATATATATTGAGCCTAGATCATTTTAATAAAATATACCAACAGGAAGATAAAAATTATGATGTCAGTGACCAATGCAAATTGCTCATTGATACCTGCAGTTTTTTTTAGTAAATGCTGTAAGCCTGCAATCCCGTAGTACAGGCCACTGGCAAAAGCACTTACGATCTTCCATTGCGGTAGAAATAAGGAGAGTATCCCGGTTAAGCCAAAACAAAGATTGGCAAAACCCAGTTCCCTCACAATAGGAAAACTATCCGGGTTGTGAATATGAAATATCTCTTTTGCTGTAAATGCAGGATCAGTTGTTTGTTTGATACCTGCTAAAAAAAGCCGGAGCCCAACAGCTGAGAAAATGAACCATTTACCAAATAAGTGGAATGAAAAAATTATAGTATTGTTTAATGATATCTCTATGAATACAGCGGCCAAAGGGAGTAAAAAAGTTAAGCTGGAAACAACGATGATATATTCTTTATTAATGCCTGTTTTTGTCTGATCTGCCATTTTACATAAAATTAAGTGCTGAATAATTTTGTAAAGACAATCGTTTACTATTAAATATTAAATTGCCCGAAATGCCACAAAATTCCGCAAGGGTCATGCAAAAAACATTCTTTGCCCCAGCCATTTTGTTTTATGGAGGTTAGTCTAACAGTTTCATATTTAGATTCAAGATCCAAGGCAGATAATTCATTCCAATAGCGATCTACATCGTCTACTTCTAAAAAGACCATTGTATTGTCTATCCAATCCTTCACATAAGCATCCTGTAAATAAAACCCGATTCCCTTCGTTTTGAAATAGGACATGTTGTGAAACAAAACAACCTCTTCAAAACCCAGGTCGCGGTAGAAACTCCTCGACTGCTCAAAATTCTTTGATCCGATAAAGGGGCGGATTGAAATCGCTTTATGATCCATTGTTGATATTTTATGAATATGAGTTTAGTTTTTTATATCAGCGTAATGTTCGCTTGAATTTATTCTTTACAGATTCATGTTTAATGAGATCCTGGATCTGGAAATGCAGGTTCGCCAGTGAAGTAGCCATATTGAAACCATAATTAAGGTTTATTTCTTCACTGGCACCCAGGTGTTCGGTAAAGTAAAAACTATTGATATTTTTTGTTACGGATTCATTTCCTGCATCAATAGTGATTTTAAAGTATATGGAATTGTCTATATCCAGCGACCTGGTTTCTTTCTTTCCATTAACGATCTCAGTATACTTAGGTGTTTTAAGTTCTTCTTTTTTTATTTTGTTCTTATTGGTAAAATAATATTGCCAGAATGAATTGTTGGAAATAGCGATGGTAGAATAATCAAAGCAAATATCTTTTTTGGTAATAAATGTTTTCCCGTTTCTCTTCCAGAAAATATAGGTAGGTAGCGAAGAAAAATTATCTGTACAAAGATTGGCCGTACTGGTTGGCGTAAAAAGACAACCTGTGCAATATTCATTGTAAATGCAAACAGTATCAATTCCTGTGCTGTGGAGGTTGAGCACGTATTTATTTACAATCGAATCTAACTGGGCTTGTGTTAGTTGCCCAAAAGAGGAAATTGTAAAAACCTGGAAGAATACAATGACCATTATTTTTTTTCTGTTCATATTATTTCTTTATTGACATTTCCGGGATCGTAAATGCTCCCACAGCATTCATAAGAGCTGACTTGTTTTTCTTCAAGTTCACTAAAAATGAATCGGCCTCGCTTCCGTAACTTCTTTCACTTGCAGCAAGCAGTATTACTCCTTTATTACCGTTTTTATCTGTAAAGGCTTTGTAACGATATACATTTCTCTCGAGGATACTGATCTTGCCATCTGCTGTATTTTCGCTCAGCAGGAAGTCGAGCAATATCTCCCCGTTTTTTTGAAAAACATCATAGTTCACAATAGGATTTGTTTGTTTCATCTGCTTTAATTCATTGATCTTAGCAGTTGCAAGGTCCAATGGTTTTGCATCGCCAATAAGGACTTCCATCATGACCATTTTATTATACCGGTCAATTTTTTCTTTGGCACCCAGGTATTCCTGCTTGTAATAGTTAGCCGATGGGTGCGATGACCATGTTAAATTGTACGTGTTCTTATTTAGTACGATGGGGCCCGGAACATTTAAGTAATCCATAACTATTTTATTGGTTTGCCCGAAAGAGATCAGTGAAATAAAGATAACGATCAGGGTTGCTGCAAATTTCGATCTTAGATTCATATTATAAAGTTTGAACTGTTTTAACCGGGTGCCTTTTACCAGGTTTTAAAGAATTTGGTTTAGTTGCATGTATTGAAGCAGCATAATGGTTTTAGCATCTTTTATCCTTCCTGTAGCTACCATATCTACAGCTTCCCTGAAACTGATCTCCAGCACTTCTATATTTTCCTGCTCATGTTCAATACCACCGCCTTCGTGCACTTTCATTGATGTTTCATATTCTGCGATGAAGAAATACAGTATCTCAGTTACGGATCCGGGAGACATATACGCTTCAAAAATTTTTCTCACTTCTTTGATCCTGTAACCTGTTTCTTCTTCGGTCTCACGCCTGATACAATCTTCAGGATTGTCTTTGTCTAATAATCCGGCACAGGCTTCTATCAACATACCCGTTTCATTTCCATTTATGAAAGTTGGTAAACGGAATTGTCTTGTAAGAATAACGGTATTTAATTTACTGTTATAAAGCAGGATTGTTGCGCCATTTCCCCGGTCATAAGCTTCCCTGTTTTGAATTTCAGTAGAACCATCTTTCTTTGAATATTCGTAAGTTATTTTTTTTAAAGTGTACCAATTTTTAGAAAGGATTTCTGTTTCTATGATTTTTACAGCTGGAGTCATTTATACTTTTTTAAAATTCAGGCTATGCGTTTCGTTTATTAAATCCATTTGGAAACATTAGTTTCAATAATACAAAAATCAACAAGAAATTAAATTCAATACCGTTTCTTCCTCCACCTACTACAAACCATCCTTCTTTAAAATGTATTAAAATGATCCCCATTACCAACATGAAAATTGTAATGATGGCGGCTGGTTTTATATACTTGTTGATCAATAAACAAATGGCGCTGAAAACATGGGAAAGTTTTATAAGCCAGGCAAGCAGGACACCGATAGGAGCAAAGCCGATCTGGTTTAGGTATAAATTTCCAAAATCATTGATCCCGTTATTGAACATCCCGGTGATACTATGCACCAATAAAATTACTGCAACCGGGAAGCGAAGCAAAAAACTGTTATCGAATATATTACTTGTGCCTTTCATTGCGTGCTTTTAAAATAGATATTTTTTCTGTCTTAAAAGCTGCTTTACTCACCCAGGGGAAAGGGATTGCCTCGATGGCAAGTGTTACAACTAACGGCATTCAGGTACTCGGGCCTGATCGTTTTATCGAAATAAAAATAGTTTTTATTGATGTCTATCATCATTCGAATCATCCTTCTTCCATTCTCTTTCATTTCACCATCTTTTGCAAAATCAAGGGATGGATTTGGATTTGTAAAATCGATTGCTTTAACGTGGCAGAAATCACAACCTACTTTGAGTGCTTTGTTGTAAGAATCCATGATGCTGTCAAGCTTTGCCTCACTAATGTCTTTTGGAAGTACTTTCAGGTTCTTGAAATTATTTCCTTTTTTTATACCGGCTGCTGTTACAAAAATGCTGGCTGAAAGAAGTGCAATAATAATAATTGGCTTGCGATGGATCATTGTTGGTTATTTTAAAGGCATAAGTTACAATAATAGCTGTTTTCTTTATTAAAATTTTGACGAAAGGTAGGTTCAACTGATTGAACGTGATCTCATCTTTATTTCTGCCTGCTTAGAATATGCCTGCTCTTATTATTGATCATTTTTTCAATCAGCAATACCAATGCAATTCCAATAGTGTACGAAAGGATGTCTATCCAGGAAAAATTTGTTCCAATAAGTATTCTTGCAAGCTTTGAGTCTTTGAATCCAAGTATCTCTACAATGTTGAGATACTGTAAAATTTCAACCGTATAAGAAAAGAGCAGGGTAGAGATGGCTATTGACTGAACAGACTTATTTAAAAATGATCTCAGTAAGCAATGGATGAGGATCACCACTAAAAGATCCCCTATATATGGCCTTATGATTTCATCATGCACAAATACGGCGATGTATAATTCGATAAGGAATATTATGACTGTAAAAATAAAATAGCGATACCGGAATTTTATCATTTCGTTAGTGGCGATATTTGCCAGGATATTCTAATTATTTGATCTATGGGTTAACTGCCGGCAAATGGAGTTCCGAAGATGCCGACTGCAAGTTCAACCCAGGTGAGTAACAGTATTACGATAATAACAGCACAGATTGCGATCCGGTAACGGATGCTCTGTACTTTCCTTAATACCAGCTCACACAAAAGGCCTGTACCAAATAATAGTGCGGCTGCCACCAGAAAATCAAAAGGGCCCCAGGCTACTTCATTGCTGAACTGCATTGCTATAAATGGGATAAGCAAAATAATAGTAACAATGATCAGTATAGCAGCAAGCCTTTTGTTTTGTATAAGTGTCATTTTCTATAAAATTTACAGTAGCATAATAAGATAAAAGCACTTTGTAATTCAAAGTTAATCATTTTTCCGGAACTGCAAAATCATTTTCATAAAATTTTATCGGAGCCTGAATATTTTGATGCTATGCCTTGTAGGGTGAGATCAAAGGGTTGAGAGTAAAAATCTGAAATTGCCTGCTGAAGGTCTTTTTATTTTTTGTTTCCCTCCAGTTCTTTTAACCGGTTTTTGGCTTCTTCATAATCAGGATTAATGGCAAGCGCTTTTTTATAATGGGTAATTGCATCTTCTTTGCGGTTCAGTGCCAGGTAAATATTGCCCATGGTTACCATTACAAGGTCTTTATTGTGAAATTCTGCTGCATTGTTCTCACTTATGATCCTTGCTTCTTCATATCTTTTTAATGTTAGCAATTGGTCGGCAAGAAAATTCATTGATATCCAGTCAATATAATAATGAGAACTATCAGCTTTCATTCGTTTGAATGCTTCAACTGCTTTTATTGCGCCTTGTTCATTGATCAACTTCTCAATTGCCTTATGAACAGGCTCTTTCATGCGAACAGGTTTATTGTACAGCACTTTTGCCAGATTACCTGTTATTCCAAAAAAATCGGTAGGGGAACTGTTGCAAAGAATGACTATCAAACTATTTGTAGAAGGGATACGAATGATGAAAGAGATGAAACCTTCCGTCATTCCCAAATGAAAGTTAGAAGCAACACTGTCTGTATCTGTGTATTTATAATATTTGTTAAACCACCCATAACCATACCACCAGGGTTTCTTTAATGTTGGGGTTAACATTTGTTCGGTAAGTTCTTTATTCAACAAAGTATTATTACTGATGGCCAGGTGAAATTTAAACATGTCTTCCACAGTCGAGTAAATATCACCGGTTCCCATGGTATTGGATTGATCCCGGAAATCTGAACTGGTATATCCGCCAAAACTATAATCGTACCCTGTGGCTCGTTTTTCAACTACCTGTGTATGAAAATAGGAACCTGAACTGCTCATGCCGATCTTATCAAAAATATCTTCCTTCATCAATTGCGAATAAGATTTGCCGGTAACTTTTTCCATTATATAACCAAGCGTGAAATATCCCCAACTGCTGTAGTGATACCTTGTTCCCGGTTCAAAGGCCAAAGCAGAATCCATGTATAGTTTAATATAATCTTCACGGGAATAATACTGGCGGCTGATCCTTGGAAAAAAATCTTTCGTTATATCATAGTTGGGCATGCCGGAAGTATGGCTCAGCAACTGTTTTATCGTGACCTTTGCAGCAGGCTTGCCAGTAAATTGCGGCAGATAATCTGCAATTGTTTTATCAAGGCTGATCAATCCTTTCTGTACCTGTATCAGCATCAGCATGGCTGTAATTGGCTTTGATACGGAGCCGATCATGAATTTTGTATCTGTAGCATTGGGAATATTCCATTCCCTGTTGGCCAATCCAAATGCTGCTTTGTAAATTACTCTTCCATTCTCGGCAACTAAAACAGCTCCATCAAACATATTGTAGTTGTGATAGGCTTTCATTATTTCATCCAGCTTTTCTTCTTTGCTTTGTGCTATGGCAGTAGTTGAAAGCAAAAAAAACAAGTATACAAAAATGGAAGAGCGTTTCATCTTTTCTGTTTTATATCATCAATAAGAAATTACAATGCACTATCATCAAAACAGCCTAATTACTTTTTCTTATAGTAATGAAAGTTTTGGTCCTGCACCTGGTAAATTGCTGAAGAACCTGTGGTTGGGTCGTACCGGTATGCAAAACCCTGGCTGCTGTGAAACAATACCGCATTGGCTGCCTGTACAGGTTTTATGTCAAAATAGCCCAGAATTATACCTGGCAAAGCCGTCCAGCTATTGGTACCGAAAGAATATGACCACATTATGCTTGGAAGAGGGGAGGTACCAGGAATTAAATAAGATAACTGGAACATGTTTGTACCATTCCATAAATGGCCGTAGGTCATTATAGGTGTTTTACCATTGTATGTATGTGGAATGTCAGGCAATAGCGACCAGGTATTTGTTGCTAAATTGTATTTCCATGCTTTATAGTCGTAAGCACTTTGATTAATATTCGGGCTGCTCACAAGCATATCAGCCCCGGTCCAGCTGCCATTTGAAATAATTCTGTTTGGAGCATTCAATGCAGACATAACCGACCAGCTATTGGTTGAAATAGTGTACACGGCACCGTCATAGTATTTTACATTGTTACTAACATCGTTTCCACCCCATACAATTACACGATCGGAACCATCAAAAAGGGTGATGGCATTTTTTCTTGCTGTTAACGGAAAACTGGCCAACGGACTCCATGTATTTGAAGTTGGATTATAACCAAAGCAGGTATTTGTGATGCCTGGAGAAGGGAATTCATAAGGAAGACCGCAAAATATGAGCAACTTATTGGCGGCAGGCGCCCAAACAGCACCGTGCCCATTTCTTGGTGCTGGTGCAGAGGCTGAGCTATCTATTAATATTTTAGCGCCGGTAATGTAGTTGTAAATAAAGCCGCCACGAAATGTCCTGTTGGGGAAGGGGTTATCAAAATTAAGACTATCCTGTCCTCCCCAAATAAAGATCCTGGAATTGGTTGTGTCTGTAGTGGCCGTAAATTCATCATACCGTCGGACACGTCCTGTTGTTTCCTGCGTAAGCTGGTCTGTATTTATATCATAAGCGGTCATACATGAATCGCAGCCATTTGTTCCACTAAAAGCATTACCAATGATAAGTACTTTATGTGTTGCGGCTCCTGTATATGCAAATTGTCTGGTAATTGCCATTTCAGGATATCCTAATGACCTGGTTGACCATTGTCCGACCAATGCACCCAGGTTTTTTCTAAAAGCATTTGATTGAAAAAATAAACCAAGATAATCATAATCAGTAATCGGGTATAACGGATCTGGAAATGAATCGCTCACAAATATTCTGCCCGAAGGAATTGTCTCCAGGCTACTCCAACCCCTTGCTGAATTGAAGACCTGCATCGCTTTTGTATCTGTATTGTAAACGACCAATCCATCAGCAGGATTTACGATTGCCGCAATGGAAGCGCTGTTCATGCGTGGCGGTAATAATCCCTTTGTATTACTTTTTATATCAAGCATAGCACTTGGGTCTGGTGCAGCTCCATTGGTTGATATGGCAACCTGGGCATTTGTTTGGTAGACACAGAAAATAAATAATAAAATTATCTGAAAGGGAATCCTTTTTTTCATGTGCCGCAATTTTACATAAATATAAGCATTGATGGGCAGTGACAGGACAATTGAATACCGTTTATTAACAGAAAATAATGTTTACTATTTATTCAAATCCTTGTTAATACAAAAGCCGGCAGGAAAAGACTTTGGTCACTCTTGCCGGCTTTTAATTTCTGATCTTCTTATATCAGCATACCACCTGAAGCCTCTATCCGCTGTGCATTTACCCATTTCGAGTCATCTGAACAAAGGAAGGCAACCACGCCGCCAATATCATCTACGATCCCAACTCTTCCAAGAGCTGTCATGCCGGCAAGCATTGTATTCAGTTCTTTGTTATCTCTTACTGCACCGCCACCAAAATCGGTTTCTATAGCGCCTGGCGCCACCACATTAACCCTGATCCCTTTCGGGCCTAAGTATTTAGCCTGGTAACGTGTTAATGTTTCAACAGCTCCTTTCATGGTAGCATACGCATCATATCCTGTAAAACTGAATCTCGCCAGTCCGGATGATATGTTTACAATACTACCGCCTTTGTTGATCAATGGAAATAGTTTTTGTGTTAAAAAGAAAGGAGCTTTTAAGTGAATGCTCATCATAGAATCAAATTGGTCTTCTGTAGTGTCACTTATATCAGCATGAAGGCCTGATCCGGCATTGTTTACCAGTGCGTCAAAGTTGTCAGCATCAAATTCAGATCTCAGGAGCGATTTGAATTTTTTAATAAAATCATCAAAAGTGTTGCTTTGTGAAACATCCAGTTGAAGTGCGAATGCTTTTTGTCCGAGTGATTTTATTTCTGCCACTACTTTTTCGGCCTCCGATTGCTGGCTGTGGTAAGTGATAGCTACATTGAATCCTTTTTTTGCAAGCTGTAAAGCCATGTCTTTTCCAAGGCCCCTGCTGCTGCCCGTTATGAGGGCGATTTTGTTTGAATTACTTGTCATGGTGATTTTGATTTTAATACAATACAAAGTTGACAAGTATAACTATAGCTATCGTTGCAAATATCAATTCATTATTTGCAAATATCAAATAATGTCTCTGAAATGGAGTGGGGAGAACCCTGTACTTTTTTTAAAGAAATTTGAAAAGTGTGCAACTTCATCAAAACCGAGGCAAAAAGCGATCTCAGAAACGTTCCACATAGTTTGCTTTAATAGCACTTTTGCTTCCTGTGCAATCCTGCTGCCGATTATTTCGGAAGTTGTTTTGCCGGTTATTTCTTTCAGCACTTTATTCAGGTGGTTAACATGTACGGCAAGGTTGCCTGCAAAATCTGCCGGGGTTTTCAGATAAATGCTTTGTGTTACAGATTCGATCGGGAACTGCCTTTCCAGTAATTCAATAAATAGGGTAGAAATTCTTGCGGAAGCATTGATGGTGTTTGTGTCGCTTTCAATAGGAGTTAGCTTTTGACCATAGTGAATGAGTTCTATTAAATAATTACGCAACAGGTCATATTTATACATATAGTCGGAGCCGATCTCTTCATGCATTTTACTGAATACATCGGCTATCCGCCTGAATTGAGCAGCATTTAACTGGTAAATAAAACGGCCGTTCGGCTTAAAGATTGGCAGTTCGTCTATTACAAGACCTGTCTTGGCTTTTGCCAGGAAATCTTTTGTGAAAATGCAGAAATGCCCCGATTGATTATTGTCTTTCGGAAGGTAACGATATGGCACCTGCGGTGTTGCAAAAAGAATAGCCCGGTCCTTTATGTGTACAACCTTGTCGGCATATTCTACCAGGTTATTGCCCTTGATAAGGCTTACTTTATAATAAGTACGCCGGTTATACGGCATGACAGGTTTTGACGGGCAGGTTTTATTCCCATAGAGTTCTGCAATATTGAATACATTGAAGTGGCCAATATCAATACTGTTCTGTTCATCCAGGAATCCTTCCAATTGAGAACACCTGCTGCCGAACATATCTTTGTAGAACTGCTTTACCGAAGTAGCTGCTGTAGTTATCATCTTGTAAAAATCAAATATGATGCAAGATAGGTAAATTCAGCATTGTCACTGGCTCAGGTTAAGATCATCGCTGTCAGAAATTTTTTCAGCCAGGGTGTTAAGTTGGGCAGGTACTCTTTTAAGCAGTTTGCTTTATTGGCATATACCTGTCTTCAATGATTTTAAAATGCCAGCGTTGGTGACCGCAAACAATGAATCCAATTGAATGTACAGAGTACTCGCCTTTAAATCCTATGCCTGTTTTTTCAAGTATCTCTGTTGAGAAACTCTTAAAAAGCAGGATGGTGGTTTTTCTCAGTAGGATCGCTTCTTCTAACAGATCAATGATGTTTCTTGCATTTGCATTGGCCATTTTGCTGTAAGATTCCTCGTCGAAAGACCTTACTTCTTTTTCACCTCTTGCAAATGATAATGCCCTGTAAGAAAATACCCTTTCTGTATCTATGATATGCTGCAAAATGTCTTTGATTGTCCATTTGCCTGCTGAATAAACAGCATTGCCTATTGTTTCCCAATCCTTTATCGGGGCATTCTCCAATTCATGTAAGCTTATTTGCAGGGCTTCCATTAATTCCACATCATCTGCCATATTGATGTAGCGGTCAAAATATTCCGGTAATTTAATTTCGCTTCTTTTCATTTTATAAATTTTTATTTTAAAAATCATTTTTCCCAAAAATAAAAGTTGCTTTTTTGTTCTAATTTAAAACCCGTAGAAGGATACAATTTATTGCCAACAGCATTGGTTTTGGCTGTCTCCAACAATAAGCCGGCTGCATTTGTATCTATGGCAATATTCTTAGCCGCTTCAATCAATTTTTTTGAAATGCCTTTTCCCCTATATTGTTCAGATACGTAAAGGTCATTGAGCAGCCAAAGCCGTTGCATCCTTGTAGAAGAGAATAACGGATACAGTTGCGTAAAACCTGCAAGATCATTGTCGCCGGTTTCTGCTACCAGTATCTCAGATTCATGTCTTGTTATTCTTTCCGATAAAAATTCTGTAGCTGCGTCTTGGGCACTTTGTTTTTCATAAAAAATTCTATATAGGTTAAAAAGATTGGCTAGTTGCGCCAGGTCATTGATCGTTGCTTTCCTTATTCTGATGTCCATACACAAAGTTTTTATTAAAAGTTACTTTAGTCATTTTTTGGGTAGCGTATTTTTAAACTGATCCTCATATATCTGAATGGAAGCCATTGCATTTGCATCTCCCCTGTATTTTTCTTTCACAATTTCAAAAGCATCCTGGCTTTTAGGATCTGATAAAGTTGTTATAAGTAATAGCTGATGAAAGATATCATCTTTTTCAGAACCCCTGAGTGCTGTTTTCAGCCGGTCATATAAAATGCTGAAAGCTTTGTCTGTTTTGCCAAGTGTAGCAAGTGTTTGTGCAGCAACGAAAGGATAATCCCATCCATTGCCCAGGAACCACCGGGCCGACCGGTTGTTTTCAATGGCCGCTACTGCAATTTTCTCAGCACCTTTATCTCCCAATGCTGCAAAACCATTAAGGGCGTGCATCAGGCTTTGGTTTTTCCAGGAGGGCCGTTTTATAAGGTTATTCAATGCTTCGAAAGCCTTTGAGGAATGTGTTTTGCCAAGAGCTGTTGCGGCAGCGTTTACCACTCTGTCACTGCTGTCTTTGAAGCAGGAAATGTATAAGCCGGCAAATGAAGAATCCTTTGTCATGCCCAAACTGCTGATTGCAGCTGCCTTTATCCAGGATCTTTCCTCATTGATCAGATTCACCAATAGTTCTGTAGTAGTTTTATCGTAAGGTAAAGATTGTATGGATCTGAGTTGTGTAATGCAGTTAAACCTAAAACGCCAGTATGTTTTGTTTTGAATGGCATTTTGAAAAGCACTGATGATCTTATTTTTATCTGCTGTTGATACAGTGTCCGATTTAGCTATTGTTGTAAGCTCATTCATTGCAGTGTTTTTTGCATACATATCGGTGCTGTATAGAAGCTGGTAGATCCAATCATCTACAGGCTTTATAAATTCAGTTTCGGCTATCCATGTTTTTTCTACATCAATGTTCAGGAGTTTTGGCTGAGTTAATAAATTGAATTTGTATTCATTTATTTCCTGTGGTAAAAGCTGGATGATCTCTTTCCTGTTGTCTATTTCCAATTCCATTTTTCCTTTGAAATAATTCACATGCGGATAAGAAGCTGAAGTGTCTTTAGGCTGAACCTGTTTTATTGAAAGATGAAATAATTTATTATTGGCATCATAGTTATTCGTGATCCGGAATATGGGATGTCCGGTTTTATAGATCCATTGATCAAAGAACCATTCCATATCAACGCCTGTTGCTACTTTTATCGCCTCTTTAAAATCAGCAGTGATAACAGGTTTAAAAGCATATTTTTTTACAAAGTATTGTATGGATTTGAAAAAACCTTCGTCCCCCAGTTCTTTTCTTAATAGGCGCAATACCAATGCCCCTCTGTATTTGGCGTAACTGTCTCCTGAAAAATTTTCAATGTCATTTACTTTTTCAGGTACGATTGGATGCCTGTTGCCATTGTTCCAATCAAAAAAAACGCTGCCTGTTTCCCATGGATGATACCACAAAAGGTATTCTTCTATCCCATTTCTTTCGGCTGTGTAAAGCCCTTCAAAATATTGGGCAAACGATTTGGTAAGCCAAATATCTTCTTCATTTTTTGCCATGATCGTATTGCCAAACCACTGGCCAGCCAATGCATTAAACTCTACTCCATCCCATAGGTATAAAAAATCCTGGTGTGTTCCGTGGTCATCAATCATGTTATCAGAAATAATACTGAATGTATGTTGCCCTGTTAAACCAGGGAACGGATAATCCTGTACCATCACTTGTGAATACTGTTTGAATGGATAGCTTAAGCCCGTTTTTTCTGAAAGAAATCTCATCATATCTGTCAGTTGAACAGTAGTGGCAATAGCTGCATCTTTTTCATCCGGGTAGCAAAAACTGTGTAATGGAATATTATTTAAATGTTCTACAAGATCAGAATATTCACCTGCTACAAATGCATTTAAATAGGCAGGATGCGGATCATCTGCCTTATAATGAAAGGTATGAGTTCCATCGTTATTGATTTTTTTATCAACCAGTTTTCCATTCGAAACAACCGTTAAGCCTTTTTCAACGGTGCATATAAATTCACTGGTGCTTACATCAGCAATATTATTGCTACAAGGATACCAATATGAAGCATTGTTTAATTCACTTTGTGACCATATTTGTTTTCTTTTTATCGGGTTCGTTGCAGTAGGCTGAAAAAATCGAATTCCTTTTCCAAAACTACCGCCTAACAAATTGGGATCGGGTTCATTGTGGTGCATGGTTTCGTAGTGAATGATAATTTCCAGGTTTTCACCGGAATGATATGTTTGTCCAAGGAATAATTCTATGTCATTTTGTAGTGTATCGTATCTGAAAGCAATATTCTTTTTTTTTGCTGTAGTAATAGAAATTACCGAAAGGTCGTTCGCGTCAAGATGAATAACATTGCCCGGTGTGATGAAACCCAATAAGATCGTTGTTTCACCCAGTGCTTTTTTATTCTTCCAATCAAAGCGGAGATTAATCTTGTAATGATGAATGTCAATCCTTGTTTTACCGGTAATTGAATTTTGGGCAAATAGGATAGTGTTGGTCCAAAGTAAAATAGCAGCTGTTGAAAATATTTTTTTATACATAAGAAGATGTTTGCAACTTTTCCTGTTACAAAACTACTTCTCTTGTAATTCAGCCATGAGACAGATTAAAGACATTTTCAGCCAATTTTTTTTGACAGTCTTTCAACCTGTTTCTCGCTTGTTAATCCAACCTTAAATGCAATTTGCTTTTTTGAAAACCCTGGGTTAAGTTTTAGTTCTTTTATTTTTTCTGATCTTACTTTTGTGATATACTCATTAACACTTAATCCTGTTTCTTTTTTGAAGATCCTGGTGAAATTCCTTTCACTCATGTTCGCAATCCCGGCCAATTGCCCAAGGTGGTTCTTTTGGGAAATGTTTTCAATTATATGATTCTGTACATTGTGTATTCCTGAATGCATGTGGTTCCTGTAGTTGAAATAAACGGTTATCTGATCAGCAATTCCATCCCGGCGATTATATACTACTAATTCACGGGCAATCTTATGTGCAAAATAGCTGTCTGTTAATTGCTCTAATATATGAAGCATCAGGTCAATGCCGGAAGCAATACCGGCACTGGTATAAATATTGTTTTCGTGAACATACAATACATTTTCTTTTACTTTAACCATGGGATATTTTTCCCTTAGTTTTTTAGTCAGCTGAAAATGGGTAGTGCAGGTAAGGCCATTGAGTAGGCCTGTTTCTGCCAATGTAAATGCACCTACACAAATACTTACAAGGTTTACTTTTTTTTGATAGGCTTCCGTAAGCCAGTTAAACAAAGCGGTATTTTTTTTAAAGGAGCCTGATAAAATATATTTTACCCTGGAACCCGGGAGTATTATAAAATCACCCGGGCGGAGTTTTACCTTTGAAAAATGGTTTAACCGGTTTATCCCAAGTCCGGCTGAAGTATTTATATCATTCTTTATTCCGGCGTATTCAATTTTAAAGTTTGCACCCATGTCAATCGCTTCGCTGATCACCTGGTCGGGGCCAGCCAGGTCAAGCAAATGCACTTCCGGCAATACCACGAAAATGAATTTAGTAAAAGAGTGCATAGGTTACATTCTTGATTTGTTCGGAAAATGTTGATCATACCCTTAGTGATCCCCTGAATCCTCTGGCGGCATAATAAGATTCTGCGCCATTGTGATAAACAAAAACAGTGTCATAGCGGCGATCACAAAAAAGTGCGCCACCAAGTTTTCTGATATCAGCAGGAGTTTTTATCCAGCTTGAAGTCTTTGTATCAAAATTTCCAAGTTGCTGTAATTCCCGGTATTGTTGTTCTGTTAGTATTTCAATGCCCATATCGTTTGCCATATTGATAGCGCTGTCTGCAGGTTTATGTTCTTTCCTTGAAGCCAGCGCTTCGTCATCGTAACAAATACTTCTTCGTTCTTTGGGGCTTTCCGCTGAGCAATCATAAAAAATGTATTCGCCGGTCTTTTTATTAAAACCAATAACATCCGGTTCACCTGCCGTTATTTCCATTTCATGGAGTGACCAGAGTTTTTCTGGGTTGGTTTCCAGTTTTGCTTCTAACGCAGCCCATTCAAGGCCTTTGTGGCGTTTCATGTTTTTTTCAAAACGTGTCTTCAAAGTACCAAGCAGTGCAGAGCGTTGTTCTGCAGACAACTTTTTTTTAGGGCTATTTGCTTTGCTCATATCTTAAAATTATTTCTGTTGAACAGCTTTATAAAACTAATCATTTAATCCTATCCCTTTAAGAATTTGCGGTATGCTTTTTTCAATTCTTGATTCCCGGGTCTTGGATTGTTTTGGTGCAGCAAAATACAGCATGTATGCCCTTTGTCGCCCGGGCGTTAATGCTTCAAAAGCTTTCTTTAATGCAGGCTTCTTGTCTAATTTATGTTGAAATTCTTCAGCCATTTTAAATGCCGCAGTTTTTTTAAGTTCCACTTTCAGCCCTGCTTTTTCAACTTCAATGGCTTCATAGATATAAGCTTTTAAATCAGACTTCAGCTTTACTATTTGTTTCACATTAATAAACCTGGCTTGCCGGGCTGCCTGTACGTTTTCTGTTTGTTGTATCAATATCTTCTTAGTATCCTTTAGCAAAGCACCTTTGAAAAATAAGAAAGCACAGTAATCTTTAAATCCATGTATTAAAACGATGTTGCTTTTGTTAAATGTATAACAAGGGTTGCCCCATTTCAATTCTTCGGCCAGGCCACAATCAAGAGCTATTATTCTTAACTGCTCAAATTCTTCCTGCCATTTTTTTGCTTTGCTAAAATAAAAATCAACTTTTGGATTCATTTAATTCACTTTTTATAATTAACTATTATTTATTTTAGGATTAATTTTCAGCCATGTTTATATTTTATTAGATCGGGCTTTGCTGTTTTCTTTTAGTTGTATTATAAAGGTACCAGCAAGCGTAAATACACAACTTAATACCCAGATCCAATACCCAGCTTTGTAAGATATAATTCGCTGGTTTTGGCCTGCTTCATTGGCAACAATAGAATCAAACAGTAGAAATGACAGAGCAAAAAGCGTGGCTGCCACGCTTAAGAACATTGATAACTTCGTATTTTTTTTGAGTGTTAGCCATGAAGCAAATAACAATGGATTTGCGATCCAGGAAATTCCGGCGCCACCAGTTAGTAAGGCAAACCATCCTAACAGGAATGCCATAATTGAATCTCCGCATTGGGAAGTAGTACAGTAGCATTTCTGAGTTAATGAGGCCAGGAACAAAACTGAACTAATGATTATAATTATTTTAGATAATTTGCCATTCATGGTGATGTCTGTTATTCTAAAGAAATCTGATAAAATTCCGATTAATATCATGGTATCAACAAAGTATTGGAATAGCTTCCATATTCGCCTGATACCCAGCCAACTTAAAGTTGAGTAATAATTCTGTAATTGCAAAACAGGTGAATAAGCGGTCAGATCCGAAATTTTAAAGCAATATTCAATTTGCTTCAGACAGCTGTTATTTGCAGCAATCTCTTTCTTAGCATATATATAGAAATATTAGCTTACCTTTGCGTCCATTTTATAACATAGCTTTTAGGAAGTAAAATTTTTTCTTACGCTACTTTTAATTCTTCTTCTTTAGTAGTTTATTTTTTTACATACTTACGCTACGCAAACAAACAGTAATTATGACAAACGATCAAATTGAGAATTTTCTTAACCAGGTAGATTTTAATAAATCAAAAGTTCAGATAAATTTCAGGTCCAGGAATTCCATGGTAGGGATTTTTTTAAAAACGACTGATTTTATTGAGTTGAAATCAAAGAACCTCTGGAGAATTGTCAATGAAACAAAGATTGATGAATTTCTTTCTGTTAAAGATGAAAGTGTTGCCAGGATATTTAATGGTGTAGAGATAACAAAGTTGTCTTTGCAAAAAGTAGCTTAAAGCAATAAATTTTTATTCGTATTCAATTTTTTCTTGTTGCATTTTGGGCAATAGGTATTTTATTGCTATGTGCCTTTGGCCTCACTCTATTTATTTTGGCTATTTATTTTCTCTTTTTGCTTTTTAATCGTTATTGACGCTGGTCACTCCTGAACCATCAACTAACCATTTTTTATCCTTAAGTAGTAGTTTTAATATCAACACAAATTCATTCCATTCTTTTCCACGTATTGTAACATAACCGGTAGTTGGATGCAGTTAATGATACCAGCGGATTGCGCTTCGGGCATAGTTAGTTCACTGTGACTGATTTTGATAGCTTTTTTTGCGATCATTCATATTCAATTTTATAAACATTACTTTTGCAAAGTTTTAAATCATTTATATGGCAATTAATGTAAAATTAAATGAACGTTGCGGAGGATTATGCGAATTATGTAATAGTCTGCCGGCAACCAATGAATATACCGTTAGTCCGAAAAAAGATGACCAGGTGGATAACCAGGTTGCACTTTGTACAACTTGTTTAAGTGCAATTGAGAAGAATGAGAAAGGCGATCACTGGCGTTGTTTGGAAGGAAGTATCTGGAATACAGGACCGAGTGTACAGGCTTTAAGTTATCGCTTGCTTCAATTGTGTAAGGAAGAGGATTGGGCAAGCAATGTTATTGATTCTGCTGAACTTGATGAGCATATAATTGAATGGGCAATGAGTGCTTATGCGCAATCTGATGTTCATAAGGATGCATTTGGAAATACACTTGAACATGGCGATACGGTAGTACTTACGCAAGGATTGAATGTTAAGGGTACAAGTTTTACAGCTGCAAAAGGAACCATCGTTAAAAGGATCAGGTTGGTTTCTGACAATACAGAACAAATTGAGGGTAAGATCAATGAACAAACAATTGTGATCCTTACCAAATATGTGAAGAAAGCATAGCAGCTTCGTTTATATACGATTGCTTTTTTTCCGTAATCTCTAAAAGATCATTCCTTCATTACGGGCAACTCAATATAAGTTGCATATTTGCTATTGCAATAGATGGTTTCTGTTGCTTTTATAAAATCTGATTCTTTCGCTTCAAAAATATTCGCTACATATTTCTGGGGATTCCGGTCAATAACCGGGAACCAGGAGCTTTGAACCTGTACCATGATACGATGCCCCGGTTTGAAAGTATGGTTAATGTCGTGAAGATCAATTATAAATTCTTCCGGCTTGCCGGGTGTCAATGGCCCGGGATTTGAAAAACTTTTCCTGAATCTTCCACGGAACACTTCCATTGCTACCGGTAACTGATAGCCGCTCATAGTTAAACTTGTTGAATCAAAGTCGGGATATACATCTATCAACTTTACGACCCAATCAGCATCCGTAGTACTCGTACTGGCAAAAAGATGGGCAGTAACCTTTCCCGTTACGGTAAGTGCAGTCGTTAATTTTTCCATTGTAAAACTGATCACATCAGGCCTGGAATATGCAAAACGCTGGTCATCTACATGCCATGTTCTCCACCTGCTGCCTGTGCCATAAGTGGCTTCAATAGGCTGTGTGCGATAGGGGACGGGTTTTGCTGGATCGCTTACATAAGATACGGAACCGGTTAAAGCCGTTGGCTTTTCAAAAGATGCTGTATTGGCAACTCCTGTATATAATTTCCTGGGCAAGGCTTCTTTTGGAGGCCATGTGCGGTAAGTTTTCCATTGATTTGATCCTGTTTGAAAACAATAGGCTTCTTCAAATTTTCCGTCACCGATCCCTTTGAGCCAGTAGTCGAACCATTTTTTTTGAAGTGCCTGGAACCAGTAAGCTGTAGCACTTCCATAAGAAATTTTCCCTAAACTATCTCCTTTGCCTCTTGCCCAACCCCCATGATTCCATGGTCCCAGAATAAGGTGATTGTAATTGTCTTTGTCTTTTTCCTCCATATGACCATACATCAGTTGCGGTCCATTCAGATCTTCCTGGTCGTAATAACCACCAACGTGTAGTTGGGGTATCTGTGCAGACTGAATATAATTCAATGATGAATTTTTTTGCCAGAATTCATCATAGTTGGGATGTTTTACAAAATTGTTCCAGGTGGGAATTTTGTGGTGAAAATATTTATCATTTACATTTTTCAATGATCCCAGTTTTAAATACCAGTCATACAGATCAAATTGTGGAAAGGGGAAATCACTGTCTGTAGTTTTATCAAATTCTACTTCATAAGTATATTCCATCCCATAACTCAAACGGAAAGCTCCGTTGTGATGAAAGTCATCACCTAAGAACAGGTCACTCATGCAGGCCTGTTCTGAAGAAGTTTTCAAAGCCGGATGTGGATCTACGGCACCAACCAGCGCCAACCAGCCGGGATAGGAAATACCAAGAATCCCTGCTTTACCATTGTTGCCTTTCAGGTTTTTTATCAGCCAGTCAACCGTATCCCATGTATCTGTACTTTCATCAACCGCTCCTTTCTGAGTGGCATGAATGAGTGGCTGATGAATTTCCATATTTCCTTCACTTTTGTATTTTCCACGAATATCCTGGAAGACTAAGAAATATCCTTCTTTCAACATGATCCCATAATTTGTTCCGAATGCCTGCACATTGATGGTTGTATCATCAGGGGCACTGCTGCCGTTTGCTCCGTAAGGAGTGCGTTGCAGCAGTACCGGTACGTCATGTTTTGCGCCAACCGGACTTAATATTACTGTATGCAACCTGATCCCATCTCTCATCGGAATCATAGCAGAAGTTTTTTTATAAAAACTGATACTGTCTGTTTGGGCGAGACAAGCATTCAGCAATAAACAGGTAAACAGCAGGCTAATGAAATATTTTTTCATGATCTGGTAATGATTGAATCTTAAAGATAATAAGTCCTGTGATGGAATTGATTTATAATTCTGATGATATGTGTTCCAATATTGTATTTATTTATGCCAGTTGGGATCAAATGTTACCATGACCGGAACATGGTCGCTGTATTGTGTCCAAAATTCATGAGCACCAATTTCTACAGATAGGATATTTTCAGTCATATCAGATGAGGCAAAACAATAGTCGAGATGGTATGGTTTGTCTTTATGTTTATACAAATAAAAAGTAGGATCTTCTTCTTTTCCTTGTATTTGTTTGTGGTGTAAATGGTAGCAACTGAAAATTCCTTTTTTTTCTAAATACTTCACTACGTTTGAATGATTGCCGGCCCTGTATTTTCTGTCCCAGATAGTATTGCTGTTAAAATCACCGGCAAGTATGGTTCTTTTACTCTTTAGTTTTCTATCATAATGATGAATCGCTTTCCATACCTGTTCAACATATTGCCCGTCGGGATCGGTTGGATTATTGGCCCAGATCGCAAACAGTGTGAATTTGCATTCTTTTCCTGTAACAGAAACCGGAATGATCATTTTCAATTCCGGGTCATGGTTCCGAAGTAGTTTAAACTTAAAACCGGAATATGAAAAAATGCCAAGTCCTTTATTATTGTTGTCACCAAACCATAATATGTCGGTTGGAATGGGTACATCAGGATCAAATTTTAATTTAGCAGGATGTTCACATTCCGGCACGATCAGGAGATCAGGTTTGTATGCTAAAATGAAAGCTGCTTTTTTTCTAAAAGCCATATTGCAGTTCCATGTGATGATCTTCATTGCCCGGATCGTATTTTGAATGTTGATTGCATTTAGTTATCAATTGTTACACCGATCATCACTCCAAAATTTCCATCTGTTTGAATCCAGTTTTTATCCGGGAGATAAGTTCTGCAAACAAATCCATCAAAGGAGAGTGCGTCCCTGCAGCCTAAGTCTTTAAAGTATTTTGCAAAATCATAAAGGCTCAGTTCTTTTTTAGACATCACAAAGACCAGGTCATTATTCGGCAAAAGGCCAACTCCGTTCCTGATATTAAGATTGATCGATCCTTGTTTGAATTCCGGGTGTATCTTTCCATCAAAAACAAGCATTGGCCCGGATTGAGTGGCATATTTTACCTTCCCGTTGTTAATAAATTTTTCAGTTTTACAAATACGGGCATTGTTATCTGTGTCAATATAAAACACTCCATTCGGTTTCCAGTAAAAATTCCCGGAAGCTGTCCTGGTATTTAGTGGGGTGATAGTTTTATTATTTTCAATGTAAAGGCCCAAAGGAGAATTGTCTGCTTTATACATGCCTGCATTGGTTGCAAATAAAAGTGTTTGCTTTTTAGTTTCAAGCCAGGATTTTAAGTGCTGAATACTTTTGAATGCCTGGTTCTTATCATCTTTCCAGTAAAGTTTTAAATTTTGTTTTTTAGGATTTACCTGGTAAACTACAAAGGATTCATTTTTTGGCTTTGCAACAGTAAATGCTAGGATTCCTGCTACAACTATAATTACAATGATATAGAAAAAATGAAATTTCATATTTTAAATTAAACGCATTGGATGTTGATATATCCCTTTAGTTCAGCAAAGTAAAGGATGATAATATCTCTTCGCCCATGTCTTTAGATTTGCCTGTTTCAGAGCTGAATGTAATAACAAATGCTTCTTCATTCCTGATAAAATAATATTGTTCTGTGAATAACCTGAAATTACCGTAAGTCATTTCATAGGTCAATTTGTAGTAGTTGCTAATACCTTTCTTAAGTTTAACCATGTTGAAAGCTTTTAGATTTACAGCATTTGATTTTATTTGTTCTTCAGAAATTGCTGCATATTTATCAAGGTCTATATTCTTACCGCTGAGGTTTTGTATGATCAGGTTTATATTTTCAAGAAACTTGTCATCAGCACTTTCTTTTGGTGAAAAGATCGCAAACTCAATTCCGCCTTGCTTTGAAGTATCAATTCTCCAGGAGGAAGGATATTCAACTTTATAACTATCTGAGATATATTTTAAAAGATCCTGCGACTTAATGGTTTGCGAATATGCAAATGATGTTATTGTAAGAACTATAAGTGTTGATATTATTTTCATATAAAATTTTTTAGAAATGGTGACTTAAAACCCTGCACTTGGTTAAGTAAAATAACGAAATTATATGCTCAATTAATTATTCATCAATGGCGGATTTCCGTGGTATTTTATCCATAATTTATTTACCAGGTTGTTTTTTTTAGCCTTGTATTTGCTTAAGTTGCCTGCTGCTAGCGAATGAACAATGTTTTTCTTATAATTCTGGTACCTTATTTGCGTTTCTATTGCGAAAGTAAAAAATCATGCTGCCGAGGGTGATCGATAGAATGAGCATTAAGATAATATGGCCATCGAAAAAATTCATAAAACTTCCTGCAAGCTTTATTCCGTCTATATCTTTAGTCATAGCTGAAAGATCTGTATTTGGTCTGAGCGTATGTGTATTCCCAAAAACAGCACATTTGTTGTGTAGCAATAATGTTCCGGTTGTTTCCGGATCAGGTTGATAGTTTTCAATTTCCCAGGTACCAAATACATGTACAGAAAAGGAGAAGATCATACTTAGAAGTACTCCTATTGCCAAGGAACGGATATATTTCAGAGTTTTTGAAGCTGTTTTCATTTTATTTACTTTGAAATTTAAAGCAATGGGAATAGTGCTGATGCTTGTCACAGTGCTTTTGATATAATTTGGTTAGCCTGGTATTTTAATTTTCCAAATAGCTCTTCATCAATTTCACTGAAGCGGTCTTTTTCAAATGTTTTAATAAATCCCCCATTTTCTAATAAGTGAATTTTATCGCATGTGTTTAAAAGCGGTTCAAGTATATGTGAAGAAATAAAAAGCGTTTTTTTCTTTTCCTTTAATGAGCTGATGATGATCTCCAATATTTTATTTGCTTCCAGATCTAGGCCATTAAATGGTTCATCCAAAATGAATATGGTCTTGTTTTGTTTTAAAACAGCCAGCAAAGCCAGTTTCTTCCGCATTCCGGTTGAGTAATTTTCTATTAACTCATCTAATGGAAGTTTAAAATAATCCTGTAGAACAGGTAAATTAAAATCGGTATTGGTTTGCCTGAATATCTTTAAATATTCATTCCCGGTGATGCCGGTGTAGAAAAAATTCACTGTTTCAAGATAGGCAGTATCATTAATAGTAAGTGGAACATTGTCGACCTGAAGCAGGCCTGTATTCGGCTTCAGTGTTTTAGCCAAAGCATTAAAGAACGTGGTCTTTCCAGCTCCATTTAAACCCACAATTCCATGGATGAGCCCTTTTTTAAACTCAATATTTATATTGTTAAGAACAAGGTGCTCTCCAAATTTTACCGATAAGTTTTTAATCCTAATCATTCAAATAGTTTTTCAGGTTTTTTGCAGCTTTGTAAAAGTAAACAAATGAAAGAATAGCCGGAATGGGTAAAAAATATGGTAAGGCAGAACTGATTGACACAATTGCCAAAGGAATATTGTTTCCGGGCTGGCTTTTATTAGGTTTATATGAAGTGTATTTTAAAGTGATTGCATAATGAAGAATGGCAATCTGCACAGGTATAAAAAGTAAGTTAATTAATAAATACTCACTGTTGAAAATGGAATTTATTATAATAACCGGTAAGTACAGCAGGAGTATATAGATTGTAGATTTTTTTAGTTTAAATAACAAATAGTTCCTGGGAGATTTGGCTTGTTCTCTTAAAATTTGAAGTGATTCATATTCCGTGTAAAAGGAACTTATTACCACTGTTAAGAACCATAATAAAAAAAGTGGCAATATCCTGAACCAGGAAAATGCAAGGGCAAGAGAATATAATCCTATAACTGCAATATAATTTTTTCTAACGCCGCTTAGCCATTCAAAATCTGATGCCGGAATAATGGCAGAAAGTTTTTTTAAAACTACTTTCTGTGATATTCTGAATTGAAAAAAAGGGACAAAGAAAAGCATGAATAACAGCAATGGGAAGCAGAACCAGTATTTTGTAATGATACAAGTAATTGAAAAAGGAAAAGTCAAAGCTGCATACTCAGAAAATAGCTGCAGATGTGGTGATTTGATGTG
Organism: Bacteroidota bacterium; assembly: GCA_029572965.1. GTDB lineage: Bacteria > Bacteroidota > Bacteroidia > Bacteroidales > DTGW01 > JAKPQD01. The sequence continues at coordinate 23,597 of JAKPQD010000257.1, read as the reverse complement.
TTTATAAACAAAAGATTTATCTTTTCTATAGTATTGTATGGATATACAAATAGCCAGTAGTAATGAAACTAAATAGTATGCACTTTCTCCTTTTTGGAAAATTTTAAAAGAGGCAAATATGAGGAAGGCTGCTAGCGGAATGAGTAATATCAAGTAAAGCCCCAGCCCATTGACCTCTTTTTGCAACTGTTTTGTTCTTATGTATAAAAGTGGCAGTGTCATATTTGTAAAAAACAAAACTTTTCAGCATTTGACTCTAAGTGTATAGCTTTTATTTCAAGCTGTTATTGTGCACTTGCATATTTTCTTTTCAGTAAAATTAATTTGAATTTTATATCGTCATATATCAGGCCGAGGATCAAAATGACTGATCCTATCAATAATGTATGGATACCGATCTTTGTATAGGAAACTCCGCCCAATACTCCTCCAATAAAAAAGAAGCTTATTATGGATAACCTGAGTTTGATGGAAGAAATTAATTTTTTCTTTTGCTCTGTAGTTTTATAAAAGAATAGTTGCGAAAGTTCAATGCCAAGATCTGTGAACAGGCCCGTTAAATGAGTAGTTCTTACAGCAGCATTGGAAATTGATGTAACAAGTGAATTTTGTAGTCCCATTGCAAAAAGCAAACTAAATGCAACTAAATTGGGATGGTTTAATATCAATGAAAGGCTGGATAACGCAATTATGAATAGTATAGAGCTTTCGAATATTGTTGGTACAACATACATATACCTTTCACTTTTTCTTGAAACTATTTCTACTATTAAATTAGAAGTAAAGGAGCCAAAAAGAAATGAAAGGATGTACAGGAAATAAATAAAAGCCTGCAGGAAATTTAATTTGAAGAATTCGTCCACAAAGAATGCAAAATGCCCGGTCACATTGGTTGTAAGTCGTTGAACAGCTAAAAATCCTACCACATTTACAAGTCCGGCAACAAAAGCCAGCAAAGAGGCGATTCTTAAATTGTGATTTAAAGTCCGGGTTTTCCCTTGATGCTTAAACATTTACAAAGTTAACAAGTTGAAATGGATGATCATACTCACATCTGTAAGTTAGTAAACGTAACTGATACTTGAATTGAAATTCCGGTTGCAGGATGGTAACAGCGATAGGAAGCATTAACCTGCCAGGATATACAAATACTATTAATAGTTCATTGTAAAATATTTTAAATAGTATTATCTTAGGGTTGATTGCATGAGATTTATTATGTAATTATTAATATAATTTGCTATGTCATCCCAATCTTTAAACCTATCAGTGATTCAAAAGTGGGTCAATGAAAACCTGGATATACAGATGGTTGAGCAAAACTTACTTGCCCTGGGCTATGACGAACAAACGATTGGCAACTACCTCGCCGAATTTAAAAAAGAAAAAAATTCCAAAAGACAGTTCAATGGTTTTGTTTATTTAGGAGTAGGGGCTTTCATCGGCTTTTTAAGCTGTGTTTTAACTTTGATTAATCAAAACCCTGCACTTACTAACTGGATATTATTTGGACTTACCTCTGTTTCTATCGTGATAATTTGTTATGGCTTGTACAATCTCTTTGAATAAATAATTATTTGTTTCATTACACAAGGCCCTTTGTTCAAGATCCATGCGAAGCAATGAGTTCAGTAACTAATTTTTAAAACTGCTCTTAATCATGTACGCTAACAAATTTCATCTTATTTTCTGCTGTATGGGAAATGTCTATAATCTTTGAAATAGTTGATTGGTTATTTGTAAAGGTCAATTGGATCTCAGTTTCGCTCGGTAAGGTCATTATGCAGTTGAAGCAGATAACTTTTGTTGTTATCGAACATTGATCAGCCACCGAAGATACCAATGCGTTAATATTCTCTTCAGTGTATTCCTGGTTTGGAAGATTATTTATCAGGTTTGCAATACTGGATTGTAGGTTAGTATTATCTCCTGTAATCAGAGCGGTTTTTAACCCTTCACAGTGATTTGCAGGACAATCTTTTTTGCAACCTGCTAATGAAAAAGAAATAACCGTAAGAAGCAATAGTAATTTAAAATGTTTCATATTTTATCTTTTTAATTTTAGTATACATGAAATACCCAATGATATCAGCGCACTAATATAGTAGTGCCTTTCCTGAAATATTTATTCCCATCTGCTCCGATCGCCTCGAACATCCATACATAAGTTTGTGATTCCTGTTTTACAGATTTAAAGCTGCCATCCCATCCTGCGTTATAAACTGTTGTATGGAAAAGCAATTTTCCCCAACGGTCAAACACCCTGAAATAATTCAGTTTTTTAATACCATACATAGTTGGTCGTAGCAGATCGTTCACGCCATCACCATCTGGTGTAAAGGCTGTTGGTACATAAATGCCTATTTGCTTGATCACTTTTACCAATTGAGTATCAACTGTGATGCAACCGCTCTCCGATTTTATCTCTATCCTGTATAGCTGTTCTGCTAAACCCCTGAATACAGGATCAGCAATGGCATTACTGTTAAGCGATACCGCAGGTGCCCATAAAACCGGTCCTCCCAATTGTCTTGCATGTAACTCCAAAGGCAGGTTTTCAACTGCCACTTGTGTTGGGTATGTAAGAGCATTTCTGGGAATGTCTACAATTATATTTTGTGATTTTGTGATAACAGGTAAGGGGCACAATGCCGTGCTAACAGATAATCTGATCTGATAAATGCCCGGGTTAGCATATATAAGAGTAGGCGGATTTCTGTTTGAAGAAAATTGGCCATTGCCCAGATCCCATAGATAAGTAATGGGAGAATTCAAAGTATCTGCAGTTTTATTTATGATCTGTAATGGAAGGGCGATACAGATCTTAGCTGCATCAAATTCCGGTGTGGCATTCGGATATACGTTAACGTTTGTTTCTATACTGTCTGAACAAATTGTATTACTGCTTACTATAAGTTTTACCTTATATGTGCCTGTTTTGGAGTAACTATGTGTAGCGTCCTTTGTACTCGCTTCTGCACCATCTCCGAACAGCCACCGGTATTGCATAGGGCCTATAAGATTTGTACTTGTATTTGTAAATGTAAAATTGTTTCCTGACAGGCACTGGTCTTTGACAGGCACATTAAACCCGGGTTTTGGGATGGAGGATATAGTTATTCTTTTTGGATCTGTAAGTAACCTGCAACCGTCTGAGTTTGACAAAACAGCATGATACTTGCCAGTTTCTGTTACATTATATTGATACTGCGTAGCTCCTGTTATAGCAACATCATCTTTATACCATTGAATATTATCTGTAGGGTTCACTACTAATAAGGCACTGTTACCACTGTTCAGACAAAATGATTCCTTTCCTATGAGTTGAATACTATTATTAAGTTGAGAAGTTCTTACTATAACTTTGTCTTCATCACGGCAACCTCCACCCATACCGGAAGTATGTAATATATAAGTTGTGGTGGAAACCGGGTTAGCCATTGGCTGGGCTATATGTGGATCAGATAAACCTTCGGGAGGAGTCCAGTTATACAATACATTTGGCTCCTGGGGTGAGCCTATCGGAACCTGTTCGCCGTTGCATGAAACCGTATCCCTTCCGGCGTTGGGCACAATTACAAGGTCATCGCGTAATATCCTGTATAAGGTATCGAGGCATCCATAACCTTCATACGGCTTTACAATTACTGCAACATTGGTGGTTCCGGCAGGTGCAGGTGTTAATGTGAGTACCTGGCCTGTGCCGATCACCTGGCTGAAGTTACTATTGTACCAGGTATACTGCTGGTAGCCATAAGGTGCAGTAACACTTAATTCTGAATCATCCGGGCAAAAGGATATTTCAATAAGGCTGTTTCCACTGCATTCTGAATCGATATCGATATATCCATAACCAAAATGCCCTTCCTGGGCACAATCTGCCGTTTTTAAAAAGAGCCTGATCCTTTTACCAGCCATTCCATCAAGGTTGATTGAAACAGTTGACCATTCTTTATACCACACCGGAATCCCGGGGTGAGCTTCACGTGCAGATAGTTTAAAGCCAGGCAATGAAGATCCATTAGGGATAAAAGTATAAGACGAACACTCAAGAATTTCATGATCGGTTACATTGGTCACTTCAATTTCCATCCTTGGCTGGCTACCTGCAAAGTGAAAAGGATCTTCAAATACAACCGCATAATTGTAAACAAGGGCAAAGTTGTTTTGGCCTGCCGGAATAACAAACTCACAGGAAATTCCTTCTGCCTCTGCACCTACGCCATCATTTCCTAATTTTATAGAATATTGGCTCGCATTCGGACTATTAATAGGAAACCCACCATATGGGTCGAAACCCGCTCCCCGCGAATACATCGTATGACGGAAGGGGATAGGGCCCTGCGTAGGAGTTAATGTTATTACGGGCACTCCTCCGGATTGGCCTGTAGCTGCAAACTTGCCTACATAGCACTGCCAGTTTTCGAAAGTACCTTTCTCAAAATCTATGTTAGGAGGACATGTTTGTGAATCGGCAGTTAAAAGGAAGCAAAAACTAATTGCTAACAGGTTAAGCCTGAGTAAAACAAAGCTACTTATATCGAAAAGATTAAGTTTCTGCACGCTCCCTGATTAATGTAATTAAAGATAACCAAAAGGATTGTAGAATCCTTTTGGTTTAACTAATCAGGGAGTAGCATCATATTTGTAGTATTTGCGTAATAAATCAGGACTTCTTTTTTAGAACAATTACATTATCCGTTTTTGCCTGCCTGAACGTTTCCGATCTATTACCCTCTGTTGAGATCTGCCATTTCAAAGCAGTTTCGTTGATGAGTTTTAAAAGCCCCTTCATTACAAGTGTATTCTTTCCTTGTTTAAAAGTTATATCAAACCACATCGGGTCTTTTGAAGTATCTATGAAATAGGTGCCTTGGGGCAGGGGTTGACCCGGAATTGTTACAGCAACATGCAGGCTATCAATAAAATGAAGGCTTCCGGTCACTCCATCGCTGTCTTTTGCTTCCCATTTCCCTATTAACTGCGAAGTAATGCTGGTTTGTGAAATACACACTGAAATGATGAAGAGCGAAAATAATGTACAAATGATTTTTTTAAAGTTCATATAAATTAATTCAGTTTGTAGTATTTAGTATAACATCCGTTATGATTTTTATTCCTCTCAAATTCAATTCCTTTCTAGTCTTTAGGCTCCCACAATTGAATTTTATTTCCTTCAATATCCAGGATATGAACAAATTTGCCATAATCATATGTTTCAATCTTATCAACAATGGTTACGTTTTCTTTTTTTAATTCCTCAACCAGTGCTTCTAAATTTTCTACTCTATAGTTTATCATAAAGTCTTTTGCAGAAGGTTCAAAATATTTTGTATTTTCTACAAAGGGATTCCATTGGGTAAGCCCTTTTTTTGTACTGTCATCCTTTTCCCTCCATTCAAAGCTTGTTCCATAGGGGCTTGTGTCGAACCCGAGATGTGTTTTATACCATTCGTTAACTGCTTTTGGGTCTTTGCATTTGAAGAAAATCCCGCCAATTCCTGTTACTTTTTTCATGTCTTTTGTTTTTATCTCAATTGATCATTGATGCCCTAATAAAATATATGTACCCTAAATTAAGCACTTTGCATTTGCTTTGCTGTAGTTCTTTTTAATATCAATGCACTGATAAGAGTAACAATCAGGCCTACCGGAAGTATCTCAACATAGGTCATTAATATTACGAACAAGGGATTTTTATACCATTCTTTCATTTGCGCCATCTCAGCTGTTTTCTTTGCAAGTTCGTCTGCGCTGATACCGCTGGATTTTGCCTTACTGATCATTGCAGCAGCATATTTATCCATAAAATCGGGTATAAACAAATAATAATTGATCAACCAGCCTATTACATAGATCGTTGAAGCTACCAGCGAGATAAAAAACCCCACCTTAAATGCTTTGCCGAACCTGATAATTCCGCCTTCATGTTTATCACGGAATGATTTGATCCCTACAAAGATCATCGAGAAGGCAATGATCATGGCAGAATAACCATAGATCATACCGCCTTCAAAATCACCCTTGGCACAATAATAAGAAGTGGAAAATGCCATCATACCGGTAACGATCAGCCCTGCGATGATACCGAAAACAAGTACTATTTTTTTCATTTGAAAAGGTTTTGGTTTGAGGCAGTAAAAATCAAATAAAATCCTGTTTTTACACTCATACTTTCGGGTGATTTTGCCATTCGCTTGTATTTTTCATACAAAAGAATGACAGGGCAGTGCATAAAATCCCTCCATTTAATACTCCACATGGACTTACCATGGTGCCGGCACATATATAAATACTGGCTAAAGGAACGAATTTTTTGTGAAATATTAAGCCTGCTTACCCTCCCTTGTATAAAGGATAATGATATGTAGCGGAAAACATTGAGGGCATAACCGGCCTTAAATTATTTCAACGAAGTATTGGCTGCAAAGTAGCCTATGTGCCTTATGCAAATAAAAAAAGTTGCCTTTCATGGCAACTTTTTTTCCGGAGCAGGAAGCTGGTAATTAAGAGATCTGTATCAACCTTGGTGGTTTCTGTTTTGCTTCCTCTCTTTTTGGGATCGAAAGATGCAGTAATCCGTTTTCATACCTGGCTTCAATTTTATCGATATCAACTACATCTTTTTGTAAATTAAAAGTTCTTTGGAAGGACTGATAACTGAATTCTCTACGGAAGTATCTTTCCTCTTCTTTTGTTTCCTTTTGTTGATTTTTTTCGGAACTGATGGTTAAAGCATTTCCGTCTAACTCAACTTTGAAATCTTTTTTAGACATTCCGGGTGCAGCAACTTCAACTTCATAATTTTCTGCTGTTTCTTTAATGTTAACTGCCGGGATAGTTGTGTTGCTCTCAGAGAAATTGGAATTGTTCCAATTAAATAGATCCCGATTAAAGAAATCATCAAAAAGCATTGGCAATGGATTTAAGAAGTTTCCATTTCTTTTTACGAGTGTCATATTTACCTCCTTTTTAATGGTTAAAAAATAAATTTCAAAAGGTAAAAATCAACTCTTATGCCATTGCTTTTTTGGTATTGTAAAAATGAAATTTTGTCTTTTTTGGACAAAAAAATGTCAGAAAAAAAGTCAAAATTTCTTTCATTTTATGAGAATATAATTATTGTAGATCCATGCCAGGAAGGAGTTTTAGCTCTTATGATCCCATCTGAGCTATTGTTGCAATATGGAAATTTAATCTTTGATCTGAGGTTGTGGAAATTCATATTCGCAGACTTTTTGAGCTACATATATTTTGTTTCCTGGTATTCCAAATTCCTGTGATGAAACCGATTAGAATAACTGTAGCCCATACCAGCCAATCAAAGTAAATACTATACAACGTGTAATGACACCGATACAACACCAGGCAGCCAGCTTTTTAATATTTGTATTTAAGCCAATGCCCACCGCTATACTTATCGGAGCACCAACTGAAACTGTTCCTAAGAAACCTAAACCAAACATGCCATACTTATCCCAAAGCCGGAGTATGATCGGATGTTTCTTTTCGGCAATTTCTTTTGAGGGCTTTTTTTTGTGAAATATGGCCCTGATCTTATCGCCTAAAAAAGCTGCTACAAACACACCGATCAGGCCGCCGGTAAGACTGGCAAAGAAGATCGTCCATGGAGATAAGCCAAAAGCAAAACCTGCAGGAATGGCTGCATATATTTCAAAAGTAGCAAGCCCAGCAACAGTGAGTGTTTTTAAAAACATAGTTTATTTGAAATGATTATTAGTACGAAATACTGCGAAATTAACTGATTAATATTTGGCAGTAGGGTTTAATTGCCAGATGAGAAGAAAGCGGTCACGGGTTCTGATGAATGGTTGGATTTTTATTTATCTGCAGAATTGTTTCTTTGCCTGATTTACAAGGTTCTCTGCGTGTATGTATTTATTGTATTTTTTTGATTCTGGATTAATCAACTTTAATGGTAACGGTATTTTTGATGGTTATTTTCTGCAAACCAGCTGTTTTGGCTTTCACAATTCCATCAACAAAAATTGTCATTCTTTTTTTTGGGTGTATTCAATATCGATGTTGTGGTTGCGGTACCAGATGTTTTTTACTGAGAAGGATTTCCAGCCCATCTCAACCGGGTCAATGATCAAATCGTCTGATTCCTGTGCTGTGATGCCTGCAATGTGATACTGGAAGTAATACTTCAGTAGTAAATTATGACCGGTACTGAATAAGCAGTGCTCTGTGTTGAAGATCATACATTTGTTTAGCAGCAGTTGAATCTCTTGTTCACCCAGTATTTATGAACTTTGTTTATAATTGGCTGCAATATAAATTTTAGCCTGAGATTGAGTCATAGCAGAAAAGTTTTTATATCTGTTATGTACATCTATGATCTCTTCAATGGCAGCTGCGACCAGCTCTTTGTTCTTCCATGTCTTAAGATGTTCAATTACGATTTCCAGGCATCCTTTTTTATAAGCTATCTGCCCGATGACATGAACCAGCGTATTCCGAACCCTGGCCGTTTTATCAAACTGCAATTCCTGCAGCAGCGGTAAAATATCCTGGGGAAATTTTCGCCCACGAAGTTCAATACCATGACAGATTTCTCGCCGGATTTCTTTGTCATCATGATGTAAATATTTTCTTGCCCATTTTAAAACCGGCCCGGGATTTACTTCACTCATTTTTTTAATAGATCCAATAACAGCATTTCTGGGTGAATGATGTTTATCAGATAAGCCGGTGTCAAAAAAATACTGCACCATTGTAAAATCAATTTTACCTATTTCTCCGGCAGCATTAATCACTGTTTGCCGGATTTTGAAATCTTCATGTTTAAACAAATTTTTAAGTGTGTTGATGATTTCCAACTGTAATTTCTGATATTCAAAATAGATCTTCCCGACAGACAGGTAGGCTGATTTTCTTATATAAGTATCGTTATCACTAAAATACGTAACTGTTTTTTTGTAGTCATCTGATCTTAGGTCGCTTAAAATATCCCTATGAATTTTGGAAACAAGGTTTGCCCGATCCGTTTTTGATAATTCATAAAAAGAAGCCATTACCTGATAATTTTTTATTCTTTAGAGCTTTGGCAGGATATGCTGACTTACGCATACCGATGCATGAGAATAGAAGCGATGCCCTTTAATAGTAATATTTACTAAAGAAACGAAATTTTTAATTTAAGCCAAAACGAGTCGCAATTCTATTTGCCTTTACCTTAGCAAATGGCTCCGTTAATATGGGGTGTGTATTCTTGTAATCCAGATACATTTATTACTGCTGCAAACTCCCAGAAAAACTATACGCATATTATCGCAGTACATTTTTCAACCTTTGTTTTGAAAGAAAGATGCTTTGGTTAAAATCATCCGTTTTCCGATAAACGTTTTACGATATCCAGTGCTTTAGGAAATGTGTTGGTAAAATATTCTTCAAATTGCGGGCTTGCTTCAAAAGTTAATTTAACAATCAAGTCAGTAGTCCCATTGAATTCCGTTAAATAATACCCTTCTGTAGCATCATCCCAGTTTTTTAATTCTTCAACCCCTTTTTTAATTTCTCCCAGGTGCTTAAAGATCATTTGCTCATATGGTATTTTTGTTTGAATAATTCCAAACATTCCATCTCCGGCAGGAGTTAAAAATGAGATTTTACTTCCTTCATTCCAATCACTTTTGGCATAAGAGCCTTCCATGAATACGGCTGTCCATTTCCGATAAGTTTCATCATTCCATAATGTTTCCCAGACTTTTTCTTTTAAAGCGTTTATCTGCTTTTTAAAAAACAGTGATGCCATATAGTTTTATTTAAAATGAATAATAATGTGAAGTTAATATGGCTTTGCATGTTTGACAGGTGTGATTTGCGACATTTTGGAGGGTAGAATGCGTACAAATAGGATCAGAAATGAAATTTCATGTAGTATTTTAGATCGTTTGTGAACAGGCAGATGTTAGCAGATATAATTTATCGGGTCTTGAATAATTTAATTGTGTAATCAAGTAATTTTTTGCTTCCATATTCTCCGTGCCCCGGAACAACAATTTGCACGTTTGAATATTGATTTTTAATTTTTTCAACTGTTGCAGACCAATCCTTTACATTGGCATCACCCAGATAACCTTTCCCAGCATCTAATTCTTTTATTAAACAGCCTCCAAACATTACATTTTCGCTGGGAAAATAACCTACTACATTATCTTTTGTGTGTCCTTCACCAAAAAATTTTACAATGATATTTTCAATGCCTACTTTTAAAATAAGAGAATCTTTGAAACTGTTTTTTGGTATGACAAAATTATTCTCTTTAGCAAGTTCTATCGTTTTAAAATTTGCGTAAGATGGAATATCATTTTCGTCAAATGCTTTTAACCCTCCTAAACAATCATCGTGGAAATGGGTAGGTATTATAGCATTTATTTTACAATGAAGCGTTTCCTTTATCCATTTGATCAATTCTTCTGAACTTTTATCATTGGTTGGAGTATCGAAGACAATCGTTTCATTACTGTTTCTCACAACGAGTCCGTTACAGGGAACATTGCCAAAATCATTTGTTTGTTTAAAAGAAGTATGCACAAAAGAGTTTTGAGAAATCTGTGTTATGATCAGATCATTGGTTTTGTAAACTTCTTTGGCTTTGAATGTGTTTCTGTTTTGAGAGCTGCCATGTAAAGTTGTTATTGAAATTGCAATTATGAGTATGGTTTTTAAAATAAGGTTCATTTTGTATAGCTACTTTTTTTGAATTCCTGCTGATTTAAGATGCATTGTTGATTTTACTTGCTTCCGGCTGAATTTTCAAACCCATACCGTATAGCAGCTTCTAATATATCAATGTTTATGTCTTTCAGTGTTTTGAATTTAATGCAATAGCCGGTGACCTTTGCCTTGCCAAGTTTCTTTTCATAGGTTTTGGCTAAGTATGTCTTATCTTTTATGCCAAGAATATAGACAGAAATTCCAGTTGTATTTGCACTCATCCCGATTTGGTAAAATTCTTTGTTTTTTCCATCAGCATATTTTATGCTGTAGGCTCCATATCCTATATTAGGATTGGATACAGTTTTATTTTCACTGTTCTTACCATCAAGGAACCATAATTTGCATGCGGGCTTTATTTTCATAATGATGCGGTGCAGGGCCTCCATATCGCTACGCTTTGGCTCAGGTTGTTCAGTAATATATTTTTTTATTTGTGCTTCTACTTTCATGGAATATTCAATTAGTTGTTCCTGGTTGCGAAAAAATCTATTGCCGGCCCAGGCATTACGGCCAATCCTTTGTTGCCTGCAATGTTTATTAAAGTATTTTATATTTTCTTTTGAATTTGCCAATAATGCCCGAAAGGATCTTTAATAGTTCCTTGCCTATAGCCATATTCATAATCTTCTGCAGGGTTTATTTCTATTGCACCAGCCTTTATCGCTTGATTTATTACTTTATCTACATCAGGAACAAATAAGCCAATACAACAGGTACAGCCTTTATTTTTTTCGGGTGTGAAAAACTTATCAGATGTTACTTCGTGCACATGAAATATGGCACCATCAATAGAAAGTTCTGCAACATGAATAGACCCATCAGCATTTGTAAAGCATAGGTTTTCTGTTGCTCCAAAGGCATGCTTGTAGAACGAAATATCTCTCACTCCATTATTTATATAAAGTTCTGGGGCAAAAAAAGTATTACCTAAATTGAAACTCATCTTTTTGTTTTTAGTAATGGCCGGGTCTTTAAAGTAATAACAAATTTACTTAAATCCTATCCCGATAAACATCAATAAAACTTTTGAAATTGTATTATTGCCAGCATGGTTTAGTTCGATGACTTCAAAATTAAATTTAGGCATCAGGTATGTTTGGCTCAACTAACCTGGCCAATTTTTCTAAAGATTCCTGCCAACCTAAATAGCACATTTCTGCTGGTATGACAGAAGGGATATCCTGCTGCAAGATTCTTATTTCAGTGCCTACTAAAACTTTTTTTAACGCTACGGAAGTAGTCATTTCGCCTGGAAGATTAGGGTCGTCAAATTTATCAGTGTATTTTAAAAACTCATTAGGTTTGAGATCCAGGTATATGCCTCCGAAAGAATGACCATTGCCGGTTGTGAAATTTTGAAATGACATCCTGAATGTTCCTCCTGTTTTTACATTCATTTCATGAACGGTACAAAGGAAACCATAAGGAGGTAACCAGGATGCAATAGCATTAATCTCAGTGAATGCACGATAAACTTTTTCGGGAGATGCTTTAAGAACTCTGTGTAACGATACGCTGTTATTGCTCATAAAATGAATTTAGATTGATTTCTATTTGTTTAATTTTTTATTTCAAATAACCTTACAAATATAAATGACTCCTATTACTATGTGGCTGGATTTTGTAAGCTGTCGTTATCGCTTTTTTTTAATTTCCTTTCTTCTTAAGCTACGTGTTATAAATAATAACGGTATATTAATTGTCTTTTACAGCTGTTTGATAATCTAAGCTATAAAGTGAAGAAATAATTTGTAATAATGCCATATCGGCATTGGGAGTCTTGCCGTCAAATTGCCCTCAATGTGCATCAGTGTTAGCAGTTTTTTGTTATGGCCTATCTACCATATAATTCAGTTCTGTTACACCGGAAGTAAATTGCCGGGTAGTTAAAAGTTTTAATTTTATTTTGTCTTTGATATTTACAAACAATGGAATGCCTTCTCCAAGAATAATTGGATTAACAAATAGCCAGTATCCGTCAATTAAGTTTTGCTGAATGAGAGAATGTGTTGCTGTGGGGCTGCCAAAAAGCAAGATGCCTTCACCTGCCTGCTGTTTTATTTCATTTATTCTGTGGGAAAGATTGTCGCTAATGATTGTTGTGTTAGTTAAACCGGCTTCTTTGATTGTTTTTGATAAAACAACTTTATGAACTTTGCTATACCACTTTGAATGTTCTATGTCGTGTTTGCTTGCGGTCGTTTTTTTTCCTGCGGCAGGCCAGTAATTTTCCATCATCTCATAAGTTACTCGTCCATACAATGCTGTGTCGCCTTCTTTAATCCGCTTACCAACATGATCAAAAAGTTCTTCATCAACTTTAATCCAATTCATTTCGCCGTTCGGGCCCGCTACAAAACCGTCAAGCGATATGTGCATAAATGAAATTATTTTCCTCATATAGTCTATTTTATTGTTGTCTAAGGTTAGTTACTTTCTTTACAATGACCGCTAACAAAATGGATTTGCACAGCGAGGGAATTGATGCCGGGCCAACCCGGTGGTAAAGCAAGTTAATTAACGTACCTGACACTTTAAATAAAATTTCAATTGAAAAATGGTCAACCGTATACGAAGAAAATGGAGACATTATCATGATCGAACTTATGTTCGCCAAGGTTGTTGAAATATCTTTTTTAGCGGTTCATTATTTTTTCACAGTTCTTTTATATTCTAGAATGTCACCTGGCTGACAGTCTAGAACTTTACAAATCGCTTCCAGGGTTGAAAATCTGATTGCCTTTGCTTTCCCTGTTTTTAGAATAGAAAGATTTGACAAAGTTAAATCCACTTTTTCTGAAAGCTCATTAAGCGACATTTTTCTCTTTGCCATCATTACATCTAAGTTTACAATAATTGACATAGTTTAAACAGTTAAATCGTTTTCAGTTTGAAGCTCAACTCCTCTCGAAAAAATAATTGCAATAACATAAATTACTGCAGCCATTAAAATAAATGCCTGGCTGTCGGCCCAAAACTGATCTAAAATGTCGATACTATAACCATGATGTTGTAAATTATTAGCAGTTTGCCGTGCCAGATAACTTAAAAGTCCGATTGATAGAGTATAGTAACTAATTCGTGTAATCTGTTTTGAAACAGATTTGTTGAAGGGGTTCGACAAATTAATTTTACTTACTAATAAGGTCAGTATGTAAAACAGAACTGCTTTCAAAATAGAAATGACCAGGATAAAACTGTACATACTGAAAAAAATGAACTTACTGCGGTTATACATTTCACTTAAGTCTAATTTTTGATATAGGTTTCGAACAAACTCAGGATTATATAGACTAAAAATAAAGTTTACTACTAAACCTCCTGCTTCTATGCATAAGCCAACAAATATTATCCAGGTAACAATTTTAAGGCTCGTAAATATAAGATCATTTGCTTTTGCCATAATTATAAGTTTTTAAATCATGCTTCAAATATAATAAATATTTATTGAAAAACAATAAATATACATTTTTATTCAAAAAATTTTGAAATTTGCTTTTGGCCATTAATCCTGTTGGAACTGCAATACATATAATAATAACTGCCCAAAATGTATGGGCGCAGTATGGGAATAGATGTTATGTCCGCTTCTTCACTTACACTTTTTCATTATAATTCGGGTCAAATTCCACAATCCATTCAATGCCGTATTTGTCTCTGAAACAACCAAAATATGTCCCCCAGGGACTATCCCCAATGGGGCCTTCTATTTGTCCACCCAATGAAAGCCCATTAAATAATTTGTCTGCCTCTTCTTTGCTCTCTGCACTTATTACAATTTTACTTCTATTCTCATTTTCGTTTGTTTTTCCCATAATTTCCGGAACATCATTTGCCATCAACATATTAGTTTTACCGATAGGCAAAGCAATATGCATAATTTTATTTTCTTCTTTTTCAGCTACAGGGAATTCAGGGCTTGCAAGCTCTTTGAAACGAATAATCTTTGCAAACTCTCCGCCAAATACTGATTTGTAAAAGGTAAATGCTTCTTCGGCATTTCCGTTGAAGTTAATGTGAGGATTGATTAGTGCCATAGTTATTATTTTTTTAGTTTTTTAGATTATTTGTTCTATAAAAGTTTACTCAGCATATTTTTAAAGTAGATCATTTTCCTGATAAAGTTGCCAGTAGATTTTCTAAATTGTTCATCGACATCTTAAATCCTTCTGTGAAGCCCATTTCAATCATCTTCTCCATACGGGCAAGTGATTCATTATAAATAGTAATATTCACTGTTGTTGTCCCATTTTGTTCGTTGAATGTATAGTCCCAATCTGAGCCCGGCAATTGAGGGTTTTCATCTTTGTCTGCAAAAGCATTGAACAGTTTGAAGTTGGTTTTTGGGCTAATGGAAGTGTATTTCTGAATTGCCCAACGCTCCTGTCCATCCGGACTTACCATCGCATAAAATCTTCGTCCGCCAACTTTAAAATCCATAAATTTTGTTTTTGATGTCCAGGGTTTGGGTGCTACCCATTGGTCAAGGATTTCGGCTTTGGTAAATGCATCCCATACCAGCGAAAGGCCAGCATCAAATTCTCTAGTTATGAACACGGTTTTCGCTGCTTTGTCAACGGTAAAATCAAATAGCAGATTTTTTTTTCCCGAATTGCGGGATTTGTCTTCGTTCATCATTTTTTCTGTTTTTTTAGTGTTAATAATACGTTGTCGAGTTGATTGAACTGAGTTTCCCACATTTTCCTTAACCTGAACAACCAATTGTCAATCTCTTGTATTTTTTTCGGGTTAAAGTGATAATAAATTTCTCTGCCTGATTGTTTCGGTTTAATCAATTCGCATTCTTGCAATACTTTAATATGTTTTGATACGGCTTGTCGGCTCATATCAAATTTTTCTGCCATTGCATTTGGTGTTAATGCCTGCATAGCAAGTAGAGTTAAAATAGCCCTGCGTGTAGGGTCAGCTATGGCTTGAAATAGATCCTGTTTCATTTTTCAATAATTTATTACGCAACTTTTAGGTTGCAAATATATGTGCAACTTTCGAGTTGCGCAATTTTATTTGCAATTATTTTTTGTAGGAAAATGCCGGCAAGTTTTTGTTGTTTGTTGTAGAAAGGTGCGTTACAATGATGCCAACTTGAATTATCTGTGCAGCGAGGGATTTGGTGCTGAGTCAGCCGTGTTAGCAGTTAGTTGTTATTATTCTATATTTCTCTGGTTTACTAACTGTTCGTTCGATGATTTTCCTTGCTTCAAGATCAAGTTTTACCGTTTCTCCGTACCATTGAACACCTCCTTCAAATGTATCTTTCACTTTCCTATATAATTCTTCCATAAGTTCAGTGTGAGTCAACTCTTTATTTTCGAGTATTGCCAGAATATTCCCTTTTATTATATTATATTTAATCAACGATATTTTTTTATTGATTTTTCCAGGCAGGGGGTGCAAAGTTTGAATGTGTGCATCGTTCATAGGAACAAATAATATTTAAGAATTCACATAGATACTTATAATGCTACTAATTTAATACCTTATTTAGCCATTGCCCAAACTGGTAACCATTGCGCCAAAGTGCTACAACAATTATAAGCCCAATTAGCGGAAGTAATATTTTAAATGCTTTTGATTTAAATAGGATTTCTTTTTTCATGGTTTAATTTATAAAATATGAAATTCATTTTTTGAAATCAAACCTACAAAGTATGATATCTTCCATATTAAAAAAGTGTCGAGCGGAAAAGCTTTATGGTTAAATGGTCTTTTGAAATGATTTAGGCAATAATTCGATGACTTTGCTAAAAGTCAATTGATATGCTGTTTAACAATGACTGCCAGCATTGAATATTTGCTCAGCAAGGGAATTTGATGCTAACTCCGCCCGGTGCTTATATGATTTATAACCGGAAACCGTACTTAAAGTAAAATTTCAATTACAAAACGGTCAACCGGAAAATGAAGATTAATAGGGATGAAATGTTGAGATTAGCTGTGTCAGCCAGCCGTTGTGCCAATGCCATGTTAGCGGTTCGTGTTTGTGTAAAGATTTGCTTACTTAAGACGCAGCACCATAAGATCTTCTGAAAAATATTTGCCTTCCCATTTTATTGAATTTAACTCAGTGCCAAATTTTGAGAAACCAAATTTTTCATACAGTTTTTTTGCATTTAAGTTGTCACTAATTACAATTAGATTGATTTGTTCAATATCTGGAACATTTTTTACTTTTTTGATTATTTCTTCAAGTAATCTTTTTGCAATTCCATATCCACGAAATTCTTTAGAAACATACATTGTTGATATTAACCCTTTATGACGCAATTTTTCTCTATCTCCTCCATCACGTGTAAAACTAACAATTCCCGCTAAGATATTTTCGACAAAAGCCCCCAGCGTAAAACTATCATTTCTGTCCTTCGTAGGAAATGTTGATTCTTTGTTATCCTGATCTGTAATAAGTAGGTTTTCTTTGTCGATTTGAAGTGCAGCAGCTAAAAACGTTTTATATAGTTCAATGTCCGCGGATAAAATTTCTTTTATTTCTATATTGTCCATCTTAATTTCCAGATTTTATTCTAACAATGACCGCTAACGTTGAATATTTGCGCAGCGAGAGAATGGATGCCCGGTCTAACCAATGCTGATGTAATTTAGGAAAATAAAATTTTATTTTGACCGAAATGAAAACCTCTTCACAAGGTGTGTAGTAGAAGTGCAGGCGAATTGCAAAATAGTCAACCGGAAAATACAGAAGATAGGAGTGTTGTTGCGGATTGTTATTCGTTCTTCCCAAGTTGCGTTAAATGCTTTTGTTGTTTATTGGCTTTATGTTTCTTTCTTTAACAGCAAACTTTTTAATTAATACTTCCACAATGAATTTCTTTATCGTATAACTCACGGTGCGTTTTATTGGACTCGAGTAACTTAATTCGATAAAAAAGATTTTGTACTTTTAGGCTAAGCCCTGTTTGTAATATACCGCCTGTTCATTCATTCAAACAGAGTATTACAACATAAAAACCACTTGATGCTTTTGGATGAATAGTCAGTTAAAGGCTAGTGTTTATATTCCGAATAATTAATAAATATTTTTCCATCGAAAAGGTAGAGACCTGTTTCTCTGGTACCCACCCAAAGATTTTCAGTTTTATCTTCCAAAATTGTCCAAATCCAAGGATTGATTAGTCCATCTTTAAAACAGGTGAAAGATTTTCCATCATAACTGGAAAGCCCACCAGCACCACCAAACAAAAGGTTGCCGTTCTTGTCCTCTATAATCTTTGAAACCAGACCATTATTACCTGGCAAACCATCGCTTTTTGTAAAACTTGTAAATGTTTTTCCATTATAACGGTAGGCTCCGGCCCAATTGCTGAACCAAATATTTCCGTTTTTGTCTTGCAGTTGAGGCCAGGCCCAACTATGAACGACTCGTCTCGACTCAAATTGAAGCGTTAGTTCTTTTAGTTTAAAGTTGGTTACAGATTTTCCATCATACCGATATACCCCTTGGTTACCTCGTCCCCCAAACCAAATGTTACCTGCTTTATCTTCTAAAATATATTCCGCGTTATTGTTAGTACTCATAAAGCCACCTGCGGCCTCATTAATTATAAAAGGAGTAAAGGATTTGCCATCGTAGATATAAACACCATCAATTGTTGCGAACCATAGTTTTCCACTTTTTGCTTGCATGATATTGAATACCCAATGCGAGTGGCGATAGTATTCATTCTTGTTGGGAGGTAGTTTTTTTGGTAAAGGAATCTGGATTTTGGTAAATATTTTACCATCGTAAAGACAAAGCCCAGCATCAGTACCTATCCAGATTTTACCATCTTTATCTTCCAAAATGCAAGAAATATTATTACTGTTTAGCCCATTGGTCACTAAAAATTGCCTAAACGATTTCCCGTCATATTTATACAATCCATTTTCGGTGGTGCCGAACCAAAGATTACCGGCTTTGTCCTGCAGACTACATTGAACATTGCCATATCTTGGGTCGCCTATGGTTTTTATAAGTTTTGGATGTGCAGCAGGTATTATGTTAGACTCACTCACCTTTTCTTTTGGCAAATCTTTTTTAGGTGATCCGTTGCAGGCATTACCAAAAAGTAATATTGTGAGAAAAGTAAAAAAGTGTATGTATTTCATGATTTATTTAATATTGGTAATAGCTGCATGATTCCGATAGCCGAGTTGTGTTCATATTCTTCTTGTTGATTATTTTCAGCATCCAGCATTAACCGCCACAGCATACAATACATTCCGGGAAACATATATCCTAAATACTTTATTAGCTTTACTGGAAGGGATATCCGATGTTGTTAAAAATTTAAACTCATTGTTATCAACACCGGGATGAACTCTATTCCAGGTTTTACCCATGTCAGATGACAGGAATATACCATCCGGATGACCACATATTAAATTTTTGCCCATTTGTTTAATTGATGAAATGGATGAGGAAGGTGGAAGTCCTTCATCAATAGCTTGCCATGTTTTTCCGCTATCCAATGAAATGCGTATCCTTCTTGATTTCGTTTCTGTGTTATAGGATATAGCAGCAAATCCACTATTTATAAGTTCAATAGCTATACCCACGCCACCCTCGCTTATTACCCATTGCCAGTGTTCACCATTATCAGTCGAACGCCTGATACCTTTTTGGCCTGTTGCAATTATTACTCCTTCTGACTTCACTATATTACTCCCTGACGCAGGCCGCTCAATTTCAGGTGGCGCTTCGCTAGTTTCCTTCCATGTTTGTCCGCCATCAGTAGATTTCAAAACGGGGTTTATGGTCCCTAATTTATTTTTAATTACTTTGTCCGCATCCTTTTCTTTTAGCACATAAGAATTTAATAGGAATAATACCAGGAGGATAGCAGGGACAAACACAAATAATCTTTTCATTTTTTTTTATTTAGAGTAAAACATATTGATTAATAATTAGCGTAAAGTAGCAGGGAGGGCAATACAGATTATTGCTGGCCAGCTGCACTTTTAAAGTCCGTGATTATTGATGCTTCAACATCCACCCTTGCTGGGTATGGCATAAATCACGTTGCCTGAAACAAATAGATTGAAGACCTTATCTTCTATAGACGGAAGCAATAATTTCCATGTTTTTCCGTTGTCTGCTGATCTGAAAATGCCGTCGGGGTGAGTACATAAGAAGTTTTCACCAACCAGGATAATTGAAGTCGTGAAGGCTTGCAGACGAAGGCGATCATTCCAGGTTCGCCATATTGAATCGTTAACAACCTTATCCTGAAGGCTGGCACCAATGGGCTGCCAGGTTTTACCGCCGTCGTAGGATTTCCTCAGTCTCCTGGGATTCGACTCTGAACTGGAAGTGATAGCAGCAAACCCTCCTTTGATCTGTTTTACATCGAAAGCTACACTGCCTTCACCGATCACCACCGCCCAGTTTTCACCATTATCGATCGATCTTATTATCTTTTTCATACCGGTCGCCACCAATACGCCATTCGACTCTGCCAAATGCCCTACAAAGCCTCCGACATAGACATGTTTCCAGGTTTTTCCACTGTTATCGGTTTTAAAAAGGCCCCTGTCGGTGCCGATGAAGATTGTACCTCCGGCAGTCTCAAAAACGCTGCGTATTCGTGGCTCATGAGAATTGTCGAATATCGGCGACCATACACTCGTTCCGTTTGTTTTTTTCAAATTTACACCCCAGTAATTGTAGGCAGATATTCCGGAATTACCAGGGGTACTGCTGCTATATTCGCCAAGGTAAATCTCTTTGGTCCAAAAAGGAGCTGTGGCATTTGCTAAACTGTGATAGAGTTCTTTTCCCACCCTTAAAAACAGCCCTTTATCATTTGCGAAAAAGCTATTTCCCCGGATACTATCTTGCTGCAAATTTTCGGGCAGCCCTTTGCTGATGTCCTGCCAGGTTTGTCCGCCATCTGTAGATTTAAAAACGATCTTTGCAGTTACGGGATTATCTCTTTTTGGATTATGCAGACTATCCGGAAGATGGAATGCCAGCGGAAATTCTGGCGCCCGGTAACAGGAAAGTAATTGAAAAAGAAGCAAAAAGGAAAGCTTATAGATTTTCATGGCTATGCTTTATTTGGTGAAACAATAAAGTAAAGGTATCCGGCGTCAACTATCTTGGTGCTTTTTAATAGTAAATAAGTGTAAATTATACGTAAAACGTTTGTAAAATCACCGAAAACCGGGGTTTAATAGGTTATTTTTGCACCCATGAAGCAATTTATCCTCTTCGGATCTTCAATCATGATAATTGCTATTTTGATTTCTGCCGTTGCATTTATCAATAGAAAGCATGAAATTCCAGGGAGTCACCTGGAAGTGGTATTACGTGATATAGGACATCAGCTTTTGCTTTCAGCTAAAGATTCTACATCCCGTGTGCTGCCGGTTAAGAAATTAACTGAAAATACGTACCGAATCTCCTTTCAAAACAACTTTAGTTTTATTTCAGATACACTGATCAATATAGTTGAACGGTCATTTCAAAAAAGCGCTTTGGCAAAAGATTATATAGTGAATTTGAGGAATTGTGAACAAAATGAAACTGTCTTGGCATTCGAAATAAATGACAAAGCCGGCAATTTAACACCCTGCAGGGGCCGTAAGCTGGAGGTTGGTTGTTATGTTATTGAAATTGATCTTTCGAAGGAAAATAAGTTTAGTTTCTTTTGGTTATTGCTATTGATCGTTCCTTTGGGTCTTGTTGTTTTTTATGTAAAAGACAGGTTCCGGAAAAAAGAAGGGAAAGCACCGATTTTCGATAATAGTGATTATATATCATTAGGAAACTTTAGGTTTTATACAGCTAACAATGTTCTTAAAGCTGAGCATAAAACTATTTCGCTTTCTGAAAAAGAAACAAAAGCACTGAAAATATTCGCAGAAAACATAGATCAAGTGGTAGAAAGGGAAAAATTGATGAAAGAAATTTGGGAAGATGAAGGTATAGTGGTGATCAGTAGAAATGTTGATGTATTAGTGTCTAAATTGCGTAAGAAATTAAGCGATGATAACTCCTTTAAATTTATTAACATACATGGTAGAGGCTACAAACTTGTTATTGAGTAGATACCAATTAAAAATCAAGTAAAGTATAGAACAAATTAAATTGTGTGATTATTGCCTTGTCAATTGTCATGAGTTGTCTGATTTGGATTTACACAATTTTGTGTCAACATATTCCAGGGCCTGAGATCATTTAATCATATCAGCTAACGTTGAATATTTGCGCAGCGAGGGAATTGATCCTGAGCCTGCCCGGTGCTGATGTAAATTAAGAAAGGATATTTAGAATTTGAATGAAATTTAAATTGTAAATCTGTCAAGCCGAAACAGAAGAAGAGTAGGACTTTGTTGCTGAATTAGCTAAGTCCGCCATCACTTGAGCCAATGCCATGTTGGTTGTTGGCATTGATTTGATCAGTCACAGTTTGCTAATGGGTTAATGCACTGATTTTGCGAATGTATCCATCCCTGAAGTTTCGAATCTCTTTTTAGACCCTTAATATAAACCCAGTTTTGAGTACAATTAAATATTTGAAAATTGATAGAACTCTTTGTGGGGATTTTGATTTTTATTTTTGATGTATAACTTGCTTCATAAAGAAGAGGAATTTCTAGGCTTTCTTGTTTTAGAAAAGTCACTAGGTATTTACTTTTTTTGATCCAACCTTCATACGAGTTACCAGATATAGCATATCTCATTTTTACAAAGAAAAAACTATCTGCGGCTTGTGTTATGTCAAAAAGTAAATAATTCCCTTTTTTATGCTTGTAAGGGATTGATTGAACTGATTTTCCAGTTCTAGTATCTTTCAAATGAATTATTCCTACATAATTGGAGTCAACAAATCCTTTGCAAGCGCATGAAACAGGCTGTTGAGCAGAAGAGTTTAAGCAAGCAAATAATAAGTAAAAAAATACTAGTGATTTCATTTTGCAAATATAGTGATGCTCGATTGCTTACAGCCAACGTCCAGCGTAGCCGCAGCGTGGATATTTGATGCAGTGTCTGCTGATTTTTGATGCCAAATAAGGAACGAATTTTACAATTTGAATAAAATACTAATTTGTTTTTTGTCAAGCCGGTACTGAAGAAAAATAGCGATAAAATGTTGAGATTAGCTGTGTTCGCCCGAAATTGCGTAAATATTTTTGTTATGCGCTGTTGTTAAGAATGCCTGATCCAATGTAGCCTTAACTTGTACACACTATCTATTTTCGTAATTGCGAAGCACCTTTCCTCATTATTTCCCTGTCCATTTGTGAACATGTAACGAAAAACATAATCACAGGTTTTATGCTTTTGTTTATGATCGCCGTGTAAAATTAGGCACTTGGTTGGATCACTATATTGTGAAATTGCTTTAAGAAAATGCTCCTCAAAATAAATCGAATTTATATTCTGTTTAAGCCCATTTGAGTCAAGTGTATTATTTTTCTCGTCATTTTCATTATCAAGTAATAGAATTTCTTTAGATAAATAAAAGGGGAAATCGGATAAAGAAATAAGTTTGGTTGTATCTTTTTGTTGAACTGCAATTTTAAGAGTTTCCCAGAAAGTAATTAACTCGCTTTTCGATTCTTTAGGTAGTGAAGATAAATTGCATCTATTTTGTCCAATAGCAAAAACTGACGCGAATGGGAGAATAATTATTAGCAAATGCTTCATTAATATTAAGTTTGGATTAATAGCGCATAACGGTCTGCATTGGCGCAGCAAGGGAATTTGTTGCTGAGTCCGCCCGGTGCTGGTGTAAATTAAGAAACGGAATTTACAATTTTAATAAAATATTTATAGATATTCTGTCAAGCCGAGACCAAAGATTGGTAGCAGAATATAGCTGAGAATACCT
>JAKPQD010000254.1 GCA_029572965.1 Bacteroidota bacterium | reverse complement strand
ACCGAATATTGCCCGGGACTGATAACAAAATCGCTACGCTCGAAGCCAAGCTCTTTCAGGGTTTCTTTCAAAAATGCCAGGTCAACCTTTTCGTTGCTATGCAGGGTAATCATAGACTTTTTGAGTTGTCCGGCCTCTCCTACTCTTTCGGCCAGGGCCTCAGGGTAAGTAACAACAAGCAAAGGTTTGTCAGCAGACAAAGTCAAGCGTTTTAAAGCTTCTGTACGCCGTATGAT
The DNA here is from genome assembly GCA_029572965.1 of Bacteroidota bacterium. Classification (GTDB taxonomy): domain Bacteria; phylum Bacteroidota; class Bacteroidia; order Bacteroidales; family DTGW01; genus JAKPQD01. Next base: position 1,737 of record JAKPQD010000254.1, on the reverse strand, counting down.
GTGCGATGCATCTTCCTGAATGCTGTGACCCGGCCTGCGATAAGACGAAGGGAAAAAGACAATGCTGTCTTCCTCAAAATAATTGAGCAAATCTGAAGCAAAGTATGCAGCATCCTCATATTCATTGAGCAGGAAAACACAAGATGTATTTATCTCTTTAAAAAAAGCTGAGCAGATAGCCGAACGGGAAGACCCTGCAATGCCACTAACTTTGGCACGTGCATTGGGCTTATTTTTTATACTACTAATAAAATCAAGAAAACGGGGGTGTTTTTGCTGATATAAAGCCGAAAAATCCATTGCGAAAAATTTGACATGCAAAAGTGCAAAAACTATCGCAATACTACTTCATCAATCACCGAAAAACCTGCTTTTTCGTTCAGCAAGGCCGGAAGGTCATTTTTTATCATGCCCAGGTGGTTTTTCACAACCGAAGATTCAAGGTAAACAAACAATACGCGGTTTTTAATGGCCAGGTTCTTGGTTTTTTTAGCCACAGCAGTCCCAACCACTTCTGGCCACGAATACATGACTTTAGCTTCAAGGAACTTCTGCTCTAATCCATATTTCGAGAGATATTCCCTGAGCAAATCCCCTACTGGCAATGTTTGGCTTCTGCGCATAAAAATAATAATTTGAAAATTTGAAAATTTGAAAATTTGTGAATGAGCGAATTAATGAAATGCAAAATATCCATTATTGAACTTTGCCAAGCTTATTAATTTGTTTATCCTGCACTTTAGAAAATAAAAGAATCATGGAGGTTGCCCCTATCAGAGCAAAAAGCATATCAGACTGCGTATCCCAAACATAACTTTGTGTTCCAAGAAATGCATCGGCAGCCCGACCTGAAGCAACAGCTACGAACCATTCAAAAAGTTCATATAAGGCGCTAATAGCAAGGCAGACACTAATAGTAACAAAGCCAAGCCAGCCTCCTGCCTTAACAATTTTATTTCGAAGAAACAATTCCCTTATGACCATTGCAGGAACAAAACCTTGCATAAAATGGCCAACTTTATCGTAGTTGTTGCGGCTTTGATGAAATACATCCCTTATCCAATCAAATAATGAAACCTCAGCATAGGTGTAATGTCCACCAATGAATAGGATATAGCAATGTAACACAATAAAAGAGTAAGTAAATGTGGTAAACCTGAACTTGTTGAAAGTTAAAACAAGAGCAATTAAAGCCAAAATAGCAGGAAACACTTCCAAAAACCAGGTAAAATAATCGTGAGGAAAAATGGCAGAAACAACAAGCCCTACAAAAAACAAGGTTAATAAAATCCAGTATTTACGCATGATTTATTTGTTCCAAATTATTCTTACATTGTATTTACAAAAATTTTCATCTTTGGTAATAATGGAAAGCTTTTCAACTAACCCTTGTGAAATAATAATCCTATCAAAAGGATCTCTATGATGAAAATCGAGTTTTAAAAGTTTTTGTACATGTTCAAATGATATTGGAAGCAATTCTATTTCATAACGCTGCAATGGTCTAGCTATATCATCAAATCCACCATTCAAATCAAGTTTACCTAAAGAAATTTTAATAGCAATTTCCCAGATAGTTGCAATACTTACAAAACATTGAGAGTATAAAATATTTTGTGTAAACACAATAATTTGATTTTTAATTTATTTTACATCTGGTTTCAAAAATAGTCAAAAATTGATGAAGGATCATACCCCAATTTTGGATTGGCATATTCCACTTTTCCTCGATATTTC
>JAKPQD010000253.1 GCA_029572965.1 Bacteroidota bacterium | reverse complement strand
GAAATATCGAGGAAAAGTGGAATATGCCAATCCAAAATTGGGGTATGATCCTTCATCAATTTTTGACTATTTTTGAAACCAGATGTAAAATAAATTAAAAATCAAATTATTGTGTTTACACAAAATATTTTATACTCTCTTCCTATTAGGTAGAAATCTAAACTATAAGCAGGCAGAAAAACAAGTTTCAACCTTTCTTTTGTTATTCCAAAAAACCTTTCACTTTCTTAGCATGGTGGTAACGTACATTATCAAGTATCATGACAACACGTTTATTCGGGTAACTTTTCAGTACTTTTTTCAGAAACCTCTTAAACGAATGCGTATTTCCTTTGCTTGCAGGTTGCACCGTTACTTGTCCTGATTAATAATTTACAGCACAAAAAAGTGTTACACTTTCTTTGTGCATGTTTACATTCCTTGAACTTGTTGACATTTCTCAACCCATGCAACTATCATTAGCAGTATTACCTAAAGAGCATTCGTCCTTGAAAAGGATTACTTTATTTGGAGAAACTTCATAAAGTTTTTTATCTCCTTCACAAAGTTTTCTCGTTGTTCGTTATCAGCTTCTGGGTAATAACCTTTTCCCTTCTTATGTTTAAGGTTTAGTTTTTTTTTAACCTAAATCAAGCATTAAAAACATAAATGGGGTTAAAAAATCAGTAGCGTTTAGAATAAAAAAAACCGCCAGATTTCACCAGCGGTTTTGTATATTGAAGAAGCAAATTCTTACTTAACAGTATCCATGTGGGCGATAAGGTCAAGGACTTTGTTTGAATACCCCCACTCATTGTCATACCAGCTAACAACCTTAACGAAGTTACCGTTAAGAGCGATACCAGCACCTGCATCAAAGATAGAAGTACGTGCATCGTGGATGAAATCAGTAGAAACTACTGAATCTTCAGTATAACCAAGGATACCTTTCATTTCGTTTTCAGAAGCAGCTTTGATAGCAGCTTTGATTTCGTCATAAGTAGCTGATTTTTCCAAACGTACAGTTAAGTCAACAACAGAAACGTCAGCAGTAGGAACACGAAAAGCCATACCTGTAAGTTTGCCATTCAATGAAGGGATAACTTTACCTACAGCTTTAGCAGCCCCAGTAGAAGATGGGATAATATTGTTCAAAATAGAACGGCCACCTCTCCAGTCTTTTGCAGAAGGAGCATCAACAGTTTTTTGAGTATTTGTAGCAGCGTGAACAGTTGTCATCAAGCCTTCTATAATACCAAATTTATCGTTGAGCACTTTTGCAACAGGAGCAAGACAGTTAGTTGTACATGAAGCGTTTGAAACAACTACCATATCTTTTGTATATGAAGTGTGGTTAACACCCATTACAAACATAGGAGCATCATTTGAAGGAGCAGAAATAACAACTCTTTTAGCGCCACCTTTAATGTGGGCCATAGCTTTTTCTGTAGTAGTGAAAACTCCAGTTGATTCAACTACATATTCAGCACCAGCTGCACCCCATGCAATAGCTGCAGGATCTTTTTCAGCAAAGAATTTTACTTCCTTACCATTAACTACTAATTTACCACCTTCGTTTTTAGCAGTTCCTTGAAATTTGCCATGAACAGTGTCATACTGCAACATGTAAATCAAATAATCGATATCCAAAAATGGGTCGTTAACAGCAACGATTTCTACATCGTTTCTTTCTTGAGCTGCACGAAACACAAGACGTCCAATACGTCCGAAACCATTAATACCTACTTTAATTTTTGACATAGTTTTTAATATTTAACAAGATTAATCGTTATTTTAAAAGACCCGCAAAGTTATGAATCTTTGTTCAAACGATTGCAAAAATCAAGCCATATTTTTGGCTCCCCAAAAATATTTTTATTATTTCATTTTCAATTTATCTCCGGTTTGGTTAATTATTTGTTGGTACCACCATTTGGGATATAAGGGATGTTCAACATGGTGGCCTTTTGTTTTTAAATTCCCGTCTAAATATTTGACCAATAAATCATGACCAAGCTTTTTCCAGGTATAAAAGGTTTCGGCACTTTTGCTATTAGAGTATTGAGTAAGAAATTCGATAGCAGCAGCTTCACCTTCAACAGAAGCAATATTGGTAGCTTCAAGTTCTGTTTTTGCTTGTTCAGCAATAAATTTATCTTCTAAAATTTTTTGTTTGGCAACAATATCAACTATCATATCAGAATATCTGCTATAAGCCAAATTACTCACATAATTGAAAGCCCAAAATGCAGATGAATCAGAATAAGTGTACAAATCTCCATTTTGGGGGGCAAACCAAATCGGGATTTTATTGATATTTGAATACATAGGAACATAAACAGTGCTATAAGTATCATCAACACCAAACCACAACACCCCTCCAACATATCTGGGCATAGAAGACCGGGCTTGGCTAATAAACGAAAATGCAGTTTGTTGAGTAGAAATAGCCCGCTCGTTGAAATACGCTACAGAGTCAACTTTCCAAATCAATGGGCGCCAGCGGTATGGACAAGCATAAGGCCCAGCCCCGATATCCTGGGTCATATCCATAGGGGTTCCTTCAAAATGATCGCGCATTAAAGCAAATACATCTGATACCGATAGTTTTTTATCAGGCTTAATAAATAAAGGAAGAGGTTTTGCATCATGAACACCCATGACATAATCTGGGGAAAGGTTTTGCGACATTGCAGCCCTTCTGAAAATGCTATATACCCTGGCTTCACAAAAACGCTTTGCCCCAAAATCGAGAGGAGCATAAGTGTCTGCAAAACTAAACATACTATCTGGACCAATAAACCAACCTTTTGCTCTTGCAAAGCTAATGACATCAGGCGAATAAAGACAATTAGCTTTGTCGTTTAGAGGGAACCGTTTGATACGGGCTTGATTGGCATGGGCACAAATATATCCATCAGGCACACGTATAGCTACCCAAACGGCCCCTTTATTATACACCTTTTTTTCTTTGCCTTTTTTATCTTTTATAATTACAGGAGAGCCTTTGCCAATTATTTCCATTATCCATACTTCATTAGCGTCAGAAATGGAGAAAGATTCTCCTGAGCTTCGGTAACCATTTTCCTTTATTAAAGCTACAATAGTATCAATAGCTGCCCTTGCAGTTTTTGCACGTTGTAAAGTAATGTATATAAGGTTTCCGTAGTCAAGAACAGCGGTTGTGTCAATAAGTTCTTCCTTTCCACCAAAAGTTGTTTCACCAATGGCCAGCTGGTACTCGTTCATGTTGCCTACCACTTTATATGTTTCGCGTGCCTGGCGAATTTTGCCCCTATATTTTTGAGTATCCCATTCGATAATGTCCATTTGTGTGCCAGCCGGGTATTTGGCTGCTGGCCTAAAATATAATTCGCCATACAATTCGTGCGAATCGGCAGCATAGCTTATCATTACAGCATTATCAACAGAAGCGCCTTTTGAAACCAAGATATTAGTGCAGGATTTGCCATGATCAATAGTCAACATCAAGCTTATAAAAAATAAAATTACATTTTTTTTCATTATCATATTTTTTGGTATGATTATTGTAGATATAAGTTTTTATAAAAAAGTTCTTTTTAAAATCATTGTAAATTAATCAGTTAAAAAATATTTTAATTTATTTTATTTAAAATTAATTTTTGGCACGATTATTGATTTAATAATAAACAGAAGAGTTCTTAATAAAAATAGTTAGTAAGTGTTTTCATAGTTTAGTGTTTAGTTTTTAGTTAGTTTGTTAGTTAGTGTGATTAGTTTGAGAAAGTCGCGAAATTCTACCAAGAATTTCCCTTTCTACAAACTAATTTTTTTTATACCGATTTGAATTTGTTGAGCAATTGCTTTAACCTCTCTGATTGTTTTTCGATTTCATCAGAAAATACAGCCATTCTTTTAGCCTGATCATTGTTTTGGCGTGTAACGTCATTTAAGTTTTGCATGGCTTTATTTATGGAATCAAGGTTATTATATTGGGTCATGTTAGACGATAAAATCTGGTTGATTAGCGAAGCGCTTTTTTCGATTTCCGGAATGGTAAGATCTAACATGTTTCCAGCATTTTCGGTATCAGCTTGGGCCTGACTAAGCAAATCGGCAATTTCATCAGACACCTTTCTGCTGTTTTCGGCAAGTTTACGGACCTCTGAAGCCACCACCGAGAAGCCCCTGCCATGTTCGCCGGCACGCGCGGCTTCAACCGCAGCGTTTAGAGCAAGGATATTAGTTTCGAGGGCGATATTGTTGATCGAACACATTTTCTCGCCAATAAAATGCATACTGGTAATGGCTTTTACAGATTGCCTCACACTACTTTTAATTTTTTTCCCGGCTTCTTTTGATACCGTTTCAGCAGATTGGGACATTTCTGTATTTTTTTGGATATACTCAACAATGGTTTCGATGGATTTGTTTACTTTTTCGGTAGTATCATATTGCGAATAAGAGGCAGAAAGCAGGCTTTTTGAACTTGAAGATAGCGATTTGGCAGTTTTTGATAATATTTCAGCACCTTTATCCACTTCATTGACCATGTGCGACAGATGAAGGGCCATCAATTTTAACGATTCGGCCAATTGCCCAAGTTCATCATGATTACCTATGTCTATATTGGCAGATAAATCGCCATCTCCCAGCCTTTTAGCAAACGAGATACTGTCTTGTAAAGGCTTTGCAAGGAAATTGGTGAGGATATAAGTTACAATAAATAAAATTACAAATCCCAATATCAAGATAATGATTGAAAACAATAAAGCTTTGTTTGATTTGTTTTTTATAGATGAAACGGGAACAGCAATAGCCAACGACCATGGGTTTATTTGCTTGTTTAGCGTTACAGATGTAAATGCCAAAAAGTATTCTTCACCATCTATGTTGGTTGTAAGGGTAAAACTTTTTCCTGACGAAATAGAATCAAGGATATTATTTTTCTTTATGGTTAAAGGCATGATTTCATTAAGCTTTTTGCTGTTATAAGTTGTATCAACATGCTGAACTATACTACCATTGCTGGATAGAAGCATTGAAAAGCTTTTTTTGTATTGACAATATTTGGGGAGGAATGCATAAAAACGATCGAGGTTTAAATCAACACCAACCATCCCCCAAAATATACCATCAGGATAAAATAAAGGGACACAAATACTGGTCATAAGCAAATGACGTGTAGAATCATGTCCATAGAAATCATAATAAGGTTCGCTAAATTCGATACGCTTATTTTTACGGATTTTATAATAATCGCCTTCAAAGTTGTGGCCAGCAGTGTCAATAATATCTACCTGAAAACCGCTGTCATTGCCAACCTTGTAATAAGTGTAACGCAAACGCCCATAGTCTTTGCCCCATTTAGGGTCAATATCGAATAACTGGATATTGAGCCATGTAGCCATAACATCAGGCAAAGTGCCAATGGTTTGATATAAAGTCTGGCGGAAAATATTTTTTCGCGTATTGGCATCAAGCTGTAGAGAAGCATTGAAAACATTTGCTATTCCAATAGTTTGGTTCAGGTATGAATTGAGATCAGCGGTAAGGGCATTAGCATATTTTTGGGATTGGCTTTCAATAATTGTTTCAGCTGAGGCCACCGACTCTGAATATATTTTTTTGAGGATAATAACTGAAAGAGCCAGGTAGATGATGAAAACAGACCCCATTATGCTAAAAATAAACCTAAAACGAAGGCTTTTATTCTTGAATACAGAAATATGCAAGGCGGACAAACGGAATTTACTAATGTTGATTTTTGAAAAAATATTTTGGAAGGATGTAACTAAAAAAATGAAAAATAATTTTAGTTTTTCAATAATACTGTGATGCATAGCAGGGTTAATATTTACTGAGTAAATATACAAAAATATTGAAATATCAATACGAAATTGTAATTGAATGTAGAACAGCACAAAATTTTGATAAAACGATTTACTTTATTTACTTTGCGAAAAACTTTTAAACTGATAAAGATGAATTTACTTCAAGGAAAAACGGCCATTATTACTGGCGGTGCCAGGGGAATAGGCAAGGCAATTGCTTTGAAATTTGCCTCTGAAGGTGCCAACATCGCTATTACTGACCTTATTTATGACGACAACGTAAAAGCTTTTGAAGCAGAGCTTAACGCTATGGGTATTAAAGCAAAAGCTTATGCATCAAACGCTGCAAAATTTGACGAAACACAAACCGTTGTAAATCAAATTATAGCAGATTTTGGAAGGGTTGATATTCTTATTAACAACGCAGGTATCACCAAGGACGGTTTGCTTATGCGTATGACCGAAGAACAATGGGATGCAGTTATTAATGTAAACTTAAAATCAGCTTTTAACTTTACTAAAGCTGTTCAGATGCAAATGCTCAAGCAAAAAGGCGGAGCCATTGTTAATATGAGTTCGGTTGTTGGAGTTTCTGGTAATGCCGGCCAGGCAAACTATTCAGCTTCAAAAGCAGGCATGATTGGTTTTACTAAGTCTGTTGCTAAAGAACTTGGTTCAAGAAATATCAGAAGTAATGCTATTGCCCCAGGTTTTATCATTACTGATATGACACACAAGCTAACAGAAGAACAACGTAACGCATGGATTGAAAATATTCCACTAAAACGTGGCGGAACACCAGAAGATGTTGCCAATGTTGCATTATTCCTGGCCTCTGACTTATCTTCTTATGTTAATGGACAGGTTATTAACGTTTGCGGTGGAATGAATACTTAGAAGATATTTTGAAATACATTTTTATTAAACTGTTGCTAATTTTGAAAACATTTTCATCAAAAATGCCGAAAATGCTAAGGTTTAGCAACAGTTTTTATATTTTAACCAAACAAGTCTTTGTTTTTATTGTAATTATTGTTGTTTCTTCGTGTGTAGTGCAGGAGGAAATACAAATAGGTACATTTGTCCCTTCTGAAATCAAACCAGATACAAGCATAAATAATGTAGTGCTGGTAAATCATGCCCTTTTTAACGGGACCTATCCACAAAGCAGCTTCTACAAAGATAGCCTTTACACTATGGCTTATTTTGATGGGCTTTCAGACATACTGTCAAATTCGGTTCAATATAAGCTGGTTGATGCACCTGTTCAATACCTGAAAAAAAGTATGAATGAGCAATTTAAAAAGTTAACATTGGAAGAGCTCAATGTTTTAGCTTTAAAGACTGATGCAGATGCAGCAGTTGTGCTCGAAAATTATCAAACAACATATACCGACCCTATAAAGCTTATATTTGATGAAAATTATGGCTATTATGGCAGTCTGGTTATTGAAAATACATCGCTTTGGCGGGTTTATAAGCTTAAAACAGGTGAAAAAATTGATGAATACCTGCTGTGCGATACTTTGTTTTTTGATGCAGCAGGTAACACATTTGAAGAAGCATACAGTAATTTTCCGAAAATTGACAATGCAATAAGCCAAACATGCTATATTTTGGGGCAAAAGTACGGAAAGCGAATTGCCAATACTTGGCAAATAGAGAAAAGGACATTGTTCAATTGTGAAAAACCTGATTTCAATGAAGCTTCAAAACTTGCCAAAAATGGACAATGGGAAAAGGCTTTGCTATTATGGAAAAAATATATCAACCATAAAAACAGGCGTTTGGCATCATTAGCTTGTTATAACATAGCCGTAGCTTGCGAAGTAATGGATAATATTGATGCTGCCCTTGATTGGGCTGCAAAATCGTATTTTACCTACCCCAATGTTTGGGCTACGAAGTACATTTCAGTATTAGAAAAGAGAAACGCGTTTATTATACAAATCAATTCATCTGATAAAAAATGAATGTTATATTATTGATAATCATAGCAATAATGGTTTTTGATTTTATCCTCGAAAGGGTATTATCATATTTAAACTCTGTAAAACGTAACAGGGCAATTCCTGAGGAATTAAAGGATGTTTATGATGAAGAAACCCATCTGAAATCATTGGATTACAAATGGGCTTATGAGAAGTTGGGTTACCTGACCTCAAGTTTATCATTTGCTTCTATTTTGCTCATGTTGTTGTTGGGAGGGTTTGCTTTTGCTGATAATTTTTGCAGACAATATACAGAGAACCCCATTTTATTGTCTTTACTGTATTTTGGAATCTTGTTTTTGCTTTCGGACCTGTTAAATACACCAATTGATATTTATTCGACCTTTAGCATTGAAGAAAAATATGGGTTTAATAAAACCACTCCGAATATATATATATTGGACAAACTAAAAAGCTATCTGATTGGGATAATCATAGGAGGTGGCTTGTTGAGCCTTTTTGTTTGGTTTTACCAAACTACCGGCCCTTTGTATTGGATATATATTTGGCTTGTTTTTGCAGCCTTTTCAGTATTTATGGCTATGTTTTATTCGAATTTGATTGTTCCTTTATTTAATAAGCAAACCCCTTTGGAAGATGGAGAATTGCGTACAGCAATTACAGAATTCGCCAACAAAGCAGGCTTTAAGCTTAAAAATATTTATGTTATAGATGGCTCAAAGCGTTCGACAAAAGCTAATGCTTATTTTACAGGTTTGGGGCCAAAAAAAAGGATTGTACTTTATGATACATTAATAAAACAGCTTAGTACAGAAGAAATAGTGGCTGTATTGGCTCATGAAATTGGACATTATAAAAAGAAGCATACAAGTACAGGCTTGCTGCTGGGATTGGTACAAACCGGATTGACGCTTTATATTCTGTCACTTATGTTAGGAAATAAAAGTATTTATGATGCTTTGGGAGTAACCAAACCAGGGGTTCATATTGGCTTGATAGCTTTCGGGATGTTGTACAGCCCAATATCGACCATCATTGGTTTATTTATGAATGTTGTATCGCGGCACAACGAATACCAGGCAGATGCTTATGCCGAAAGTTTTGGGTTGGGAGATGCACTAATCAGTGGATTGAAGAACCTTTCGCGCAATAACCTCAGCAACCTGAACCCTCATCCGGCTTATATCTTTTTTCACTATTCGCATCCATCGCTTTTACAGCGTATCAGGGCAATAAAAAACAAACAAGTTAACTAATTGCTTGTTTGGGTTAAGTGAATTTTACTATTTTTGCTGTGCTTTTAAATAGAGCAAGGAACAAGGAACAAAGAATAAACGCCTCTTTAGCTCAGTTGGTTAGAGCAGCTGTTTCGTAAACAGCAGGTCGGGGGTTCAAATCCCCTGAGAGGCTCAGAAAAATTATCAATTATCTAATTACAAATAACTAATTAAATTAGTATATTTGTAATTCAAAAATGCGGAAATAGACTCAGTTGGTAGTCTCGGCTCAGGCGAGATCCCAAGCTGAGGGTCAAATATAGGCGGAAGTAGCTCAGTTGGTAGAGCATCAGCTTCCCAAGCTGAGGGTCGCGGGTTCGAACCCCGTTTTCCGCTCAAAGGCAAGTATCTCGGAATGAAAGCTTGCCTTTTTTTTATCAAACATTAAAGTTTTTATTAGATTCCTTTTTTGATTGTTTTGCTGAAGTAGCTCTGTTGGTTGTCTCGCCTCAGGCGAGATCCCAAGCTGAGGGTCGCGGGTTCGAACCCCGTTTTCCGCTCAAAGGCAAGTACTGTCAAAACGTTTAGCTTTTTCAAAAAGCTAAACGTTTTTATTTATATTCATTCAATTTTGAAAAACTGTCATTCATTGGTTTTCTTTAGACCTTTTATTTGAAGATGGTGTAATTTTAGCAGCAATAAATTTTCGTTGCTTGTGTTGCATGAAATTAAAAAATACCCGGTTCAGCATCCTTTGCTCAAGAATTACATCAAGTTCTTTTGGGAGCTTCGTGTAAGCCATCTTGAGCTTCATCACAAATTGATACCCCAGCGAAATATAAACTTGCGTTTTAATCTGAGTGATACACCTCACATTTTATCGGTAGATGGTGACGAGCATGTTCTTGAAACGGTTTATTTTTCGGGGTTGCAAGATCACTTTTCCAATGCTTATTTGAAACTAAGCGGAGAAGTGCATACGCTGGGCATTTGTTTTTTCTCGCATGGCTTTTATCCATTTGTGAAAATGCCTGTGGCTGAATTTAAAAACCAGGTACTTGGAACGGCTGAAGTTGGTTGTAAATTTCCTGATTTATTAAGCCCCCGGTTAAAAGAAGCTTCGGATATAGCTTCAAGATTAAGCATCTTGGAAGATGAACTTGTGCAAATAATTGTTCACAGCCATGAATACGATGAGCATTTTCAAAAAATTTTTATAAAACTTATTGATTGTAAGAATTCATTGCAGATATCAGAGTTTTCTTCTCAGAATGGCTTTAGTTTGCGGAATTTAGAACGTATGTTCAACAAATACGTAGGCATGCCAGCAAGTACATTTAGCAAATTGAACCGTTTTCATACATGTATGAACCAGCTTCTCATGAAAGATTTTTCAAAACTTTCAGACCTGGCTTATGATTACGGATACTTTGACCAAATGCATTTTATCAGGGATTTCAAACGTTTTGCAGGCGATACCCCAAAAAACTTTGTCCATCAGAACAGTTCCATATTACAAATAGGGAAACTGGCATAGTTGTCGTTTTTGTACTATTTCTTTGGTTTTGGGGCAAGTAATTTTGTCTTCATAAATTTTAAAAACAATGAGTTATGAAGACAAGTATAATTACAGAGTTTGTAAAAATTGAAGTTTTACAAACAACAACGTTGGAACAGCTAATGGAAAAAGCTGATATCGTCAATGCTTTTTTGCAGAAGCAAGATGGCTTTATAGATGCAGAGCTGGTGAAAGCAGTAGATGATAACGTTTGGTATTTTATTTACCATATAGAAAGTATGGAAAAGCTAAAGGCTGTGGGTGAAAAATTGCGCAGTAGCAAGATGTTCGACCATATTACGCCTCTGATTGTTCCGGAAAGCCTTAGTGTAAACTTTTTTGAACAAACTAAAAAATGGTAACAATCTGTGATTTAAAACATTGGAGGGAAGAATATGGAACTGCAAAAGTTAAAACTAGTTTTCTTTTCACCAACAGGCACAACGAAAACTGTGGTGCAAAGCATTGCTAAAGGCATTAATTCTAATTTGTCAGAACTGATAAACATTACAACACCTGAAGCGCGTAGAAATAGCTTATTTACTACCGAGGACGAATTGCTCGTTGTTGCAGTGCCTGTTTATATGGGGCGTGTACCTGCAGTTGTTTCAGGATGGTTGCAAACCATCAAAGCTAAGGATACTCTTACAGTTTGTGTAGTTGTTTATGGTAATCGTGCATACGAAAATGCGCTGCTCGAACTTAAAGATATATTGGTTCAGTGTGGTTGCAGACCTATTGCCGGGGCTGCATTTATTGGTGAACACTCTTTTTCAAGTCCTGAACTTCCAAGTTCTGTTGGACGTCCAGATGCAAAAGATATTCAACAAGCAGAATTATTTGGGAAAAGAATAAAAGAGTTGCTGCAAGCTGTTGCTTCTTCAAAGCAAATAGAATGCGCAAATATCCCGGGCAGTTATCCTTACGGCGGAGTTACCGACCTTTGGCATGTTGATTTCATTGCTGTGAGCGATCAGTGTTCGCAATGCGGTGTATGTGCCAGGGGATGCCCGACAGGGGCAATCGATTCGCTGCAAAGCAGTGTTATAGACAAGGAAAAATGCACCCTCTGTTGTGCCTGCATAAAACATTGCCCTCGCAATGCCAGAACAATGAAGGCGGGCCTGATGAAAGATGCTGCAATAAGGTGCACCTCCTTTAAAGAACGCAAAGAGCCGGAATGCTTTTTACCATGATTTCTGCTGTTATCAAAATCAAAGATTGTTTTTCATTCGTTGAAAGAATTGATAACTTTGGCCATTATATTGGAAATGCTAAGAATGTTTTGATTTTAAAAAGTATGACAAGTAATTTTTAAAAGTGGATCATTCTGGAAAATAAATTTGAATATGTTGAAAAAAGCAGATATTATCTCCATTGGCGATGAGATACTTATTGGACAGATTGTCAATACTAATGCTGCATGGATATCAACCCGGCTCAATGAGCTTGGCATTGGGATAAACCGTGTGACGTCTGTGGGAGACAGCCACGAAGAAATATTGGCAATACTGGATGAAGCCTCTAAAAGGTCAGATATTATCATTATTACCGGAGGCCTTGGTCCTACATCTGATGATATTACTAAGCCGGCGTTATGCAGCTATTTCAATACCCGCTTGGTTCATAATGAAATAGTATATGCTCATCTGGAAACATTTATTAAACAAAGGGGCAGCATTATGAATGAAGGAAACAAAAGCCAGGCGATGCTCCCCGAGTGTTGCGAAGTGCTTCAGAACAATTGGGGCACAGCTCCCGGCATGTGGTTCGAAAAACAAGGCATAATCTATGTTTCGCTTCCGGGAGTTCCGTTTGAGATGGAAGGCCTGATGAACGAGTATGTATTGCCTAAACTTCAGGCAAAGTTTGGTATTGAGCATATTATCCATCGGACAATCCTTACGCATGGAATTGCAGAAGCACAACTGGCGACTATCCTTACCGATTGGGAGAAAACCAAGAATGAAAACGTGAAGTTAGCTTATTTGCCTTCTCCCGGAATGGTAAAGCTACGTCTTTCAGTATATGGCGAGAAAAATGGAAGCGCTTTGATTCAACAGGAAGAAAAAAAGCTACATGAGATTATTGGCAACGCCATTTATGGATACGACGAAGATACTTTTGAATCGGTCATAGGTAAGCTCCTGAAAGAAAGGAATAGCACATTATCGTTGGCCGAAAGTTGTACCGGTGGGACGATAGCATCAAAGATAGTTTCCATCTCGGGCAGTTCTGATTATTTCAAAGGTGGGATAGTAGCCTACTCCAATGAAATAAAGATGAAAGAGCTTGGCGTTCCTGCTGAAACATTGGTTAAACATGGTGCCGTTAGCCAGCAGACGGCAGAAGCTATGGCTGAAGGCGTGCGTACCAGGTTTGAAACAGACTATTCATTGTCAGTCACAGGAATTGCAGGCCCATTAGGTGGTTCAGAAGAAAAACCGGTTGGGACTGTTTGGGTTGCAGTATCTTCAAAAGAAAAAACGATAGCAAAGAAATTTAGGTTTGGCGACAATCGCCAGCGCAATATTACCAGAACAGCTATGGCTGCCATGAATATGTTACGGTTGTTTATTGAAGGCAAAGAAATTTTTTAAACGTATTTTGAACTTTTGTTTCAAACACGTGTTAAAAGCATAAACAAGTATTTATTAACCTAAATAAAAGATTATGTCTGTATTAGTAGGAAAAAAAGCACCTAAATTCAGCGCTAAAGCTGTAGTGAATGGAAACGAAATTGTCGAAAATTTTTCATTGGATCAGTATGAAGGAAAAAAGTACGTAGTATTTTTCTTTTATCCGGCCGATTTTACATTTGTTTGTCCAACAGAAATAGTAGCATTTCAAGATCATTTGGCTGAATTTGAAAAAAGAAATGTAGTAGTAGTGGGTTGTTCTGTTGACTCAGAATTTTCGCACTGGAAATGGCTTCAAACCGAGTTGAAAGACGGTGGTATCAAAGGCGTTAAGTTTCCTTTGGTTTCGGACCTTTCAAAAACTATTTCTGAAAATTACGATGTTCTTGCAGGTCGTTATGAAATTGGTGACGAAGGCGAAGCTTATTTTGAAGGAACCCCAATGGCATACAGAGGTTTGTTCTTGATTGACAAGCATGGCATTGTTCGCCACCAGGTGGTAAATGATATGCCTCTTGGACGCAGCGTAGAAGAGACATTGCGTATGGTGGACGCTCTTCAATACTTTGAAAAGAACGGTGAAGTGTGCCCTGCCGACTGGAAACCCGGTAAAAAGGCTATCAAGGCCACTCAGGAGAGTATTGCTGATTATCTGGGCAAACACTAATAATAAAAACTACCAAAGAAGACTGGTGATATCAGATATCGGACTTCATACAAAAAAAGAGGCTGCTCAAATGGGCAGCCTTTTTTTCAATTCATATTATTCCTGGTTAATCTCCACCAGCACATCGTCTTTCGCAACAATATCATTAGCTTTAACACTAATACTTTGGACAATACCGGCATTTTGGGCCATAATAGTGTTTTGCATTTTCATAGCCTCAAGTATCAGCAGGGTATCGCCTTTATTGACCTTTTGCCCTGTCATAACCAGAATATCCAATATTTTACCAGGCATTGGGGCTTTTACTTTTACCTTACCAGATTTATCGGCATTATTGGCCAACATCAGTTTGCGTTTCAATGAAAATGGAGTTTCTATTGAAAAAGTATAACTTACTCCATTCACCAAAATTTCGTAAGTATTTTGCTTTTGCGATACAATCTCCACCGGATATTTTACTCCTTGAATAGAAACGAGGGTAAACCCATCAGCCTCTTCAATGATATCAAATTTTAACTTTTGATTTTTGTAATAAAAATCATAATCATTCTTAAAGGTAAACTCGTGTTGAGCATTATTTTCAGCACTATGGGCTATCAATTTCTTTCCTGTACTCATGTTTTAGAATGTTTTAGTTCAAACCTGTTGAATAACCAGATTCTTATAAATGTTTAATACGCCTTTTCAATACCCATGGGTCAATGGAAGACTCAGAGCTTACCACTGGAGTAGTCTCATGGGTATAAAAATAAGTAGCAAGCAAAGCTGCAATAAATTCTTCCTTTTCTTCACGATGTACCATTGAATCCATCTCTGTTTCAATAAAAGACGTATCAAAACTTCCATTTCTATATACTTTATTGAGCATTACAGCTTTACAAAATGGAATAGTAGTTTTTATCCCTTTCACATGAAACTGACGAAGAGCCTGTAATGTACTTTCAATAGCCTCTTTACGTGTTTTACCATGAACAATAAGCTTAGCCACCATAGAATCAAAGTATGGGGTTATTTCTGAACCCTCCATAATACCTGTATCTATACGGATATTGTTACCCTGGGGCAGACGCATCCTGCGAATGGTGCCCATACTTGGAGCAAATCCAGATTGTACGTCCTCGGCATTGATACGGCATTCGATAGCCCAACCATTGAGAGAAACTTCCTTTTGGGTAACCGGAAGCTTTTCGCCAGAAGCAATACGTATTTGAAGCTCGACTAAGTCAAGTCCTGTAATGGCTTCCGTAACAGGATGTTCCACCTGGATACGCGTATTCATTTCCATAAAGAAGAAGTTGCCAAACTTATCGAGCAAAAACTCAACAGTACCAAGGCTTTCATACTGAACTTCCTTAGCAAGGGCAACGGCAGCCTTGGCCATCTTGGCACGGAGTTTTTCGTCCAAAGCAGGAGAAGGAGCTTCTTCCAATAGTTTCTGGTGTTTACGTTGAACAGAACATTCGCGTTCGCCCAAATGAACAACGTTTCCATGGCTGTCTGCAACTACCTGAAATTCTATATGTTTAGGATTTTCAAGATATTTCTCAATAAATACCGAAGGATCGCCAAAAGCACTCTGGGCTTCAGATGTAGCTAGTTTGAACATCACAGGCAGTTCAGCCTCGGTACGGACAATCCTCATTCCGCGGCCACCACCTCCGGCAGCAGCCTTAATAATCACCGGAAATCCAACCTTCTGGGCCAGTTTAGCAGCTTCAGCTACATCTTTCACACTGTCGAGGCTCCCCCCAAGCATTGGGACTTTGCATTTTGCGGCAATTTTTTTAGCCATAATCTTATCTCCCATTGCCTGAATTACCTCAGGTGCAGGCCCAATATATTTTATTCCCTCTTCGCGGCATCTTTTAGCAAAATGGGCATTCTCGGCCAGATAACCATAACCAGGATGTACAGCTTCTATTTTATTATTTTTTGCCAACGCTATAAGGTTTTCAATATCAAGAAATTCGGCCACTTTACCATCTGTATCGGGAAAATCTAAGATTTTATCCACGGCAGAGAGATACACGGCATTAGGTTCTTTCCTGGTTCTTATCCCAAATGTTACAATTCCCATACGACGTGCAGTACGGGCAATTCGGCAGGCTATTTCGCCCCGGTTGACAATAAGTATGCTTTTTATCATAAATAATTGTTATAAAGGAATATTACCATGTTTGCGTTTAGGAATACTGATAGATTTCTTTTCGAGGCTTTGCAATGCCCTGATTACTTTCAAACGTGTTGTAGCCGGGTCAATTACTTCGTCAATGAAACCTTTTTCTTCAGCAATGTAAGGATTTGCAATATCTTCACGGTATTTCTGTGCCAATTGCTTTTTCAGGGCAACGGGGTCAGCTGCTTCAGCTAATTCTTTACGATACAACACAGCTATTGCGCCTTCAGGGCCCATAACGGCTATTTCGGCAGTAGGCCATGCAAAACTAAAGTCTCCGCCTATCCCCTTACTGTTCATTACAATGTATGCCCCGCCATAAGACTTACGTAGTACTACTGTAATCTTAGGAACAGTTGCATAAGTATAAGCGTAAAGCAACTTAGCGCCATGCTTAATGATTGCATTATGTTCCTGGTCTGTACCTGGTAAAAATCCGGGCACATCTTCAAAAGTTATCAGAGGAATATTAAAACTATCGCAAATGTTGATAAAGCGTGCGCCTTTTGTAGATGAACTAATATCAAGCGTTCCGGCCATGATACGAGGCTGGTTGGCTAATATCCCAACAACCTGACCACCCATACGGGCAAAACCCGTTACAAAGTTTGGTGCAAAGTTTTCCCCCACTTCAAAGAAGCGCCCGTGGTCAACTACCAACTTGATTACTTCTTTTACATCATAAGGTTTATCCGGATCATCTGGCACAATGTCTCGCAATGAAGGTTCAATACGTGTTATTGGGTCATCAGAAGCAACAAAAGGTGGGTTTTCAATATTATTTGAAGGTAAAAATGACAACAGCATTTTCACGCCTAAGATAGTATTTTCATCGTCATTAAAAGCAAAGTCAGCAACTCCTGAACGGGTTGAATGTATAGAAGCCCCACCAAGTTCTTCAGGTGAAACCGATTCATTTAATACTTGTTTTACTACATCAGGCCCGGTAACAAACATATAACTTGTACCGGCAGACATAAATATAAAATCGGTTAACGCTGGAGAATAAACAGCGCCTCCGGCTGCAGGCCCCATTATTACAGAAATCTGGGGTATCACACCAGAAGACAAAACATTTCGGCGGAAAATGCCGGCATAACCGTTAAGGCTCTGAACGCCTTCCTGAATACGGGCTCCACCCGAATCTATCAAACCAATGATAGGGCAACCTGTTTTAAGCGCCATATCTTGAATTTTGATAATCTTGGCAGCATGTACTGCCCCCAGTGAACCTCCAAGCACGCTAAAGTCTTGGGCAAAAGCATATACCTGCCTTCCATTTACTTTACCATAGCCTGTAATTACTCCATCACCAAAAGCCTTTGTGGATTTGCCAAACGAAACGCTTGCCGGAGGGGCAAAAGCATCAAGCTCTTCAAATGTACCTTCATCAAAAAGCAATGCAATACGTTCGCGGGCAGTTAGCTTACCTCGGTTATGCTGTTTTTCATAATAGGCATCATCGTATTGTTTTTCAAGCAATTGCTGTCTTTCAATAAATTTATCGTACGCTTTTCCCATTTTTATGCATTAGGTTAATACTATGTTTATTATTTGAAGACATTTTTATTGATATAAACTATCTGAACAATAGCCTTTTAACGACAAAAAAATTGTCGAAGTAAAATTTTTATTGATTGTTGATATTATTTCCATCCGTATAAAATTTTAATTTATTGAAATCTAATTATTTAAGCTATCAATATTGGCCATTTGATGTATGCAAATGAAACACCCACATTTTATTTTGGTATTTTTGTTTGGCTACAATCATGGCTGTTTCATCTAATGCCAGAACAATTGAAGGATATGAGTAAACCATCAACGCCTTCTGTTTGTTCATTCAATAACTATATGATTATTTAAATGCAGGGCAAAAAGTAGCTGGGGGGATGTATATATATAATATTTTGTCATTTTTATCATTTTAAACATAAATTACTATTACCAAATCATCAAAATTATCCTTACCAAAAGTATAATTTATAGGATGTAACCAAAATTTTGTTTAACTATTTATGAATATTTATGCAAATATTTATAAATGTTCAGCACAAATATAAACGACTTTCATAAAACTCAATTAATATTTATAAATGAACTAATATTATTTTATAAGCTTACTGTTGAAACATTATTTGAAACCTCTTTCTTTTTTAATCTTTTCGTAAGCTTCATTTACTTTTTTGAATTTTTCGTTGGCTGCATTTTTTACATCTTCTCCCAGATATGCCACTTTATCGGGATGATATTTCAAGGCCATCTTACGATAAGCTTTTTTCACGTCTTCATCCGATGCATTCTTTTCAATTTCCAGCACTTTGTATGCCTGTTCTGTATCTTCAATAAACATCGCTTTTATTGAAGCCAAATCTGCAGGACTGATGTGCAACTGATGGCATATATCTTCAATTGTGTGCAGTTCTTCCTGGCTTATGGCACCATCAGCCAAGGCAATTCCAAATAGAAGGTGCATCAATTGCAAACGTGAAGGATAATCAGTATGCTGCCTGATTTGAAGGCACACCTCATGCACCGGAATAGGCTTTTGGAGAAGCCCCTGCAATATTTTCAAGGCCTGGGCAGTATCTTCGGGGCCAAAACTGCGTTGCAAATATTCTTTAACAAAGTTGAGCTCAGATTTCATCACTTTACCGTCGGCCTTCATCACTGCAGCCATCAACACCAGCAGGCTGACCAAAAAATCTCCACGGGTAGTATTAACCCTGGTATTGGTGGATACCTCAATATTATCAAACACTGTACCTATAGCAAAACCTAATAATGCACCTATTGGCCCTCCAAAAGCCCATCCAAGTCCGCCGCCAATCCATTTTCCAAAACCTGCCATTGTTTTATTTTTTTATTGATGCTAAAATTTTCTGATGAATATCTAAAACTTTTTTTATCACTAAGCTATTGTCTTCATTTTCAATCACAAAATCTGCCAATGGCACTTTGGCCTCATCGGTCCATTGATTTGCCATACGCAGCTCTATTTGCTCCTGAGGCAGTTTGTCGCGCTCAATAATACGCTTAATGCGTGTTTCAACAGGAGCAGTAACAAGGATATTGTAATCAAGATCTTTGTACAATCCTGTTTCGAACAAAATAGCAGATTCTTTGAGTACATAGTCTGCGTGGATATGTTTTATTGTCCAATTATCAAATAGTTCAACTACTAATGGATGTATGAAACTATTGACCAGCATGAGCTTGTCGGGGGCCGAAAAAAGAATGTTGCTAATTTTTTGCCTGTCCAGCTTATTTTCTGAAAATACGGCATCTCCAAAATGTGCCAGATAAAATTTCTTTACTTCTTCAGTTTCAAACAATTTTTTTGCTTCGATATCAGCATTAAACAGCGGGATATTTAATGTTTCAAATATTTTTGAAATGGTAGTCTTTCCACTGCCAATACCACCTGTAATACCAACCTTAATCATTTTTTTCAATAAGAAATTCAACGTTTTTGGGAGTATAACTTACTATTTTGACAAATGAAGGATAGTCTGTAATATTTACTTTCAGGCGGCTGGCAGACTTTACGGTAGCATCATTAAAATCAACATGAGCATTGACTGTAGATACCGATACCTTTTTATAATTGCTCAGTGATACCCTGCAAATAACAGAAACAGAAGGCGGAAATGTAATCAAACGCTTATTTTGAGGGACATTCAATGCTTTCAAAGGAACATTGAGATTGATTTCGGTATATTTTTCAATAGGAATAGTTACTTGGACCTCCTTACTCGATAAGCTTGTTTTTTCAGGAGTAATTAAATCTACTTCCAACGAAGTCGATTTTTTTGCATTCAATAATTTTGAAGGTATTGATTTTATGAAGTTAATGGTATCTATGATGACCTGAGGCCCCGAAATCACAACCGAGTCGGGAATAACAATAAACCTGCCTTCTTGCATATATTGTGTAGCGGTTTTAACTTCAATATCCGGGACTACTTTTACCTTTTTGTGAACCACCGGTGAAAAAGTGTACAACAAAGTGTCGGGAATGATATAATTTAATTGTAAATCAGACCCCAATTGACGCTGGATGTTTTCTTTTAACGTTTTGGTAAAAAGCAAAAACTGGTTATTTTTAGAGGGAATCTCAAGCAAATTGAGCGAAACTACCCTGAATGTAACAGGATAATGCTTGGCAAACAACATATTGCGAAGCAATACGTATCCCTGGCCGGTAACATTGAGCGTAATCTCAGAAGGGATAGGTCTGACCATTTCCTTATCAGGGTTGTATTGTACGTATTTTATCGGGAAGGTAACATCTGCCGAATAGGTGTTGTTGAGCTTATTCAACAACCAAAACAACGATGCCAATAAAAAGAAAAACAAAAAGGTAAGCACTTTTTGCCTGGTTTTGAACCCTTTTTTGTTTTGGCCGAACATAGTAAAAATTCTTTTGGCTTGTATTGGGGTATAAAAGTAAAGTTTTTAAAAATGAGAAAAAACAAATAAGCCCGGAAAAACAAAAGCCGACCTTTAATTTCTAAAGATCGGCTTTAATACGTGTAACAAAATTACTTTTGTTCTATATCACTTGGGTCTTTGAGCAATGCAGCTTTGTCCACTTTAATCTTTACGTTTTGGTCTATTTCAACAAAAACAACATGATCCTGGATTTCAACTATACGGCCATAGATACCGCCTGTTGTAATCACTTTGTCACCTTTTTGCAAGCTATCACGGAAGTTCTTCAGCTCTTTTTGTCTTTTCATCTGAGGACGAATCATAAAAAAGTAGAATACAACAATGATAAGCAAAATAGGTAATAGTTGAACCAAAGGATTGCCTGCCGGCGCTTGTAATAAAACTGTCAACATATTCATTTTAAATTAGTTAATAAAAATTTATAATCTTATTTTTTGCAAATATACCAAACTTAATTATCAATTAAGCCCCTTCCGGTTTTTACCACCTTACCCTGACTTTTGAGGTCTTTAACCACACTGTCAAGAATTCCGTTGATAAAAGTATTACTATTATCAGTACTATATAGCTTAGCCAAATCAATATATTCGTTTAACGAAACTTTAACAGGGATAGATGGGAACTCAACAATTTCTGCTATTGCAGTTTGCATAATAAGGTGATCAATTACCGCCATGCGGCTCATATCCCAGTTTTGCGAATATTTTCTAATAAGCTTGTTATATTCATCCTGATTGTTCAATGTATTACGTATCAATTGCTTGGCAAATTCCTGGTCATCCTCATTTTTGAACACTTTCATCAAAGGTTTGTCCAGCTTACCTTCTTCAAAGGACTTGATGGTTTTTGAAACCATATTTAATACAAATTCCACCTCGTCATTCCAAAAAATGCTCATATCTTCAAGTATTGAATCAAAGGCCTCAGTATTAGGGACAATTTTATCAATAATATTGAGCAGAATTTTTTTGTCATCTTCAAAAGTTACGCTCGGTTTGTTCATATAATCATTGAAAAAATCATACTGACGCAGCTGAATGTTCAACGTTTTAAAAAAATCAGCATTATTTGCCCAGTTGACCTTCTTTTCATTGATGACATTTGTAAGTTCAACATTTTTACGAAGCCTTTCAATGACAGCATTCTGGCAAAAACGCATATTAGGGTTTCGCTCTTCTGGCGTAGGCCTAAACTTTTGCAACCCAATGTCAATTTTTTGCTCTTCAGCCTTAGCTAATTCAATGGGGACTTGTAAAAAAAGAAGATAAAGTTCGTATGTTTTATTGATACTATGGAAATACTCTTTTTCCAGAATTGACAGGCTCCTTTCTTCTCTGCTTTGCGCACTGTACAATGTTTGTAAAACTTTAATTCTGATAAGCCTTCTGCTAATCATTGGCAATGAACTATTAAATGAGCCGCAAAGGTAGTTTATTTTGTTCGATAGTATCAAATATAAAATAATTAAATAATCAATAAAATACTAAACATATCTATATCAAACCCTTAACTAAGTTTAACTTTTAAAAGCAATTGTTTGGCCATGGATAAACATAATTTTTTGTAATTTGGCGCAATTTTTAAAGCTAAATTTTTTTAATGTTCCACTAAAAAAAAGGGATTCAAAAATGAAGAAACTTATTTGTCTTTTAAGTGCTACAGCCGTTTTTTTAGCATCAGCTATTTCTCAGGAAGAAACCATTCTTACCATTGATAAACAAAAGATATCAAAGGCAGAATTTGTCCGCACTTACATGAAGAATAACAATAATGCTTCCTTTGATGAAAAATCATTAAAAGAATACATGGACCTTTTTATCAATTTCAAACTAAAAGTAAAAGAAGCTGAACGTTTGGGATACGACACCATGTCGAGCTTTATCAAAGAATATAACTCATACAGGAGCCAGTTGGTTAAACCCTATTTGACAGATAAAGAAACCGATGAAAAAATTTTAAAAGAAGCTTACGAGAGAAAATGTGAAGATATCCATGCCAGGCAAATTTATTTTGCCGCATCCGAATTAGTTAAGCCAAAAGATACGCTGGCAATATACCAAAGGGCAATGGAAGCCTACAATAAACTCATTAGTGGTGTTCCATGGGACAGTGTACATAGTCAGTATTCGCAAGAAAGAAATAAACAAAAAAAAGGCGATATTGGTTATTTTAACTCCCTTCAGATATCTTACCCGCTTGAAAATATCTGTTTTCGCTTAAAGAAAGGTGAAATAAGTAAACCACAAAGGACAATATATGGTTATCACATAGTAGAAATTCTCGACAGAAGGCCATCTAAAGGAGAAATCAGGGCTGCACACATAATGGTAGCCTTCCCTGAAAATAGTACCCCTCAGTCTGTAGATTCGGCAAAAGCCAAAATTGCCGAAATATACCAAAAACTGAAACAAGGTGAAAGCTTTGAAGAATTGGCCAAACAATATTCTGACGACAAAAGAAGCGCCGCTAAAGGCGGCGATTTGGGATGGTTTGGCTCAGGCGATATGATCCCGGAATTTGAAAAAAATGCTTTTGCTTTGGAAAAAGACAGCGACTATTCTGCTCCATTTAGGACATCATTTGGCTGGCATATTGTCAAACGCATTTCTACAAGGCCTGTTCAGCCTTTTGAAGCTTTAAAAACATCTCTTAGCCAAAAAATTGCAAAAAATGAAAGAAATGAAGAAGGGCGAAAAGCTTTAATCAGAAAAATAAAAGCTGAAATTAAATTTAAAGACAACTTAAACACCGCTTTGTTATTAGTCCCATATTTAGATAGCAGTGCATTCAGAGGGAAATGGAATGCAGAAAAAGCAAAGCCCATCTTTGACAAAGAGCTATTCACCTTAGGCAATAAGAAATATTTCATGCAAGATTTTGCCCAATATTTATCTTCATACAGGTTTAAGCTGCCTGCCAGCTACGAAATGTCTATCACTTATTTTTATAATAAATACATCGACGATGCAATCATAGCCTTTGAAGACTCACGCTTAGAATCAAAAGAACCAGAGCTGAAATATTTATTACAAGAATATCATGATGGCATTATGCTCTTTAACCTTATGGATCAAAAGATTTGGTCTCAAGCCGCAAAAGACACCGTTATTCTGGCAAAATATTTTGAAGACCACAAAACCCAGTATGTATGGGGACCACGTGTTGAAGCATTGGTAGTATCTTCGCCAGATAAAGAGCTTGTCAATAAAGCTTATGCTTTTGCCAATGACTTTGCCAACGGCAAAATAAGCGCTGAAAAAATTTGGCAATCGATTTGCCCTGATACAACGCAACCTTGTTTAAATTGCCAGGTCAACTTATTCGAAAAAGGAGACAACCAAATATTAGACAGCCTGGGCTGGGACAAAGGAGTTACACCAATTGTAAACAGAGAAGGTAAATTTGGGTTCTTTGTAAAAACTCAACATTTTGAAGGCCGCCCAAAAACTTATGAAGAATCTAAAGGCACTGTGATAGCCGATTACCAACAATTTTTGGAAGACCAGTTCGTTAAAGAACTAAAGAAAAAATATGCTGTGGTTGTTAACCAAAAAGTACTAAAATCTCTTGTGAAATAATTAATCCAACAAAAGTTTATCTTCTAAAAAAAATTTTATGCTGAAATATTTTCTTATAATTTTTGTTTTCGCAATGCCTGCCTGGTGTTCAAAAAAAGACAAACCTGAAGATAAACCTTTGGCCAAGGTAGGCGATACTTACCTATACAAATCTGAGCTAAATGGATATTTTCGCTCGGGTACCTCCCCCGAAGACAGTATTATTATGTTCAAAGCCTTGGTAGAAAAATGGATCCGCAAACAATTAATCGTTGAAAAAGCCAAACTAAACCTTACGCGCGAAGAAATGGATGTTGAAAAAGAGCTTGAAGATTACAAAACCTCTTTGATCATTTACAAGTACGAACAAAAAATGCTAAAAGAAAAGCTGGACACCAATGTTTCTAATGCTGAAATTGAAAAATACTACAATCAAAACATACAAAGCTTTAACCTAAGTTCGCCAATTGTAAAAGCACAGTATATCAAGCTTTCAATAAAAAGCCCACAGCTCGACAAGCTTAAACTCTGGCTCAAAACAGACAATCCCGAAAATGTCCGATTGATTGATGAATACTGTTTTAAATACAATGTTAAGTACAATTACTTTAACGATGAGTGGATAAGTTTTGAAAATATCAAAATGATGATGCCATTCACCTCAAATGTTACAGAAAATTACCTGTCAATGAACAAGTTGATAGAGTTAACAGACAGCACTAACTTGTATTTGTTGAAAATTAGGGAAATAAAATTTTCGGGAACAACAGCCCCTTTAGAATTTGTCAAGCCCAATATTAAAAGTATCATTATCTTAAAACGAAAACAACAACTAATCAATGAGCTTGAAGATAAAATATACTTTGAAGCCCTTGATAAAAATAAATTTGAACTACTATAATTATTAAATTCGTCATAATGTTAAAAAAAAGCTTATTTGTTGGTCTTTTGTTTTCTTTCTCATTGCTTTACAGCCAGGATGAAAAGTTAGCAGATAAAATAGTAGCAGTAATTGGTAAAAGTATTGTATTGCAGTCTGACATTGAACAACAGATGCTTCAATATAAAGCCCAACGCCAAAATATAGAGCGTTGCGAAGTATTTGAAAACTTCCTGATGCAAAAAATGTTAGTCAACCAAGCCCGCATTGACAGTATCGAAATATCTGAGGTTAACGTAGAAATGTCGCTAAATAACCGTATGGATTATTTTCTGCAACAAGCTGGTTCGCAAGAAAAGCTGGAAGAATATTTCAACATGCCGTTAAACCAGATTAAAGATGAGATGCGTGAATCAATACGCGAACAGATGCTTACACAAAAAATGCAATCTGAAATCACCAAAAATATACGCATTACCCCATCTGAAGTAAAAGAATTTTACAAGTCATTACCCCCAGACAGTATTCCAATGATAGACCAGCAAATAGAATACAAACAAATTCTTTTATACCCATCTTTTGCCAAACAGTCAATATATGAAACACGTGAAAAACTTTTAGATATCAGAAAAAGGATACTTGCCGGCGAAAAATTTTCTACCCTGGCCGTGCTTTATTCAGAAGATCCCGGATCGGTTACCAATGGCGGCGAAATTGGTTTCATGAGCCGGAGCGAACTTGACCCGGCCTATGCTACTGCCGCATTCAACCTCAAACCAGGCGCAGTTTCAGGGATTGTCGAATCACAGTTTGGTTTTCATATTATACAACTCATAGCCCGCGAAGGAGACAGAGTAAATACAAGGCACATCCTGATAAAACCTAAGATAACAGCAAAAGAGCTCCAGTTGGCCTTTAACAGGCTTGATAGTATTGCCAGGGCAATAAAAGCCGATAGCATTACTTTTGAAAAAGCTGCATTAATATATTCTGAAGATAAAACCACCCGTTTTGCATCAGGACAAGTAGTAAACCCTTATACCAACTCTACCTTGTTTGAGTTAGACCAATTACCTAAAGAAGATTTTTATATCCTTAGCAAGCTCAACGTTGGCGATATATCTCAACCATTCCAGTCAAAAGACGAAAACAGAAAAGATGCCTATAAAATTGTAAAACTAACAGGCAAAAAAGATCCGCATAGAGCCAACCTCGATGACGATTATCTGTTAATACAAGACTTAGCCCTTGAATCGAAAAAAAAGAAATATGTTGACGAATGGATCGAAAATAAACTATCAACAACATACTTCAGAATTGACCCGACATTTGACTGTAATTTTAAAATCAACGCCTGGAGAAAAAAGAATTAGCTGTCAAGTTTCACAAGGTTGTTTATGATAACTTAATTGCAAAGATAAAACTTTATTTTTAAACTGCAATGGATTGTCTTTAAAAATTTCTGGTTTTAATTCGTACCATTTTTCTATAGCATCAAAAGGTGTTTTT
>JAKPQD010000247.1 GCA_029572965.1 Bacteroidota bacterium | reverse complement strand
TGCAGCGTATGATTTTATGATCCCCATGTTAAATATGATAGAAAAGGCAGTAACGCGCAAGACCGCTTTTTCAGGGTATGATACAGGACTTCAAAACCTTAACGAGATTATAGACGGTATACAAAATGAGCTGTATATAATTGGAGCAAGACCGAGTATAGGTAAGTCTGCGCTAGCTCTTAATATTGCGAAACACTTGTCATCACAAGGAATTAAGGTAGGGTATTTCTCTTTAGAGATGAGCGGAGAAAGTTTGATGATGCGGGCATTATCTGATATGGCAAGCGTACAGGCGAATGTTTTAAGAAACGGACGAATAGACACGGCAGGTTTTTGCAGAATTAACGATACAACGGGTAAACTAGGAATGTTTCCGCTTTACATAGACGATAACGCAAACGGAGATATAAACCGGATATGTGCAAACGCGCGCTACATGGTTCGGTGTTTAGGCATTCAGGTTATTTTTATTGACTATATTTCTTTGCTTACTCATTACAACAAGAAAATACCGAGACACGAACAGTATGCAGAAATAGCGGTAATACTTCAAAAATTACAAAAAGAACTAAAAATACCGTTGATAGAAATTGCGCAGCTAACAAGAGACACCGAGGGAAAAAGACCATGCCTTAATGACATTAGGGAATCAGGCGCGTTTGAACAGACGGTAGATTGCGTTATTTTGCTTGATAGGGAAAGAGCAGAGAGCAAAGACGATAAGTTTATAAAGACCGATGCTATAGTTATCAAGAACCGAAACGGAGCTTGTGGGACTGCTAAATTAACATTTATACCTAACTATATAAGATTTATCGACGACAACGAAAGCGGTGAGAGCTACCGGAAACAATAAGGAGAAAAAGAGATGAAAAAGATTATATTGCATTTATGTGCAGACTTAGGAAGCGACAGTAAATATTATCAGAAAGATGATGAATATCAAGTAATTATGATAGGAGAAAAAATAGGCGTAGAAAATTATATGCCGCCTGATAATGTACACGGGATTATTGCAAATCCAGTATGTACGGAGTTTTCTACAGCGAAAGGATTTGACAAAGAAAACGATATTGAAAAGGGTATGTTCCTTGTGCGTCATTGCCAAAGAATTATACAACTAGCAATGCCTGTTTGGTGGGTGATGGAAAACCCTGCAAATGGTAGGCTAAGTGAGGTTATCGGAAAGCCAAAAGCCGTGTATCAACCTTGGCAGTATGGAAGCCCTTGGACTAAAAAGACTGCGTTATGGGGTAATTTTACTATGCCAGATCCAATTTATAAAAATTGGGAAGATTGTCCAAAGAATCCATTATTGTATGTACGCCCCGGAAGACCAAAACCAGCACTAGCATTTCTTCATAAATCAGCAGTTGATTTAATACCAGAAATGCAATGGGCTAAAGACAAGATTAAAACAGATGCAGATATAAGGTCAATGTGCAGCGATGGGTTTGCAAAAGCATTTTATGAAGCAAATAAATAACCGAGCTACCGGAAACAATAAGGAGAAAAAGAGATGACCGTAAAAAACCCGTGGTTTGAAAAAAAAGATTTTAATTTTCCAGATAAATGTATTCTTTACAATGATGGAGAATATTATATTGCAAAATTACAACCTGCAGAACATTTATATATTAAAAACATAAACGGTGTATTCTGCGCTTTTAAAGACTTAGTAGGTCATAACAAAACGCTCATAGACGAAGTAAAAAGAGCGTTAAAAGGCGAGCCATTTTATTACAACCAACTAATCGAATCATCAGTTAAAAACATACGGATGTGGGAAAAGGAAACAGACAAACAAGGAAGATTGTTTTAACAAAAAGGAGAAATAAATGCAGATACCAAAACCTACGAAAAAAACAAAGGTAAAAAAGCCTAAGCAGAAAAAGCTAAAAGTAAGCACGGTTCAAGATGCTGTAAACAAAGCTATACGGGAACGAGACGAGTACTGCCGAGTAAGCGACGGACGGCACGAACACGCAGGAACCTTGACCGCTTCACACTTCTTTGCTGTAGGTGGATGTCCGGTTTTTAGGTTCTACCCTCCAAACATAAACGCGCAGTGTTTCGGACATCATGGTATACACGAAAGGAAACAAGACCCGTTTTTTTACCGTGCATGGATGGAACAACATGAACCAGAATCCCTTGCATGGATGGAAGCGAACTTTTTCAAAAGCATAAAATACACGCAGGAAGTATTGAAAAATATACGCGACTTTGCAAAATCTAGCGACTTAGACGGATTAAAAAAATATATCGAAAACCTTGTAAATAACGCTTGACAGAATCCGCGGTTAGAGGTACAATGGACTTATAAGAGAGAGAAAAGGAGGCAGATGATGTTGTTTAATTCACTAGAACAAAAAGCCCTGCAAGAATGGGCTGATGACCACGGGTTCTATGAGATACCCGGAGATGACGAATACGATGACGAATGCGAGGATGACGACATCCTTGACGAGGACTTAGAGGAATAGTGTTTTATCTGGAACCAGATAATATATGTTAGATGGATTGCCAACCGTGTAACCGCTTTGCTTGTTACACGGATAGTCAACTAAGGAGGTGGAAAAACGCAACTGATTCATGGGGATTGCCTTGAGAAAATGAAAGATATTCCAGATAAAAGCATAGATATGATTTTATGTGATTTGCCTTACGGGACAACTTCCTGTAAGTGGGATGTGGTAATTCCGTTCGAGCCGTTATGGGCGCAATATAAGCGAATTATAAAAGACCGTGGTGCTATTGTTCTGTTTGGCAGTGAACCGTTTTCAAGTTATTTGAGAATGAGTAATATAAAGCAGTATAAATATGATTGGATTTGGGATAAAGTAAACAGATACACAGGATATGGTAATTGTAAAAATGCTCCATTGAAAAGATATGAAACTATAAGTGTATTTGCAAAACAAAAAACAACATATAACCCTCAAATGACTGTCGGAAAGCCATATAAAAAAACGGGAGATTATTCATCAAAAATATATGGCACTGGAAAAATCAAAAAAACAGGCGAGAACAGCGGAACTCGATACCCTTATAACATTTTGCAGTTTAAGGGGGATGATAAAAAAAATGGCTTTTTACATCCAACCCAAAAACCTGTTGCTCTTTGTGAATATCTAATCAAAACATATACTCTGCCCGGCGAAGTCGTTTTGGACAATTGCATCGGAAGCGGGACAACTGCCATAGCATGTATCAACACTGGAAGGAATTTTATCGGGATAGAGATTGAGGAGACGTATGTAAAAATAGCAAGAGAGCGTATTGAAAAACACAAAAAGCTAGACAAAATGAGGTTATTTCCAATTTCAGAATTGGAAGCCGGAAAACTTCCATACAAAGGGTTGTTTGAGCCGGAGGATGAGAGCTATGGCGGGGGTCGAAAAAAAGGTTGAGTAAAGGGGTTTTTGGAAATGAGAGGATTTTTTGATAAACAACAATTGGAAAAAACT
>JAKPQD010000226.1 GCA_029572965.1 Bacteroidota bacterium | reverse complement strand
ATAAAAAAGCCTACTAATATTTTAGTAGGCTAATTTTTGGAAGCAAAAATGTTTTAGTCGTTCACATAAACATTCGATACTATTGCTAGTAATGATGTTACTGCGCTTGAACTTAAAATAGGAGCAGTGTCAGGCTTTAGTGTTTGAAAACTCATTTTCAATCCATAGAACCCCCCTAAATCACCTGCTATTTCACGAGTTCCTGTAGTTTTGTTTGCACCGTTAGCAATTCCAAAACAATGGAATTTACCCATATTATCTTCAATAAAAATAACGCTTCTATCTCTCGATAATAGTTTCGCCTGATTAACCAAAGGAGCGGTCAATCCTGTTAAAACCAGATCAATTTTAGCATCATAAAAAACAGTCCCGTTATCTACTGATGATGTTTCTGTTTCTAATGGTATATTACCTACGTTTTTAAGTTCAAATTTAAAAACTTCGTCTAAAGTTCCTAAACCTGTCATTTCTGATGCAACAACTGTAAATCCGTAGTCTAACCACTTTGCAAAGTAAGCGTTTCTTAACCCTGATGTATTATTCACACATTCAAGTAAACGACCGCTGGTTATAAAATCACAAGCCATAATTATATATTTTAAATTAAGGCGGTATTTTCAACCGCCTTGTTATTTATTATCCACCGTAAAGAACTCCTTTTGTCGCTTGTCCTACGTTTGCAGCTAAAGTATAGATTGAACGTACAAATTGTACATCACCGTCATTTACCAATTTACCTACTTCAAATCTGTTAACATCATCTGTTAAGTCAGTGTTCCAAGATACGGCTGCTTTTCTTTGAGCGTATGCCATTAAATTGTTTGGTGCTGGTACGAATAACAATTCAATACCGTTGTAAAACACTCTTGAAGTATTGAAGTTGTTGCCATCAATTTGGAAATTTATTTGTTGTGCTGCTCCAACTGCGTTGTTAGCATTGTAACAAAGTTGTTTCCACGCTCTTGGGCAGTAAATAACGGTTGGACTAACTGTATCGTTTAAGTTTTCTGCTGGTATTGCAGCAAAAATCTTAGCACATTCAGCAGCAATATTTGAAGCCGTTACTGTAGTTCCTGTTACTTTAATATAACCCCCTAATGCTGATTGGTCATAAAGCACTTTTGCGAAAACGCCATCTACCAATCCTGCTGTTAAGGCTGCTACTGCTGTTTGTGTTGCAGCGGTCATTGAACCTTGTCCTGCTCCAGGAGATAAGGCAGCGATTGCTGTTTTAGTTGCTGATGTAATACCTCCCCAAAAGATAGATTCAGCATCTTGAGCAACATTTGGACCAACCATAGCTAAAACAGTTGAAGCAAACTCATTACTTTCAATATTCCAAGCACCCGGTGCCATAGAACGGTTAAAACGTGCGCTTCTTAAACTATCTTGTAAGAACGTTTGTTTGTACTCCAATTTTGTAGGAGTAATGATACGGTCAGTAATGTTCATAGAACCACTAGAAGATAAAGCCGACCCTGTGTAAAGTTGAGCTGTTACGTCTACTCCTGCCTCTGTAAAAATTGT
>JAKPQD010000182.1 GCA_029572965.1 Bacteroidota bacterium | reverse complement strand
AGGTAAAAGCAACCTGCCAGCTTTTTCTCCAGCCTGAGTGGAGCGTTTACAATCAAATTATTCCGGCCATTGTTGACTACATTATGCTCCATCCCAAGTGGCGAGTTTCGCTTCAGGCGCATAAGTTTATGAGGATACCTTGAGGGTAAATCCAAGGCAGAGGTGTGCCTGAATTATTTTATAGGGTAAGTGTTGTGTTAAAAACTTAGGGCATTTTAAATCTAATGAAAAAAAAATTAATTTTGCTTATTAACCTAAGTATATGAGCGAAAATATTAAAAAGTTTGGAACAGCGCCAGTGTTCTTCACTGCTTTTTCCACTATTCTTGGCGCAATACTTTTCTTGCGATTTGGTTTTGCAGTAGGTACACTGGGTTTTTTTGGTGTGATTTTAATCATTTTGCTTGGACATATGGTTACTATTCCCACCTCGTTTGCCATATCGGAATTAGCCACTAACAAACGTGTAGAAGGGGGAGGGGAATATTTCATTATATCAAGGTCATTCGGTTTAAATATAGGTGCAACCATTGGAATTGCGCTATACCTCTCTCAGGCCATTAGTGTTGCCTTCTATGTGATTGCTTTTACTGAATCATTTCAGTTTTTATTTGATTTTATCGAAAAAACATATGGCTTTTCGCTACCCAGACAGGCAGTAAGTTTGCCGTTAATGTTGCTGTTGAGTTATGTAATACTTAAAAAAGGAGCAAACCTTGGAGTAAAAGCGCTATACGTTGTAGTAGGAATATTAACCCTATCACTTATCTTGTTTTTTCTAGGTAAAGGTGAAACCGTTTCAGGAGTTGATCTAAATATTTTTAATGAACCGCTTAGGAATGTTGACCAATTTTTTGTGGTGTTTGCAATCATATTTCCTGCCTTTACAGGAATGACTGCAGGAGTTGGATTGTCAGGCGACCTTAGAAACCCTGCAAAGTCAATTCCAATAGGGACCATTTCTGCTACCATTGGGGGAATGATAGTTTACTTTTTCATTTCATATAAGCTGGCAAGCTCAGCTTCACCCGAAGCATTGATTGGTAATCAGTTTGTGATGAGCGATATTGCCCTGTTGGGATGGTTATTTATACCATTAGGTTTGGCTGCATCAACGCTTTCGTCGGCTTTGGGATCTGTGATGGTTGCTCCAAGAACCTTGCAAGCCTTGGCTTTGGATAAAACTTTTCCTGTAAAGCAGGTTAACTCCTGGTTAGGTAAGTCCCGCGACGAAGATAATGAGCCATACAATGCATCTTTAATCACTTGTATTATTGCATTGTTTTTTGTTGCAATTGGCGATGTTAATATGGTTGCCCAAATTATTTCGATGTTTTTCTTAATAACTTATGGCACTTTATGCTTAATCTCCTTTTTGCATCATTTCGGTTCATCTCCATCGTATCGTCCTTCCTTTAGGTCAAAGTGGTATATTTCACTTGTTGGATTTGTTACCTCGGTTTGGGTAATGTTAAAAATAAGCATGGTGTACACCCTTCTGGCCTTAGGTATTATAGTATTACTGTACATTTATATTGACAATGTTCATAAGAATCGTAAAGGGCTTTCTTCAATTTTTGCAAATACCATTTTTCAGATAAATAGACGCTTACAGATTTATTTACAGAAGAGCAATTTGGTTCGTTCCATATCTGACTGGCGACCAAGCGTTATTTGCATTTCAAAGGATTCGTTTGTTCGTAATAATGCATTTTTGTTAACTAACTGGATATCATACAAGTATGGTTTTGGTACATACTTGCATCTTATAGATGACTATTTCTCAAAAGCCTCATATCTAAAATCCCAGGAAGAGCTTAAACGGCTCATCCATAACTATGGCGACAATAGCCACGTTTACATTGATACGCTAATCTCACCATCGTACACATCTGCTATTGCCAATTCCATTCAAATGCCAAGCATTTCAGGAATGGAAAACAATATGGTCATTCTTGAATGCCTGAAGGATGATGCTGACGAGATGGATAAGATAATTGAAAATCTTAATTTGATTAACGCAGGCAATTTTGATATAGCGATTTTAACTTCCAGCAATAAACCTATAATTTATAAGAATGGGATTCATATCTGGATAAAAACAACCGATGCTGATAACGCTAACTTAATGATAATTTTGGGATTTATTCTGCTTGGCCACCCCGATTGGCATGGGGCCGACATTAAAATCTTTGATTTATGCAAGAAAAGCGATGTGGCTGAAACCCGAAGACAAATGAAGGAGCTGATAGATAAAGGACGACTACCCATCACTCCTCAAAATGTTAAAATTATCGTTGAAGAGCAAGATAAGTCGAATAAGGATGTTATCAACCAATACTCAGTAGATGCAGGATTAGTAATTGTGGGTTTTAACCGTGAGAGTATTAAAAATCAAGGCAAATCAATATTTGAAGGCTATGATAATTTGGGGAATGTGTTGTTTGTTAACTCATCAATAAATAAGATAATTGAATAGTCATCTCAGGTAAGCTGTTTTTTACGTTCGAGGGAATGTTCGCTAAATTCAATTATTGAGAAAATGTGGGAAAAGAATGATTTGTTATATATTCGCAAACCAAGTGGTTTAACTTTTAATCCATTAGTTTTTAAGTTCTTTTACTGATACAGTTAGTTTATCAAAGTGTTCTAAATGAACTCATCGTTAACCATATTGTTTTTAGGGATAATTATTTTTTTGGCCCACTGGTTTTCCGGGATTTTTGACCGGAAAGGGATTCCCGATGTACTACTTTTGATGCTTGTGGGTATCCTATTTGGCCCTATCCTAAAATTGGTAAAACACGATGATTTTGGAATTGCCGGGCCCATGTTCACATCGTTAACGCTGGTAATCATACTTTTTGAGGGTGGAATTGGTTTGAATATAAGCGAGTTAAGGAAATCGTTGGGAGGTTCGCTAACGCTTACGGCAATAAACTTTGTTGTAACTGCCATTGCTGTATCAATTCTATCATACATGCTGTTTCATCTTTCCGTATTAGAATCGCTAACACTTGGTGCAACTCTGGGTGGAACCTCATCGGCAGTGGTTATTCCCATGGTAAGGCAGATATCGATGCAGGAGATATCCAGAACCTATCTGGTATTAGAGTCGGCATTAAGCGACGTGCTTTGCATTGTGTTTGCACTTGCTATTATCGAGGGAATTAGTGGTGGAGAGGTTCAGCCAGGATTAATAGTTGGTAAAATAATTTCATCGTTTGTTCTTGCATCGTTTGTTGGTTTTGCTTCAGCCGTGGTTTGGGCTGTTCTGCTAAACCGGATGCGCTCAATCAAAAACTCCATTTTTACTACGCCGGCTTTTGTTTTTATAGTTTACGGATTGGCT
>JAKPQD010000181.1 GCA_029572965.1 Bacteroidota bacterium | reverse complement strand
TTCCGGTACCATTAATTTGTATGCCTCTTTTAACTGAGTTTCACTCAAACCGTGATGGCTTTCGTGCTTAACAAATTCTGCTTCCGTTTTTGTTTTCCAATACTCAGTATTGAAATTAATCCCGTTATAATTCATAATATTGAAAAATGTAGCAACCTTACGGGGTTGCTATTTGATTTAATTAAGCCGGTTTACTATGCGTTACTGATAACAACTCGGTATTAGTAACATCGCCTGCATCTAATTGTGTAGGTGTTGGCGGTATCAGCTTAATATTTCCGGTTGCTGATGTATATGCTGAACTGTCATAAGTAACAGCCAACAGGTCATTTGTTGCATCATAAGCCATTGAAGTGATTGCAAGTGCTGTTGTTGGTGTTCCCGCTCCTGATTTTGCAGAGAAATTTGCTACTAATCCGGCAATTAAAGTGCCAACAGTAGGGCCAACGCTGTAAGGTCCAACTAAGTTGCTGCCTGGTATTTTCATGCTGTACTTTAAAACATTACTTACATGGCTAACATAAGTAAAGTTTACATCAAGTAAAGCCGATAAATCAGAAACGTTTTCAGATGAAGTCGTTTCCATCCATGTGCTGTTTTTATAATACTCATTAGTACTAAGTATTGAAACAGTACACTCAATTACGCCCTCTTCATAATTCTGACCGGTTGCAACCTTACCGCCGGTAAAAAATAACTTTGCCTGGTAACCTTTTGAATCTGTACCAACTTTTGTACCCCACCAAACGCCATTCGCATCATACTCCCTGATTCTTACAATTTGATTGTCAAAAGTTTTACAACGTGCCAATAAATCAGCACCTCCTAAAAATTTGAATTTGTAAGCCGGACGACCTTCAAACAATGTAGTTTTTAGCCCCAATGCTAATGTTCCCTCTTTATTTGATTCGGATGCATCTGTTACCTCCTGTACATCAGGAAGTATAAACAGTTTCTCCGTATCACTTTTTGAAAGTTTTGATTTAGCTATTAATGCAGCATGAAATAACGCTGATGTAGCGTAATCAGCAGCTTCAATTTTACCGTTATCTATGGCTACTTTACTAAGTACCCCTTTTGCTTTATCGCATTCCTGTTGACCGGTATTATCAACTGATGTGCCACATAATGAATATGCCATTTTTTAAAGTTTTAATTTTGATACCCGTTAAGGGCAATTTTTGTTATTTTTAATTGTTAAATTCAGTCCGAAAATGCGTGTACAATCGAATACATCTGTAATATCTTTGTTCTGCGTTTCACCCCAATAGTGCCAGTCAGTTTCACGGTAAATCAATTTTTCAACTGATGTT
>JAKPQD010000166.1 GCA_029572965.1 Bacteroidota bacterium | reverse complement strand
GCTCCAATCCATTGAAACAGGTGTTTGTTATGGTAGGCTGAATATTCCAACCCTTCAAATACTTTGGCTGTGGGTTCGCCTTTTTCGTTTAACAAACTTACTGCCTGTTCTGAAATAGGGTAATACTCAATTCCGTTGGTTTTCTTTTGGTTGAAATTCAGGAAATACCCTTGCCCCTCAATGTATTCAAGTTCGCCCCAAACCATTTTTTGAATATCTGAAAACCTCAACCCGGTAAGGGCTGAAAACAAGGCTGCACGTTTCAATAAATCATTGTTGCACGGTGTTTTTACAAGTTTATTCAGTTCCTCAATGGTCAAGTATTCCCGTCTTGTTTCGGCTGCTTTAATTGGGCTTATTTTGGCGTTCAGGTCGGTTTGTAGTATGCCGTCTTTATAGGCTTGTTTCAATGTAGCTTTTACCTTATTGAAGTACGAAACGGCTGAATTTTGTGAAAGGGTTGTTTTGTCGCTCTTTTTACTTTTAGTACTTAGTAGGTATTCTTTGAAATCCTCTAAAAACTTTTCGTTGAGGTCTGCAAACTTCAATTTACAGTTGGTAAATGCTTCAATGTAATTGAGTGCTGAAACCCAATTATCGTGGTTACTTGCTTTTCGCTTGTTGGCTAACTTTCTGAAATACTCAATAAAACATTGTTCGCTCAATTCCTTTTTGCGTAACTGCTCTTTTTCGTATTCGCTGTAAATTTCAGGCTTATTCAAAAAGTTTTCCCGTTTTTGGCGTATGCTTTCGCCTATTTGCAAAGTTTCTTTATTGCTCTGTTTATCAAATGGGTTTTTAGGTTTATCAAATAGGTAAAGCCCTAAAAATTCCCTTCGTGTGGGTTCGCCTGTTTCGGGGTGTGGTATAGCCGGGTAAAAATCTAAATACAGGCTTTGCCGTCCCTTGCTTATTTTCTTTTGTCTTAATGTTACTTTTGTTGTCATTGTCCTTTATGCTTAGTTACTAAAGTTACTTTTGTTACTCTCTGAACAAACTTTATTTTTTGTTCAATACGGCTGCTTCTATTTCCTTGCTTTCGGCTGTGGTTTGGTCATCTTCGCCAATTAAGGGGTGTTCAAAATATTCGTCATCGGTGTAATACTCAACCAATGAAAGGGTAATACTGAACGCTG
>JAKPQD010000162.1 GCA_029572965.1 Bacteroidota bacterium | reverse complement strand
GAGCGTTTACTATTTTAATAAAATCAAAACGTTGGGAGATTTTGGAATTACTACCATTCTTACTGCCCTTCTGACGTATTGCCTCCCGCTCATCTTGTTGACTCAACCATTCTGGATTTTCATATTAATACTTGTTACAATAATTGTATTTACTGAGCTTAAGAGTCTCTTCTATCAGCTCTCTACCAAGTTTGACAAGTATGAATTCATTACTCTTTCAAAGTTCATAGTAATGGCTGGGCTTATACTTCCTATTCTTCCCAATACTCCTGTAATAGAAGGGCTTCCAATCTCGCCGTTCAAGATTTGGCTTGCCGTTGTAGTTATTTCGTCGATATCATACATTAGCTACCTGCTCAAAAAGTTCGTTTTCAACGATGGAGGAATCTTAATATCAGGTATCCTGGGCGGAATATATTCGAGCACAGCTACAAGCATTGTCATTGCGAAAAAAATTAAAGAATCATCAGGAAGTAACGGCTATCTTTATTACTCAGCTTTAGCCTTAGCTACAACCATGATGTACCTTAGGGTTTTACTTTTGATATTCATTTTCAACCAACAATTATTTGTCTTTGCTATACCTTATTTTCTATTGATGGCATTGTGCGGAGCTTTGATTGCATTATTCTACTTTTTTAAAGCTAAAAAAGCATCTGGAGAATCTGAAAAGATAATCATAGAAGATAAGAACCCGCTGGAATTCAAAGTTGCACTGTTTTTTACCATCATATTTATTGGTATTTCATTTATCACCCAGTGGGCTATTGGCAACTACGGGCAATCCGGGCTAAACGTGTTTTCTTTCCTTGTCGGGATAATAGATGTTGACCCGTTTTTAATCAGCCTCTTCCAGGGCAAGATGGCTATTACCATGCACTTTATCCTTATCGCTTCTTTTCAGGCTATGATAAGCAATAACCTCGCCAAAATGGTTTATTCAATTACTATTGCAGGTAAAAGCCATGCCAAAAACATAGCTTCTATTTTTGGAATTATTGTGGCAGTGAACGCTGTGGCTATTCTAATAATTTCTTTCTTTAAGTGAATCCAGTACTTTCCTTAGTTCTGTTTTTCTATCATCCTGAACAGCAACCTTATTAAGGTATTTATCGGCCAAAGCAAAGTAATTTTCGACCTCCGCTTTTGTTATTTCTTTGATTCTTAACTGGTCGTAAATCGCAACAATAGCTTTTACTTTTTCTTCGGGGTTGAAATCCTTCTTTTGTACCCAGTTTTCAATGATGGCAAGCTGTTGAGCATTGGCTAGTTCTTTGGCTTTTATCAAAAGAAATGTCTTTTTGTTGGCAATGATGTCTTTCCCAATTTCTTTGCCAAACAGCGCCTGATTGCCATAAACATCTAGTATGTCATCTTGCAACTGGAAAGCAAGGCCAGCATTCAAGCCAACCTGGTAAAGCCTCTCCGCCTCAACTTCAGACGCTCCGCCAAGCAAAGCCCCAATTTTCATACAGGCAGCCAGAAGAACAGAAGTTTTCAACTTTATCATCTCCAAATAATCCTGTTCTCTTACAGAATCAAGAGTTTCAAAGTTCATATCATACTGTTGTCCTTCGCATACTTCAAGAGCTGTTTGAGTGAAAGTCTTTAATACCGAAGACAATACAGATGCTGGAGACTGCAACATCAAATCATAAGCCAGTATGCTCATGGCATCTCCAGACAAAATAGCAGTGTTATTGCCCCATAAAGCATGAATAGTATCTTTACCCCTTCTCAAAAGGGCATTATCCATAATGTCATCGTGAACTAAGGTATAATTATGAAAAACTTCAAGTCCTACTGCCGGATTAACAGCATTTTCAATATTTTCAGAAAAAATATTACAGGAAAGCAAAGTAACAACAGGCCTTATGCGTTTTCCACCTAACCCAAGGATATATTTTGCTGGCTCGTAAAGCTCAATAGGTTTTCTGCCCTGAGCAACGTTTACGAGCGATTTTTCAACAATAGCTCTTGCTTCTTCTGCTGTAATCATTTTTTTTGGCTGCCAAATTACATGTTTTTGTCCAATCAACCTATTGGTTCTATTCAAATATTTTTACATCATAGCATCCCAAAAACTTCGTCAATCTTTTTTATTATTCACTATCTTAGCGGCAAAATATATTTTTATGAACGTATTGTTAATTGGTTCCGGAGGTCGCGAACATGCTATAGCCTCAAAAATTATCCAAAGCAAA
>JAKPQD010000141.1 GCA_029572965.1 Bacteroidota bacterium | reverse complement strand
AACCATTACTGGGAAAACTATAACCTCATTTTTGAAAATAATTATGGTGCCAAAATCAGCACTTTCGAGTTGTTTGCCAATGGAGGTTTCAATGTAGCCGATTTTTCAAAGAAATTGCAGGAGATTAAGGGCAACAAAATTATTCTATTACTTAATTTTCCTAATAATCCATCGGGTTACACTCCGTTAACTGACGAAATAAAGGCCATTGTAGCTGAAATTAAAAAAGTGGCTGATGCAGGCAAAAACGTGGTTGTGCTGATTGACGATGCATATTTTGGTTTGGTGTATGAAGATAAGGTCTTTACTGAGTCTATTTTTGTTGAATTGGCAAACCTTTCAGAACGGGTGCTTGCTGTAAAACTTGATGGGCCTACCAAAGAAGATTATGTTTGGGGTTTCCGCGCAGGTTTTGTTTCGTACGCTATCAAAGGAGGAACTGCTGAACTTTATGAAGCATTGGAAAATAAAACCGCAGGGGCTGTCCGTGGCAATATTTCAAATATCAGCAACCTTTCGCAATCGCTATTGTATAAGGTTTATACTTCTGCTTCGTACGAAGATTCTAAAAAACAGAAATTTGAAATTCTAAAAAGCCGCTATAACATTCTTCGTAACGAGTTGAATAAACCCGGATACAGCGAATATTTTGAAGCACTGCCCTTCAATTCGGGCTATTTTATGTGTATAACACTCAAAAAAGGCTTGGTAGCTGAAGAAGTGCGCAAACACTTACTTGAAAAATACAGCACAGGCGTGATAGTGTTGGGTTCAGTAATTCGCCTGGCCTTTTCATCTGTGCCGGCAGAGAAGATTCCTGTCTTGGTTGAAAATATTTATAAAGCATGTAAAGACTTAGCTAAGTAATAATGCTTTATTAATCGTAAAAACAAGAGCCAAATCTGAAAAAGTTTTGGCTCT
Organism: Bacteroidota bacterium; assembly: GCA_029572965.1. Classification (GTDB taxonomy): domain Bacteria; phylum Bacteroidota; class Bacteroidia; order Bacteroidales; family DTGW01; genus JAKPQD01. The sequence goes on along the minus strand of JAKPQD010000141.1, from coordinate 25,217 downwards.
TGTTTTTTGACTTCTTAAAAAAGGAAGTTGATTTAGAAATTGTAATTCAATGTCGTTTAGTTAATTATTAAAAAAAACGCTGACAAATCTGAAAGACGCTGTCGGGTCAGTTTTACATCATATTATCTCCTAACTGGCACCGCCTGCACTTTTATTGCGCTTAAAGCTTTTTTTGCCAGAATAGTTGCAAGTAATACCAGCAATGCAGCCATCATAAATGGTGCCCCGGGGAAATAAAACGGTGCATGTTTTGAGGTAAACTCGGAGAAAAGGCTGGTCATTAGTATTGGCCCAACAATAGAGGTCAGGCTCATTAAGCTGGTCAATGCCCCTTGTAACTCTCCTTGTTCATTGGCCGGGACTTCATTGGTTATTATAGACTGTACTGCAGGGTTTGCAATACCTCCAAGGCAGAATGGCACCATCAGCACAAACAACATCCAGCCTTTTGGGACAAAAGCTATAAGGACAAGGCTTATACAATAAAAGGCTAACCCTAAATATATTGATTTTACCGGGCCAAGCAATGGATTGGTCACTCTTACAAGGCCTCCTTGTACTATTACCATCAACAATCCCATTATTCCTAACGAATATCCTACAAGGGCTTCGTTCCAATGGAATGCTTCCATGGTGAAGAATGTCCAGGTACTTTGTGTTGCAAACTGGGCAATATATACGCATATTATTGATCCAACAAATCCCCAAACTATTGGATATTTTTTTAACATGATCAATGAGCCTACCGGATTTGCACGTTTTATGTCAAAGCGGCGACGGTTGCGCAATGGCAATGATTCGGGCAAAACAATATAACCGTAAATCCAGTTGACAAATGTCAATCCTGCTGCAACAAAAAATGGTACACGCATTCCAAATTGGCTAAAGAAACCTCCCAGTACAGGTCCAATAATGAAGCCTAAGCCAAAGGCAGCACTCATTAAACCAAAGTTCTGTGCACGTTTTTCAGGAGTGCTCACATCTGCAACATATGCTGATGCTGTTGTGAAGCTGGCACCTGTAATCCCTGCCAATAATCGTCCTACAAATAGCCACCCGATAGATGGAGCAAATGCAACAATCAGGTAATTAATGGTAAATCCAAAAAGTGAAATCAGGAGGATAGGGCGCCGGCCAAAACGGTCGCTGAGGCTTCCCAGTATTGGCGAAAACAAAAACTGCATGATAGAGAAGGAAAACATTAGCCAACCGCTATACAACGACGCATTACTTAAGTCGCTACCTACCAAATGGCTGATATATTTGGGAATAACCGGCAATATAATACCAAATCCAATTACATCTAATAACAGGGTTATGAAAATAAACCCTAGCGCTGGTTTTCTATTATTTCTCATTTTTTTTAAATTTATACCTGCAAATGAACAAAACCGCAAATTTGTGGGACAATCTAAATCGGTGAATACCTTTTTTTAATGGATAAATGCCTTAATAAGCTATTTTAATAATGAACCTTAGTTTGTTTTCAGATAGGTTTCAATAAGCATTCCTAAAGTATTTAACCTTCCTTGAAAATCTTCGTTTTTATAAGCCTCAATTAATGCCGAACCCTCATTACTTAATGAGGAGAACGAATGTGTAAAAGTCAGTTCGCTGCTATTTGGGGCATTTTGAACCACTTTGATGTTGAACCTGAAAACGTATTTGTCTTTTGCAAAAAGGATAAAATCTATATTCCCGGTTTCGATGTCATACTCGTTTGTACACCAGATTAGCTCTGTGTTGAATGCTGTTTCTGTTTTAAAAATAGCCCCTTTTTCATTGTACCCGCTTTGCGATTTTATTACCTGGCACTTCCAGCCGGGAATCCATTTTTCTTCTATTTTTGGGCATAACAATGGAAAAACCTCTTCTTTTGAGTAGTTTACCTGGAAACTACCTTTTCTTGTTAATTCTGTAATCATGTTCTACACTTTTTTATAAAAGTAAGTTTCAGTGTAAAACCGAGAAATATTAAGTAGGTAAATTCCCGAAAAAAGGGCTTAAATGGCTAAAATATCAGGTTGAATGGTATTATCCCAATATCCACTTAATCAGCTTCAGCTTATATTTCTTGTATGGCGGGTATTTCAAATTTGGTTCTATCCAAAAAGGCTTATCGACAATGCTTTTATAATGCGTAAAAGTATCAAACCCGGCTTTGCCATGGTAACTACCCATGCCACTGGCACCAACCCCGCCAAAAGGCAGGTTGCTGTTGGACAGATGCATGATACTGTCGTTTACTGCGCCGCCGCCAAAGGATATTTCGTGCAAAATCTTTTTTATCCGCTTTTTGTCTTTTGAATATACATAGCACGACAAGGGTTTGGGACGGTCTTTAACTGTTTTTACAGCTTCATCAAGGTTTGTGAAAGGAATAACCGGCAGAATGGGCCCAAAAATCTCTTCTTGCATCACGGCATCATCAAAAGTTACCTTGTTCATTACTGTTGGGGCTATGAAGCGTTTTGCTTTGTCCGTGTATCCTCCGCAATAGACTTTTGCCGGGTCAATAAGCCTGCACAGACGGTCAAAATTTCTTTCGTTGATGATTCGTAAGTAGTTTTCGCCAATGTCTTTTCGGTCAGCGTGGTATTTCTCAATCTCCAGTTTTAAAGCTTCTAAAAACTTTGTTTCTATTGACTTTTCGACCAGCACATAATCAGGGGCAACGCATGTTTGCCCGGCATTGATGAACTTTGCCCATACCAATCTCTTGGCTGTCATAGCTAAATTACAGTCGGCAAAAACGAATGTTGGACTTTTGCCCCCCAATTCGAGCGTTACAGGTGTGAGATGTTTTGCAGCAGCCTGATATACTATTCTTCCCACGTTAGTGCTTCCGGTGAAAAATATCTTATCGAATTTCAGTTCGAGAAGCTCGGTGGTTTCTTTAACTCCGCCTTCGACAACATGCAACAATTCGGCCGGGAAATTAGTATTGATAAGCTCAGTCATCACTCTGGCTGTATTCGATGGCAATTCGCTTGGCTTTAGCATGACGGTATTGCCCGCCGCAATAGCACATGCAGCCGGGTGCAATGACAGTAAATAAGGATAGTTCCAGGCGCCAATTACAAGGGTAACACCCAAAGGCTCAGGAATGATATAACTGCGGGCAGGCATGTTGGCTATATCTGTCCAAACACGCCGGGGCTTGCTCCAACTTTTGAGCTTTTTTTCAAAAAGCGATATTTCGTGGTACAGAAGTGACAGCTCTGTCAGATAGGTCTCAAACTCAGATTTGCCAGAGTCTTCGTAAATAGCATCAAAAAGCTTTTGTTCGTTAGCTTTCAAGAGCTCTTTTAGCTTCTTTAGCTGGTTCTTCCTGTAATCAACATCTTTGGTTTGATTGGTCAGGAAAAAGCCCTGCTGTTTGAGGTGTACTTCTTTGAAATCCATATTGTTTTTAGTCTTGGGTTGAAGTTGTTGATTTTTGTACCTTAAACCTTCCAGGTTTCAAAAACCTGGAAGGTTTTTCGCAAGTTTCAACCTATTATTGCTTGTTTACCATTTTTATAAATGCTTTCAGCTCTTCTTTGCGTTCTTTGGGTATTTTGTGCCAGCTAATGCCATGTATAGCCCCTTCGAGGCCACATAGCAGGCTCAGGCAAGCTCCGGGGTCAACAGCATGAAGGCGTATATAGGCTTGCTCTGCTCCAATGGCTTTCAACTCTTCAAAACTGCTTATGCCCACTTCAATCAGCTTTGTTTCGGTGTCTTTGCCGATGTTTATTTGTTGTGACAGGTTGCTTTTCATGGTTTTATCATTTCATTTTTTCGTATAGCATAATAGCACTCATCTTCATAAATCCCATTTTTGAAAATGGCTTTTTCAAAGCGGGCTTCGGGCTTGAACCCGGCTTTTACCAATACCCTCTGTGAGGCAAGGTTGCTCCCAAAAGGACGGGCAAAAATTCTATCAATATCAAAGGTGTTGAACCCATATTCAACCATTTGCTTAATAGCAGCGGTAACAATACCTTTCCCCCAGAATGGTTCGGCCAGCCAGTATCCTGTTTCGGCATTTTTGCAATGTACATCGGTTTGTGGAAAGATGCCGATAGAGCCAACAGCTTCATTTTCAACATCAATGGCAAATACGCGAGTGGGGTTGTCTTGCGAAAAGAGCTTTATGAATTTTTCGCCATCGGCATGCGTGTAAGGGTGCGGAAAAGCATTGGTCAGATACCTGGCAATGTTCTTATTATTGGCGTATTTTACCAGACTGCCGATGTCGCCATTGTTCCATGGGCGTAATGTGAAATTCATGGTGGTTGAATAATGAATGTTTGTACAAATGTAAGATATGCTATGATGAATATTGTATTTCTGGCATGTTCTTTTTACTTTCGTCATCTAAAAGCTTTTGTTTTGATATCATTTCCTCGAATCGACATATTTTCTTTATTTATTCTCGCCGGCGTTTTTCAAGGCGTTATTTTGTCGTTTGTTTATTTGCATAAGGCCAATAACCGCTATAAATCAAATGTTTATATAGGGGTGTTGTTCCTGGTGCTTACGCTGATTATATTGGAGATTTTTCTCAATTACTCCGGGCTGATATTTAAGGTGTTGTGGTTGGATAATTTCTCCGAGCCCGGCAACTTTCTGATGGGCCCTTTGATGTATTTGTATGTTAAAGCTTCGCTTAAGATGGAGCAAAAGCGGGTTTGGCCGCATTTTATTTGTTTTGGCCTGTATTGTCTGTACCATATTTTATATCTCATTCAGCCTCTTGATTTTAGGTTTGACTCGGTGAATGAGGTTTATGCCTATAATCTGCCTTATCGGCAGGTAAATATAGTATGTGACCCGGATCCACTGCTATTGCGACATTATTTGAATGAAATATTCGGGTTGCACTGGCTTACTTATTTTGTGCTTTCGGCTTATTTTCTGGTTAAAAAATACAAGGCCGCTGGACTGAAAATATATTCGATGCTTAGCACTGAATATACCTGGGTTCGGAACTTTATATTTCATGTCGGGGTAAGTTTTATTCTATTTATAACGGTGAAAAGCACTTTCGGCCGCGACCTGGGCGATTACCTTGTTGCTACGTATGTGGCTGCAATAATGTATATTACAACATTTTACCTGATAAAAACTTCTATTGCACTAAAGCCATTGGCTGAGAATGTTGAGGCTAACGCAAGCACCGTAAAATATCAGAAATCGTCGCTCAAAGAAACGGACAAAGAGGCTATCATTGCCAAATTGGAATCTTTGATGAAAGATGAAAAAGTTTTTAAAAACAATCTGTTGTCGCTAAGTGAACTGGCAAAAAGGGCAGGAGTGGCTTCGCATCATCTTTCGCAGGTAATTAATGAAACTACTGAAAAGTCATTTTTTGAATACCTTGCAGCATACAGGGTTGAGGAGGCCAAGAATATGTTGTCCGATGAAAAAAACAACCTGACCATTGAGGAGATTGCTGAAGAAGTGGGGTACAATTCTAAGTCGGCTTTCAATAAAATCTTCAAAAAGCACACTAATCTTACTCCTTCTGAATACCGTGAAAAATCGAGAAAATAGCGTGCACGCTTATAAGCGCACACTGCTCCCTTGCAGGCGCACATTCGGCTTTGCTTGGGGTCAACATAGTTTTGCTGTCAAAAAAAAATGTTTAACTAAAATTTTTGAATCATGACAGCAAATACTGAAAATACCCGCCAGGATTATATAGACTGGCTCAGGGTAATCGCCATTTTCCTTTTATTATTGTTGCATTCGGCTATGCCGTTTTTCAAATGGTCCGATTGGCACATCCATAATGCCGAGCGCAGTGTTATCCTCACCCACTTAGTGTCGTTCTTGCATACATGGCGGATGCCGCTGCTATTCTTTATCTCGGGTTTTGGTACATTTTATGCTTTAAAAAAGCGTTCGGCCAGGCAATATGCCGGGGAGCGTACCAAAAGGTTGTTCATTCCTTTTATCATTGGCATGTTTCTGATAGTGCCACCTCAGGTATTTATCGAAAAGATTGGGCAATATGGCAACTATTTCAACTTTTTGCCCGAAATGTTTAATGGTACGTACCCACAGGGCAATATAAGCTGGCACCATCTGTGGTTTATCTTATACCTGTTCTTATATTCTTTAATGCTAATCCCGTTTTTCTTTTGGTATAAAAGCGAAAAAGGCAATGCGCTGAAAGAGAAGATATACAAGCTTATTGCGCGTCCCGGTGGCGTTTTACTTTTTGTTATCCCGTTTTTCGTAGTTTGGTATTCACTAACGCCTTTCTTTCCTAATGAAACACATGCTTTGTTCAACGATTGGCGCACATTCTTTTATAACTTGCTGTTCTTTGTATTTGGATACATGATTATGTCTGACCCGCGTATTAAAGACGTGCTGGTTAGCCAACGCCGGTTGCTTTTGTATGCTGTTTTTCTTGTTTTTATCCCATGGTATTCAAACATGTTCCTGCCTTGGGAATCGTATTCTTGGATATACTATGATGCAGAATCGATGCTGCTTGCATGGTTTATTATTTGTGCATTGATTGGCTATGGCGCAAAGTACCTGAACCGCAGCAACAAGTTCCTGAAATACGCCAATGGCGCTTTGTATCCTTTTTATATTGTACACCAAACGGTGATTGTAATCATTGGGTATTATATTCTTCAGCAAAATTGGGGTATTGGACTAAAATACTTAGTTATAAATGTTGGAACATTGGTTATCAGCTTGTTTTTGTACGAATATATTATTCGCCGTACAGTTGTCACCCGCGTTATATTTGGGGTAAAGAAGCCTAAGCTTGCCGAATCAAAGACTTTGGTTCCCGAGCCAGTGCCAGTGGAAAACAAGTAATTCTATTTTCTAAACTAAAAATCTTGATTCTTGGTTCTTGATTCTTGATTCTTTTTATTTAATCGTAAAGGTCGTTCAATAATCAATTTTGGTCATTGGACGATTCTTTATTTATGAAGTATTGCTAATGCCAATATTTTTGGGCCAGATAAAAATAAACATCATGGAAACAGATAAATCATTAGTGTTATATGCCAATCTAGAATTGGTAAACGAACGATTGCTCTTCAAAGGAGAAGTGGAAGGACAGGAGCCAGTGTATATCGATTATATTCCCCCGCTGGGCGATAACCTTGGTTACACTTCGCTTGAGCTTTTATTACTGAGCATTTCATCATGCATGGGTACAGCAGTCCTTACTTTTTTAAGGAAAATGAAAAAGAATATTTCCGGAATAACAATAAAAACTAAAGGAATACGTCATCAGGAGCATCCAACCGGTTTTAAAACCATCATTCTTGATATTACATTACAGTCAAAAGATACATCATTACAAGAGCTGAATAAAGTGATAAAAATGGGCGAAGAAACATATTGTCCTGTTTTTGCGATGGTTAAAGTAAATGTAGAGATTATCATTACGCATACAATTATTTAATATCATTAAGACTAATATAAAATACATTGATACAATTTTAAATGCCCTTTATGAGAGCTTGTATTGGCAGTAGTTTTAATCAAAGGCTGCGAAGCAGAAAAAAAAGAAAAATTAATATTAGTATAGTGCCATAATTATTTTATATCGAACTCCAGTTACTTAGGTCTATAGACATATTTTATTGGGTTAAGCCGCTTTACTGCATATTGGGTAAAACGGTTTTTTATTCAAGGGTTAAAAACTGTCATTCAACAATTTATGTTTTATATCAGGGAAAAACGTAAAGTAATTTTGACTTGATTTTAAAATATAAAAGTATGAAAACAAAAATGACAATAAATTATCAGCAAATACTTGCCCAGGTAAGGGACTATGTTCAAAGTAGGTGCCTTGCGACTACCAATCAGTTGCATCCGGCATTTTACGAGTTTCACCTCTTGGTGGTTGAAAAGTATGCTTTACAGTTGGCCGAAATGCTTAAGGCAGACAGGGAAGTGGTGCAAATTGCCGCTTTGTTGCACGATATATCGGCTGTCCTTGATTTTTCAACGCTACCAACTCATGCAAAAGACAGTGCTTCTATTGCACGCGAAATGCTTGATGCTTGCAATTTGTCTGATTTGAAAAAGCAGAATATTATTCATTGCATCGAAGCTCATGTTAAGCCATTGCCTTTTGGTGCTGATACTGCCGAGGCAATATGCATTTCAAATGCAGATGCCATGGCATTTATAGCCATGCCTTCGTATTGGATATACTTTGCATACACCATCAACAAAATGGATTATGGTGTTGGCCTGCAATGGTACAAAGAAAGGGTGGACAAAAACTGGCTAAACCTTATCCGTCCTGCTTGCGATATGATTTATGAAAGCTATTTGCACAACAACCTGTTGTTCGAAATGAATTAAAAAAAACGGCCATACCAGCTTGTTGATATGGCCGTTTTTTTTAGAGAATACAGGCGTTTATTATTTTATGATTTGTTTTAATGTATAAGGCCTATCTTTAGCTATGGCCCGGATAAAATAAGTGCCAGGTTTTAGCCCTTCAATAACTGTATTACCTGTACATGCCGGGTAATTTTGCAATAGCCTGCCCTGGTTGTCAAATATTGAAACAGGTATGCATTCATTAGCTGGCAATTGGAGTGTAAATCTTCCTGTTGATGGGTTCGGGAAACTTGTTAATACTTTTTCATTTCCGCTATTAGGTGTTGCAATTATTTTTGAACCTGTTATCCTGATTGTGTCCCTTATGATGATTGTATCATTACGGAAAATTGTATCATAAACAACAGTGCGAATGGTATCACGGATTATCAAAGTGTCTGTTACTGTTTCGCGAATAATAACCACTTCGTTATCGACCATGGTAAACATCGCTTTCCTGATTTCTTCTATCGTATTTTTGTCAATCCCCCTGTTGTAAAACCTGAGTTCGTCCAATAACCCGCTGTATGCCATGGAGGAATTATAATCGTAATTGCCCACGACAAAAAAGTTATAATCGTAATCAATTGCCCCCAATACTTTGCTCACGCCTACCTGCCGGGTATCGACAAACAACCTCATGCTGTCATTGGCTACCGATAAAGCCACAAAGTGCCATTGCCCGTCGTTGATTTTAATAGTATCTAAAAAGAAAGTATAATTGGCTTTTGGGTTTTCAATATATGCTAAAATCTTACCTTTATACTGGTTTTCGGTGTTGTTGATGCCGATATAGCCAGCTCCCCACAATGAACAGATTGTGGCAATTGAGTCGGTAGTTTTTATCCAAAAAGCAAGCGAAAATTGTTGTGAAGTGGCAAAATTTTCAATTACCAGCTTGTCGGTTGTACCATTAAATTCGAGGCAACCATTCATTTTTTCGCCAGAAGAAAGTTTTACAGTTGCAGCACCATAAACGATTGGCCTGTATTTAGTCCGGCCTGCATCGTTGGCATTGTAAGTGAAAGGGAAGAAAGCTTGTAAATCGAGCTCTTTTATATCGCTAACAATCCTGGTTTTATTAATTGATATGCTTTTTCCCGAAGTGGGGTTGGCAATGCGCATCAATACATCATTTGCACCTTGAGCGGGTACATTCCAAACAAATTTTCCGGCATCGGTATTTACACCTACAGCAATGTTTTGCCATACAATGCCGTTATTGACAGAGTACTGTAAATTTATTGCTGCCAGTCGGGGCGAAGGTCTCCAGGTAATGGTACATTTGCTGCTTACAAACAGGTCGTTATTGTTGGGGTACAGAAGCTCGGGCTGGACAGATTGTTGATAAAGTTTTCCAATTTCATTGTCGTTTAGCTTTCGTCCATACCATTTTACCTCATCCATTGAGCCATTAAAGTTTCCATAAGTCGAGCCGGGTATTTTCTGGGCAAATTTCCAGTTGGCGCTATCGTTAAGCATCAGGTTGGCAGTGGTTTCGGCTACCTTGGCCCCGTCGGCATACATTTTTAGCATAGTAACCCCTGAGGTTTGCTCCCAGGTAATGGCAACGTGGTGCCATGTTTTTGGCTTCCATGAAAAGCAACCGTTCCATGCAAGGTAGGTATTTCCATGCAGGCTTACATCGCCATAGCGGAAATGCAGCCCAACATCGTGGTAGTTGAGGTACATCTGATGGGAAGTGGTAGCCGGGTAATTGAGGAAAAATATTCCATGGTCGGCGGTTGCCCAATTGTCCTTGTAAACGATCATCGAGATGGTACCTTCAGTGCCGGTAAAGGATTTGGCCACTTGTTGCCTAAAGCCTTGTCCATCGCCAGCTATGGCCAGGGCCGAATTGCTGCTCATAATATTGTCTTCAGTATAAGTACCACCCTGCAATTGGCCATGATTGCCAAACAAGGTGGCGTCCTGCACGTTGCCGTCCAATGGATAATAGAGCATCAGCCCCAACATGGCCGAGTCGGCAGCGATGCTTATACCGTCAAGTTCGCTGCGGATGGTATTGTCGGATGTTGATATTGCCGCCACTTTTACATTTGATGCCACGGTATTGGGCAAAGTCCAGGTATAGCTTGTCCCTGTCTGGTTTAGGGCTATGTTCTGCCAAGCGCCCCCGTTTATCGAATATTGGAGGTTTACCGAAGGCACTTCAGCCTTTTTAACCCAACTTATTTCAACCTGGGTATTTTTAATAAAATGTTTTCCTTTTTGTGGGGCAACAATTTCGAGAGGTATTTTTTCGTAATACAAGCCTGAAATGTCGGCCGGGCTAAGTACTCCTTCGTAAACCCTTACGTCATCAAGGGAGCCTTTAAACCATCTGTTCCATTGTTTGTGATAACCTATAAACATGGTACTATCGCCACTAATTGGAGGTACCGGCCTGTTTGAACCAGCATTATCATCGTTGGCAGCTATTTGTGTTCCGTTAATATAAATTGAAAACTGGTTGTTGTTGACAGGCTGACCCGATGTGCCGTTCCATACACATGCTACATGTAGCCATTTATTGGCTTCGAGAGGTTGCCGGGTTATTTTGCCACAAAGATTATATGCTGCATCGTATATAAACCTCACGAAGCCATTATTCAATGTTACAGTTATACTTTTGCCTGGTTCATTATTGGGCCCCCTGGTTTGAAAAATTGTCATTTCGCCTGCATTGTCGGGGATTTTTATCCAAAAAGAGTAGCTTAGTGCCGTAATATTGGCTTGCCGATAAGGTGTAACCACAAAGTCGGATGTGCCGTTAAAACTTAATGCTTTATCGGCCTGACCCATCCTGTCGGGGGCAAAACTGCACCCGTGAAGGGTAGCATGGTTGAGGTTGCCGCTTGCATCGTTGGCGTTGCCATCGAAGGGGTAATAGAGTATTAAATTTTGCGCATTTACCAGGATGCCTAATGGTAAAGCAATTAGAAAAAGAAGTAATTGTTTTCTCATGTTATTAAAGTTTAATCAGATTTTATTATTCTTTAACTCAAAGAAAATGAATTGCTATTTAAAATATTATCGTTGATGTTCCAGATTTTGACAATGATGTTTCAGCTATTGATTATCAGAAAAATACAACTTCTTTTTTTTGATAAAATGAAGCTTAACTATATTCTGAAGGGGTAACGCCATACAAGTCTTTAAAACTTTTAGTAAAATAAGAAAGATTGGTAAACCCTGTTTGATAGGCAATTTCCGAAACCGTTCCGGCATTGTTTTTTAATAAAAGGGCAGCTCTTTTAAGGCGGGTGTTTCTGATAAATTCTGTAGTTGATTGTCCGGTTATCGCTTTCAATTTCCGATGCAGGTTGGTTCGGCTCATGCCCAGGTCGGCACAAAATTGGATCACTTCGTAATCACAGTCTTCTATATGTGCTTCTATAATATCTAAAGCCTTTTTCAGAAAACGTTCATCAACAGAACTGATGTGGACATCTGGTGCATATAAATCGTTTGAGACTTTAAGTTTTTCTCTTATTTGTTGTTTCGTCCTTAAAATATTATTTATCCTCAGTAACAATTCTTTTATGCTGAATGGTTTAGGCAAGTATTCATCTGTACCCATCTCCAGCCCTTCAATCACATGTTCGTGTGCAACCCTTGCTGTAAGCATAATTACCGGGATATGCGAAGTACGTTCATCGGTTTTTATTTTTTTAGTCATTTCTAAGCCATTCATCCGGGGCATCATCACATCGGTAATAATTAAATCGGGTACAGAAACAAAAGCTTTCTCCAACCCGTCGATACCATCTACTGCTTCGATGATCCTGTAATTGGCCAGCAGGTTGCTGCAAATGAAATGGCGGAGGTCATCATTGTCTTCAATTACCAAAACCATTTCCGAATTTGTATTTTGGACAGGGCCCGAATGTAGCCCTTTCTTGTGAGTGTTTTCATTTGCAACAATTGGTTCATAGGTTTTGCTTTCGGCATTTTCAACAATAACAATGTTTTCAGACTGCTCATAGTCAACAGGCAGTGTAATTGAGAATGAAGTACCCTTGCCCGGTTGGCTTGACACAGATATTTCACCCTGCATCAGTTTTACCAATTCTTTTACAAGGGCAAGCCCTATGCCGCTCCCTTCGTATAATTTATCGGCCTGGGCCCCGGCCTGGTAAAATAGTTCCCATATATGTCCCAGTTCATTTGTGGTTAATCCCGGCCCGGTATCGGTTATTTCAACCATAAATTGATTGCCGGTAATTTTCGATTTTATAGTAATACTGCCTTCTGTTGTATATTTTATGGCATTAGATATAAGGTTGGTAATTACTTTCTCCAGTTTATCGGCATCGAACCAACAATTACCACTTTTGTCAATCTGAGTATAATCGAAAATCAGGTTTTTCTCAACGGCCCACGATTCGAACGATGAAACGATCCTGAAAACAAATTCGCCAACATTGCCATAGTGAATAAAGAGTTTCATCTTGTTTTTTTCGAGCTTTGAGATTTCCAGCAGCTGGTTGATCAAATCGAGCAAACGGCGCGAATGGCGAAGCATGATGTTATATGTTTCAACGTCTTCACCGGAGCTTTCTGCTTTGTCGTGGAGCAACTCGAGGTTTCCGGTAACCAGCGTCAAAGGTGTGCGGAACTCGTGAGAAATATTCGTAAAGAATCGGCTCTTTAATTCGTCCAGCTCCCTGAGTTTTATGTTTTTAGCATCAATCTCGGCTTTTTGCAAGGCAAGCAATTGGTTGTTTTTTTTAATATTGCGGAATTGTATAAAAATAATAACACTCAGGAAGGTTACAAAAACAATAAATACAATGGCAGCCCAAAGCAACATTCTTTGTTTGTTGTTGATCGATTTTTGCAGGGCAATTTCTCTATCTTTCTTTTCGGTTTCGAAAGTAAACATCATTTCTCCAATCCTTTGTTTTGCCTCCTTGTCGTTGAGGGCCTGGGCCAGTTCATAAGCTTTTCGCAATGCCCTGTTCGAGCCTGCTACGTCGCCCAGCGCCGAATCGGTTTTGTACAATTCTAACAATACATCGCGCCGCAATTCGTTCATCTCGCCTTTGGTGGCAATTTCATAGCATTCTTCAAATGCATTTTTTGCTTTATTGTATTGTTTTTTGTTAAAGTGGATTTTGCCCATCCCTAATAACACCGACGACTTGTTAACATTGAACCCTGTTTTTTGGGCAATATTGTATGCCTTTTGATAATAGAGCTCAGCCGAATCGGTTATATTTTGTGTAAAATAAACATCGCCAATTTTCGAATAGGTAAGTATTAAGCCCCCTACATGGTTGATGCTTTCTTTGGTTTTAGCAGAAAGAAAATAATTTTCTATGGCTTTGTCATAAAACTTTTGGCTTAGGTAAAAGTCGCCCAGGTTGTTAAGCAAAACACTTTCTTCAAAAACATACCCTTTCTTTTTAAAAATTTCAAGCGCCCGCTTTATACTATTTTCTTGTCGGTCGTACAAATGCAAAACTTCATAAATCATTGCCAGGTCGTTGAGGCAGTAGGCCACTCCTATTTCATTGCCCATCTGTTCTTCTATGGCCAGCGAAACTAAGAAGTTTTCCAGCGCTTTGCTGTATTTATACTGCTTAAGGTAAATATTGCCCAGGTTAAATACAACTAAAGATTCGTTATATCGGTTTTTGTATCTTTTAGCAAGGCCGAGCGCTTTATTGTAATATTTTTCGGCATTTTCAAAATTGCTCAAGTAATCGTATGTATTGCCAATGTTATTCAGACAAAGCGTTGCTTCCTGAGGGAAATTAAGCTTTTCATAAATTTTCAGCGCACTCATTAATGTATCCAATGCAATTTGGTAACGCGCCTGGTTGCAATAGCTTACACCCATATTTTCTAAGGCTTGGGCTTCAATCAATTGCAGATTAAACTTTTTTGCCCCTTTTACTGCTTTTATTGAATAATCAATGCTTAATGAATCATTGTTGCTTTGGTATTGTTTAGCTATTTGCAGGTACAATGCGGGTTTTTCTTTATCGCCCGATTGCCCGGCCAACAACATCAAACTGTCCAATTTATTTGCCGAAAGGCTTGAAATAGAAATAAACAGCAATGTAAAAAAAAGAAGATTTGATAATTTGACCATTTCGCAGCTTGTTTATAATTATTACATAAAAATAAAAAACTGTTTAAAATTTTTATTCAAATTAATCTTTGATGAGATATTTTTTTGCTAAACAATATGGTTTATTTGCATTTCAACATATATGGGCAATGTGAAAAACTGCAAAGTTTAAGCTACAAAACAACAATTTCTTGCCTGCCGAAATGTATTTATTTACCATTCTCAACTATTGAGCTTCAAAAAACTGTCATTCACCGATTTAAACTTGGCATTCTTTTTGTTTAACCATAGTTTTGAATAACATTAAATTTTAAATATATGGAAGCTACTGAATTAAACATCGATGTGGTTTACGAAGCCCCTTACTGGGTTGTACTCTTTGAAAAAATTATGAATAACCGGCGTATGGTGGCCAAAAAGCGTATTGGCAAAAACGAACCACGCCAGACAGAATTATCAAAATTCTTCGAAAGTCTTAATTATAAACGCCTCAGATATTCTGTGGCTCCAATTAAATAAGTTATGATTGAATTTCAAATGACCGATTGGTCTGCAATCCCTCAAACAGTTCATAAAGGTGAAGTAGGGGAGGCTTTCTGGAAGACTATACAGTATGAAGGCTTGCGGGTACGCATGGTGGAGTGTTCTCCCGGCTATATTGCAGACCATTGGTGTACTAAAGGCCATATCATTTATTGTATTGAAGGTGAAATGGTCAACATGCTCTCGACCGGTGAAGAACAGGTAATGAAAGCGGGCATGACTTACCAGGTTTCGGACAATGCCAGCTCTCACAAAACCAGGACAGATAAAGGCGTAAAACTTTTTATTATTGATGGCGATTTTCTTGCTAAGTAAACTGAATTTGATAATTTTTTCTATAACAATCAGATATTCAATTATATCGTTTCTTTCTTTTTGTCTGCTCCGTAGCCATTGGTTTAAAGCTACTGCCAATACTGACCTTCATAAGAACGTGATCTCGCCTGAGGCGAGAGCGTTTCCTTTTTTACTCGCTTTGCGCTCGTGAGCTCAGTTCATCAAGGAAAAAAGGAAAGAAGATAAATAACTGTATTTGTTTATCTTAGGGTTGTTCTTAAGAGGAACTGGCTTTTAGCAATCATAAGTATTATTTGCTCTTTTGCAACAGCATCTTTTTCAATTGCTCTATTGAAAGGTCTTTCGCCAATATATTTTTATTTTTATCCAATAAAATAAGCTTTGGCGTAAATTCTACTTTGTATTTTTCTTCAAAATGGCTTTTTTTGAGTGGGTCGTAAGCATGAATCCAAGGATAACTATGCTGTTCGAGGTATTCTTTCCAAAGTTTCTTATCGGCATGGGTGTATATGGCAAAAATTTTAAAGCCTTTAGACTTATAGGCAGAATATATCTGGTTTAGCTCATCCATTTTTTTTGTACAGTTGTCACAGTCTGGGGTCCAGAATAACACTAATAGCAAGTCAGCATTTGTTTTGTGTAACGACAAAGGCTTTTCAGCAATGTCCACTAAATCTAAGTCAGGAGCAATGTTGCCTATGGCCAGTTTCTTTAATGACAAGGTTTTTTCTTCGAGTATTTTGATAAACCTCTTATCTACCCAAGGAGCCGTGTTGTTCAGATAGTAGTTTTCGGCCAAATGGACAAAAACAAGCTCATCGTTAGGCGTTTTGATATTACGGAAGTTCTGCCACATAAAGCTAAGCGTAAAACGATACGTAGAATCGTTGCTTTTGGCCAGCTTCATCACTTTATCCATGGCTTGGATAATGGTATCGGGCTGTTGCGAAATAAACACGTTAAAGTAATAATCAAGTTTTTCGCTGAAGAGCCTTGTATTTAACAGCCTGACATCGCTGAAGTCTATATTGTCAAAGTAATGAACAGCTTTTAAATAGTGCAGTTGCTTGAACTTTTCAATCGGCGCCTTAGCCATTTTTGAAGTATCAACTTTCAATGATGGTTCTTCCTGCATTTTAAGATACTTTGATATGTATTGTTTGTCAAAACTTTTATATATGCTATCCTTTAATAAGCTTATACTTTGTTGTATCTTTTCTCTATTGCTTTTGTCTTTTTTCACTTTCTCCAGTTGCAGGGCCAGCTTTTGGTATTTGCAAAAAGCATCGGTTTCATCACTGCCTTCAATGCTTATGTTATTTACCAATGACGAAGTGTCCGAAACAATGGTGAAGTACTGTTCAAAACCTATCAATAGCTCAAAATATTTGCCATTCGGTAGTACCACGCTGTATATCCCCTCTGGCAGCTTCTTTGTACGTTCCAGGTATCCTCTGCCCTTACTATCAAGCTTTATTGTGTCCACAATAATGTCTTTCAGCCCGTAATGCATGGTTAGCGTGACTTTTTTATCAGCCAGGCCGGCTATTTCAACATCAATACGGCAGGCAGTGTTGTTGGATTTTCCTATTGCCTGTGTTGTAATTAGTGTTGATATAAACAATGCCAGTGTAACAATATTTTTCATCTTTAAATAATTTTTTATATCCTGAAGGACTTTCCGAAGGAGACCCCGTCCCGACTAACCGGATTTCATCCTTGTTTGTATTTAACGAATCATGCTTGTTTCTTAGTATCTGTTATCAATTATATTCTTGCAAGGGCAACTTAGCAAAGCGCCCTCATGAACGAATTGAACAAACACGAAAGTAATAAAATGTCAACAAGGGTGTTTGGTCATTCCATTAAAATTTTAAATTTATGAAATACCCCTGATTGGAAAACATAAACACTTTAGTATTAAAATAGCGAACAGGGGTGTTCCATCATTCCTTAAAAATTAAATTTTAGTATGATGAAATAATCAACGTATGCTTTTATAGAATTCAAACGCTTTTGTCATTTTATACTCAGGATGAATGCTTTAAAATAATATTAAAACCTGCCAAATAATCAAATACCTTTCAATTATAGCTTTAGCATTTTTTGGAAAAATATTCGAAAATCAATTTTTTAGTTTCTTACTATTTAAGAGCTATAGATTATTCAATAATATTGGGCTTATATAGGGCACAGGATAGCCTATATGCACTTATGTCGCGATCTTAAAGGATTTAATGAAATAGATTTGAATATTTGTTTATTTTATCGAGTTTTTAACTTATTAAAGTTTGTCAAAAAGATATTTCACTTAAAAAAAATTACATTTGCACCTTCAAAATTTTTAATACAATTATCATGTCAAATAATTTAAAAGAAGAAGCATTGCGTTTTCACGCACAAGGACGTCCCGGGAAAATAGAAGTTATTCCCACTAAGCCACATAGTACACAATCAGATTTAGCGTTAGCTTATTCGCCGGGTGTAGCTGAGCCATGTCTTAAGATTGCAGCAAACCCCGACGATGTATATAAATATACTGCTAAAGGGAACTTAGTGGCCGTTATTAGTAATGGTACTGCAGTATTAGGCCTTGGTAACATTGGCGCAGCTGCCGGAAAGCCTGTTATGGAAGGCAAAGGCTTGTTGTTCAAAATTTTTGCCGATATCGACGTTTTCGATATCGAAATTAATGAAACTGATACTGAAAAATTTATTGCTACCGTAAAAGCTATTGCTCCAACTTTTGGTGGTATCAACCTTGAAGATATTAAAGCCCCTGAATGCTTTGATATTGAAGACCGCCTAAAAGAAGAGCTTGATATCCCACTGATGCATGATGACCAGCACGGAACAGCAATTATTTCCGGTGCAGCGCTTATTAATGCACTCGAGCTTATTGGCAAAAAGATTGAAGATATTAAAATCGTTGTAAACGGTGCTGGTGCAGCTGCTTCATCATGTGCAAGCCTATATATGCATTTAGGGGCAAAACTGGAAAACATTGTTATGTTAGATAGCAAAGGCGTTATTTCTACCCGTCGTACCGACCTCAACAAACGAAAACTGCCATTTGCAACAACTCGTAATATCAACACTCTTGAAGAGGCTATGAAAGATGCAGATGTATTTCTTGGCCTTTCTGTAGCAGACGTAGTTTCTGAAGATATGGTTCGTAGTATGGCTAAAGACCCTATTGTATTTGCTTTGGCTAATCCAAACCCGGAAATTTCTTATGCAAAAGCTAAGGCTTCACGTCCTGACATCATTTTTGCCACCGGCCGTAGCGATTATCCTAACCAGGTTAATAACGTATTAGGTTTTCCTTACATTTTCAGAGGGGCCTTAGATGTAAGGGCCAACAAAATTAATGAGGAAATGAAGGTTGCAGCTACTTTGGCCATTGCAAAACTTACTAAAGAACCAGTGCCAGAGTCAGTGATGAAAGCTTATAACGTAACAAGCATGAGCTTTGGACGCGAATATCTCATTCCTAAGCCACTTGACCCACGCCTGTTGACAGTTGTAGCTCCAGCTGTTGCTAAAGCTGCTATTGACAGTGGTGTTGCCAGGAACCCAATTTCTGACTGGAAAGCTTATGAAAACGAGCTCCGCGCCCGTATAGAAAAACGCAAATAATTTGTTTTACAACATCAGATAACGCATTGCCATTGAAAAAAGCAATGCGTTTTTTATATAACTCTGCACTTAATTATACAAATCGCAATTATGCGAAGTTCTTTTATCAACAAAGTGAATATACACAATGATATTTGTTGGTGTGTGCAAGCTTCAATCCTTAAAAAATAAAATTTTTTATGATAAAACAAATTGCCATTTTCGGGGCATCCGGGCGCACAGGAAGAATATTGACAGGCTTGTTGCTTGAAAAAGGTTATCGGGTTAATGCATTGGTAAGGAATCCGTTAAAATTCAGCATTGAACATCCTAATTTATTTGTTATAAAAGGAAATGTTAACCAGAAAGAAGCCATTGAACAAGCAATTGAAAGGTCTGAAGTTGTTGTATCGGTTTTAGGACATGTAAAAGGTTCGCAGCCATTATTTCAAACCAAGGCAGTTGATAATATCATAGAGGTTATGAAAGCCAGAAATATTAAAAGATTTGTTGTTTTGACAGGTTCTGGTGTAAAAATGCCAGAGGATAAATGGTCTTTAGCCAATAGTATGCTCACGTTTATAATAAAATCAATTGCCCCGGCTCGCTTTAATGATGGTGTTGAGCAGTGCAAAAGAATTTTAGCAACTGATTTAGACTATACCATTGTACGAGCACCGCTTTTAACCATGCAGAAACCTAAAGGAGTTTATAAAACTGGTTATTTGAAGCTTGGCTTTTTTAGCCATATCTCCAGATATGATGTTGCAGGTTTTATTTGTAATGTTATTGAAAATCAAATCTTTATTAAAGATGTTCCACAAATAAGTTATTAGTTTTGGCAAGAAGGATAAAAATTGTAATTTTGTCGCTTTTTAAAAAAGATACAAGAATCAAGAATTAAAATATAAATATGAAAACAGCTGAGATACAGACTGAAAAAGGGACAATGAAGGTCCAGTTTTACGAAGAAGATGCTCCAAATACCGTAGAGAACTTCATTAAATTATCCAAATCAGGCTTTTATGATGGCCTCACGTTCCACAGGGTAATCCCAGACTTCGTTATCCAGGGTGGATGCCCTAAAGGTACTGGTGTTGGTGGGCCTGGTTATACTATTAAATGCGAGACATCAGGTGGAAACCAGTATCACGATAGGGGTGTATTGTCAATGGCCCATGCCGGAAAAGATACAGGCGGTTCGCAATCTTTTATCTGCCATAACAGGCGCAATACTCAACACCTTGACCGTGTACATACCTGTTTTGGTAAGGATTACGAAGGTTTGGATGTGATAGATGCCATCAGGCCCGGTGACAAAATTTTGAAAATAACTATCAACGAATAAGAATAAACAATACAGATAATATGGGACGCGCGTTTGAATATAGAAAAGAAAGAATTTTTAAAAGAAATGCCAGTAATTCAAAGATATTTACACGCATAAGTAAAGATATTGCCATGGCTGTTAAGGCGGCTGGCCCTGATCCTTATTCTAACGGCAGGCTTAGAATGTTGCTGCAAAATGCTAAAGCTGCCAACATGCCTAAAGATACAGTAGATAGGGCTATTAAGCGGGCTTCATCTAAAGAACAGGAGGACTATAAAGAAGTAATATATGAAGGATACGGGCCTCATGGTATTGCTATACTTGTAGAAACAGCTACTGACAATCCTACACGCACTGTAAGCAATGTTCGCAGTATTTTTGGTAAGTTTGGTGGTTCTCTTGGCAATTCTGGTAGTGTATCTTTTATGTTTGAGCACAAATGTAACTTTAAGGTTAAAAATAAACCTGGTGTTGACCTTGAAGAGCTTGAACTTGAGTTGATTGATTTTGGGGTTTCTGATGTATTTGCCGAAGAGGAAAATATTATGATTTATGGCGAATTTGAGTCTTATGGCAGCATTCAGAAATACCTTGAAGAAAAAGGTTTTGAAATTGTTAGTGCCGAATTTGAGTGGATCCCTACAGATTCAAAAGAATTAAACTCTGAACAAGCAGCAGGCGTTATGAAACTTATTGAAAAACTTGAAGAAGATGATGATGTTACCAATGTTTTTTCAAATATGAGGTAAAAAGAATCAAGAACAAAGAGTCAAGAAACAAGATAAAAGAGAAACTCTGAAGTGATGAACTTCGGAGTTTTTTTGTTTTAAAAATACTTACCTTTGTGCCAACAAAAATGCTTTATCTGGTGTTCATCTGAAAATTACGCTAAATGCTGTTTTTTGGTTTATTTTCGACTCATTTGCCTTACATCGTGCTGGGTATTCTTTACCTAGTAAGCATGGGCTTGTATTCATTAAACCAAATCGATAGTGCTCATTTTGTACAAAAGCATCAGGATAAGGCTGAGATTGCCATTGAAAAACCCATCAAAGCTGATGTTTTAAAACAACAAAGCCAGACAACTTATTGTTATTCAAAGTATTTTAAGGTTGTAAAATCTATACCTTTTTTACATCAGGCTATTCATTATTTTATTCCGATAAAGACCTTTTATACAGGTCATTTTGTAAGTTACATTTATTCAAATAGCATAAAATATTGCTATTTCCAACGACCACCTCCGGTCTGTTAAGCTTTTTATCAATAAAGGACACATTACGCAGTTTTTGTGTTTTAATTCTATTGTTGTAACTTATTAAATTTAAAATAATTATGAAAAAAATATTATATTTTTTGGCTATTAGCCTTGTGTTCGTATTTAGTGCCTGTGAAGATGATGACAGGGCAAAAGCTATTTCTGGTTCATATTCGTTAGATGCAAGTGCATCAAACCATTGGGTCTATTTTTCATTTGAAAAAGGAGATTCTGTGAAGGTTTCAGACCCAAAGAACTCTACTGACTGGGATATTGCTTTTTCAAGGTTTATGATAAAAACCAATGGGGGTAAAAGTGGTATTGGACAGGCTGTTGTTGCAGCTACTTATTCTACTGGCCAAAGCGGATTCGATTCATTAAAAACTGTTTCTGAACATCAAAGTTATATTGTTTTTGAAAAGGATGATTCGGTTAAAGTTGAAAATTATAATCCTGCTGACCCAAGAAAACCTATCATAACCACTTTGGTATTAAGTCCTGTTTTATATAAGTGGTACAATATGGTTCAGGCTGATAACAAAACTGTTATACAATCGAAGAAAATTGTGTACATATTAAAAACCGCTAAAGGTAAATATGCTAAGATGTATATCACTACCTATTACGGGGATGATAATGTTTCCGGGCATTACAAGTTTGTATATTCATATCAGCCAGACGGTTCAGATAACTTCAATTAATTTTATTCAACATCAGTTTTCATCAACCTTTCAGGTCTTTCGGGCTTGAAAGGTTTGTTTATATTTCTATTCATGAAAAAGACGTTTATAAATATACTGTTTTTTCTGTTATACACTCCATTGTTGTTTGCAACCGTAATAAAAGGAAGGGTTTTGGATAAAATCGACAATCAACCTATTGCCGGTGCTGTTGTTGAAGTGGTTTCGTCTGGTATAAAGTCTGTCACTTCTTATGATGGATATTTTACTATTTCTGGATTTAAGAATAATACTGGATATTTAAAAATATCATCAATGGGTTATATCGGTTCATTGACATATTTGACAGATACAACATCTGAAATAACAGTATTGTTAGAACCTTCAGTACGTGACTTGGAAACTGTAGTCGTTACAGCAAGCCGTTCCGAAAAGAAGTTAATGGATGTTCCTGTAGTTACGCAGGTATTGTACGCCGACCGATTGCAAAAGCTTGGAATTACAACCGTTGGGGCAGCATTGGAGAAAGAAGTCCCGGGCTTAGAGTTTTCTAAAAATAGCTTGATGTCTAAATCTGATTTTCAGGGATTGAATGCCAAGTATCTGTTGTTTTTAGTGGATGGTGAGCGGCTTTCTGGCGAAATGGACGGAGATATTGATTACAGTCGGCTTAACCTTGAACAGGTTGAGCGGATTGAGATTGTACGAGGGGCTTCGTCTGTTTTATATGGCTCTAACGCTATTGGCGGGGTAGTGAACATCATTACACGTGTGCCTGCGGCTAAATTTCAACAAGATGCAGGCGTGTATTTCTCAAAATTCAATGAAACAAGGGCTAATACGTCTATTGGAATGAAAACTGGCGTGTTTTCAAGCCTTTCTTCATTCAATTATGGGCGTACTAACGGGTATAACGTCAATACCGATGACACTTCATACAAAACACAATATAAAATGTATGATATGTCGGCACGTCAAGGTTTTGTCATTGATGTATCAAAGGAGCTAAAATTGAACATTTCCGGGAATATCTTTTATAAAAGGATTTTTGACGGAGATGCATTGTTGAGCCCTTCTGATCATGGGTATTTTTCGTACTCAGGTATGGCCAAAGCTGCATACATTCATCAGGATTCATCGCGTACATCGGTTTCTTATGGCATAGACAGCTATTCCAATTATGATATATTGTTTTTGCGCAATGACGAGATGCGGAAATATGCTTCGGACAGGTTGCAAAATGTTAAAATACAGCACCAGTTTGTTGTTCGTCGCCACACCCTGAATGTTGGAAACGAAAACCAATACGAAAACCTTTTTTCAAACCGAATTACTGAGCAAAACAAAACCTTGTTTGAAACGTCCTTTTTTGCCCAGGACGAATATGCCATAAGCAATAGCATACAAGTGACAGGTGGTTTGCGGTTTACATACAATGAGCATTATAAAACCAATGTTGTACCTCGTTTCACATTGATGTATAAAACAACCCCGATAGTTTACCGGGCTTCATTCGGGATGGGTTTTCGTTCGCCATCATTGAAGGATTTGTATTATGAGTTTGACCATTTTGGGTCGTTCAGGGTGCTTGGCAATAAAGATTTAAAACCTGAAAAATCTGCTTATTACAGTCTTTCGGCTGAACATAATGCTGCGCATTATTACGTGATTGCAAATGTTTATCTCAATGACGTGAAAGACATGATCAATTACATTTATACCGACTCTGTTTCGCGGATTTACCAGTATGAAAACATTGACAAGGCGCTCATCAAGGGTGCTGACCTTATCTCTGGTTTCAAATTGTTCTCTAAGCTTAGTGGGACATTAGGAATATCGTTTGTTGATGCCATAGATCGCAAAACCAATAAACAGGCATACGGTGTAGCCCCTATATCGATTAATGCAGGCTTAACGTATAGTAATGCTATTGGAAAATATAAGCAATCTCTCGAAATATTTGACCGTATAACCGGCAGACGAGAGTTTACCCCGGTAAATGATAAAAGGTACATTGACCCACCTTACCAAATTGTCCGCATAACGTATAGCTCTGCTATTCCTTTGGGATTTTATGCCTCTTTCGGAGTTGATAATGTCTTTGACAAAGTCATGCCAGGCAGTTTGGGCAATACCTCTCCCGGACGCCGCTTCTTTGTTTCGTTACGGTATAGTTTTAGGAAGTATTAAAAAAAAACACTTCGAAGTTTTAATTCTTCGGAGTGTTTTTATGATTGAGAAGTTTCAATGAACCTACTGTTTTATTTTTTTAGGATTTGATACCCATATTGGCGGGTTGTTGTAGTTATTTTAAGTTGGTAAAAGCCACTTTTTAAAGATGAAATATCAATATTTTCTATTTTATCCGAACGCAAGATTTTAACCCCATAGAGGTTGAATATTTCAAAATACTTTATTTTTTCAGAACTATTGTTTGATATTTTTAAAATACTGCTCACAGGATTAGGATAAACGAGGATATTATTATTTACAGGCTCTTTGATTGCTGTTGGAAACTCAAAAAAATCTTCCAATTTGCTTATTTCTAACACAGACAATTCCTGTTCAAACAACCTCAGTTCATCTACATACCCATTAATGGCTTGCTTATCGTCACTCATGTTTGGATAATAAGATATTTTAAGCACTTCAGGAGTCTCTATTATACTATTACTTGATAACATTGAATCTTGGAGGACATTGTTTAAATATAGCTTGCCATATTTGGTGTCATCGTTAAAGGTACAAGTGATTTTATACCATTTATTAGAATTAATAGAATCTTTACTAAAAATGCTAAAGGCTCCAATTCCGTCATTTCCACCAAGAGAATACCTGATTTTTCCATTTACCAAGACAAGACTGTAAGACCAAAGATGAGCAGCGCTACCGCCTCTGTCACCTTTATGGAGTATTCTTTGAATTTTAGTACTATCAAGGGTTTTAAACCAAATATTGATAGTAAAAGATTTTGGTTGAAAATTAAAAAGATCAATACCAGCATCAGTTGAAGAAAACATGCTGCTTTTGCCAGAAATTGCATCTTCAGAT
>JAKPQD010000121.1 GCA_029572965.1 Bacteroidota bacterium | reverse complement strand
GCATTAAAGTTTCTTGATGACAATTCCGTAAAGTACAAATTTGTTTATGTTGATTTACTGTCATCAGAGGAAAAGAACAATATAAAGGACTATCTTGCAAAAAAATCAAACATGTATGTTGCATTTCCATTTTTAGTTATTGATGACAGCACATTTTTTACAGGATTTATTGAAGAAGAATGGCGGCGATTATTAAAAATGGAGAAATAAACAATGTTGAAAGCAAAAACTTTACAAAACACCCTGCAATTTGCACAGATGGTAGCTGCCAAACATGGCTGGGTATTGCATCCTGATATGGAATTTCTGAATATTCTGGTTGAAGGCTTAACAACAAATTATAATCGTTACGGCTATTATTCGTGCCCTTGCAGGGACGCTGACGGCATACGAGAAAAAGATAAGGATATCATATGTCCCTGTGAATACTGTGCACCTGATATACAGGAATACGGTAGCTGTTACTGTGGCTTATATAATGATCCGCAATTTATAAAAAATGGCGGTTACCCTGAAAGCATTCCTGAGCGTCGCCACTATTAAAAATTTATTTAATTGTTGTAATATTTCTCTTGATTTTTTATTTGGTCATAGTATCTTATCAACTAAGTGATGTTCTTTAAAGGAGGGGTGGTTTGTGCTGATGCACAAGCCTGAGAGTATACCCGTTGAACCTGAACTGGGTAATGCCAGCGGAGGGAGCAGTTTGTACAATGCTTTTATACTAGTATTAATGAAAAAAACCGCTCAATCGCTGAGCGGTTTTTTTTGTTGTGGGGGTAACTTTATGACACAATTAGACTACGCAAAACAGGGTATCATAACTGAAGCCATGAAACAGGCAGCAGCATTTGAAGGTATAAAACCCGAAGAACTTTTGCAATTAATGGCAAAGGGGTGGGCTGTTATTCCAAAAAATATAAAGCGGAATTTCAATGTACGGGCAATAGGGAAGGGATTGCTTACCAAGGTTAATGCTAACATTGGAACTTCAACCGACCATGGTGATATTGATGAAGAATGCAAAAAATTGGAAACAGCGGTGTATTATGGTGCTGATAGCGTTATGGATCTTTCAACCGGCGGCAATCTGGCAGAAATACGGACAATGATACTGCAAAATGCAAATGTTATGGTTGGTGCAGTACCTATTTACCGTGTTGCTGCTG